>CAZEBS010000001.1:0-251295 GCA_964510635.1 uncultured Candidatus Bathyarchaeia archaeon
TATTAGGAGCCTAATAGAGGTACATTGTTGAAAACAGTCTTTTTCTGAAAAATTCTTAAAGACACCTTTTCACTTTCGGTCAAAGACACTAACTAACAGTAGCGTCAGCCCTGCTGTGAAGAATATTGCCCAAAAGAATTCGTGATGAAGGATGTCGTCTAAGTCAAAGAGTCTTCCACAAATCAGGAAATGGTCGAGAACAATCAACAAGCCCACCACGACGAACCCGAAACCCACGGCTGCTCTAACGTCAATCTTCATCTTTCATCAAAATGAACTCGTGGAATTCACTTATAACAACAGTGGCTCCATAAAACCATGTAAAGCCCCTTATGCCTGCTGGAACACCTATTCGCAGTCGCTATTTTCTTCATGCAAAAGTTTATGTTATTCGCGCCTTAACTATTCCACGAAACGAGGTGCACCTATGCGGGAACCCTTCGCCGAATTTGTTGAAACTGAACTAAACCCCAACATCCTATTAATCACCTGTGGACTTCCAGGAACCTGGAAAACGGAAACCTCCCAAGAAATCTCAAAAATCAAAGGTTACCCCATTCTCAGAACCGACCTGATTCGACTGGAGGTTCTCAAAAACGAGGACATCTTCGACGCCAAAGTTGCAGGAAACATGAACAAACGAGAACTGGTCTATAACGAAATGTTCAGACAAGCAGAAGCTCTTGCAAGGAAAGGCAAGGGCGTAATATTGGATGCAACTTTTGTAACCCAGAAACTGCGGAGGCGCGCCGCTGAGATAGCCGCAAAAACACAGATACCCTTTGTTATCCTTCAGACCAGCTGCTCTGAAAACGCATCCATTGCAAGGATTCTGCGGAGAACCAAAGAGAATTACGAATCAAACGCCTTAACCCAGGAAGCCTACATCGCCAACAAGAAGAAGTTTGAAGAGGTCGACTTGAACGACCTGAAGCAGAGGCACCCCGACCTTAATGTAACTCATTTGACTGTTGACACCGAACTTGACAACCCAGAAGACTGGTACATAATCGGGCAGATAATCAGATAATTGGGCTAAAGTTGTGTTATGATAATCGATTTGCATATACACTCCAAAACTTGTTCTGACGGAAACATGTCTGTTGAAGAAATCATTGAAGAAGCTAAAGCCAGAAACATCGAGTTAATGTCTATTACTGACCACGACGCAATCGGCTGCCAAAAGCAAGCAGAAGCCTTAGCACAAAAGAACGGAATACACTACGTGACAGGCGTTGAATTGAACGTAACTTTTTCGCACCCTAACTATCGAAGTGGCAAATCTGTGTCCTTGGACCTTCTAGGTTACCAGTTTGACGTAAACAACAGGGCATTAACGAGCAAACTCGATGAGATTGCGAAGTACCGTGAAAAACGTGCCGCAGAAATCCTAAAGAAACTCAACACCGAATTCGGAAAGGAAGGACTCAAAAAGTTTACAGCCGATGACCTGACCGAAATTCAGAATTCTGCGGATGGTGTGCTAGGGCGACCTCACATAGCGGACTATCTGGTGAAACAGAACATTGTCTGCAACAGACAGGAAGCCTTCGATAAGTATCTAGTAAGATGTAACGTTCCTAAATATCCCCTGTACCTTGAAGAAGCTTCTAGTCTGCTGAGAAACGCTGGCGGAATAGTGGTTTTAGCCCACCCCAACGACCCTTACGGAACATCATTATCGAAGCTAACCAAATCTCTTCAGGAACAGACTAGAATAATCGAAGACTCGATGCTAAGTCTCATTGACGGGATAGAGTGTTGGCATTCCCGAAACACCGCTGAAACAACCAGCCACTACGTGAACTTTGCCAAAAAGCATGGACTAATAATGACGGGAGGAAGCGACTGCCACCAAAACCCTATCATCATGGGAACTGTCAAAGTCCCGGATTATGTGGCAGAACAATTCATCAAGTAGAACGCTTTTCTGGTCAGAGCTGTCTTGCATATTCCGTAGCCAAATCGAAGTATGCTCTTGCCTCTTTTTTTGCTGCAGCCTTTTCCTCTTTGCCCACATTAGCGTCCTTTAGTCTGAAGCTGACAACTTTTCCGCGCACGTAAGCTCGGTAGCACTTGTAGAAATTAAGAAGTTTTTCTAACTCTTTGTCTCCCGAATACTTAACATATCTCTCGACAAAATAGTTGGAGAGGTCGTTGCGGTCTTTGAAATCCAGATCCATTGCCAAGAAAGCAACGTCAGAGGCGACATCGCAAATTCTGAATCTTTCATTAAATTCTATGGCATCGAAAATGTAGATCTTGTCCGCAACGAAGATGTTACCCGAATGAATGTCACCATGACATTCTTTAATTCTGTTCTCAGCCACTCTCTTGGCAAAAAATGCCGCATTTCTCTTCATGAAGCCATCCACTTTTTCATGAATTTGATTGTAGCTTTCCTGTGATATTGTTTCGCCGACAAATTCTTTGCTTTGGTCAAAGTTTTCTTTCCAATTTGTTTCTATTATCGGCAAGGACCCGAATTCGCCTGTTTTCTTGCCTGTTCCCGCTTTCAGATGGAATTCGGCTATGATCTTTGCCATTTTGTCAACGAGTTTTTTGTCAACTTTTCCTTCCTCAAGAAGCCTTGTCATAATTTTTTCTTCAGGAATCCGTTTCATTTTTACTGCGTATTCTATGGCTTCTCCTTCGCCGCCGATTCTGATGCTGTCTGATTTGGTGATTGGAACAACCTCAATGTACATGTCCCCGCATAAGCGTCTGTTGAGTTCCACCTCTTTCTCGCAGAAGAAACGTCTCTTTTCGAGGGTTGAAAAATTTAGGAACCCAAAGTCTACAGCCTTTTTTATCTTGTAAACAAAATTTCCTGTCAAGAAGACGAATGATATATGGGTCTGTTTCAACTCAATTTTTCCAGTTTCTTCATCGTAGGCTTCAGGCTTCATTAGAGCCTCTACAACCTGTTTTTGTTCCGTCAAACTCTCTTTCAACCCCTTTCCTTCTAGCTTTCACATTCTATTGAGGATGTCTTCAATATTGATTTTGTTGTCAAAACATGCAACATTCAGTGTCAGCCAAAACTTCAACCAACTGCCCAACAATATTCAATTCGCTTCTTCTTGGTTCATTATGTAGCCATCTTGAAGTGGCTGGCTTTTCTTTTCGCCATAAAGCCTTAAATATCCTGCTTGTTACTCACTTGACGATAGATATGCCAAAATGGGGCTACTCAATAACGGACGTGGATCCTGAGAAGATGGTCAAAGCTAGCGGACACGAGCTAAGAGTATCACACAAGCACGCAAGAGAAGTGTGCAAGACCATAAAAGGAATGAATCTTGATCAAGCAAAAGACTACCTTCATCAGGTTATTCTGAAGAAGAAACCCGTTCCATTCCGTAGATTTAACAAGAAAGTGGGGCATCGCCACGGTTTAGAAAAAGCTTTCGCTGGCAGATACCCTGTAAAGGCTGCACAACAGATTTTGAAGGTTCTTGAAGGCGCTGAGGCGAATGCAGAATATAAGGGTCTTGACATGGAGAGGCTACGAATAATTCATGCTTCAGCCTACCCTGGAATGAAAATAAAACGTTTTATTCCACGAGCCTTTGGGCGGTCGTCACCCAGATTTAACACACTTTCTCATGTAGAGCTTGTTTTGGAAGAGCTGGAGGCAACTTAATGTCTGTAGTTAAACACTTCATAGAAGATTCAATAAAGAAGACCGAAATTGACGAATTTTTGCAGAACGAATTCGAAAGAGCAGGCTACGGTGGCGTAAGCATCACAAAAACCCCTCTGGGAACCCACCTAGTAATCTACACCATGCGCCCTGGTCTGGTCATTGGAAGAGGTGGAGAAACCATAAGAGCCCTTGCAAAGGTTCTTGAAGAAAAGTTTGAGCTTCCCAGCCCCCAGATTTCAGTAGCAGAAATCGAAATCCCTGAACTCAACGCACATGTTGTGGCGTCACGGATTGCCTCAGCCCTGAAACGGGGTGTTCACTACCGAAGAGCTGGCTTTTGGGGACTAACTCAAACCATGGAAGCAGGAGCACTGGGCGCAGAAATCATCATCAGCGGCAAGCTACGAACTGACCGAGCTCGATACGAAAAGTTCAGAACAGGATACCTGCCCAAAAGCGGGGAACCCCCAAGAAAATACATGAGAAAAGCCGAGTTACACGTTCAGACGAAACCTGGAATTTTAGGCGTCAAAGTGCGACTAATTCCCCCAGATGCACAGTTTCCCGATCAAGTAAAAGTACATGTAATCGAGGAAGAGTTTGAGCCAGAAACAGCAATCATGGAAGAACCCGTAGTAACAAAAGAGACAACACCCGAACCCGAAGTTCTCCCGCCCGAAGAAACAGCTCCTGTAAAAGAAAAGCCCGCCCCTCCTGTAGAGGAAAAGGTTGCTGAACCTGAAGTTCCTAAGGTTGAAGAAAAACCTGTAACTGAAGCTCCAGTCGTTGAAGCAGAGGCTACTCCTGCCAAAGAGAAGAAGGCATCCAAAAAGAAAGTAGCCAAAGCAGAAACTCCATCCAAAGCTGAAAAACCAACAGAGAAGAAAGCGGAGCCTGAAGCAACTGAAGCAGTAGTTGTTGAAAAAGAAAAGAAATCAGCTAAAAAGAAGGTTTCTAAACCAAAAGCTCCAGTCAAAGCGAAAAAAACTGTAGCAAAGAAGAAAGCGAAAACTAAAGAAGTTGCTGAAGAAAAGGAGAAAGCGCCAAAAAAGAAAGCAGTCAAACCTAAAGTTTCTGCTGCTAAAGAAAAAACGACACCGAAAAAGAAGCCAGCTAAAAAGAAAGTAACCAAGCCTAAAGCTTCTAAAGTTGAAGAAAAAGCGGCGCCAAAAAAGAAGGCAACTAAAGCCAAAGCTACTCCTGCCAAAGAGAAGAAGGCATCCAAAAAGAAAGTAGCCAAACCAAAGGCAGCTCCAGCTAAAGAAAAGAAAGAGGCTGAAAAATAAGATGGCAATTTTACGTTTAAAAGAAATTCGCGAAATGCCTTCTGAGAAGCGACAAGAAAAGGTAAACGAGTTTCGAACAGAACTCGCAAGACTGAAAACAATGGTTGAGGCAGGAGGCTCCATCGACAACCCAGCCAGAATACGGGAACTACGCAAAGCCATTGCCCGCATACTCACAATCGAAGCCGAAGAAAGGGAGACTGAAACAAAATGATGAAGGTTACTCCCAGCATAGTTCAGCATGAATTCATCGGCCTCGATGTTACGGTGGTTAAGAGTTCAAATCCCCATGTAGTGGGAATATCGGGTAGAGTAGTTGACGAAACCCGAAACACCTTCACAATTCTACATAATGATAACAGGAAAGTTGTCGTCAAAGACACATCTGTTTTCGATTTTGTCATGCCAGACGGAACAGTTGTAGAGATAGACGGCAAAGTTATCATGGGACGACCTGAAGATAGAATTAAGAAACGACCTAGGAGGCTATGGTAAATGTCAGCCATTACGGCAAAAAAACCAAAGAAAACATGCAATGACGTTGACTGTCCCTTTCACGGAGAACTAGCCCTAAGAGGACACACTCTAGAAGGAATCGTAGTCAGCGACAAAATGGAAAAAACCATCATCGTCCGCAGGGACTACCTGAACTACGTGCCCAAATTCAAAAGATACGAACGAAGACGCGCCAATGTAGCTGCCCACAGTCCACCCTGCCTAGAAATCAAAGCGGGAGACAAAGTGAGGCTAGCAGAATGCCGTCCATTAAGCAAAACCGTCTCATTCGTTGCCATAGAAAAACTGGAGGATGGATCAAGTGGCAGCAAGAGCTAAGTCTCGTGCTTTCATGGCAAAAGGCGTCGTCGGCCAGAAACCCAAAATTTCCCGAGGATTGCCAAACGGCTCCATCGTGAAATGTGCAGACAATTCGGGAGCCCGAGAAATCAGGCTAATTCAAGTTGTGGGATACAAAGGACGACTATGTCGTGTTCCAACAGCTTCTGTAGGTGACCTAGTCACTGTCTCAGTAAGAAAAGGCACACCTGACATGAGAAAGAAAATCTTTCATGCCGTTGTGGTTCGTCAGAAGAAACCGTTCCGTCGTGTTGACGGAGTCTGGGTTCAGTTCGAGGATAACGCGGCTGTAATAATGACTCCTGAAGGAGAAATGCGGGGCTCAGAAATTCGAGGACCCATTGCAAAAGAGGCGGCAGAAAAGTGGCCTAGAATCGCTAGCGCCGCCAGCATCATTCTATAGGAGATTCGAGAGATGAAGAGCACAAAACCTACTAAACAGAGAAAAAGGCTGTATCAAGCTTCAGGAAACGAGCGATACAGAAGATTCTCTGCGCCCCTTTCATCTAAGCTTAAGGAGTCTCATGGCACCAGCTCTGTTCCGGTGAAGAAAGGCGACACCGTCATGATCATGAGGGGAGACCTTAAGAACACTGAAGGAAAGGTCACCCAGATTGAGCGGAAAAAATACCGGATATTTGTTGAGGGAGCAAATCGGGAAAAGGTTGATGGAACCAGCATTCCTGTCCCTATTCATCCATCAAAGGTGATGATTACCCGCCTGAATCTTGATGACAAATGGCGCAAAAAGATTCTGGAAAGAAAGAGTGCACCTGAAGCTGAAATCGCCGAAGAGAAGCCTAAGAAAAAAGAGACAAAAAAGAAAACTAAAACCAGTAAAACAACCAAAAAAACTGAGGGAAAATAATTGGGAAGAAAAGGCGAACGCGGACATTTAAAGAGGAAACCTGCGCCGAAATTGTGGCCTATTCATAGGAAAGAGGCTGTTTGGACAGTTATGTCCAAGTCTGGACCTCATTCACGTTCAGGTTCTTTGCCCCTTGCCCTTATTGTGCGGGATATGCTTGGACTTGCCAAGACAGGTAAAGAAGCTAAGAACATAATTTCTCAGGGAAAGCTGATGGTTGACGGAAAAGTCAGACGGGACGAACGTTTTCTCGTCGGTCTGATGGACGTCGTCTCAATAGTTGATGCCAAGAAATCTTATCGAATCCTGCCCTCTAAGAAAGGTCTGATGCTTCATCCAATCAAATCTGATGAAGCGGCTGTCAAACTCTACAGAATAGAAGACAAAACCGTTGTAAAGGGCGGACAAGTGCAACTTGATCTTCATGACGGAACAAGCTCCCTGATTAACGTAGGCAACCCTCAGGCACCTCAAGAGGATGTGTATCAAACTCTTGATGTGCTTCAGCTCAGTGTCCCTGAAAGAGAAATTCTTGGACACACGAAGCTAGCTAAAGGCGCGAATGCAATCGTAATTGGCGGCAAAAACATGGGCAAAGTTGGCAAAGTCACAACCATCGAAAAGAAACCAAAACAAAAACGCAGAGACACAATTGTCACAATCGAAGACACTAATGGCGACCAGTTCCAGACAATCCTTGATTTCGTTTTCATCCTAGGCGACAAGGCATCCTCCATATCCCTACCGGAGGCAGCTTAACTTGGCAGAAGAAAAGACAACTCCTCCTGTAAAAGAAAAAGTTGCTGAACCTGAGGCTCCTAAAGCTGAAAAAAAACCTGTAACTGAAAAGCCAGCAGCAAAGAAGAAAGTGATAACTAAAGGCGTTGCTGAAGAGAAGAAGGAAGCGCCTAAAAAGAAAGTAGCCAAACCTCAGGTTTCTGCTGTTAAAGAAGAAGTGGAACCAAAGAAGCCCGCTAAAACGGAAGTTTCCAAGCCAGAAGCTCCATCCAAAGCTGAAAAGCCTGTAGTGGAGGAGAAGGTGGAGCCTAAAGTCGTGGTTAAAAAGCCAAAATCAGAGTGGACTGGAAACCCCATGCTTAGACCTAGAATCGAAAAGGTGACTGTCAACATGTCAGTTGGCAAATCAGGGACACCATTGGAACAGGCGGTGAAGATTCTAACACAATTAACTGGTCAGAAGCCCTCCAAGAGACAAGCCAAAAAAACAATACGTGAATTTGGCATCAGAAAAGGCGAGTCCATAGCGTGCCTAGTTACTCTTCGAGGAGAAAAGGCAGACGCGTTTCTCAGGAAGGCTTTCATTGCCGTTGATAAAAAACTTTCAAAGTATTGCTTTGATCGGCAAGGCAACTTCTCCTTTGGAATAAAGGAACACATTGACATTCCTGGCACCAAATATTCGCCTGAGCTCGGTATCCATGGGATGGATGTTGCCGTTTCCCTTGGCAGGGCAGGATATCGTGTTAAGCGGAGACACCGTGTCAAGTGTGATGTTGGAAAAGACCATCTGCTGACCTCCAAGGAAGCGATACTATTTATTAAAGACGAGTTTGATGTTCAAATAGCATAAAATTGGTGAAACCATGGTGAAACAGCAATCTAATGTAGAGCGAAAGTCTGGTAAGGGCAGTCGACCCTGTAGACGATGCGGCTCTTACGGTGCACTTATCCGTAGGTACGATTTGAATTTGTGTCGTCAATGTTTCAGGGAAATTGCTAAAGACCTAGGTTTCAGGAAGTATGAGTGAAAGGAGATGTATCAGGTTTGCCTATGATGGACACGCTCGCAAACGGTTTAACCACCATAATCAACAACGAGATGCGACGAAAACGTGAATGTATAATCGGTCAAGCCTCAAAACTTTTGGGGCGTGTCTTGCGAGTAATGCAGTTGAACGGCTACATCGGAGAATTCGAATTCATTGATGATGGACGCTCTGGAAAATTTAGGGTACAGCTTCTTGGCAGAGTTAACAAATGTGGTGCCATAAAACCCAGAATTCCTGTAAATTCTAAAGAAATAGAAAACTGGGAAAAACAGTTTCTCCCCTCCAGAGAAATAGGAGTACTGGTCTTTTCTACATCTCAAGGTGTTATGTCCCATAAAGAGGTTAAAGCCAAGAAGATTGGTGGTCGTCTTTTGGCGTTTGTTTATTAGGAGAAACGGAAAATGCGTGCAATTGAAACTGTGGCAACTGTCGAAATCCCTGACGGCGTAGAGGGTACGCTTGACGGTAGAGTAGTCACGATTAGAGGCGAGAAAGGAGCATTGACCAGAGACTTTTCACATGCGCCCATAAACATTCAACTGGAAGGAAAAACCGTAACCGTTAAGGCTAGTTGGCCCCGTAAAAAGGAAGCCGCCCTTGTAGGAACTGTCCGTTCTCACATCAAAAACATGATAAAGGGCGTAACAACGGGATTCACCTTCAAAATGAAGATTGTTTTCTCTCACTTCCCAATAACTGCAAAAATCCAGGGAAAAACTTTCACCATCACGAACTTCACTGGAGAACGAAGCCCACGTACAGCCAAGATAATGGGTGACACCCAAGTCACAGTCAAGGGAGACGACGTTATAATTAAGGGAATCAACCTTGAGGATGTCAGCCAAACTGCTGCAAACATCCAGAACTCGACAAAAATCAAAAGTAAAGATCCGCGAGTGTTTCTGGATGGCATATACGTTTACGAGAAGCATGAGGGACTTGAAGAATGACAACGGAAGAACATGAAGTAGTCACAGAAAAAGTGTTCCCGAAAAAGGCGCTGGGTAAACGCAAAAAACCCCGGTTCAGGCGCCAAGAAAGCTGGAGATACAAGCGTGTAGGTGACCGCTGGAGAAAGCCTCATGGCGTAGACAGCAAAATGCGGAAGAAGGTCAAGGGATGGCCCGTCTCTCCGACTACTGGTTACCGAAGCCCCAAGAAAACGAGGGGTCTTCATCCGTCAGGTTTCGTAGAGATTCGCGTTTATTCTACGGCTGATTTAGGGGGAATAGACCCTGAATTGCAGGCTATAAGAATAGCTCAGACGGTCGGAAACAGAAAAAGGGTTGAAATCATGGCACTAGCTGGAGAAAAAGGAATCCATGTTTTGAATCCAAGAAGGATACGAGAGCCTGACGAATTCAAGGAAGGCGAGGAAATAGAAGAGACAGAAGATCTGTCTGAGGGAGAGAAGTAACGTTGAGTCTAAAAAGTCAGCGTCGATTAGCCGCCGAAATCATGAAGGTTGGAGAAAACCGAGTTTGGATAGATCCAGAAAGAATAGATTACGTTGAGGCAGCCATTACAAGAGAAGAAATCAGGAAACTGATTCACGAAAAAGTTGTTAAAGCCCTTCCAGAAAAAGGCATCAGTCGCGCTCGAGCCAGAGTTTTGAACGAAAAAAGGAAGAAAGGCTTAAGGCGTGGACCTGGAGGAAAGAGCGGTCCTGCACGATCAAAGATTACCAAGAAACAGGCTTGGATGAGCCGAATTAGGCCCATAAGAAGAAGATTGCGGGAATTGAAAGACAGCCGTGCCATCACAGAAAGTGTTTACCGAAAAATGTATGACATGTCAGAAAGCGGTGTCTTCGAATCAAAGGCTGATTTAGAGCGCTACATCCGAACCCATGGCTTATGGAGGAAACGATGATGGCAACTGGACCAAGATATCGGGTTCCTTTCCGCAGACGCAGAGAAGGAAAAACAAACTATCGCACACGTAGAGCCCTTGTTCTGTCAAAGGTTCCACGTTTAGTAGTGCGACTCACTCTGAAACATGCAATCGTTCAGATAATCGAATCTGAAGCCATAGGAGACAAGGTCATTGTTTCAGCACACTCAAGTGAATTAGCAAAAACCTACGGCTGGTTAAGCAACGGCGGAAACATTCCATCAGCCTATCTGACCGGTCTACTTTGTGGCTACAAAGCAATTGCCAATGGCGTGGAGAAAGCTTTCTTGGATATTGGTCTAAATATTCCCTCCAAGGGAACGCGAGTTTTTGCTGCCCTAAAAGGTGTTGTTGACTCTGGCGTTGAGGTCCCCCACAGTGAAGAAATACTTCCTGACGAAAGTAGAATAAGCGGACAGCACATCGCAGACTACGGAAGTCAGCTGGCTTCAGAACCCGAAGTCTATCAACAGAAGTTTTCCAAATCTCTTAAGAAAGGATTAAAGCCAGAAAAGCTGGCTGAACACTTTTCTGCAGTAAAAGACAAAATCACATCTTCGTTTGAGAAAAAGGTGAAAGGAAAGAAGGATGAAACATGAGAGCCAGCAATGATAAGTTTGAAACTTGGGTTCCCCGTACAAAGCTGGGGAAAATGGTTCTAGAGGGGAAAATCTCCTCCATAGAAGAGCTGTTCATGGAAGGACTCAAGATAAGAGAGTCCGAGATAGTGGATGTTCTTCTTCCAGACCTCCAGGAAGAAGTCATAAACATAGGTTTAGTGCAGAAACAGACTGATGCTGGAGAGAAATCCCAGTTCAGGGCTGTCGTAGTTGTAGGAAACCGCGACGGCTACGTAGGTTTAGGATCAGGAAAAGCAAAACAAGTACGCTCTGCCATCGAAAAAGCTGCTGTGGATGCCCGCCTCAACATCACTCCTGTGCGTCGAGGTTGTGGATGCTGGGAATGCGGATGCGGAAAACATCACTCTCTGCCCTTTCAAGTTAGCGGCGAATGCGGTGGAGTTGAGGTTGTTCTGATTCCTGGACCGCGAGGTCTGGGTCTTGTTGCTAGCGAAGCAGCCAAAGTTATCTTGGGTTTGGCTGGTGTAAAGGATTGCTGGACCAACAGCTACGGCTCCACAAGGACTGTTCCCTCCTTTGCCTATGCTGTTTTTGATGCTCTCAAGAAGACCTACATGTTGGTCACGCCAGAGGATTGGGTGAGTTAACATGGAAAAACAGAGAAAATGTTTGGTTGCAGTTCGGATTCGTGGCATAAGTGACATTTCTCAGGAAATCAAAGACACTATGGCTATGCTCCGGCTAACCCGAAACTGTCACGCTACGTTGCTTGACGATCGTCCCGCATACAATGGTATGCTGCGAAAAAGTAAGGATTACTTGACTTGGGGCGAGGTCTCCCAGGAGAACGTAGCTCTCCTTTTGAAGAAGAGGGGAAAGCTTGTAGGCGACAAGAGATTGACTGACGAGTACGCTAAAGAGTTGGATTACAAGTCGTTGGATGAGTTGGCTGAGGCCATATTCAAAGTGGAAGTGGAGTTCAGTAGTCTTCCTGAAGTTAAACCTGTGTTCCGTCTGCGTCCACCCAAGAAGGGCTTCAAAGGGAAAGTGAAACGAAGTTTTGCTGCTGGTGGAGAAGCAGGATATAGAGGAGACGAAATCAACGAACTCCTGAAAAGAATGGTATAACGAAAAAGCAATAATCTTTATAGTTACCATATCAGCACAATCTCAGTTAAGGGAGGAATTTGCTTGAGCAATCCGTGGTGGAGACGAAGAAAAAAGAAGAGTCCTTGGTTCAATGACATCTATGAAGAGCTCGAAAAGCTAGAGTATCTGATAGACGAAACTATCCAGAAGGCTTCTGAGGATTCCGATGACAAGTCGCCAAGCAGACGTAATCGTATCCAAGGTTTCTCCATAAAACTTGGTCCTGACGGAAAGCCAAGAATTTACGATTTGGGCGGTCGTCGACCACAGCAAATCGAAGAAGAAGAGTATGATGAATCTGAGCCTCTGGTGGATCTCATCGCGGATGGCGACTCTTTAATTGTTTTAGCCGCGCTTCCAGGAGTCAAGAAAGAGGACATTGATCTTCGTGTAACTGAGAATTGTTTAACTGTCTCCGTTGATACGGATGACTTTGATTGGTATAACGAATATAAGCTTCCAACTAAAGTGAATCCAAAGTCTGCGCGTGCGTCATACAAGAATGGCGTGTTGGAAGTTAAAATGGAAAGCTTAGAGAAGCATGTTAGAAAGGATAAAATATCTGTGAAGAAGTGAGGTTTGAAGTTTGCCGCATAAAGCTAGGAAAGTTAGAAAACAGCGTGGGTCCAGAACCCATGGATACGGTCAGATAGGACAGCATAGAGCTGGAGGAGGACGTGGAGGACATGGAAAAGCAGGGTACGACAAACACAAATGGACGTACGTACTAAAGCATGAACCTGACTACTGGCTAAAGAAGGGATTCGTGTCCGCCAGAGCCCTCGGCAAAAAAGTCAACATCATCAACATCGGAAAATTGGATGACTTGGCTGACAGACTGGAATCAGAGAAGAAACTGGAGAAAAAAGACAAGAAAATCTTCTTGGACTTAGAAAACCTTGGTTTTGACAAGCTTTTGGGAACTGGTAACATAAGTAAACCTATGGTTGTTAAAGTTGCGTCCTATTCTGAGGCTGCCTCCCGGAAACTGGAAGAGGCAGGGGGAGAAATCCTCAAAGAAGCAGAAGCATAGACGCCGATTTTTTCTTGGGTTGCTTGATTTAGTAACCTAAGTTGTCAAAGTGTTTATATTTGTGTTCAACATACGCAAATTAACCACTCAGCTTACAAAATATTAAACTTGAGAATGAAGGCGAGTAGATCATGGCTGGCAGATTCCTTTCAATGTTCGGACCGTTGTCACGGTACATGCCTGAAGTAGGTTCACCAATCAGAAAAGTGAGCTTCAACGAAAAACTCTTCTGGACAGGCATCGCAATGGTAATATATCTTGTAATGAGCCAGACACCACTCTTCAACGTTGGAGAGGGAAATGATAGCCTCGGTGCCATCAGAATAATTTTTGCTTCAAGCCGAGGAACTCTCACAGAGCTTGGAATCGGTCCCATAGTAACGGGCGGGCTCATTCTGCAGTTGCTCATCGGATCAGGAATTATCGGCGCTGATTTGGGTAACCCTGAAGATCGGTCTCTATTCACTGCAGCTAACAAGTTTTTCTCTATACTTTTGACTGGAGTCCAAGCTGCTGCCTACCTCATAGGAGGAGTATACAATTATACAGATTCAACTGGAGCAGTGATCTCTCCGGAGCCGACTGCAGCCATAATCATCTTCATTCAACTTCTAATTGCTGGTATAATACTGATGCTCTTGGACGAGATGATACAGAAAGGCTGGGGAATCGGAAGCGGAATCAGCCTCTTCATCCTAGCCGGAGTAGCACAAAGAATTATGTGGTCCAGCTTCAGTCCTAATGCTGGGCTTGATGGAAAATTCTCAGGCGCATTTCTTGCCCTCGGACAGATAATTTTTGGCGGGGGCAACATAGCTGACGCCTTTTTCAGAACTTCCGATGGTGTTCCTACGCAAGATCCCACTATGTTAGGCTTCATTGCAACAATCCTTGTCTTTATTATAGTAATCTATATGGAAGGTGTCAGAGTTGAGCTTCCTATCTCCCACGCTAACTACCGTGGATTCCGAGGCAAATACCCCATCAAACTTCTTTATGTATCAAATCTGCCCGTAATATTTGCGTCCGCGCTATTCGCCAACGTACTAGTTTTTGCCCAGCTCTTGCAAAGCCAATTCCCAAACAATTTCTGGGTCAACCTTCTAGGCACCTTCAACGCAACACAAAATAACGCTCCTAATGGAGGTCTTGCATATTACGTAACTTCCCCCTCAACTCCATATGCAGTCGCTGACGACCCCATTAGAGCCCTAATTTTCGTTGGCGTCATGGTTGGTTTTTCTGTGGTCTTTTCACTCACATGGCTAGAAGTAGGAGGATTAGGACCAGGTACAGTAGCAAAACAGCTTGTTGACTCTGGCATGCAAGTTCCAGGATTCCGTAGGTCAGGCAAATCAATAGAAATCATTCTCAAACGCTACATTCCAGTGGTTACAGTCCTTGGAGGCGCAATAATTGGTTTGCTTGCTTCTGTTTCGCAATTCTTCGGAGTATTCGGGTCAGGTACGGGTATACTGTTGGCAGTAGGTATCTTATATCAGTACTACCAACTACTTGTGCAGGAGCAGGTTGCTGAGATGTATCCAGCTCTTGGTCGCATGTTAGGAGGATAAACTTTGAACAAAAACGTCAACCTCACAGGAAAACTTCAACGCTATGGGAGATGTAAACTATGAGCTCCATCTTAGCACAGCCTCCCTACGTAACAATAGTTGTTATCTTTGTTTCCATAGCCATGTCCTTCTTTTCATCAATGATCAACATGCGCTTCATGCCTAAGGAGCACCGCCAAAAAGTCAAGGACCTGCAACGCAAGATATCTGCTTTAACAAAAGAAAAGAACGAAAACATGAAGACTGCAAAAAGCACAGGCGACAAAAAGCTGCTCAAGAAAGCTCAGAAGCAGGAGAAGCAGCTTCTTCAGCTTCAATCTCAAGCCCTTTCCTTATCCTCTAAACAGTTTAGAGTGTTTCCCATTACAATGGCCATTTTCTTTGTTGTTTGGCTTCTGCTCACTGGAAGCATTCTCGGCGTAGAATTCTTTGAAAGCCCCTTCATTGGTCCCTATCCTGTAGCTTACCTTCCATGGCTGGGAGGCGTATTCCAGCTAACCCTATTCAACTGGTATTTCATCTGCTCAATTCTATTCTCAACACTGTTCTCTCGCATCTTCGGATTAACAGGAGGAACCGACTAGTATGCCAGAGCATACTAGGCGACCTCAAAGCAAGAAACTTTAACCTGAAAAGGCGGCCGTCAGACTGTGAAAAACCGTGGTGTAGAAGAGAAAAAGAAAGTTGTAATTTGCATCAGCGGAATGACTGGATGCGGAAAAAGCACGGTAGCAAAAAAACTGGCAGCCAAATATGGTCTTGATTACTTTTCTGGCGGAGATGCCTTGAAGCTCTTAGCCCAAGAAGGGGGCTATACCTCGGATGTTACTGGCTGGTGGGAAACAGCTGAAGGACTGAAGTTTCTTGAGCAGAGGATGGGCGACCCTGCTTTTGACAGGCGAATTGATGAAAAGCTGCTGGAGCTGGCGAAGCAAGGAAACGTTGTTCTTGACAGCTGGACAATGCCTTGGCTATTGAAGGATGGCTTCAAAATATGGCTGGAAGCTTCGCCTAAGGTTAGAGCCAAGAGGGTGGTAACTCGAGACGACATCAGCTTGGAAGAGGCATTGAAAGCTCTAACCAAAAAAGATGAACGAACACGGCAGATATACAAAAACCTCTACGGCTTCGATCTGGGACACGACCTTTCACCCTTCCATCTTGTTCTCGCCACAGATGAGCTGGAACCCGAAGAAGTCTTCCGTGCAGTATGTTTAGTTACTGACCGCCTAGTTTTCGGAGAAAACTAACCTTCCTCAACATTTCGTTTTACCAGCAGAAAATAATCTGGTCCAAAAGAGAGAAGATTGGATGTGATTGCAACAGAAAATATGCTACGAGTATCACTAGCGTTGTTTGCCTAAGGGGAATAATAGCATGCTTCTTGTATTTGCAGCTCACCAAAGCCAAGCTCAAGTTAACTATAGTCAACAGAATGAAGACCCGACTCAATGCAAGACAGATTATTGCCTCGCTGATTCTGTCAACAGCAACATCCACCATCCACCCGTCTCTAGAACCTGCTTGTCCTTTGGCTCGGGCTACAATACCGTCAAGAGCATCCAGTGACAAGACAAGAAAGATTGCGACTATTGAAGGGAGAATGGCTCTCTCCGAGAGCAGCAGGTAAGCTATTGGGCTGAAAACTAAACTCAATCCAGAAATCATGTCTGGGTCCAATTGCCGCAAGATTGGAAACCCTGTTAGAACTGGCTTCTGAATCATCCTAAATGCTGAATATGCCCTGCCCATAAAGGCCTGCAATTAAAATCACCCCAAACGTTGCTGTTATGACTGCATCATAAGCGGTCAGTTTCTTCAGGTTCCTCGGCGCCAACCCAAGAAACACCACTTTCTCGCTTAAAGGATAGAACGGTCTTGTAGGCCGCGTCAAAAGATCAAGAAAATAATGACTCACAAACCCTATAATGAGGGCTCGACCCAACAACGCAGAAAAGAAGGTCACAGCTACTGAAACTACCATTGCCAGCAGCAGTCCCGGGAGTTCATGCCACATGGTTCTGGTTTCAGATTTGAATCTGTGTGTCTTCAGGGCTGTTCGCAGGTGGGCTAGGTGGTCTAGGTCTGTGATTATCGCTGCGATGCTTGTTACCATCAGGGTTGTTGGAGACACGAATGAGGGTGCACCGAAAACCAGTAGCAGGTTAGCGAAAAAGATGTGACCAAGCGTATTCAACAGTCAATCATTCCATTTTTTGTAATGAACCTATGTTCATGTAATATTTGGAGATTTCTCCCTTCCAAAAAATTTGCCTTTTCTGTGTCGTCTAAGGTTTTATGGAGGGCTACCTCAATTATATCGCAAATCGGAATATACCTTAAATATCTTTTTTGATACAACGCCACTGTGGATGCGTGCATTTCTCTTTCCTCCTTTACGGTTCACAAGCTGACTTGTGCGCATTCACCACCTCCATTTCACGACAAATCATTCTCAGGGAATCAGCAACTAAGTGGTGACATCGTCTACAAGCCGAAATCTAACCAAGTTCAGTCTTCTCTAGAAGTTTTTGAAAGTTTTCTTTTGTTCGTTCTCGTTTGTAAGCCCGTAACGTCTTCACTAACTCTTTTTCATCAAGTTTTTCCAGCTTCTCCTTTACCTTCGGCGCAATCTGGCTTCCCAAGAAAAGGTACTGGCAGACGGAAGTAACGTTCGAAACTCTTCGGCTGGTGCTGGATGTCTCAAAATCTACCAGAAACGGGCGGTCACAGGCGTCAACTAGTATGTGTTTTGGCGCGTTACTTAATTCGCCATGGTCTAATCCCGTTTCGTCGAGCCTGTAGCACTGCCCCAAAACATCCTTTAAGACCAGCCGAAGACGCGACTGCCCCCCGCTATCTTCTAGCGTTTCAATCCATTCTGGAAAGTGGGTTCCTTCTATTAGCTGCATGAGGAGAAAGTTTTCGCTGATGTCAAGGAGTTTTGGTCCAACGTTTGTGGCGTTTGCTGTTTTCAGCATTTCTCCTTCATGGAACATTCCTTTGCGGTCGGCGTCGATTCTGCGGATCTTCAAGGCGGCTCTGCCTGAGGTTGTGTGTGCTATAACAACTATGCCGACGCAGCCCTTCCCCAGAACTGCCAAATTGGAGATCTGTTTTTCTCCCGTGAACTCTAAAGCTTTGACTCCAAGCCTCTGTAATTCTTTGAGGCGCTTCTTTACTTCTGTCTGTTCACATGCTGGGTAGCATAGAACTTTGTATTCTCTTTCACTAAGCTCTTCTAAGGAGACTACTTCCCTTGCACGCAACTCTGTTTCACTCATGGTACTAGTTTCTGGGAATAGTTATTAAATACTGCAATTCATCATGTGGTTTCAGGGCAGATTTGTATGTCCATAATATCTTTGCTCTCTGATTTCGGTCATAAAGACCCCTATGTTGCGGAGATGAAAGCTGTAATCCTGTCCATCAACCCCGAAGCCCACATTGTGGATATTTCTCATGAAATTGAAAAATTTAACATCCGCATGGGCGCCTACGTTCTAGCTTCAGCAGCCCCATATTTTCCAGAGAAATCTGTTCATGTTGGGGTCGTGGACCCTGGAGTCGGAACACAAAGGCGTGCCATAATCGTAGAAACCAGCCGCAGCTTCTATGTTGGACCAGACAATGGGCTCCTGATGCTTGCTGCACAAAAAGAACACATAACCAACGTCTACACGATAGACAACCCAAAGTATATGATGCCTAAAGTGTCACGAACTTTTCATGGAAGAGACATATTTGCTCCAGCCGCGGCCCATCTAGCAGCGGGAAGTGAGCCCTCTGATTTTGGACCTGTGATAGACGATTACATAGTTCCAGATTTTGCGAAATCACGGCAAAGAAATGGAGAATTGCTTGGGAAGGTTCTTCACATCGACGATTTCGGGAACACCATCAGTAACATTTCAGCAGAGGACCTTAAGAATGTGGGCATTCGTGAAGGAAACACGATTCAGGTAATGCTTGGCGACAGAACTTTGACGCTTAAGTTCTGTTCAGCATACGGCGAAGTTCCAGGTGGTACTTCTTTAGCGTTAGTTGGCAGCAGCAACTTTCTTGAAGTAGCCGTCAATCAAAGGAATGCTTCTAGAACTTTTGGGGCAAAGGTTGGGGACACTTTTTGTGTCTCCGTTGTCTCCAGCTAATTATACTTTGTGTCAGTAGCTTTCTATCCAGTACCTGTCTTTGCGGGATCTTGCCAAGACATAACCCATTATTAATCCAGCTGCGAGACCGCCAAAGTGGGCAATCACGTTGACGCCTGCGCCTGTGCTTAGCATCAAAAGCAGAAACGCATACAACAGTGCCCCTGCAATGGACTGACCAAAGCTTTTTCGCATGTAAATCAGTCCTGCGCCATACATTCCGAAGATTGCTCCTGAAGCCCCAACGGAGACCGTATAAAAGGGCATAAGAAAGAGCGTCAGTATGTTACCTGAGAGTCCTGAGAGCATGTAGACAGAAAAATATTCTTCTGTTGTGAAGAGTTCTTCAGCTCTTAAACCGAATATAAGCAGGAACAGCATGTTTAGTCCAAGATGGAGTATGTCCGCGTGAACGAACATGGATGTTATAAGTTGCCAGTACTGGCCAGCAAATACGTTGATGTTATATTGTCCAAACTTACGCATGACCTCGTAGTTTGTTTGGATGAAGCTTCCGCCAACCAGCGAAGTATAGATGTAAACTATGACATTAGCCGCCACCAGAATTGTTGTGGGCGTTAGAATAGATTTGCGTTTCATCATCAAAATCATCATTAAGCAAACAGCCCCGCTGTATTTATGCGTAACTTGTTTGTCGTTTTTGTTGGTGTTGACCGTAAGGTAAATCTTGATGGGATTCTATATCTGCGGGCATGATAGTTGATGTTTTGCTTCCGTTAGCTCTCTTTCTGGTTGGAGTGATTGTGGTTTTTCTTTACTCCAGAGTAGACAAGAAAGTTGACATGCTAGTCGGTGGGCAAGAGCTTCATCTAAAACACGTTATTCCGCTGGTGCTGGGCATAGGCGTAATGGTGACCATAACTCTGCTTATTCCCGAACATGCTTTGTTGGGGCTCTTTCTTTTCGCCTATGTCGCAATTCTTTTCTTGTTCTCTTTCCTTCTTGTGCCAAAATGGTACTTGGCAGTAGCGCCGCCTATTCTGTTTCTTTTGTCCTTTTTCTATTTCTGGAACATTTACACCTTCAACCTGTTTGCCATATTATTCGGCATTTCCGTTGCTGTTTACATGGGAAGCTTGTTCACGTGGAAAACAACTGTTGCCTTCGCTTCCTTAGTGACTATAATGGACATAATTCAAGTTCTAATCACAGGACACATGGGAGACGCCTTTGAGACAGCCAAAACCCTTGGACTGCCCGCATTCATCAACTTGCCAATGTTCCCAACAACTGGTCGAACATATCTTGGGTTAGGTGACCTGTTCCTGTTTGGGCTTCTCAGCATCCAATCCACACGAAAGTATGGAAGAAATTTTGGGTTGAAATCCACAATCATTATGGCTGTAGTTTACCTGCTGCTTCAGACAGTTCTGCTGAACTATTACCCCCTAGAAAATGGTTTCCCAGCCACAGTTTTGGTCATCAGCGGCTGGCTAGCCACATTAGGAGCAAAATATCTCTATAACTCGGTAATCAAGAAAAAGACAGCAACGCCGCAACTAGACTAATTAGTTTACAGTGTCTGGTTTGTTCAGTTCCCTGAGCCGTGTGTCGCCGCCAATCTTTTTTATGAACTGGGCAACGCTCTTTGGGACTAGTTCTTTCCAGTTTTCTCCAGCTAGCATGCGTTTCCTGATTTCTGTAGCCAAGTAAATCTCCCGCTTTATGAAGGGCAGAGGCTCGACCTTGAATCCTGCTTCAGTGAAAAGTCTGCTGGTTAATGGCTCGTTGGAGTAGACTACATCAAATTTTGGGGCGTAACCTACAATCTGGGAAACCCATAAGGCATGTTGGTGAACGTCAGGCACAGGAATAATCCAAATTCTCTGCAACTGGATTCCCGTTTCTTCTAGGGCGTTTCGGATCATGGTGATACGTTCGCCCGCAGTGAATGGGTTATCGAGCCTGTGGCTGTACTGACTACTGCCCACGATGATAACTAACTCATCAACCTCTTTCACAATCTTTTTCACGACTGCTAAATGTCCTTTATGAAAGGGTTGAAATCTTCCCACAAAGACTCCGCGCTTCACCATCTTTTGTTTTCCCCAATGAAGAATCTAGCATTCTCTGTATATATGAGTTTTAACCCTGCCCCTTTTGGGGTAACTAGGTGCCTGTTGTGTGCTGTTTGTGGCTATTTGTCTCGTTCAAACAGCAAGTAATGGTTGACAAGGGTTGGGGAGCCTTGGGCTTGGTAGGTGTGAAGACGCCATCCATTTCTTTGGTATTCGTCAATCACTTTTGGGATTCTTTCGTGGTGACCAACCTGTACACAATCATATTCTTTCAACTCAATCACCTTCAACAGCACCTTAAATCAGGGAATGTTATAACATTTTGCAAAGCCTAGGACATGAAGTCCGTAAACAATAGAGGATACTTAGTCTTCAATCTCTTTGTTTAACCCATTCTACAGGAAACAGAGCCAATTCTCTATCATCCAGCTTCAGGCTCGTTGACGTTTCGTAGCCTCTTCCTTCTCTCTGAAGAATCTTCCCCTTAACCTGTTGTCCGTACCCGTAGCCGCCTATACTCAAATCAGAACGCACAACCCTGTGACATGGAATCAGTAACGGAAACGGATTTGATGCCTCAACACGCCCCACAGCCCTCGCGCTACCCCCCACAGCCTTGGCTATGGCACCATAGGATGTCACGTATCCCACAGGAACCAAGCTCGTGCAGTTAAGCGCCTTCATTGAGTATCCTGAAAGATGGTCTGTGGCTATCTTGAATCCGTAAGCTCTTTTGTCCTTGCCGCTAAAGATTTCTTCTAACGCCCTCAACACATCTGCCAATAGCTGGTCTGGTTCCTCCAAAACCTGAAACCGAGCCTCTTGTGGCAATCTCTGTAGCAGTCGATTCAAGTCAGGTTCCTTGACCGAGAAGCATGTGGCAACAATCTTATCATCCTCTACTGCAGCACCATACCAGACCCCTCCCCGTTTTGTGTAGTGAACTCGTATCATTTACGCACCCCCTTCAACATAATACAACTATTTTGTTGATGTCAAAATTTTGTGAGCATACCCCTCTTCCGAACATAAACATCAACCAGACGAAACACAACTATCCCAAAAAGAATCCACGCAGCCCCCAAACCCAACAGATACAGAAAAACGTTGCCAACAACCTCAGGCTGATAATTCTCCATCAGAAAACTTCGCATACCATCCAAAGCTGGCGCCGTAGGGAAAATGTAGCTTGCCTGCTGAGCCACAGTAGGAAGCACCGCCAAGGGGTAGGCTACAGGCGAAAGAATCGTCATGATGCTGTACAGGCTATCTGAAACCACCCAGCCCTCCTTCAAAACCAAACCCAAGGCCGAAATCACTATACCAAAACCATACAACGCCAGCATCATCAGAGCAAAAATCGCCAACGCAGGCAAAATTCCCTCAACCTTCAAACCTAAACCAAAAGTCAGGTAAATGACAACAAACTGGATGAGTGTCCCCACTGTCTGGTAAACTGTACTGTGGAGTGCCATCCCCAAAACTTGACCCAAACGGCTGCTAGGCGTCACATAAATCGCCTCCAGTGTCCCAAACCATCGTTCTCTTCTTATGCTGAATCCCATTGCCCAAACAGCTGTTCCAATGAAGCCCATCATGATGTAGCCCGTGAAAATGAATGACACAACGTCTCCTGTTCCCACCAGCTCTGCCAAATTCTCGCTGTACGTTCCCCCAATCAAGGCAAGCCCGTAAAAAAGGAAAGGAAGCAGGAAAATAAGAGGCGAAATCAGTTGACGAACAAAACTCACTGGATAAGCAAACTCGATTTTCCAGTCTTTTATGTTTGCTTCCCAGACAGCCATCAGTTCAGCCTTCAGGTTACTCCTTGTGAATCCTGTTGGACAGTTGACTTCCCGCAGCCTGTGCTTTTTGTTGTTTTTGTTCAATTTTGTTTTCTCCTTTTTAGTGGTGGCTTATTGTTCCGGACTTTTTTGTTTTCTTTTCCATCCAGTTGAAGAGGTAGAAGCCGGTGAGTAGTAGGATGGCGTCGATGATTATGAGGGCTATGACTTCGGTGTAGACGGCTGAGAGGTCTGTTCCTAGGAGCATGATGCTTCTTACGATGATGAGGGCGTATGTGAGGGGGAGGAGTTTGCTCAAGATTTGTGCCCAAGAATCCAAGCTTTCGACGGGGTAGCGGACGGGGGCGAAGATGTAGAAGACGTATCCTATGGTTTGTGAGAGGTCGTAGGATTGTTTGTACATGAGGGAGAAGGCGGCTAGCATAAGGGACATGCCATATAGTCCTAACAGCAGTAAGATTGTTATGAAGAAGACTGGAAGAATCACACCCAAGCTTATGTTCATTCCGAAGAGGAGCACAGAGATGGTGAGTTGGCTGGCAGCGAAGATTGTGCTGGAGATGCTTTCGCTTATGGCTTTTCCGATGAGGATGTAGGCTTTGTTGCATGGAGCTGCGAGGACGTAGTCGAGGGTTCCTTGGTATGCTTCGCGTCTTATGTTTTCGCCCATGCCGTAGAGGAGGGTGTTCACGTAGCTGTTGAGGACTGCGCCTATTACAATGAAGGGGACGTATTCTCCGCTTCCTGTGATTTGGGCAAAGCTTGGGCTTTCTAATCCGCCTACAAAGGCTTGTCCCTGTAGGATGAAGGGAATAAACCAGAAGATGGGAAATATTGCCCAGAAGACCAGAATTGCTGGGTACGCCAGTAGGGCTTTAATGTTTTTAGTTATTTCGTTCCAGACGACGGAGAGGTTGCTGCGTAAAACAGACTGCTGGTACTGGCTTTCCATCATCTGTTATGTTCTGCCCTCCGTGAGTTTTGCGCCCGTTAATTTGATGAAGACGTCTTCGAGGGTGGGGACGCCGACGTTTAGGCTGCCGATGCGGATGTTTTTTTGTCTTAGGGCGTCAATGATTGTACCTATGTGTTCTTCTGTGTTTCCTCCAATGATTTTGATTCTTGAGGGGTTTCCTTCGTTCTCATTGCCTGGGATTAGTTTGACAACTTCGGCGTCAGGTAACAGTGAGCTGATGTGTTTTTCGATGTCTGCTGGCGGATTGTAGACTGTTACTTCTACAAGTTCCTTTTCTTTGACCATTGCCTTGAGCCTGTTTGGGGTGTCAACTGCGACGATTTTGCCGTTGTTTATGAATGCCACTCTGTCACATAGCTGGTCAGCTTCGTCCATGTAGTGGGTGGTTAACAGAACAGTTTTTCCATGTTCCTTTGAAAGCTCTTTAATTTGTCTGCGAATCTGTCTAGAAATGTTCGGGTCTAACCCTAAAGTAGGCTCATCCAGCAGCAGAATCGGGGGATCATGTAGCAGGGCTCGGGCTATCGCAACTTTCTGCCTCATTCCTGTGCTGTAGTCTTCAAGTCTCTCGTCTGCTCGGTCAGCCAGTTGCAGATTTTCTAGAAGTTCATCAACCCTTTTTTTGGTGTGCCTCCGCTGCATCTTATACAAGGAAGCAAAGTACATCAGGTTGTCTCTGGCTGTGAGTTTCCAGTATAATGTTCTTTCTCCCCCTACAACCATTCCCAAGCTTGCTCGAACCATGGCTGTTTCTTTCTGTGTGTCGAAACCGTTTACGATGGCTCTGCCTTCGTCGGGAATTAGGATTGTGGACAAACATTTTATTGTTGTAGTTTTTCCTGAGCCGTTTGGTCCAAGCAGTCCAAAGAGTTCTCCTGGGCGGATGTTTAGGTTGACCTTGTCTAATGCTACTGTAACATCATTATGCTTTTTGTTTGATTGGTTTTTTCGCAGAAAACCGAAGATGCCCCTGTGCTTCTTTTTGGCAAATCTCTTGGTCAAATCGATTGTCTGGATGCTGAAATCTTCGTTTTCTTTGTCGATAACCAAACCCCTAAACCCCGCAATATGCTCTAGAGGAAAGGATGAGTCCTGTCATCATTCAACGCGCCTTCCAGAAAAGAACGTAATACATGCGTAAAAAGTTATTCAAGCCACCTGACGTACGATTTTTTAGTATTTTTTTGGGTATGTTTGTTTTCTTTCTTTACAAAAAGCTTAAAAGTGCAGTTCTCCCATTCGTGGGAAGTAGCTTATTATGGAGAGGAAAACATGATGAAATTGAAAAATAAAACAAAAATTTCCACTATGACTTTAGTTCTAATGTTTGCGATTTCGGCCTTAATTGTGGCCGTACCACCTGCAACTGCGCAAGCTAATACACAGGTAACCTATCCGTTTCTTGGTGTTGTACCTAACCCCGTAGGCGTAAACCAATATATTCTGTTGCACGTCGGTATCTTCCAGCAGCTGTCAAGTGTAAAGATGGGCTGGACAGATATTAGCATAACAATCGAGAGACCTGACGGTCAAACTGACACAATTAGTGACATCAAAACCGATTCAACAGGCGGAACCGGTAGAACATACTTGCCGACTCAGACTGGCACTTACTATCTTCAGGCACATTTCCCTGAACAAGTGATCGAAGAAGGAAAAACAGCACCAGGCATTCCCCTCGGCACAGTTATGCTAGCAAGCGACAGCGAAGTAGTTGAACTTGAAGTACAAGCTGACCCGATTGAATACTATCCTGGTCATGCTCTACCAAGCGAATATTGGGGTCGCCCAATAGATGCACAGCTCAGAGAATGGAGCGCCGTTACAGGAAGCTGGCTAGAAGCGAGTTTCACTGCTCCTGCAGTCGTTTCTGGCAACGAAGATGCACCAGAAACTGCACACATACTGTGGAGAAAAGCGCTAACGATGGGCGGTATTGCTGATGAAGAATATTCTGGCTGGGGATTCAGTCACGGAGACGCATATGAAGGCAAATGGACAAACCGAATCATCATCGATGGCATACTCATCTATCTACACCGCACCAACGACAGCCCCTTACTCTATACTGCTGTAGACATACACACCGGTGAAGAACTATGGAGCAAGACCATTCTAGACGGTCGGACGATATCTTTTGCCCAGAATCTGCAGTGGGCAGGATATAACCATCATGCCGTATACCCATACTTCTATGTGTCTACTGGCGGTGATTGGATTGCCTTTGACCCCTATACCGGAAATCAGGAATTCACAGTAGAGAACGTTCCTTCTGGAACCAGAGTTTCTGATGAAAACGGCTGGCTCTATGTTGTCAACGTTGACGGTGAAACTGGTGAAGGATACGTCTGGAGCATGGTAGATCTCATCGAACCTTTCGGCGCAAACAGCCCCGCTCCCGGCAGTTGGCTTCCCGCAGGCTCCTTCTATGGAAGTAGACGTGGAGTATGGGACGCAGCAGAGATGGAAGATGGTGTGCTGACAGAAGAGGCACAGCGTGCATACATAGCTGAATTTACAGTCGATGTTTCCCAATGTCCTGGTATCGAGCTAGGCGGACGTAGTTCCCCAATTCGTGCTACGGCATTCGGTGACAAAATATTCGCTCTGCAATACAGTAGAACGGAAATCAACACTTGGGCTATCAGCTTAGAAGAAGGTAATGAAGGAGACATTCTGTTCAGTGAAACTTGGACTGCCCCATCTTGGTGGGAAGCAGGTCAGGTGCAAATCGAATTCAACGCAATCAGCTTAGAGGAAGGCGCTGCAGTATTTTGGGTAAAAGACACTCTGCAATACTATGCATTCAGCACTGACACTGGCGAATACATGTGGGGACCAGCAGAATCCGAATATTACATGAACTATTATGGCTGGACAGAACTTGGTGAGCGCCCAATCTTGATTTGGGAAGGCAAACTCTACTCATCTGGTGCTGGCGGAGTAATCTACTGCTACGACCTCACTAACGGCGATGTCCTCTGGACCTACGAATCAGAAGACCCATACCAGGAATACTTGTTCGCCAATAACTGGTGGCAATTCTTCCTGTGGATCGTTGACGGCAAACTCTACACAAGCCACATGGAACACTCTGCTATCGAACCTATACCGCGTGGTGCACCATTCGTATGCCTTGATGCAACAACAGGAGAGGTAATATGGCTAGCCGAAGGTTTGTTCCGTTCAACCCGATGGGGAGGACGTGCAATCATCGGTGACAGCATAATGGTAGCCATGGACACCTACGACAACAACATCTATGCAGTTGGTAAGGGTGCAAGCGCCCTCACTGTCGATAAAGCACTGGCAGCCGCAGAAAAAGGGTCAGCCATTACAATCCAAGGAACAGTGATGGATGTATCCCCGGGCACACAAGACACTCTAATGCAAATACGATTCCCGAACGGAGTTCCCGCAGTATCTGACGCAAGCATGAGCGACTGGATGCTATACGTCTACAAGAACTTTGAGCGCCCTGACGCAACTGGTGTCACAGTGAAGTTGGAGGCAGTTGATCCTGATGGTGGTTATACATCTCTTGGCACAACTACCAGTGATGCATTTGGCAACTGGGCCTTTGCGTTCTGCCCTGAGAAAGCAGGCACCTACATGATCATTGCAACCTTCGAAGGTTCTGCTGCATACTTTGGTTCCACACAAACAAGTTACTTGACAGTTGTTGACCCAGTGGTTGCAGAGCCGCAAGAAGTCGATTTGACTTCTCTAGAAGAAGGCCAATCCACCCTGACAACATACCTTCTAGTAGTACTAGTGCTGGTCATCATCGCAATAATACTGGCCCTATACTCAGTAATTGCAAACCGCAAATAGAAACACCAAAACAAAACCAAAAACAAATCACCCTTCCTTTTTTTACCTGGGAAGTAAAACTTTAACAGAAAAGCAGAGGGGCTGAATGGGCTCCCGCTCAGGAACATGAAACTTACATTTAAAGAAAGTTTCATCTTGACATTCCTCAAATTACCTGTGTAGAAGCCTCTGTAAACCCTCTCTTTTCAATCAAATTGTTGTCACTCCTAGTTGTATGTTGCATTTATTTTCTGAAAACACGGCATAGTAGGAGCCTAATAGCAGAATATTGTTGAAAAAAACCTTTTTTCTGGAAAATCAGCAGAGCAAATTGAACATAGAAACAACCGCTTGTAACAGATATAAGCCCCTTCAATTAATTACATTTCACCCAAAGAACATCAAAAACTGATTGGAGCCACATAAAATGCCAAACACCATCTGTAAGACAACCTACTTCGAGAAGCCAGGCCCAGAAAACACCGAAGAAACCCTCAAACTAGCAAAAAAACGAGCCAAAGAACTCGGCATCAAAAACATCATAGTAGCAACCACATCTGGCGAAACAGGCGCCAAAGCATCCAAAATCTTCAAAAAACACAACCTAATCATAGTATCCCACGTCACTGGCTTCAAAAAACCTGACTACCAAGAACTACAACCCGAAAACCGAAACATTATCGAAAAAAACAAAGCAAAAATCCTAACAACCGCTCACGCCTTCGGCACCATAGGCAGAGCAGTCAACAAAAAATTCGCAACAATCCAAGTCGACGGCCTAGTCGCAAACGTTCTCCGCACCTTCGGACAAGGAGTAAAAGTCGCCTGCGAAATCTCTTGTATGGCAGCTGATGCAGGCTTGATTAAAACATGCGAAGACGCTATCGCGATTGGAGGCACTAGGACTGGAGCAGACACTGCCGTGGTTTTGAAGCCGAGTAACACCCATGCCTTCTTTGACTTGAAAATTAGAGAAATTGTTTGTAAGCCTCGTCTCTAGTTTTTTGTTTTGTGTGTAGTTTTAGTCCGTTTTTTCATGGGCTGAATGTTTTGTTTGTATATGAGATTAATTCACACTATGCTTTATTAAGACACAAGATTTAATACTGGGTGTCTAAAACTATTGTATTGGAGAACTCCAATGCGACAAGTCAAGGGATTCAACGAGAGAGTTTCATCAGCGTTGAAATCAGCTGGTAGAATTTTCAAAAGGCAGAAACTTAAAGCTATTCCTCCAGCTCCTCCACCAAAACCATTGCCTAAAGGATATAAAATTGTTGAAAGATATCCCCTTTACGAACCTTTTGCTCATGCTGCGATTGCCCGAAATCCAATAAGTGGCGAATATAAGTATGTTTTAGATGAACTCCGGCTAGATATACTAGAACGTAACGTGTATGACAGGATATTAGAAATCCTTCTTGCTGAAATTGCTTCACCCGAACAAGAAATTGAAGATCCTCGACAGTTCTTTGTTACTGAAGCTGAGAAGATTGTTGGCAAATATCGAATCAGTTTAGGTTGGTTACCTGACGTTTCTTGGTCCAAAATCCTTTATCATGCTCAGCGAAACCTTGTTGGTTTCGGCAGAATCGACGCTTTGATGCGGGACCCAAACATCGAAGATATTTCATGTGACGGTGTTGAGAAACCCGTCTATGTATGGCACAGAAGATACGAGAACCTTGAAACAAACCTTGTCTTTCACGACGACCAAGAAGTAGATGACGCTGTTGTGAAGCTTGTTCACATGGCTGGAAAGCACGTAAGCTCAGCTTTCCCCATTGTTGACGCATCTTTACCTGGGAAACACAGGCTCGCTGTATGTTACAGAAGGGAAGTAACGCCCTTCGGAACAGCCTTTACTATACGAAAATTCCGAGACGACCCCTACTCAATTATCGATCTTATTAACCTAGGAACCCTTTCCGAGGAGATGGCAGCCTATTTCTGGACTTGCCTAGAGAATAGAGCCTCCCTCATGGTGTTAGGTGGAACAGCCTCAGGAAAAACAACATTCCTTAATGCTGTAGCCTGCTTGATTAAGCCTGGTAGCAAAATAATCACAATTGAGGAAACTGCAGAACTTAACCTTCCTCATGAAAACTGGGTATCGTTGATTGCCCGTCGAAGTTACGGTCTTGGAGAAACTCTCACTGGAGAAGTTTCCCTCTTCGATCTAGTTAAAACCTCGATGAGGCACCGTCCAGATTTGATTGTGGTCGGCGAGATTCGAGGAAGCGAAGCGTATACGCTGTTCCAAGCTTTGGCAACTGGTCACGGTGGTATGGCTACGATGCACGCTGACTCCATAGATTCGGCTGTTAAGCGTTTAATCCAGAAGCCCATGGATATAGCGCCTGCATACATGCCTCTTATGAACGTTGTAGCATCTATTCAGCGGGTACACTTGCCCCAATCAAAAACGGGTGAAATGACTGCATACAGACGAATACTTTCTGTAGACGAAATTGCAGATTACGAAGACTACAGAAACACTTTCAAATGGAAAGCCGCTGGCGACCACCATGTTGCTAACCCCAAAAACGGCATAATGATGAATTCGATAATGGAGCACAGAGGTTTATCCTGGAAAGAATTAGAGGAAGAGATGAAACGCCGAGAGACCGTGTTGCACTGGATGCGAGAACGTAACATTAGAAGCTACCGCGAGGTTGCAGGGGTCATTACTGAATACAACGCCAAACCTGAGGAGTTCTATGAGAAGGAGGTTCTAGCTGATGCCCCTGCTAAAAACTCTTGAAGGGGTATCCTACCGCCTTTTCGGCAGTGTTGCTCCAAAGTTTCTTGGTAACGTGTTCGAGTTCAAGGAACATCTAGCGAAAGCAGGAATCCAGATCTATCCTGAAACCTACATTTCTTTGATGTTTTTGATGGCGCTACTGACTCTGCCCGTATCTGTCGTAGCGATTGTGCTCATATACTTCACAAAGATTACGTTTCTACTCTTCTTGGTGCCCCTGCCAGCCTACATTATGATTGGCTTCATGGTTGCTCCCATGTCGAAAGCCAGCGAAAGGGCTAGTGCCCTGGAGAGGGAGATGCCGTTTGCAGCAACGTACATTACGGTTATGGCATCAGGAGGTATTCCGCCTTACATGAGTTTCAAGAGGCTTACAGAGGTTGAGTTGCTGCCTGCGACACGTAAGGAAGCTAGAAGTCTGATCAGAGACGTGGAAATCTTTGGAGTAGACCCACTTAGCGCTCTGGAAAAATCTGCAAAGTATAATCCGCTGGATATCTTCAGAGACTTTGTTTCAGGTTACGCTTCAACAGTCATTATCGGTGGAGACGTTATCCACTTCCTTGAATCAAAGGCACAAGACATTTTCAAGGCTGGATCCATGCAAGTTAAGGCTGCAGCTGAACGTATGGGAATGCTTCTGGAATCATTCATCATCGTAATGGTTCTCATGTCACTGTGCTTCTATATCCTCTTCAGCGTCGAGTCCATATACAGCACAGGCATGGACATGGGCTCAGGAGTGATTATGTATACGTATGTTTTCACTCCCATGCTCTCCATTGTCTTCCTGTACCTTGCACATGGTATGCAACCAAAAACCCCAATCAGCGAGATGAGACCCTACAAAGTATATGCTATATCTTCAGCTGTTGGTGTTTTGGTTCTCTTGCTACTCACAGGATTCTTTGGGATGATAGCAACTCCTATTGAAGGATTTGTTGATCTCCCAATTGCAGTTGCTATAGCTTTGATAATTTCTGCTGTGCCTCCTGCTATTGTACATCAAAAGATTGCAAGTAGAAAGGCCAGTATGGAACGTGGCATCTCTAACTTCCTTAGAGATCTGACGGAAACAAGAAAAACAGGACTTTCCCCAGAAGCGTGTATAGCAAACCTTTCGGACAGGGATTACGGCGCGTTCTCTAAGGAGCTGAAAAAGATGTCTTCTGACATTGGCTGGGGTATCCCAATGCGAAATGTGATTATGGATTTCGTGAAGAAAACCAAGAGTTGGATGTCCCAGATTGTCATGTTTCTGCTCTTAGAAGCTGTTGACGTCGGCGGTGGAACAATATCAATGATTGAATCCCTTGCAAGATTCAACAACATGACTCAGGAAGTTGAGAAAGAGAAGAAGATGAGCGTTCGCCCTTACATGATCATGCCATACTTCGCTGCAATATTGTTGGTGGCAACGACCCTTATGACCTTGATCTTCACTACCGAGACGCTTGGTATGGGAGGAGAACTCGCGACAGCATCGCAAAACACAGCAGAACTTACATTAATCTTCACAGTTTCAGTCGTCACCCACTGCTATCTCATCGGGCTGGTTGCAGGCAAAATCAGTGAAGAGTCTCTGGCTGCTGGCTTCAAACATTCCTCTTTGCTCGTAGTCATCGCCATCGTTGCATCAAAGGTTGTTCCGGCGATATTTTAGGGAGGAAAAAGGAGGAAACTTTGGTAGTGCTATGCAAGCTTCACAAGAAACGCTCAGGAAAACGGGGAATCAGCCCCGTTGTCTCCTCAGTCATCATGACTGGTGCCATAGTTGCTATACTGAGCGTTGCTTTGTTTTTTGCTAACAATCTTCTGTGGTCCAGAGTTGCGGAAGGTGAGTTCAACTCTTCGAAACAATTGATGCAGACCGCTGGGCTTCAGATAGATGATGTCGCTTGGACAGCCGGGCGCACAGAGACAATTAATTACGCGAGCCAGTATGGGTTTGTTGTTCTGGAGTCTTCGGTAATTACTTACAATGTGTCTGTGGAAACCAGTGAAGGCACAACTAACTTTGTGAATACAACCGGAGCGCTCATGTTTAATATGCCAACATCCCGCTATTCAATAAGCGATGATTACTGGGCAAGAATCTTCCCCGACCCTGACGAATCTCTTACTTTGACAGGCACTTCTGCTCCAGTCGCGCGAGTGTTTGCTATCGAGAGAACACCTATGCCTGACGGAAAATACATACGAGTCGTCGCAGCCCCATCCATAAGAGCTCTCAATTCTTCCATTATCACCACTTCCGTTAGTACATTCTATATTCGGCTGTATTTACCAGTTCTTAGTGCTGGGGAATCTCCCAGAATATCTCAATCCGTTACTTTCACTGGCGAATCAGTTGTAGCTCACACCCTAAACGATGTTTTAAGCGTCAGCGTTTCTGTGGATTTCCCTAGAAGCGCTTCAGATTTTGATTCCGCTTTCTTCAATTTCCCCGAAGCGACCCAGAACATCCCTGTTCCATTGGGGTTTGACAATGTAGTTTTCGAACTTTATCTAAGCGAGGTGTCCGTTGGGTTTGGAGTTAGTTAGTGGAGACAAGAAGCAAGGAGGCGTAGATAATTGCCGAGCGTAACCATTGAATATGTTATAATGATTCCATTGCTCTTCACTCAGGTGATAGTATTTCCTTTTGTAGCGAGTACAATGACATCCAACTGGCAAAACTCACAAAGGAACGTCGAACTACAGGACGCTGCAGACCATCTAGCGAGTACAATACAGCAGCTTTATCTAACTATAAACAGTCAAGATGTATTGACGGGTAACATAACTCAAGCCTCAACTTTGCCCATAACGGTTGCTTCTTATCCATACACTGCAACGGGTTCACTGAGTGATCCCCCTGACCCTGAGGCAACAAAGATTCTCACGGTTACTTTAACGTTGGATGATGTGGGTAACATTGTTTCGGCGAATGCTGTGCTTGGTCCTAACGTGCAATGGAATGAATCGACTTTCCGAAGTACCTCTTCTGATGCTTCAATTAACGTCCAGAAGTTTTCCAACGGTACCCTTGCTTTTTCTTTTGGAGGTTGATCAAGTGACAGGAGCTACTATAGACCACATGATTTCAGTCACGATTCTTATAGCAGCGCTGATGATAGCCATGGTAACATACAGCAACATGTTCGCGACTGCCGTTGACTATGACCGCAACCGACAAGTCGCCAACAAAGCCATCGACCTGATGAACACAATCTGCTTATCCCCAGGAAACCCTACAGACTGGGGAGAAACAAATGATACCTTGTTAGGTTTTGGTCTTCAAGACCCAGAAGCAGGTGGCTACGCCCTAAGTCCATATTCGGTAATGCGGTTAGCGACAAGCAATTCTTCTGGCGGCAGCCAACTTGTCTACTATCCAAAAACTGGGTTATATTACAATAATTTAAGTGCTAACTACGGACATGGTATATTAACTCCAGTGGGCGATTGTGTAAACTACACAGATGCTGCGGAACTGTTAGGAATAAACAGAACATACGGCTTCAGCATAGAAATTTCACCCATCTTGGAAGTTTCCGTCTCAACGGTTCCAGACGACCACTTAGTTCTCAAAGTTGACGTAAGGGGATCAGGTTTACCCTTGAGTGGTGCCACTTTGAAGTATAACCTCTTTCATGTGAAATCTGGTTCTACTTATCCTTACTCTTTTGCATATTCTGGAGTTAACCAGACTGGCTCCTCTGGCTCAGCATTAATAGAATTTACTGAAATAGACGAATCAAATGACGCATACTCTTTCATTGTGTACGCTAACATCGGAGGAGTCACTGGAAACGGATACTACACTCACAACACTATCGATGATGAAAATCAGCTCGTTATTCCTTTTATCGAAGATTATGATCAGGGAATCGTCTTACTTGCCCATAGCTGGGATGTTAATGGAGCTGGATCACCTCCAGTACCTGAAGTCAAGTATAACGCTACCTTTTTTGCTTTAACCTCTGACTTTCAGTTGCAACAGATTGAAATAGTAAATTCTACAGGTCATCTGCTCTATGGTGAAGGCGAGCCTTATTTCACAACACAACTTCCCGTTTCTGAAGTTGGATTTCTGTTAATATCATACAAGCGGGATGCAAATCGAATGGGAACCGTAATAATGCCTTGGGGAATTGGCACTCTAGGGGTTTCCACCTCTTTTGACAGTGGTATCACTCCTAGCGGTTACGATTTTGTTGCTACTGAGCTTAGGCAGGTGACTATTGACGGTATATCGTATCAGGTTAAGGTTTCTGCATGGAAGTTGGGGAGCTGAAAAGGAGGCTGATGATGGACATTGATGAGAACTGTTGAAGTCCTTTTCGTGATCGTAATCTTACTTACTGCCTTCGTTATCACTACTCAGTTTGCGGTTTTGCCTTCACCTAGTGAAGCTTTTGGAACCAACTTGCGGGAGCTATCTCAATCTACCCTCGAAACCTTAGATATGCAGGGCATTTTAAGTGCAACAGTCTTTGAGGCCCCAAGTGATGATGCTTGGGGAGACTTGCAGAAGGCTATTTCAGCTTCTATTCCGCCTAACATGGTCTATAACCTTACTGTTTATGACCTTACAGCAAATTCTGAAGGAATCGTGACCTATGAATTAGCGCGCAGTATTTCAGATGCTAGCTTCGGAAGTGCTTCTGATGTTGCGTCCTTAATGGTAACATCCCCTGACGTTACTTTCACTCAAGACCCGCAGAAAGTGGGAGAGAGCACAGGACAAAACATCACATTGTACATATTGAACTGCAGCGACGCCAACGGATGGTGGATCACAGGCTACACAGGTCAAAGTCTTGCTGCTGATTTGTGTGACCTTCTTTCTCCATACTTCACAACAACTGTTCTGATAAACTCAACAGATCAACTTGGTGCTCTTTTTGACGATTCTTTGTCTGCGGGGAATGTAGAAAACGCTGTTATTTTGAACACGTTTGGGGAGTCTGTTCCCATTCCAGATGATTACTGTTCAGGCGGCTCAAACCAAACTGAAGGATATGATCCAATTAACGATGGAGGAACATATGCCCGATACTTTCATACACTTGGCAGTTTAACAGGACAATATAATTGGACTTGGGTCAGCATCGTAGGTTGGCCTTTCTACTATGTTACTAACACAGACTTTTTTGTTGATCAACAGAACACCTACGGGATATACGGAATGGAGGATGTTAGAACAGCGGGCGTTAACGCTTTTCTACAAGGATTAGACAACAAACCATATAGTTATGATGAAACGGGTATTGCAGCAGGGGTTGGTGTTGTTGAATTTACTTCTGAAGCGCTTGACAGCTGCAACTACTATGGCATTTTTCCTTCACCATATCAAACGGCTTCTCGTGCCCTCACGCAATCTATCGAAACTGACTACAATCTGGAGCGGCGTGCTACAATATTTAACCTCAAGAACTCTCGGGTTGCTGCTGCAACTTTCAGACATCAGGATGGTAATGGAGCTCTTACGGCAATTGGACTTACTCGAATTCCGGACGTACGAATTACTGCCATTGGGCTGCTAATGTATTATAATCCAACAATTTATAAAAGTGAATTTGGCGCCAGCGGCACTTCAAGGCTTGTTACGCTGCAGCTTGGTCAGCAAGGAGGAACATAGAGTCATGAAAAATTTCCGTAGGGCAAAAAAGGGTCAGTTTTCTATAATCGCAGCATTACTCGTGTCCGTGATTCTTGTGACTGCGGTCATGTCTACCTATACCATGGTCCGTCACGCTCCAATACAGGATTCACCTAAAGTCTTGACAGCTATCGGGGAAATGAATGCAGACATCAAAAGAACTCTTGACTTCACTGTCGGATATTATGGTTCAATACTAAGAGTTACGGGCAATTCCACATATGCTCAGGAACTTACAACAACCTATCTTTCAAGCGGGCTGCTCAACATTGCTCGTTCACATCCAGAATGGAATCCATCCTTCGAACTTAATTCTCAAAAAATAACCACTTCTTGGTTTATGCCTGAAAGTTCCAGTGTTGGTAATATTTCTGTAACCTATTCTTTGGGGGCTCTTGGAATCGAGGGCGTAAAATATGAAACGTCTTCAGCCTTGAAAGTCACCATGTTAGAATCTGTTGCTGGTGTAGCCCGAGTGCAAGTCATCCGTGATTATACTGAACCTGAACTAGGATTAACCAATGAAAACTTCTGGTTCTACAATTACACCGATGACTCAACTTGGGAGCTGGTCAACCCAACTAACATCATAATCTCTTCTAGTGGAGTTTACAACCTGACCCTCCCCAGCGGAATAGACCCAGATGTCTACTCGCTTCAAGTTGAAGATGATAGAGGTATAATGGTGTCGGCTTTCTATTCCCCAACTTCTGCCACCTCTGAAGAACGTATTCCTCATTTCACGTATACTTTTGATTGGGAGTCTACTGGAATGTTAGACATCTACGAAGCTTTATCTACGGACAGGTTTGCTATTGAAGTTCTACAAAACGGAACACTGAAGTGGCTTGGACAAGCACTTAATGTGACGCCTAGGGCAAGACCTATTCCACCCATTTCAATCAAGGCTTTCCGTGTTAATGCTACCATTGATGACGTTAATCAAGAGGTGCCATTCCAAGTAGAGGACTGGGCTTCAGACTACAATGTGCCTCTTGGTCTCGCGGGTAACAACAGCCTGTTCAAAAGCAATAACATGATAGTGTTTATGGTTAACGACAATGTCAGTGAAATTACTTTATGGTGGGATGGTAACGACACAGCAATCCAGTCATCTTATGCTTGGAAAAACGTTTACTTCAGTGATGATCCCGATTACGATTCGAACTTCGGTCGCTTGGATAATGGACGACTGAGAGTAGATATTCATAATTTCTATGCAATTTCAAGCCTGATTGGTGGATCAGAAACCTACAGAGCAGATTTCCTACGTATTAACGATGAAATGGCTGACTATGGAGCTGAACCAGCATATATAATCTACAACGGAGTAGTACGTGACATAATAGAGCAAGAACCTGAATACGGCAGCGGAGGAGTTTCAGGAAGTCCCAACTTTTATTCACTGGTAGTTCTGACCTTACCAGCAAATGCGCCTTACTACACCTACGCAGTAAGAACAATCTTTGTAAACTCGTCTCAGCCTCGATTTGCGGACGATCTCAGTGTAATCCAGCTCTCAAATCTTGTTGGAACGCCCCTGACAGAGGATGGCACAAGTGGAGGCTACCCAGAATCATCCTCTTCTACAGGTCTTTTCTATGATCCATATCCAACGGATTGGGATCACCATTGGAGCCAGAACATTGATGGTTCAACTGGTGAAGTGCTAATTGATGCAGAATCATTTGAGGGATCTTGGCCTCCTACGGATTGGACGGCAACCAATCGTTGGAACAAAGAAAATGATCGACAATATCATGGGTCTTGGTCCGCTGATTGTGATGGCGGAGGTGGACTCTCATATTTGACCACACCTGACTTAAATGCTTCTGATGCCACCAAGATCATTGTTGACTTCTGGTATAGAGATGGCGGTTGTGAAGATGGTGAATTTGTTCTTCAATACTTTGATGGGAGTTCATGGGACACAGTTTATGATCTCGGATCAACTGGCTCCACTAACTGGCTGCATTATCAAGTGGAAATTACTGATAGTCAGTACTTCAAGTCGGACTTCAAATTACGTTGGGTTAGCGATACAAACAATGGTAACGATGATGCTTGGGTGGATTTGGTGACTGTTAGCAAAGCGCTTTCTGAAGAAGCGGGTCCTGGCGCGGGAATAATGTTCACTGACGCCGACAACGAGCGCCTCTACGTCTTCGACAGCGGCTCCGCAAGTGGAGCCTTAGATGTTACTAGCACTAGCATTGAGGTTAATCCTGTGGATGATGACCTCACTTTAGTCTCATTACCTGATCCTTTGGATATGACTTGGTATGGTGCAGTTGTTACTTTTGATGAAGACGAATCTATCTATCAAAGCTCTGACGATGTTGGTCTTTGGGTGATGGTGGAGCATCCCCCAGCTGTTACAGTAAACTGAGTTGATGTTGTTTGCGGATTAATTGCTCTGAATCCTCGGGAATAACGATTCTTCTTGTGGGCGTCGCTCTCCTATCTGTTACGTTCATTATTGCCTGCATTCATCTCCAAGAAGGCGTCAATTTTCTGCCTGTTCCAAGCTTCATGTCATCCTTCGGAGAAGGCTTGTCCCCTCTCATAGAAGCCGCCATCCGCGCACTATACTTGGGATTGATGGGCTGGATCGCGTCAACAGTGACAGCTAAAGGAATAAAGGTAATCTTGACAGCCCGCAAAATTCACTTGACTTTCAAGAATAGCTGACTGCCCTTAATCGCGCAAACTTGCTTGAATCTAGCCTCAAATAACCCCAAGCTTGGTGCTTGACCTTAAATCAACAAAGTTATATACATTCCTCCTAAGTTTAGGAGGTAAGTGATCACCGTTGCACTTTGTGACCCAAGTGTTCCGCAAAAATTTTTTCGGTCCCTCCTTCTTCCGTGTTTCTCTGCCTTGGGCAATACGGCACCCAAGATACATCTTATCTGCACGGCACCTATATCGAGCCTTCAATGAAACCAAACAGCACCGCAAGAAATTAGAACTTGATGGATTAAAGGTGCCTCCCACCCTGATACTTAGCCTCACGCAACAATGCAATCTAAGTTGTTCAGGGTGTTTTGCTGCCGCCGCAGGAATCACCTGCCACAAAACCCCAGACCACAAGATGAAGAAAAAGCCTCAACTAGATTGGAAAGGATGGAAATCCCTTGTCTCTGAAGCTAGCGAACTGGGTGTATTCTGTTTCTTTCTGGCAGGTGGCGAACCGTTTCTTTTCCCAAAATTGCTTGACCTTTGTAGCGAATTCAAAGACAGGTGCTTCATAATTTTCACTAACGGTACAGCTCTTATGGAAAACGATTTTGAACGACTGAAGCATTTGTCCAACACCGTCATAATTGTAAGCATAGAGGGAGGACAGAAAGCTACAAATCTGAGGAGAGGCGAAGGCGTTTATCAAAAGGCTTCAAAGACGCTAAGGCGACTGACAGAGTTGGGAACACCCAACGGAATCTCAGCAACAATCACCCGTCTCAATTACAAATACTGGATGAAACCTGAACGCATCGACAGCTTGATCGCTCAGGGCATAAGGGCAGCAGTCTTCATCGAATACATTCCTGTTATGTCACCCATAGAAACTGGCTGCAAACAAAACACCGACAGCAATGATGATGGAAATGAATGGCTCAGACCGAATGACCAAGACCTCATGCTAACGGAAGAAGAACGAGCAGAATTCAGGGTGCAAATACTTAGGTACCGTGAGACAAAACCCATCTACATCGTTCATTCTCCAGGAGATGAAGACTACTTTGGAGGCTGTGTGTCTGCAGGCAGAGGATTCGCTCATGTTACGCCTTCAGGTGACCTAACGCCTTGTCCTGTCTCGAATGTGGCTACCCATAACATTACGAGAGTAACGTTACGGGAAGGGTTTGCCAGCCCCCTCTTCAGCAAGATCCGAGAAAGCGAGCATCTTCTCGAAAACGAAGGCATGCCCTGCTCCTTGTTTGCTCATCCCAAAGAGGTGAAGGAACTTACCAAGTCTGTAGGCGCCTACACCACAGATTAAGCAACAAGGTTATGGAATGTAAAAATCAGCTTCTTCAAATTGTTTAGGTTGGGGTTAAATTTTAACCTTTCTCTCTCTCTGGCTCTTTCCTTCCTTCTCCTTCCTTCCCTCTCACACGGGTGTGCGTTCGTTCCTTCCCGTTCCTTCCTTCACACTATATAAAGGCGAATGAAAACTCTCATACATGCATGTGAGAAAATAAACTAATCCAAGAAATCTCCGAGTTTTTTTCTAATTTTTTGCCTGAATGAAACTGGAGTATCCATGTAAAATTGGCAGTTTTTATCTCCATCTAATGCTCTTTCCCAATGATTTTTCAGTGCTTCAATTTCCTTCTTGTGAGTTGTTTCTTTTTCTCTGTATTTCTGTTTCAAGACATCTATGTAGGTATTAAGTGGGTCTTTTGGTACTTCCCAATTATAGTTGAGTAAAGAATACAAATACCAAACTTCTAAATCAGTTACAACAATTATTGGTGTAGGTAAACGAAGTCTAGCAACATGTAAACAAGACATTACCTTCTCGATATTCTGGGCAATTCCAATAGAGAGTACTAAGTAAATTATTCCTAAACTGGCATTTAATCTATCTAAATTATTAACACTTTGAATCATTCTTTTGGTGTCAAATGAAGCTTCAATCTCACAAGCCAAGACAATTTCATTTGAAAGAAATGGAAACACGTCTTGAACTGAAAATAACATCTGCTCCTTTGTCCGATACCAAACTAGGTCTACTCTTCTACTATCAGTATACAGGTGTGAAAAATTTCCTCCTTTCGATAAATATACTTGAGGGTCTACTTGATATTCCTCTACAACCCTGAAATTATTGATTCTACCTAGATGCTTGAGTAGCTCCTTCGCATTGTATCCCCAACTCTTGCTTGGAGAAATCATAATTCTTTTCCTCATAATCTAGCCATCAGGTCTGATGGCAAAGTTATTGTTTTATCTTCTTCTATTTAAAAGCTAATTGCAGGGATTCTTGGAATCCACTCTTTCCTTTCGTTTCTCAGGAACTTAGCCAACAAGAGAGCCTCTTCGTTAATCAAAGTGTCAAGTGTCTGTCTTTTACCATGCTTTATTCTCGGAATCTCAACCTTACGCTTAAACAGATTATTTAATCCATCAGCTAAACTATCAGTTTCAAATTTACATAAATGAATCCTCTTACCCATTTTTAACTTCATCATAAAATCCGTCACAACAACAAAATCTTTCTTCCGTAACTTTTGTCCTCTTTCAATCAGATAATCGTCAATCAAATAACGGTAAACATCTTGTATGTCACATACTAAACTTGGTTTACCATGTTGGAGAGAATGTAAAAACCCTAAATACGGTTCAAGTTTAGCTTTCAATAATGCCTTATGAATTCTGCATTTCAAAACGTAATAGCCGAAATTGAAGACGTTGTTTATTCTGTCATAGGCTTTGTATCCTATCCTTTTCTCTGGTCTAAGGTGTTCTGGAAATAGCTTGAAGATTTGGCTGAAGTAGTATCGTGCATGTCGGCTTTCAATAGATAGAAGCTTTCTTCTGCTCATGTCTCCGACATTACGTTCAACTGCTTTCAAACCATATTTTCTCAAAACCATATTCTGTCCTCGTATCTTTGTCTTCACAATTTCTTTGGCGATATTGAGACCTTTTCCGTTCTCAAGCGCTTGATATTGAGCCACGCGAGTTTTTACATGAGAGTCATCTTCTACATTTTTCAGAAAACCCACAACTCTGTTATGTTTCGTCATAATGTAAGTGTCTATATTCCATAACGCTAAATCAATCAAAGCGTCAACACTTACGTAACTTCCAGAAACTAAAACACATTCACCTATTTCTTTTTCAAAATGAGGATAGCGTTTAACCTTTCCATTTTTGTTTCTTAGCTCAAAACATCCAGCATCTCGACCTAAATAACTTCCATATTCACTTAACTTTATTTTCAAACTTTTACTGTTACGAAATGGCAAAATCATTTATCTCCTTAAAATTATGAACATAAACAGTCTTTCTTCACGAGCTTTGAGTTGCGGTTCAACAAACATTCAGTTCACCACATATCTCTCTATCTCTATAAGTGTATAACTAAACATATAAGTTTATCGGTATATCTCTCCAAACCTAAAAACTTATATGGAGATAAACATACAAAGGTTAATGGTGGTATTATGGGAAAGATGAACGTTGTTCTTAAGGACGAATTAGAAGAAAAGTTCAGAAGAACTGTATTTGAGAGAAAAGGAATGAAAAAAGGAAACATCAGCGAGGCAATAGAAGAAGCAATAGAGTGTTGGATTAGGAAAAAGAGGTGAAGGGTAAGAGGGAAATGATATGCCAGATTGGATAACTGAAACAGATAGAAAAGAGGCAAAAGACTGGTTTAAATCAAAAATCGAAGTAATGAAAAATTGTCATAATACAGTAACGACTCTTCGTAACATGGAACCAGAACAGCCGAGTAAACATCCTACTTTCAAAGCTTATCTCTCTGCACTTTCTGAAATATACCGACAGTTTGCAGACGTATATGAGGTAATGGATGGCATGATGGACAGCGTTTATTCATTAGCCCGACAAGCTGATTCCCAAAATGTAAAGTTGAACAATGAACTTAAGAAGCTAAAAAAGAAATTTGGTGAACATGAACCGACTCTCAGAAAAATGAAAGAAGCTTTTGATAATACTGAAAAAGTATTTGATAATGGGCGATAATGTATGGAGATTTCTTTTTCAAATTACTCTTGCCCTTAAGTCTTCTTTTGTTTCCTTCTCATTTCTCTAACTATCTTTAGAAGTTTCTTACGCCGAATACCTAAACCTCTATCAGACATTTTTTTCTGTATCTTGTTCGCTGAGTAACCTCGACTTACATACCAACTTAATGCCTTAAGTCTAACTTCCCCCACACCCCTATACTTTCCAGCAACAACTTTAACCTGTCTCTTAACTCTCTTTCTGTAAGTTTTAGCCCAATTTTCTCTCCTGACTTTAGCCCTTCTGTAAGCCTTTATCCACTTTTCTTCTTTAACTGTGTGACCAAACCACCTTGGCAAAAACACATCTTTGAAACCTAACCTTTTTCCTTCTCTCACTAAAGCGCTATTCTGTAACGCTGTGTTTCTCCATCTTTTATTTGCCCAATGAGTAAAAGCATAACGTAAATCTCTGTAACTACCAAATTGGTCAACAGGAACTACTCTTTCAAATCTTCTAAAAGCTTCAGGAAATCTGTCCATCAGTTATCACCTAAAAGAATAGAATGTCCTCTTTTCTGGACACCTGTATCATAAATTACTCTTTCAAGTTCATCATCAAGAATGGAAACAGAATAAGATTCTAAAACACTAACCAATTGTTGCTTTTTTCTGTTCTTTTTATTGCTTACTCTTAATGTTGCTTTCCTTCTTTTTACCGTATAATAAAAGAAATTCCAATCTACATAATCAGTATCTAACAGAATCTTAAGAAAAGTCCTAAAATCAACTAATTTGTAGCACCATGCTCTGTAACTTCTTTCTTTATCAGAAACAATGAAAACATCAGGCAAATTATGTTTAAACTGAACATCAAGAAGAGTTTTTTCAGCTTCTTCTTTTGTGCAGTTTTCTAAATCCCACATGAGAAAATGTTTACCATTACTGTTTGGAATAAGAGATGTAACACCTTCTAGTGTTTGAGTTTCAGAAAACATTACAAAAAAAGTATGATTGAATTTTCTTATTCTGAAATTCCATCTCAAAAATAAGCATCTCCTAACTGTTTGGAACATCTTTTCTCGGCTTAAGTTTCCCTTTCTTGACTTTTTCCATAAAGTATTCTTCATCAGAATTGTTAACTTCGTCAAAAGCAATCTCGTAATATTCGTCAATTCTTTTAGGTCTGAAATATTTTCGTGCTTTTCTAAAAATTTGCTGATAACTTAATCCAGCCCTGATTAAATCTTTGAACACATCTATGTTGTGGCATCTTCTATTCATGCCTTCTCCTTTGAGCCAAAAAATGGAATTGTGATTATTTTGTTTTTCTTCCTTCATTTTGGATTCCCCTGAAGAAGCTGTTTGTAGAGGTGAGGCACGTCTTTCTGGAGTTTTTCTTTCAAAGCGTCCCTTGTTAAATCCGATATGTTGATGTGGCAGTCTAATGCAACATATTTTTCCATGAGGTCTTTTAATGTGGAAGGCACTCGAACATGGAGAGATGTTATCTCTTTTTTCTGTGACACGGTTCTTCTACCTTTGTAGAATGGTTGGTGTCGAATGAACATATAAGGTTTTTTGGTGAAAATGTAATCATTAAATTTATTTTAAGCTTTTCTGAATTGTAATCGCATAAATAAACACTTATTTAAGCACTTTAATAACAACAAATAAAAACACATTAATTTTCGTATAAACACAAACATTAACTAGAATCTAAAACTTCAACTTTCACATCACTAATAAAATAATAAAAATAAGCATCTCGTCATACACACCTCTCGATACATTAATTAATGAAAAGGTTTTATTGTTAACTAAGTTTCTGAAAAATGAAAAAAAGGTGGAATACGAGACTTCCTTTGATGGAGGGGCTGTCTCGCATTTTACTCAACTTTGTTTTCTATACTGGTTTAAAGGCACTTACTTTCGGCTTTTGTTTCAACTCTTTAGGAATATCGGCTGTTCTTACAATATGTGTGCTATTAATGACGTATATTGGTGCTCCATCAGGTTTCCATCTTTTTAATCGTTTGACTTCTCTGAGTATTAGCCTAATTTTCAGGGTTGTACCATCACTGAGTTTGTATTTGTTCCAATGTTCTTCAGTCTCATCAAAATCTATGTCCTCGGCTTCCATCAAGTCCTTCTGAGTTATTCGTAGTTGCGGTGTGCTCAATGCCTTTCACCTCCTTTAATTTGATGGGATATATGAGTTGGCTGAGATATTTAAAGATTTTCCAAATTTTAAAGCTTTTTAACTGTTTTAAAAATTTGAACACATCTTAAACAATTTGAACGCTGTTTATTATGCTTTTTCATTTATATAGTGTGAAGGAAGGAACGGGAAGGAACGAACGCACACCCGTGTGAGAGGGAAGGAAGGAGAAGGAAGGAAAGAGCCAGAGAGAGAGAAAGGTTAAATTTTAACCCTAAACCCAACCCCCAAACGTACTTGTTCTCGCGTTCGTTCTCTCTTACCTACACCCCCTCACGTGTAGGACGTACACGCACACACGCATGCGTGCATAAAAGAAAAATATCATAAAAAGCAAGAAATATTTGAACAGACATAACTAAACTATGATAATATTATTCGTTATTTTTCTTATTGTAGATTTCTCATTGATTTGCGGAGTCGCAATCAGTATATTCTTTCCAAAATACCGTGTTTGGCCACCTCCCAAAAAGTATTCTTGGCAATTTTGGATCAGTTGGATTTTTGCAACCATTGGAATGCTTGGAACGCCTTTACTTGGACTCCTAGATTTTAACTCGTTAGGTGGCTGGCACTGGATTTACTTTTTGATAGGTTGTTTATCATTAGTGACAGGAAGTATAATTACTATATGGGGAATAACAACGCTGAGTGAGCACCAAAGTCTTGGTCTTAAAGGAAAAATAATAACTGATGGTCCATATCGATATTCGCGGAACCCACAGTATCTAGGCTTCATTATTTTGTATTCTGGACTTATTCTGATGACTTTTTCATTTATGGTTTTAGTTACGGGACTAATGATCATCGCTTTGTTTTTTATTCTCCCTTTTAGTGAAGAACCATGGTTATTGGGAGAATACGGAAAAGCTTACGAAGATTATTGCGCAAAAGTACCTCGATTCATTGGTATTAATTCAAAAAAACGCACTCATCAACTTCATCTTTTTTGAATAGACTGTAACCCATCTCCTTTTCCAAGGGTGTTAAGTTTATCAATCTTATCTTTGAACAGGAAGTCAGGTTGTCGATTTTGTGGCAAGGAATAAAGACGCCTATAATGAGGGGACGTGGGCTAGTTTTTCTGAATGCAGTTGCCCACCTGTTGCCCAATTACTTTTTGGTGCTTCGTAGATGACTATCTCGACTGCTTCTTTGGGGACTCCCAAATCTTCAAAGACTTTTGTTATCTCTTTAACTGTTTTCTTCTTGTTCTCAAGGCTCATGCCTTCCCAAACAGAAATTTGAACTATTGGCATCTCATTTCAACCTCAAATAACACTCGTTTTTCATCTAATTAACATGTTTCCATGATGGTGTGGCATGTTCCTGCTTTGTTTCCCGAATACAAACATGGCTAGCGATGAGTATTTACTGAGCACGTTAGCGAAGTAGTGAGCGCATATGTGTAATTGTGGTTTATTTGAGGAATGAGCTGAGTAGAATCCACACGATGTCTCCATAGCCTAATGCGATGATCAAGCCTGCTGTGATGTGGATGAGTAGGGGCAAACCGGGAGTAACCCACACTCCGCCTTCAAGCTTTTCCTTTTCTACGTTTTCCAGTATTCTAGCAACAATCTCATCGCGTTCCTCGTCCTTCGGAAACACCAGCAACTTCCTCTTTACGTCCTCTCCCTCGTTAACCTCGACATCTTCAAGAGGATACATGAACCCTTTTTCCAGCTTAGAAACGCTGACTTTGTAGCCGCTGAAAAGCGCCAATATTTTGCGCCCAAGCGACTCTGTTTCCAATCCCTCGAAAACGCCTCCCTTGTTTCTAAGTTTCCAGAGGAGGTTACGGAAGAGGGCATAGAATACGCTGAGGGCGCCCAAGAGAACGCTGTTGGTGAAGATGGTTATGGGAAAAAGGGGCGAAACAAATCCTGTGGGCTGTGGAAGAATGTAACTGGGGTAGACGGGTAAAGCGAGGGCAATACACATCAATGCCTTAGCATCTGCTCCCCCGAAGCCTCCAGCATAGAAGATTGCTATGGCTAAGCCCGAGGTTATTGCAAACGATAAGACGTATGAGATTATGAGTTGAAGCGGTTCTGTGGAGTAAACTAGAAACTGGACGCCTGTTAAGGCAAGGGCTAATGGTCCTAAGATTGCCCAAACTTTGTTGCTTACTTCTCGGGTTTTGTAGTCGCTCCAGGATGCATAAATCAGAAAACTGAGACATACAATGATTCGTGCGCCGTCAAGTATCTGGTTCATCCTACATCATCTACTAATTCATAGTAGTTAAAAATAGAGTGTAATAGAACATTGGGAATTAATTTTTTGTGGGGGAAAAGGGGAAAGTGGGTGTTAGGTTTTATGGAGCCTCTTCGCTGAATGGGAGTTGGTAACCTGATTCGGTGGCCACTTTGAAGTAGTATCGTGTTCCGCTTACCCAGTTGCTGCTAAGTCTAATTTGGATTACCAGCGAGTCACCTGCGGCGACAATCTGTGTACTTGGGCTGTAACTCCTTACTGATATCGTTTGAAGCTCTCCGTCTGATGGGCCTTCATAGACTGTTACAACTTTTGCGTCAGATGTTCCAGAGTTTCTTATAGTGATTTCAATGTCGTCTCCGCTGTAGAATCTTATGTTTTCAGGCGATAAGACGGCTCCTGCGTCTCCTGTTGTGGACGCTGTGAATGTGATGACCCATGCGTAGGTGACTATGACTGCTGCGACTGCAATAACGATCAAGAGTAATGTGGCAAGGATTGGTGAAATTCCCTTTTTCGATTTTGTTATGCTTCTCATTATTCGGCTTCTCCTATGCCCAGAACTTCTGAAGACAAAGTATTTAACAAATATGAAACTGCAATATGAATCACTCATAAACATTCAATTCAGATTCTAAACGTGAGAAACAATATGAAAAACGCGAAACAAACGAATTTATTTTGCAAAAAAATGCATACTTAATGTGCTGGCGCATTCACCAGTTTAGGTAACTTCTGGCGTTTTTAACTCCTTTTACGCTTCACAATTGCTGAAGAGTCTGTTCCTTTTCCTGAGTTGAACTTGGGCTGGTAACCTCGAAGACGAGGGGAGGCGTTACTGTTCTCACTTCCAAGCTGATTCCAAGTAGGCTCTCTGTGAATCCGCACAAAAATTCTGAATTGCTGATGAGCGGTGTTCTGATTATTATGAACTTGTCTTTAATGTAAAAGTCACCAAAACCTTGGACACGTAATCTCTTGAAAACGTCAGGCCATTTTTCCCGGTTTGTAGTTTCTATGTCAATACTGGCTTCCAACGAAACTTTAGCCATTTCTCCAATCTTTTGTCCTACTTCTCTCCACTTCTCTTTAGGAATGTGCTTGATGAGAACATCAATGAATTCGACGTTTATGAATGCTACGCGGCTGATGCCGATGTAGTATTCTCCAGGGTATTTCCAGTCATAGATTCTCATACTTCGATAAACGTCGAGCATCTTTGATACGAGGGGTTTTATTCCCGGTTCTCTTCCCTCGTTTATGAGTGAATCGATGTATTCCCGTTCGTCTTCATCTAAAATGATTGTGGTTCTTTTTACTGAACGGTCTTTTGGGGACATTTTTCCTCTTTCCTATATACCTAATATGCTCTTAGGCATATTAAATATGTTTCGTATTTCGAATTCGACAATGCAATAGTGAAGAGCGTTTCTATAATCAGAATCAAGATGAAACAACATTAAGTTAGATACATAAAATGAGAATTGATGATGAGTTCATAAACGTTATTTACTAAATAAGCGCACAGAATGCATCACAAGCAAAAGGAAGATGAAAAAATATGAACCCACCTCTGGTGTATCAAGTGGACCTGACCAAACTTGAGGGAGAAGGAGACTTTCCGTGTCCCGGTTGTGGAGTCGTCATATCTCCGGAAGACGAAACCGAGGATGTCTACGTAATAGTCAGCACCAAGGTTAATGGCGAAGACCTAGAAGAACTAGTGATTCAATGTAACCGGTGCAAAAGCAAAATCCGATTGGTCGGGTTCAATATTTCTTGAAACCGACAATCTTTAAGTGAAGCCTATTCAGCCTCAAAGATTGAGTTCTAGTTTTCTAGCTTATTGTGACTTCTACATCATCTAAGTTGTAGGTCATTTCGGTCTCCCAGCGTACACTTATTCCTAAGGCAACCCAGACTTCTCCGCTGGAGTCCGTTTTCAAAGTTACTGTGTGCGTGTAACGTTTCCATCCTGAAACCTCATTGGCTTGCCCAAGAACAGTAAAGTCTGCTTCAACTTCAGGATCAGACGTTCCTGCAAAACCGACAACAGCCGCTATCACATTGAAACTCTCGCTTTCACTGTAAACCTCAAAAGAAACCTTAACTTGAATTTGCGTGTTTCTTCTTGCTGACAGTGCTTTTTCGATCCAGACTGTACCGTCATCCTGTCTTCCATCAATGTATAGTTTCACAGAGTTTTGTCCAGATTTAGCAGGAGATGTTGTTCGTGAAAGGTTCCAGTCAACATGGGCGTCTGGATTGTTTGGGTCTGGGGGAACATCAGCATCTTCTGTCCATCCGCCGAAATCTTGTTCGAAGCCTTCGTTGTATGTGATTGGTTTGGGACAGAAATACCATCCAGCCGTTGCACTGATTATTGTCAGGATTCCGATGGCTGCACCTAATTTGAAACTGGTTCGCATTTTTGTAAAATTCCCCATTTAACCAAAATGATTGTTGACGTAAATAATACTATGTTTTAGAACAGTTGGGCTGCTGGGTGTTCTACCAGAAGAATGGGATGTATTCCCTTACCGAAAATTTGACCCCCATCTTTTCTGTAACTTTCTTAACTCTTGAAATTTCTATCTCTGGAATTGTTACGGCTGTTGCCTCAGTTTCTAAGCCCGCTTCTTTAGCTCTTCTTATGAAGTCCAGAACATTCTCATAGGCATCTTTGAACGCAGGTTTGCAGATTTCGTTGTATGCTTCTTTGTTGTGGGCATTCAAGCTTACACTCACCTTGTCTACGCCAGCATCTTTCAGCTCCCCCACCACATCTCTTCCTTTATTCCGCAAGTATCCTTGACCGTTGGTGTCAACTCTGACTGGCTTCCAAGAATGCTTCCTCACCCACCTAGTTACTTCCAAAACCACATCTAGCCTTTCCAAAGGCTCTCCGAAGCCACAGAAGACAATTTCGTTCCAGTTGTTTTTGTTTAATGCTTTCTGCAGTTCCTCGATCACTTCTTCTGTGGTGGGCTCCTTCTCCAGCTTCAGTTTAAATTCTTTGATGCCGTTTTTGAACCTTCTGAAACAGAAGTAGCAGTTGTTGGGGCATTTGTTGGTTATGTTGAGGTAGAGGCTGTTGCCAAGCCAGTAGACGATGCTGGGGCTTCTGTTGGGGGTTTGCATTTGGTTTTGTTATTGTTGTTGTTCTTCTTGTAGTTTTTCTTCTTCAAGTTCTTCTTCCAAAATGAAGGTGTCTTCTGGGAAGTCATCAGTTTCTGTTTCGATTTTCGGGACCGTTATCCATTGTACTTTTTTTCGTCTACTTCGGACGTCGAATCCTAGCATGAGAATGTATGGTATCGACAGGTAAGCCGCTGCCAACACTGGATTGTGGAACAGGGGAGCTAGCCCAAGTCTGGCTTGGTCCAAGGTTCCGCCAAAACCTGCTAAGGCATCCTGAATTACAAAGGCCAAAAACGCTAGTGTAAGACATAAGCCAAATTGGACGAGAACACCTCTCTGTTTTCCTAGGAGTAATGCTGGAATAGCAGAAGACAAGAGGAAGATCCATGCGAATGAATGGATGAATACAATCATGTCTATTTTGTCTGCCATCCAAGTGCCGATCGTTGGCAAGTAAGTGGTGATGAAATTGGTGACGCTTTCTACGGTTGTTTCAGTGAAAAGCTGGTAGCTGGTCATTAATGTCCAAGCTACGGATATGTAGACCGGGGTCAGTAAGGTAGCTTTTCCCAAGCGCTTTCCCTGTTACACTATTTGGGTGTATGATGTCTTAAGCCTTACGGTATACTGATAAGTTGTTTCGTGCAAGAAATATGATGTCAATCAAATAAAAAAATGAAAAGGAAAAATTCGGCATTGACTTACAGACCATCAGCCGACAACTGAGTTACTACCGTAAGCCAACAATAGTAACTGTGTGGTTTTGATCTTTGATGCAGATGCTGTCTGTCATCCGAAATACGTAGAGTTTGCTAACGTTTTAAGGTGATTTCGATTGTTGAAATCATCCTTGAGTTGCTTTCCCCTTCTCTTGGTGGCATCTCTTCGGTTCCGATGGCGATTTTGGCTACTTTCATTTCTTTTACGAATCTTCGTCTTGCTATTTCAACTGCGTCGACTGCAGTGGTTATGGCTTGTCCCCTTGCCTTGACGGTAACTTCTTTAACTTCGGATCCGCTGAAGGCGGTTACGATGCCTAACACATAGTTCATGGGGGGTTTTCTTCCTACGTATATTATGTTCGAGTCGCTAGATTTTTTGCTCATTTCTCGGTTCTCCGTTTTTTTGTGCAGTTAATGATGATTGGACCTGCTTTTAAATCCTCCTGTCATTAGAAAAACTGTGCTGGCTATGGTTTTTTTGTTACATTTTCAGGTAGCCTTTTCTTCTTAGCCAGTCTGCTTGATTTCTTTTGTATCTCCAGATGATGTCGCCGCGTGTGTCGGATTGGAAATCCCATGGGGAGACTAGGACGATGTCTCCGACGCGTATCCACATTCTTCGTTTCATTTTGCCGCGTATCCTGCAGAGGCGTTCGTTGCCGTCTTGGCAGTTTACTAGGACTCTGTCGAAGCCGAGCATTTTTGTGGCTATGCCAATTATGTCGTTGCCTTCTGGTATTTTGATGGCGTTGTAGTCTTCGCTTTTGACTTTTCTTTTGCCCACGGCTTTACACCACTATATTCCTTTTCATAGAAGACTGCATAGCTTAAATACGTTAGTCTTTCTTGTTGACCTCTCAGGCGTGCTTATGAAGTTTGCTTCTTTTTTTTGGGGAGGTTTATTGAAGGATTGTGAAAAGTAGTATGGCTGCTCCGGTTGTCCAGCAGTAGTAGGCGAATAGGTGGAATTTTTCTTTCATGATTATTTTTTGGAGAAGCTTTAAGGCGGTGTAGCCTACGATCATGGAGACTATTGTGCCTAGAAGTAGTGGAATTAGGTCTAGGTTTGTGGTTGCTAGGTCTTTTGCTTCGAAGATTGTTGCTCCGGTTATGGCGGGGATGGCTAGGAGGAATGAGTATTTGAAGGCGGCGGTTTTGTCTATTTTTTGGAGTAGTCCTGTTGCTACTGTTATGCCGCTTCTGGAGATGCCTGGGATTATGGTGAAGGCTTGTGCTAGTCCTATTAGGAATGTGTTTTGTGTGTTTAGTTTTTTGTTGCCTGTTCTTTTTTCGGATATGAATAGTACTGCGCCTGTGATTAGGAGGGCTGTTCCTACGGCGGGGAGGTTTTGGAAGAGGGATTTTAGGAAGTCGTAGAAGATGAAGCCGAAGATGGCTATGGGGATGCTGCCTGTGATTATGTAGAGGGCTGTTTTTCCTTCGTCTGTTTTGAAGTTGCCTTTGGTTAGTGCTTTGATTATGTTTGTGATGTCTTTGCGGAATGTTGTTAGGACGACGAGTAGGGTGCCGACGTGGAGCATGACGCTGTAGATGAGGGGTAGGTTTAGTCCGAGGGCTTTTTGTGTGATTACTAGGTGTCCTGAGCTGGATATTGGTAGCCACTCTGTTATGCCTTGAACTATGGCGAGGATGATGATTTCGAGTAGTGTGACCATTTTTGTTTTGCTCGCTGTCTGTTTGTCTGGTGTGTTATGGAACAGTAGCGTGTCTTTCCATATTTAACATGTGGTTAGGGTTTGTGGTGTGCTGCTGAAATTTTTTGAAAAAAGACTGTTTTCAACAATGTACCTCTATTCAAAACTAATGGGCGCGTAAAATATTTTTAACGAAACTAAAAAAGCGACCCTGCAGGGAGGTTCCATGTCTTCTCATCCAAGACTATACCTTTTACACTGAGTTTTAAGGAGCACACTGCAGAGTCAGGGTCAAAGCCTACAGGGGCTAGAATTTCTCCTGAAATTTGTTGATTTTCTCCCGCCTGTAGATTCCCAATTTGTGCAGAAAAGCCGTGGGAAGCATACAGTTCAGTTAGAGTGCCTTTTTTGAGTAATCTGGCGTTTATTGTTAAACCGCCTAATGCAGAAACATCAATGTTACTTACGGTAATGTTGACGGGATAGCTAACGGTCAAGCCTCCATAAGGATTGAATGACCAATCCCAATCGAACTTGGAAATCAACACATCTAATGGACGTTCCAGAGCAAGTTCATAAGTAATTTGGCTGATGGATTCCAGTTGTTCACTGATTTGATTTTGCAGGTAACTGGTTTGGTTTTGAGATGCATTTAGTTGGTCTTGAATCTCGTTGATTTGAACTTGAAGATATTGGGTTTGGTTTTCCAGTTCATCGTTTCTATTTTGTTCTTCATAGATTTGGTTTTTTAGTTCGTCGTTTTTATCAAGTTGGTCGTCGATTTGTTCTTTGAGTTCATTATTCTGGTTCTGCAACTCGGTGATTTGACCTCCTAATTCGTTGTTTTGATTTTGCAAATCATTTAGTTGATTTTGAGCTTCAGCATTCTGGCTTCGTAATTGGCTATTTAGAACTTGAACATCATTGATTTGATAGAACAAGAATCCGATGACAAGACTTAGTGAAACAACAGTTATTGTTAAACTAACAAATAGCTTATTCATGAAAAACGACCCTGAGACGATTTGGTTATGTTAATTTAAAAGATTTTTTGTCAAGAAAAATTGACCAGACATAAGGCTATTTCGTCATAGTTTAATAAATTAAATTCTACTAATCAGTTAGATATATACCTCTATTAGGAGCCTACTATGATTGTTATGGTGTGTTGGTGATTACTTTTCCGCATTCTGGGCAGTGGATATGACGTAGGGAGGATTCGGAGTCGTAGCCTGAGATTATGGCGTCTTTTTTGGGTAGTTTGTAGCCGCAGTTGGGGCAGGTGTAGTGGTTTTTGGGCATTTGTTTTAGCCTTCGTAGAGTTCTATGATTTTTTGTGCTACATTCTTGGGGATTCCGTGCTTTATTAGTTGTTTGTATAGTGTTTTGGATTGTTGGTTGGTTTTGAGTTTGTCTAGGATGTTCATGGTTCCGTCTCCTTATGGTGCGGTTTCGTTTAGTTCTATTAGTTTTGTTCTGATGGCTTCGGCGATGAACTCGGTTGCGCTTCTATAGCCCAAATCACTTCTACGCTTAACCAACACCCTAACCTTAACATACAAACCCGAAGGAACACTCACAGAATCATAACCCACAACAGGCAACAGTTTTTACCCCCTGTTTTAGTGGGCAATTCCTGTTTATATTCTTTCCTTTTTTCCTTCTTTCCTTCCAATCCTTCATAACTATGATTCCTTCAAAAATAACGCAAGGATGTCTCAGCATGTCAGAACAAATTATCCAAGTAAGCAAAATCACATCTAACCGACAAGTCACTATCCCAAAAGAAATCATGAAACGCCTCAAACTAAATGGTGGAGACAAAATAGTCTGGATAGAACAAAACAACAACATAATAATCAAAAAAGGCAAAATAATTACCGAAGACTAATTTTATCACATCTCATTTTTTACGTGAATTCACTATTAGTTGAAAGTGTTTCTTCTATTAGTTCCCTTACTTGCTTTTCATACAATATTAATCCGAAATTTATGCAGATTTTCTTTAAGAAATTTTCAAGTATTGCTTTTGGTGTAGAAAGGTCATCATAAAGAATGTCCTCATCTACCATAATCTTGTTGCTTGTGTATTGATAATCGTCGTCAAAATGATATTTTTTCAATGAAAGAATTAGATTCTTATCTGACATTAAAGTTAAGCCAACACTTAATTCTCCAAAAAAACCAAATTTATCATAAATTTTTTTGGCATTCATCAGAACGTTAGTAATGAAGGTGATAGTTTTCAGGGGATTGTATTTGTTACCTGTAACATTTGCTGCATGCTGAAAATAAATTTCCCCATTTCTGTTTATCCCACAATAGCGAGTTATTTTTTTTGTCTGCTGATTTTTACTGAAAAATTTCAATTCCCATGGTTTAGGAGACTGTTCATGTAATGTCATCACTTCATTTGTGATTTGAAGAAGCCAGTTGCTAGTTTCTTTATTATAGAAATCTATAATTGGTTCTATTTGTCGAAATTTAGGTGTTATTTTTACTGTCTCGATTGCTACAGAGTCAACATCAATTATTTTTCCGTCATAAAACGGATAACTTTCGGAATCGATAGCTCCGAAATTCTTTCTTCTCTCAATCAAATTTTCTATTGTTCGCAAATCTGCTAAAGCGTTTCTACAATGAACTCGAATTGGTATCTCGTTAGTACTCAGTAAATAGTGCGGGGCAATGTAACTTGCTCGAACCCGAATGAATAGAATTGCTCGATCACTTTCAGTTATTTTTGGGTCAGACTTGAAATCAACCACTTTGACTTCGGGGGTTATAGATGGAGAAATGTGGCTCAAACATAGGTTAATAATTTTTTCTTCTAATCCACCTTTTAATTCGACGCCTGTAACATTTTTTGGTTTGTTGTATTTTTTGTCAGCTTCAACACCTATCAAAATTAGTCCCCCTTGTGTATTAGCAAATGCACAAACGGTTTCAGCTAATTTTAAATTTCTAGGAAACTCTTTTTTGTATTCTATTCTGAGTCCTTCAGAAAAACCTTGATTACAAAAAGATAGAACGGTATTAATATCGAGTTGTGAAAGAGCGATAGTAAAAAGCGAAGATATCAAATATGTTCACCATTATTTCTTATGCAATAGAACTATAAATTTCTCATCTTCTCGAATGTTTTTTGTGCGTGTGTGTTTTGTGGGTGTTTTTTGCCTTGTTGCAATCATTCAATTATTAGTTGTTCAGAAACTGAACAAAAACTCAATTCTAATGAATATTATTTCAACCTAGGTTTAAAGTTGAAAAATATATAATTTCCAAAAAGGAAATATGGGCAATCGAATCCGAATAGAAAGAGACAACCAATTGATTATATGATACCATCTATCTTTCTTTGAGGTTAAGACATGAACAGTCTTCTCTAACTTTCTGTTGGTGTTTTTGTTGTTAGCTTGGGTTGTTTATTGTTATGGTTGTTATGTTGGTCATGCTTATTCCGTGGTCGTCTACGACTGTTAGTCTGACTGTGTAGTTGCCAGCTATAGCATAGGTGTGCGTGATTATAGGGTCTTCCTCTTTGATGGTGTCTCCTTCTCCAAAATGCCAATTATAACTCACTATTGTTCCGTCTGGGTCTTCGCTTGCTGTTGCATTAAACGTTATTGCCTGCCCAACAACAAGAGGCTCATCTGGAGCATCAGGATTTATTGCAAACTCTGGAACAGGCGGCGCAAGCAACGGAGTCGTAAACAGAACCCAGCAGAAGACAAAAACAAAGAAATAGATGCCTATTCCCATCGTCAAAATTTTGGTCGGCTTCTCCACCTTATTCGTGAACTGCATCTTAAGCAGATAATAAGTAAGAAGGTAAACCGCCAACGCAATCGTTATTCCGTTGATAAGAGGGTCACCTGCTTTAAGGTCTATCACCAAGGTGGCTAATAGGGCAGCTAAGGCACCCAAGCCGATTCTGATAATGTAAATAACATTCAACGTCTTCAAATTGAATCCCGCATTTCAGTGAACATCATAACGTTTCAGTGGTCGTTTATCTTACTTTCGCTTCCCCAAGCACCCACACAACAGAAACCCCCCACCGTTACTTAAACCCTCTCAAAAACAGACGCCTGAACCATCAATATTGAGCTGTGGTTCATAAACGCTATACACCTTTTAAGCAAAAACAAACCTCGGTGGATAACATGAAGGACCAAAAAACTCAAAGCAACGCATGGCGCCGAATACTAATCGTCGCTCTCCTGCCCCTCACCATCCTCTTCTGGATGACAGGATGGACATTCTACTGGCTAGGCGACCAAAAAACCCTAACAAGCGCAGCACAAAAAGAACCCACAACTGCCTTCAAAAAAGAAACCCAAGAAAGAAAAGAAGCCCCACAACCAATCTTCACCTAACCGTCTTCTCGTCTAGGGAACGGCACCCTTTTTATGCACTAACACAAAACAGAATAAACATATGGAGAAGATTCTCCAAACCTAAACTGAAAAGCCGTTTCCTCGTCACCTGAAGGGAAAAATGTTGAAGGAAGTAATGACAAGCTTCGATATAGCCGCAGCCACCCACGAAATCAACAAACAAACCAAAGACGCCCACATCGCCAAAATCTACCAAATCGGCACCAAAACACTCCTTCTCAAACTACGAAAACCAAACCAGCCACGACTCCAACTCATCATCGAAGCAGGCAAACGCCTACACCTAACCTCCTACGCCCACGAAACCCCAACAACACCCTCCACATTCTGCATGAGCCTCAGAAAACACCTCAACAACGCCATAATCAAAACAGTACAACAACACGAATTCGAACGCATAATCGTAACCACAATCACCACAAGACAAGGCAACTATCAACTGGTCACAGAACTTTTCGGCGGAGGCAACATAATCCTCGTAAACCCAGAAAACAAAATACTTCAAGCAATGACCTACAAAAGAATGCGAGACAGAAACATCCTACGAGGCGAAAACTTCCAGCATCCCCCAGCAAGAGGAAAAAACCCCCAAAACCTAACCCAAGAAGAATTCATGGAAATCAGAACCCTCAAAGAAACAGAAATAGTGAGGGCACTAACCAAATTCTTAAGCATCAGCGGAACCTACGCCGAAGAAATCCTACTCCGCGCAAAAATAAACAAAAAAACTGCCTGCACATCCTTAACCAAACAAGAACTCGAAAGCATCTACAGCCAACTCCAAACCCTCCTCTCAGCCATCACCTCAGGAAACATGAAACCCTGCATCATAAGCGACAAAAAAGACATGTGGATCGACGTAACTCCCCTGCCCCTCAAAAAACATGACGAGTTCAAACGAAAAGATTACAAGACCTTCAACAGCGCCCTCGACGACTACTACGCCAAACAGACAGACCTAGAGAAATTAGATGAAGCCACAGGCAACGTTGAAAACGAAGTCGCCCGACAAAAACGAATCCTCCAAAAACAAGAAAAAACCCTAGAAGCCCTGAAAGAACCAATCACAAAAAACAAAACCATCGGAGACCTAATCTACCTCCACTTCGGAGACCTCCAAGCACTGCTCCAAAAAATCACGGAAAACAAAAACGGCGGCAAATCCTGGAAAGAAATAACCCAAACCCTAGAAAAAGGAAAACAAACCCAACTCCCTCCGGACATCTACTTCAAATCACTGGAACCCAAAAACCAGATTCTTCATGTCTCCTTAGACAACAAAGTTTTCTCCCTTAACCTCCGCCAATCCCTCCAAGCCAACGCCGACAACTACTACTCACGCTCCAAAAAGGCTGAAAAAAAACTTAGAGGCGCCGAAAAACAACTACAAGAAACCATAACAAAAATCGAAAAGGCAAAAAAGAAGGTCACATTGGCAAAAGCCACCCAACAGCCCCTCGCCAAACGACGAAAAAAGGAATGGTTCGAAAAATTCAGGTGGTTCCACTCATCAGACGGCTTCCTCGTGATAGGCGGCAGAGACGCCACAACAAACGAAATCATAATCAAAAAACACATGGAACCCCACGACATAGTTTTCCACGCCGAAATCGTAGGCGCCCCCTTCGTCCTCATAAAAACAGAAGGAAAAACCGCCCCAGAACAAACCATCAACGAAGCAGCCCAACTCGCCGCATCCTACTCAAAAGCATGGAAAGAAATGCTAACCTCAGTCAACGTCTACTGGATAAACCCACGTCAGGTAAGCAAAACCCCCCCCTCTGGCCAGTTCCTCAAAAAAGGCTCCTTCATGATTCGGGGCACCAAAAACTTTGTCCGCAACGTTCCTTTACGAATTGCTGTTGGCGTAAAAATTGCAGAAAACGAAATAATGATTATTGGGGGACCAGTGCATGCTATCGCAAACCAAACAAAAATTTACATGGAAATTGTTCCAGGAGAACAGAAAAGCAGCCAACTCGCCAAAAAAGTGAGACACAGTTTATCCAAAAAAGTTTCGGAAGACTTGACAAAAACTGTAACAGGAATCCCTCTAGAGGAATTTCAACGTGTCATTCCTTTAGGCAGAGGAAAAATTGCCCAAAGTCGCCGCTAGAAAAAAGACCGTCACTACAAAAATTCTAGAAATCCTGAATCAAAGGAAAAAAGAGGGTGTGCAGTTATTTTTTGTTCTTCTTGACGTAGCAGTCCCAGCAGAGTATTTCGCAGTTTTCTTGTGTTGGTTTGCCGCCGTCTTCTGGCTTCACTATCCAGTGTGCTTCCCAGCCTTTTTCACCGTCAGCTGCTATGAATGATTGTCCTCTTTTGCTCCAGTCTAGTACTCTCATGCACATTGAATTGTATTTATGTCCGTGTTCTACCAGCAGGCATTCACATCTGCCGTCTGAAGCGCCGAACGCTTTCTTTACAACTTCCTCTGGAAATTCAACCATTTCCTGTTCCTCCAATAAAGTTACAGCTTTTATTCGAATTTTCTCTTTTAAACCTTATTGTGAAACTGCCCATTTTCACATGTTGCTGATGTTCGGCTGATTCTTCAATTGAAGTCTAGGCATGTGCCCTGAGAAGGAGCTAAAAACCGTAAAGCCTCGAATATTTCTTGTTGATGTAGCCGAGGTACGGATCGACAGAAAGCTCTTTTCCGGTGATTGCTTTCATGAGGTCAGGCGGGTTGTAGAGGTTTCCGTGGCTGTGAACGTTCTTAACCAGCCACTCCTTAACTTCTCTGAAGTTGCCATTAGTTATCTGTTGTCTCCAATCCACAACATCTTTGTCAAGTGTGGCTAATAGTTGTCCGCTGTAGATGTTTCCCAGAGCATACGTTGGGAAGTAGCCGTATAATCCGCTCGCCCAATGAGTGTCCTGCATCACACCCTCTGAATCGTCTTTAACAGTTACGCCCAGATACTCCCTGTATTTTTCGTTCCAGACTTGAGGAAGCTCATCTATGGCGATTTTTCCTGCGAAAATGTCTCTTTCAAGATTGAACCGTATGATAACATGGAGTCCATACGTAACTTCGTCTGCTTCAACCCGAATCTTTGATGGTGTAACCATGTTGATTGCATGAACAAAATCATCCAAATCCACATCAGAGAACATGTTGCCTGTAAGCATCTTCAGTTTAGGTAAGAAATATGTCCAGAACTCGCGGGACCTTCCCACAATGTTTTCTACGAAACGAGACTGAGACTCACTAATGCCCATAGAGCAGGATTCTCCAACAGGCTGAAACATCCATTCCCGCTTCAGGTTCTGCACGTACAGTGCGTGACCTCCTTCGTGGAGAACAGAAAAGATGGAGGAAGCGAACCTCTTTGGGTAGTAGTGGGTTGTGATTCGCACGTCGTCGTAGTATCCTGTTGTGAAGGGGTGCTCAGTTTCGTCAATTCTGCCTCCTGAAGTGGCTGATGTTGTGTCGTAGCCGATGAAATCCGCAAGTAATCTACCAAGTTTCTGCTGGGTTTCTGTGGCCAGTGGACGCTTGAGGATTGATGGGTTCGGCTGTTTCTGTGCTGCTTCACATTTCCTTAAAACAGCTATCAAGCCTTCCCGTAGTTCTTTGAAGACTTTGCTGGTGGCTTCTGTGGTCATTTTTGGTTCGTAAATGTCTATCATGGCATCGTAGGGTGTGGCTGTTTCTTTTACTTCCATCAAGATTTCAGCCGCCCTCTTCTTTAGGTTGAAGAGTTTTTCTAGTTCGGGCTTGAATTTGCTGAAATTTTTTGCGGCTTTTGCCTTTTTCCATGTGTCGATGGTTATGATTTTCTGTTTTGAGGTTTCGACGACCAGCTCTTCGGGGAGCTTTGTCTGCTCGTCGTAGTGTTTCTTTATGAGATACAGGTTTCGTTTTTGGACAGGATCTAGGCTGCCGTATTCTGGATGTTTCATGCTTTCCTCCAGCAGCCGTCCAATCTCAAGGTCAGTGCTCATTTTATGTCCAATTCTGCTAAGCATAGCCAGCTGTAGGCTCCGCAGTTTGATTCCACGGGGAGGCATCTTTGTTTCCATGTCCCAGTGGAGAATCGCAGCTGCTGAACCGAGAATAACCATATTTTTTGTTTTTTCCAGCAGCTTCTTGTAACCTGAAAGTAATGTTTTGGTCATCCTTTAATCGACTTCCTGCAGTAAGCACTTGTTTACAGGATATGTGACATAGGTAAGTTTATTCAAAAATCTTTTGCCGAATCGTCGGTTCGCTCCCGTATGTACGTAGGAGGATTCGAAAGTACAAACTAGAACATTTCATGATGTCAGAAGGCTGTGAGATACCGACAATTGAAAGAATAATTCAAAAACACAGGTTCACTATGAGTTTACTTCATTGGCTTAGTGTTTGGGGTTAAAGTTTAGCCGTTATTTTTATTTAGTTTCTGATTTTTTAATAACCTACACTTCAGATTCTGAATCCGAAAATCATTATTATCAAAGTGAATTAAACAAGAAGTTATAATCTGTTGTAGTTTCAAAGGAAATTTGAAAGTGCTTGAGGAAAACTTGAGTAATTCCAACGAATTCTACTTTCCAATTCAAGTCTTACACGTAGATGACGAAATTCATTTTTTACAAACTTCAAAAGCAATACTGGAAATGAATAACGGAATTGAAGTTACTACCGCGCACTCGGTCAAAAAAGCTATTGACCTTATCAATTCCCAAGATTTTGATGTGATAATTTCTGATTATCAGATGCCAGAAAAAGACGGACTGCAATTCTTGAAGGAGTTAAGAAAAAAAGGTAGCAGCACACCCTTCATCTTGTTCACTGGAAAAGGCAGAGAAGAAGTAGCAATCAAAGCCTTGAATCTTGGCGCTGATAGATACTTCAACAAAATTGGCAAACCAGAAACAGTCTATGGTGAACTTGCACATACACTAAAAGAAGTTGTCAAACGTGAGCGTGAAAAAGCAGCCTTAATTGAAAGCGAAGAAAAGTTTAGATTAATCTGTGAATCCTCTGAAGACCTAATAGCGATTACTGATTTCAATGCAAAGCCACTTTGGGCTAATAGAGCTTGGGTGAATAAATTTGGGAAAGTTTCAGAATTTAACATCGATCCACTTGAGATGGTTCATCCAGAGGACAAAGATAGGATCCGCAAAGTTTTTACTGAATTCCTTTCTGGGGATAAAAAGAGGGCGTATTTCGAGCATAAATACCTGCTTGTTTCTGGAGAATGTTTGGATATTCAGAGTTTAGTAAGCAAATTGGAAATCAACAAAACGTGCCTTCTTGTTGTTGTTGCCAAAGACGTCACTCAACAAAAGACCAATGAGAAAAGACTTAAAGACAGTGAGGAAAGATTCAGAACCTATATCGAAAATTCTCCAACAGCAGTTTTTGTAGCCAATCAAAAAGCGGAATATGAATATGTGAATGAAGCTGCTTCAAAGTTACTTGGCTACTCGAAAAAAGAATTATTAACTATGTCAATCCCACATACTCTTTTCGGGTCTGGGCGAAAAAGAATCCCTGGATTTGCTAAACTAATAAAAGATGGCAGCTTTAGGGCAGAAGTTAAACTGAAACATAAAAACGGAGAACCAGTTTACATCAAGTTAAATGCTGTCAAACTCCCAAATGGAAGACTGATTGGATTCTGCGAAAACGTTACTAAACGTATGCAAGTGGAAAAACAATTGATGTTATCTGAGCTTCTGTATCGGATGCAGTTTGAAGAAGCGCTAGACGCAATTTTCTTAGCGGATGCTGAAACAGGGATAATAATCAACTGCAACGAAGCAGCAACAAAATTGGCTGATAGGAAGAAACCAGAATTAATTGGTAAACATCAAAGAATTCTTCATCCTCCTACTAAAATCCATGTAGGATTCAGCAAGACCTTCAAAGAATTTCTTGATGGAAAGGAAGGCCAAATTCTTGAAGACCAAGTTATTACTAAAAGTGGAGAAATCAAGGATGTGGAAATCAAAGCCAACATCCTTAGATATGCAAACAAAAAAATCATTCAAGGGATATTCCGAGATATAACAAAAAAGAAGATTGCATATACTAACCTTCTTGACCATAGAAAATTCTTAGACGCTATTTTTGAACAAAACCCTTATCCTATGTGGATTTCCGATGAAAATGGAACCTTAATCAAAATCAATGAAGCATTATTGAAGATGCTCAAATTGAAAAGAAGTGACGTTGAGAATAAATATAATGTTTTGAAAGATTCTCAAGTGATAGCTCAGGGACTTTTACCTCAGATAAAGGAAGCATTTAATGGGAAGACTGTTACCTTTCGACTTGATTATGATACCGCTGAGGTAAAACAACTGGCGTTGTCTGATAAAAGTTCAAGAAAACAACTGGAAACAACGATCACTCCTGTTCTAGATCAGAACAAGAAACTTAGAAATTTGATATGTGTTCATAGAGACGTCACAAAAGAGATTGAATTTCAGAATAAACTAAATGACAGTTTCGAAGAATTAGCTTTGGTTAATGAAAAGTTGGGTGTTGTTGGTAAGTTTGTCCGTCATGATGTTCGCAACAAATTAGCTTCAATAGCTAATAACATATATTTAGCAAAGCAGAACTTGCAGGTTGACAGCAAAAGTGTAGAGTTTTTAGAAAAAACTGAAAAAGCCTTTGACGAGATCGACCGTATTTTTAATTTTGCTCATGCTTATGAGCAGCTTGGTATTGAAGAGTTGACGGAAGTTGACGTTGGCCAAAGTTTTGATGAAGCAGGGACTCTTCACGGAGAATTGGATGAGATTATAGTTGAGAACAAATGTAAAGGCGTGAAGGTGAAAGCAGATTCGTTGCTTAGAACTTTGTTTTATAACTTAATTGATAACAGTTTGAGACATGGAAAAAAGGTTACCAAGATCAGCTTAGCTTGTAGAAGCAACAAAAACAACCTGTTTTTGGTTTACGAAGACAATGGTTTGGGTATTCCAGAAAAAGAGAAGAATATGATCTTCAAGTCTGATTTCGGCAAAGGAACTGGAATGGGATTAAGCCTGATAAAAGCAATGTGTAAATTCTACGGGTGGACAATAAGCGAAACAGGGACAGAAGGAAAAGGCGCCAAATTCCTCATTTCAATTCCAAAAGGTAAGCAATTAAGAAATATGTTATGTGCGGAAAATGATAAAGCAGTTCCTCATTTGATGATGAGTCAGGTTTTCTAGAAATTACGAAAGTATGTTTGATGTTAAGAAGCAATTATGATTCTGATTTGGTTTTTTCTGCAGGGACTTATTAGATTTGTCTTTGTTATGGTATCCTGTTATTGTCCTTTTAGGCGGGAATCACTTAATACCTCATCTTTCCGTTAAATGCAGTAGATAACTGACAGGAAGTTGGGTCTGCTGAAAAAATGGAAATTGGTTGACAGTAAGGTTCTCTGCCGCTCAGACCACGTGTCCGTCTTTGATGACAGAGTGATTTTGCCCAGCGGAAAAGAGATATTATTCACAAAAGTTGAGTTGAAGGACTTCGTGTCTGTTCTCCCTATCGTAGAAGACAACATTGCGATGATTGAGATTCTCAGGTACCCCAGAAACTGTTTGAGCCTTGAGATCCCAAGCGGACACATCGAGAACGGAGAAAGCCCCCGAGAAGCTGCATTCCGTGAACTAGAAGAAGAAACAGGCTACACCGCTGGACAACTTGAGTGCATAGGCAGTTTCAATCCCCTATCAAGAAGCACTCAGCAAGCTCACCTTTTCATTGCCAAAGACCTCAAAAAAGGACCCCAAAGGCTAGAAGTTACAGAACAGATAGACGTGAAGCTCATACCAATCAAAGACATACAAAAACTGCTTACCTCTGGCAAGATAACCCACGCCCCAACATTGCTGGCTCTACAACGGTTCCTACTGATGAAACAAACTGGAGAATCGTTTTGAGCTGATAAAAATCTGGCTTGTGTGACTTGAGTATTAGACTGAGTTTCAATTTTTTATCGTTTTTGTTTGTTTCTTCAATGATGTTCTATGTAATAGTCAATAGGCTTGCGGTATGTTTATATGCTATTTTCGGTTATAGTGTCTGAAGTGTTACGATATGAGTGATGGGGGAAATGTCAAACTAACGACCAGAATAGCATTAATTCTGGTTGGAGCCATTCTAGCACCTGTAATCCTTTTGTTCTTATTCCTTCTCGTCACTTTTGCTACAGGAATGGGTTCAAGTCGCTATTTGGGGCCTTCAGAAACAACAATCATCATGAATGTTGTAGTCCCTGCTGTTGGCGCTTCAGTAGGGTATCTGGCAGGTAAACGGAAACTGTCAATCAAGGTACCAGCGAACCTTTAAAACCTCAAATCCTTTCGGTTTCTTGTTGGTTGTGTTGTTTTCTAGCACGTTTCAGGTTTATCCCAGCGTAAAAACAGGTAATAATTGACAATACCTAAAACTGCCGAAAGGAGAGTGAACCAGACGACAAAGTATGTTGTATCTCTCTCCCAACCAAGTTTATACTGACCTAGAGTGTCAACAACCAAAAAAGTAGCCACAATTATTGCATTGACCCACGCCGCAGTTGTGAGCGCGTTTCTTTTTTTTGTTTCACTCATTGTTGAACCAATAAATGTTCAGCTTGATTTATGTAATAAAATTTTTGACTACCTAAAGTTGATTACAAAAGCATTGTTTGCTGTGCTGTTTTCCAGAAAAAAGCTATTTTTCAACAATCATCTGCTATTAGGCTCCTCATAGAAACGCGGTTCTTGCCTTTTTTGGTAGGTGTAAACGTTGTTGAATGATTTTCATAATAGCGTCATAATTTCTCTTTTACAATTAATGCCGTTTTTAAGGGCTATTCTTAAATTATCGACAATATTTGTATGTCACATTTGGAGTTCTTGGTTATGAATCAACCAACTTCGAAGAACTTGAACTATCGCTTGGTTCTTATCACATTGTCCATCTCGATGTTCGCAGCCCAGTCTTTTGGTGTTCTTAACGCTTTACTCTTGGTTGATATAAGTGAGACCTTTGCAACTCCCCTTGGTATAACCGCTCAAATAATGACCTTCTCCGCTGCACTGGGAGTAATTGGAGCTATGTTGATGAGCGTTTTCAGTGTGCGGTTTAGCAAAAAGTCCCTTTTAATGACCGGCTCTTCGTTATCCTGCATTTCTGCTTTAGGCTGTTTCTTTGCTCCAACCCTAGAAGCAATGTTCATAACTTATTCAGTATCGGGATTAGGCTTAGCCATAGTCGCTCCCATGGCGTATGCTCTTGTGGGCGACCTTTTTTCGATTGAAAAGCGTTCCTTTGCAGTCGGCATCTTGGTAGCTAGTATTTCATTATCATATGTTTTGAGTGCACCGATGATTAGTATAATAGCATCAATAGTGGGCTGGCGTCTTACATTCGTTGGATACATCCTTGTTCTCAATCTTTTAGCATTGATTTCTACAAAAATCGTGATACCTTCAAGAAAATCTGAACCTCAAAATAGACACTCAAGTCTCTTTGAAGGTTTGAAACAGGTTTTAAACAACAAGTCTGCCATAGCATGCTTAATCGGTGTACTTGCAGTCAATGCATCTTGGCAAGCCGTCGAATATTATGCTGTGTCCTTCTACAGAGACGTTTTTCAGGTTCCCACAACTTGGGCAGCGATTTCGGTTTCTGGAGTAGCTTTGATTTTTGTATGTGGCAGTATTTTGGGCGGAAAAATTGTGGACAAGTACGGAAGAAAGCGGCTAACTATAGTAAGTACCACGTTAATGGGGCTCTTCATAATTCTATACCTTAACGCTTCAGATTTCTTGGTCTCTTTATTTTTGTCTATAGGCGCCTCTTTTTTTGGCAGTATCCTACTAACAGCGTACAATAATCTAAATTTAGAGCAAGTTCCCAATTTCAGAGGAACCATGATGTCATTAGAGATAGTAGCCGCTAGTATTGGAGTAAGCCTTGGAGTCGCCCTTGGAGGAATGACCTTATTATGGTTCAATTGGAGTATGCTTGGAATTGTTCTTGGACTAATTGGTGTACTCGTTTCAATAGTGTACTCACTGTTTACAGTTGATCCGATTCAAACCAACACTTCATGAACGCACCAGATAACACCCTGTTAAAGCTAATTATAATCCCAAATCATGCAACAACTTATACAATGACCCATACTTACCCCCTTTTTCTGTGAAAATGTAGGGACCTATATAATACAAAAACGTAGGTTAAGACAATAGATTTGCCTTGTTCACTGGGTGTAAACTTTGTTGAATACTTGTTGAATGTATTCGCGTAGTGTCAGTCCCTTGTTTTTTGCCAAGCGTTGGAGAGCTTTTGTTACTCCTGTCGTGTATTGGACAGCCTTCTTAGGTTTATCAGCCAAGAAACTGGGAACGTCTAGGTTGCGAGCCACTCGCCTTAGTATTCTTTTTCGAAGCTTGTCTTCAACTGAATTGATTTTCGAGCGTAGTGGTAGTCTCAGGGCGAAGTCAACAACGTGGGGGTCGATGAAGGGAAGCCTCAGTTCTACTCCATGGTAGGCGCAGACTTGGTTGTCTCTCTGAAAGTTTGCACTGTAAGCGTTTTCGACGTCATGGAACATTGTTTGTTCCACTGCCTCAGCCCCTGACTTTGCATATTCTGTGAGGTATCTTTGGTAGCCTCCGAAAAGCTCGTCAGCGCCCTGCCCCGCCAAAAGAACAGGATAACCCAGCTTCGAGGCGGTTTCAGCCAACCAAAAGAATGGAATGGCAATACAGGCGTTAACAGAATGTGACTCCTCGGTGAGCCACAAAACTTTGGCAAGGGTCTCCTCCAGCTCATCTGCCTTGTATGTTTGGATGTGAATTGGCAAATCCAGTGCTTCGGCGGCTTGTTGGGTGAACATGACTTCGGGCTGATTCTCTAGCCCCACCGAAATCAACTGAACATTTAAGCCAACATGTTCTGCCAGAACCGCCACAACGCTGCTGTCTACGCCCCCAGAAAACGCCACAGCCACCGAGTCAAGGTCCGAAACCCGTTTCCGTGTCGACTCCATCAGAAGAGTCTCTAATGCCCGTGTTGCAGTTTCCAAGTTAATCTTTTCTTTGGGGGGCACATGTAGCTTTTTGACTGGAATAAACGAGAAGCCTCTGGAGTCTATTGTTGCTAGCTGTCCTGGCGGAAACGATTTGGTGTCCTTTAGTCCCAGCTTCCACAGTGCCTTCTGTTCTGACGCCACCGCGCAAACTGTTTCGTTTTGGCTGTAGTAGATGGGGGTTGCCCCGAAAACATCCCGCCCAACAATTACCTTATTGGATTCTGCTACGGCAAAGACGTAGGAGCCATCCAGCTTCTCAAGGATTTCTCCAGCCTTTCGGAGAGGGTTATCGCCAAGCTTCTCAGCAATTTCCGTTACTTCGGGCAAGTCAGGCAGGTTCGGAGAAGGATAGGTTCGTCCCTCAAAAACTATTGTGAAGCCGTCTCCCTGAACAGGCTGCGGCTTATCCCGTGGCAGAATGTGGGAGAGGTTGTGACCCAAAGCCACGGCTGAACTAAGGTTATTGGTTGACAGTTCTTTAATCGAGGAGGCAGTTAATGCTGTGCCTGGAGTGGCTATTCCGTGACTGTCTCTTCCTCTATGCTGTAGCTCCTGTAGCATGGCGACTACCGTGGGAACAACGTTTTCTCCTTTCCTGTTTACGGCTGCAACCAATGCTCCCAAGCCCTTTAACCTCCTCAAATAGACATCATGTTTTTAGGCGAAACTGGTAAAAGGTTAGTTCAATACATTTATGTATCGTTTCCGGAGGATAACAAGTTTGCCTATTCTACCCATCGACATAGGACGATACGGGTCACCTGAAATGAGAAGAATCTTTGACGAAGAAAACAGACTCCAGAAAATGCTGGACGTAGAAGCGGCGCTGGCTTGGGCACACAGCCAAGTAGGCAACATCCCAAAAAAAGACGCCCAAACAATCGTAGAAAAAGCGTCCACAACATACGTCAAACTGGAACGCGTCAAAGAGATAGAAAACGAAATCAGACACGACGTCATGGCGCTGGTCAGAGCCCTAGCCGAAGTCAGCGGACCAAGCGGCGCCTACGTTCACCTCGGAGCCACAAGCTCAGACATGCTCGACACCGCAACCGCCCTACAACTAAAGGAAGCAGTCCAACTTATTGAAGAACGGCTAAACGAGCTCCAGTCAGTCCTTCTCTCTAGGGCAGAACAGCACAAAAACAGCATCATGATGGGAAGAAGTCATGGTCAACATGCTCTGCCAACAACGTTTGGCTTCAAGTGTGCGGTGTGGACAAGAGAGGTGTCCCGTCATATTGAGCGCCTCAGAGACTGCCGAGGACGGTTGCTGGCTGGAAAAATGAGTGGCGCGGTGGGAACTCAGGCTGGACTAGGACCAAAGGCGCTTGAGATTCAGGAGCTTGTTATGAAAAAGCTTGGCATCCCCGTAGCAGACATCTCTACTCAGATTGTGCAGCGGGACAGATACGCCGAGCTTACCTGTGTACTGGCTATTCTCGCCTCGACACTAGATGGTATAGCAACTGAGGTTAGGCAGCTTCAGAGACCAGAAATTGGCGAGGCTTTCGAGGCTTTTGAGCAGAAGAAGCAGGTTGGCAGCTCAACTATGCCCCATAAACGTAATCCCATGATTTCTGAGCGGATTTGTGGCTTGGCGAAGCTGATGAGGAGCCTTGTTTTGCCTGCCCTAGAGAATGTTCCCACATGGCATGAACGGGACCTAACCCAGTCCTCGTGTGAACGGTTCGTGATTCCTGAAGAGTGCATCCTCATCGATTACATGCTAATTCTGATGATTCGGGTGCTCAAGGGGCTACAGGTCGACGAGAAACGGATGCGAAAGAACATGGACTTAACCCAAGGACGGATGATGTCCGAGGCAGTTATGCTTGCCCTAGCAAAGAAAGGACTTGGACGGCAAACAGCCCATGAACTCACCCGCGAACTAGCCATCAAAAGCCACAACGAACAACGCCCCTTCAAAGAGGTTCTCTCAGAAGACAGCAAAGTCAAAAAAGTGCTCAATCCCGAAGAAATCGACAAGGTAATGGACCCCAGAAACTATCTCGGCACAGCAACAAAACAAATAGACAATGTTATAGAAAAGACACGAAAAGAACGACAGGCACGGGGCTTACCAGACTAGTTATTTTGCTTGGAAAAACAAAAAAGGGAGTGAATGATAGCGCAAACATCATCGTTTGCGTTCTAGCCTCCCCGTTTTACTGTGCTTTCGTTTCTTTCCGCTTCACCAAATACCGGTAGCCAACAAGCATTGCAACAGTCGACAGTAGCACCATGACTCCGAAAGTTAAGCCTTCTGGGATTGGTTCCGAGGAGTAATTTTCGATTCCCCACTCTTCTGGGACATCTGGGTCAGTAGGTGGCCAAGATTGAAGTCCATCTCCAGAATTGCTTGCGTCGTAGGCTCCGAATAGAAAGTTCCACACAGTGTCTATACTAAGTCCCCCTTGAGTTTTGTCAAGCGAAAATTCTAAAATCCAGTGCGGCGTGCCACTAGTCGGTGAAGTGCTCAACGAGTCAGCCCATTCTACTGTGGCTAAGTTACCCTCCCACACACTCCAGCCGAAATCGTCTCCTAGGTACCATTCTTGGTCGGTGTGTCCTACAATCTTGAACATGCGGTGATTACCTAGTTGAGGAGTAGAGCCTCCGGATTGGTGAGGATCGATGCATAACTGCCAATAGTCGCCAGGATCGTTGGTGGTGTCACTGAGAAATTCGACAATCCATCTGGTGGTCTTAGAGTCCAATGTAGTTCTGAAGACAACATCTGTGCCTATCCAAGTTTCTTCGCCGTCTGTCCATTCATCTGGAGAGGTCCACATTCCATCAATGGTTGGACTCACTTGAGTAGGATGGGAATATCTTTCGTAGCCTGGTTCAGCTGCCAAGGTTGTTCCAGCAGTAATCAACAGCAGACCGCAAAGCATCAGTATGCAAAAAGCTGTCACTATTCTCTTTTCCATTATTAACAATCCCCCTTTTTAATAATCAATTAGTGTTTTGCTCAGTTTAACTTAAAAGATTATCTACTTGATGACACTGAACCGAAATTTAAAAAACAGCAACGGACGGACCGCACTAACCATTAAAAGACGGCATAGCATGTGCTAGAAAGAAGAAAAAAATACCCAATATAGAAAAAAAGTTAGGCTTGGGTTAGCCATTTGAGGGGGATGTCTTGGTAGGCGCCGTTTGGCAGGGTTCTTCTGACAGTAAGAGGAAGAATGTTTGAGCCCAACTCCAGAAGGGCTATGTCGATGGGACCTGCGCGACCTTCCGGCACCTCAATAAGGATTGGGGCGCCCATGGCGATCTGTAATGCTCTGGCTCCCACTATCCGAGCCCGTTCAAAACGGGTCAGTTTTGCTGGTCCGATGTTTACTTCGTTCTCGGGTTTTGTTATTTTTAGAGCGCTCCTACATCATGCCTGGAGGCATTCCGCCCATACCGCCCATTCCACCGCCTGGGGGACCTGGAGGAGTTTTCATTTTCCCTGAAGCTATGACATCATCGATTTTTAAGATTAGCGATGCGGCTTCTGAACAGGATTTGATTATCTGCTTCTTGACGGATATAGGCTCGAATACGCCAGCTTTTTCCATGTCGCCAACGCCGCCCACGTCAATGTCTACTCCTGCCCATGTTGTTCCTTTCTCGTGTTTTACTCTTAGTTCAGACAGGATGTCAATGGGGTCAAGTCCAGCGTTCTCAGCCAGAGTTGTGGGTATTACTTCAAGAGCCTCAGCGAACTGCATAACCGCGAGTTGTTCCCGTCCAGGAAGGGTCTCGGCATACTCTTTGAGTACTTTGGAGACTTCCATTTCAGGTGCACCACCTCCAGCAAGCAGTTTAGGCTCCTCAATCACATCAGCCACAACACAAAGGGAATCATGAAGTGAACGGTCTGCTTCGTCAACTATCCTTTCAGTTCCTCCACGTATGAGGATTGTAACAGCCATTGGATTCTTGCATCCTTCTACGAAGGTCATCTTGTCATTGCCGATTTTCCGCTCTTCCACAAGCTGAGCGAAGCCAAGGTCTTTCTTGCTGAGGTCATTCAGGTTTGTTACAACTTTTGCTCCTGTTGCTTTGGATAGTGCTTCCATGTCCGATTTCTTAACTCGGCGAACCGCCAATATACCTTGTCTGGCAAGGAAGTGCTGAGCCAAGTCATCGATGCCTTTCTGGCAGAGAATAACGTTGGCGCCTTTGGTGACAAGCTTCTCCACCATATCTTTTATCATATTTTCTTCCTGTTTAAGGAAAGCATCCATCTGCTCTGGGCTTTCAATGTTAATTTTTGCGTCAAACTCGGTTTTCTCTATCTCAAGGGCAGTGTCAATCAAAGCAATCTTAGCTTTCTCCACCCTCTTGGGCATTCCAGAGTGAACAGCTTCCTTGTCAAGAACTATGCCATTAATGAGCTTGGTGTTAATTAGAGACTCACCAGGCTTCTTCTCCACCTTAACATTGTCGATATCTACTGTGTAGCCATCTCCACTCTTCACGGCAACCTGCAAAACTGCGTCAGTGGCAATGCCTCCAAGATAATCCCTGCTTCCTGCCACAAGTTTACTAGCCATTGAAGTCATGGCAGCTTTCTTCATCATTTTCTTGTCAGTGGGACTGATTTTTATTGCAATTTTTTCTAAAGTTTCAAGAGCTTTCTCAGCAGCTTTTCTGTATCCGTCAATGATGACTGTTGGATGAACATTCTTCTCTATGAGAGTTTCAGCTTTTGCAAGCAGTTCTCCTGCGATGATTACAGATGTTGTGGTGCCGTCTCCAACCTCATCGTCCTGAGTTTTGGCAACCTCCACCATCATCTTTGCAGCAGGGTGCTGAATGTCCATTTCGTCCAAAACTGTGCGCCCGTCGCTGGTTATAGTTACGTCTCCGAAACTGTCTACCAGCATCTTGTCCATTCCTCTTGGTCCAAGAGCGCTTTTAACTGATTCAGCAACAATCTGTGCAGCCATGATGTTGGCATGCTGGGCTTCTTGCCCTCGTGACCGTGATGCTCCTTCACGTAATATCAAAACTGGTGTTCCAGCTAATCCAGAAGACAAACGACATTTCTCCTTATTTTGTTTCGGAACACTAAAAAATGGCTATGTTTATAAAGATTTCTCTGCAGCAAGCTGAAAATTCATATAGATGAAACCGAAGCCCGATTTTCTGAGATAACGCTACCAAATTCATTAAAAATCCCGAATTCTGCCGCTCAAAAAAACATAGACGCTCGGAATCAGGACAACGAAGTTTTTCACTAAACAATAAGGAGCTACTGCTACGCCTGTTCTGTGAAAAAAGGAGTGGAATTTGTTATTTGTCCAACACTTTTCTTGCGGCTATCTCAATGTCCTCTGCTTTAACAGTTTTTCTTCCAGCGTGCATGGCATAGTCGATAGCTTCTTTAGCTATTTTGATACCGACTTCGTCCAGTTCCTTTGCCAGCGCTTTCGCAGCTGCCTCGCTTACTCTGCCCGCTCCCGCCTTCTTGCATATTCTGTGCATTGGAGCGATAGATAATTCTGGATTTCTCATAATACACCCCTTCGCAGCGTCTTTTTTATTTCAGGACGTATTTAAGTTTTTCATCTGTTTCTAAGCCTTTAATGTTCTTCTTTTCCCGTTTAATCCCCTATTTTCTGTTTGCCACGAATCTGGACAGTGATATATGAAGGTTAATTACAGAGTTACTGCTGTATTTGTTAATGAAGCAGCCAACCAACTGGGGTCCTGATTGTGACGCTGAATGAAGGAAATTTTGACCCGAAACAGTATGAGAAGGAGGTGAAGCTGCGGGACGGCAGAACAGTTCTTTTGAGACTCATAAATCCTGAAGATGAGCCGCTGTGGCTTGAGATGTTCCAGAACTTTTCAGAAGAATCAGTTCGCTACAGGTTCTTCTACATGATAAAGGATACGCCCCACAAGGTGCGGGCACGATACTGCGACATCGACTACGCCAAAGAAATAGGCATCGTGGCAGAACTGGAAGATAAAGGACAACGGAAAATCTTGGGTGTTGTGCGCCTAGAAATCGAATCTGAAAGAAAAGAGGGAGAGATGGCATTCATAGTCGCAGACCCTTGGCAGGGCCTAGGCTTGGGGTCACAGATGGTTGACCACATGATTGAAATCTGTAAAAAAAGAGGACTGAAAACAGTTTACGCCCTAACGTTACCAAACAATCATAAAGCCATCAGACTTTTGAAGAAACGGGGATTCACGATTCAATACAGAACAGACGAAGCAAAAGCCACCCTCAACCTAAAGAATTAACCAAACCGTTGGTACTCATTTTAGGGGGTTAACCGTTTCTGCGTCAGAGAAAACAGAGCATCCTCAAAAATTTGTAAGGTCTTCTTGTCATAGAGGCAGAAAACTACCTTTTCCAGTTTTGTTGGACCTTCCAGATACGCAATTGTGGTGGATAGCATTATTGTGGCACATCTGCCTTTTGGGAACCCATAGATTCCTGTGCTTATTGCAGGAAAGGCTACGCTCTTCAAACCCTCGCGGTCAGCCAGCTTCAGAGAGTTCAGGGTTGCGTCTTTCAGTTTCGAGTCCTCATGTTCATCTCCATGTATTGGACCCACAGCATGAATCACGAATTTAGCTGCCAAGTTTCCGCCAGTTGTTATAACTGCCCCGCCCACATGGGTGCCGCCTAGCTTGTTGCATTCTTCCTGAATTTTTGGTCCGCCCTTTCTCCGGATTGCTCCCGCAACGCCGCCGCCCATCTGTAATGCAGTGTTTGCAGCGTTAACTATGGCGTCTGTGGTCTGCTCTGTTATGTCTCCTTGAACCAGTTCCAAGAGGGTGTTGTTGATTTTGACTTTCATGTTTCAGCGCTCCACAAAGACTTAGTTAGGAAATAGGTAGATTTTAGTTCTTACCTTTTCCGCAGTTACGTAAAAAAAAGGAGGGATGTTTAGAGGGGTATGTCTTTTTTGTGGAAAACATACAGGCTCGCAGCAACAAGTGCAATGTTAATTGTTCCCAGCACCAGCACGTCGCGGGCAAGGTTTGCATAGTTTCCTGCTCCGAGAACTTGTGACGTATTGTAATAGCACCATGTTGAGAAGTATTGTAGGGTGTTGCCTATGTCGGGGTTCATGACTGTGGAGAAGTCGCCTATGAAGAACATGACAAACATCACAATCACCGCTACGAGAGTTGTTTTTTTGGCGTCAAGAAATATTGTTGAAGCGAAAACTGCAGTCATAACCAATGTTCCAAGGTGTAGAATTGCTATCAGTGTTGCTGCAGCTACTCTTTCCCAGTAAATTCCTTCTTGGATGAAAAGTTCTGACGAAACAATGCCTGCGGCGATGAACACAGTGATGATTGCCATCAAGGCTAAGATGAAGATGTAGATGAAGGCGATTTTGCCGATTAAGTATTCTTCGCGGGAGATAGGCTTTGATAGGGTTAGGTCTATGGTGTGGTTTTCTACATCTTGAGGCACTAGACTGCTCGCCAAGTAAACAAGAAAGATGCCGCAGTATAGCCACATGAAGGAGTAGATGTATGAGCTTGTGAAGGAGTAGGGGTTTGTTATGTCCAGTTCTCCGCCTAGCAGCGCTAGCATTGAGTCAGGCAGACTGTTGATGTAGTCTTCCAGTTGGCTAAAATCCATTGAATTAAACATGTTGATAACGTAAAGTCCCATCAAACCGACAAGAACGCCCACACCAATAATGGGCCACTTCTTGTCAAAAACGTCTTCTTTAGCTACGTTAAAGGGCTTCCACATCTTAAGCTGCCTCCCCGTCTTTATGGTTTAATCTGTTATCGTAGGGCGACACCTGATAATACTCCAGAAAAATGTCCTCCAAAGTGGAGTTTCTAACGTTGACATCCCTGAAATCAATATTCTGCAGCCACGACAACACGACGTCAAGATTACTTCGGCTACAAACGAAACTCAGCTTTGAATCCTGCACACTCACATTTTTTGCTGTTTTCTTTAATGGTGGAGGAAGCTTTGCATCTGTCAATGAAGCTAACTGTATTTCTATGTGTTTAAATGCGAGTTTTTTAAGTTCAGCCAGAGTTGAAACTTCGATTAGGGCGCCTTTGTTGATAATTCCTACGCGGTGAGCAACTTTTTCCACTTCCTCTAGCTGGTGGGAACTAAGGAAGACCGTGCAGTTGGATTGCACCTGTTTTTCTGCTAACAACTTATAGAATTCGTTTTTGATTAAGGGGTCCAATCCTGATGTGGGTTCGTCCAAGATTAGTAGGTCCACATCAGGGACTAGGGTTAGTATGATTCCGATTTTTTGTTTGTTGCCCTTTGAAAGCTCATGAATCTTTTTGTCCATGTCTAGGCTCAGTTGTCTGGCTAACTGTTTAACCGCGTTCCATTTGATTGTGCGGTTGTATAGCTTGAACATGTAACGGATTGTTCTTCGTGCGGTCCAGTTTTTTGGGAATCCCAGTTCTCCAGGCAGGTAGGCTATTTTGTTGTGGATTTTTTGTGTTTCTTGTTGTGTGTCGTATCCGAAGATTGCGGCTTTTCCTGAGGTTGGGCGTATAATGTCTAGTAGGGTTCTGATGGTTGTTGTTTTTCCTGCTCCGTTTGGTCCTAGGAAGCCGAAGATTTCTCCTTGGTTGACTTGGAGGTTGAGGTTTTGTATGCCGATGTGTTTGCCATAGTGTTTGGTGAGGGCGGTTGTTTTGATTGTTGTTTGGTCTGTTGGCATCCATTGCTTCCTGTTTCAAATTTCATGAATATTGAAACAAGTTGTAATCTATCTGGCACATATTTAAGGCTTTTCAAAATTCATGAAAAATGAAAAATGCTTATATCTTCCACAAACAAACTAACAACAAGAAATGAACCCAGACAACCAAACCGCCGAACAAAAACTCAAAACAATAGAACAACAATTAGTAGACATCATAACAAACCTGAGCTTCCTTAAAGGGCGTCAACCAAAAATATCCAAAATCATTGCACTCATTTACCTCCACAGAAAAACAACCCAAAAACAACTACGAGGATTCACAGGCTACAGCCTAGGAACAATCTCAACAACTCTGCAGTCCCTCGAAAATATGGGCATAATCCGCAAAACACAGGCTCCGCAAACAAGAGAATACACCTATGAACTCGAGGGGACAATAGCGCAACCAGGGTCTCGCTCAGTAACAAACATCTTCGAATATTTTGCGCAACAAAAACAATTTCTCAAAAAAATCAAAACCAAACTGGCTCAACCACAGCTTTCAAACAAAAAAGGCTACAAAGAAGTCATCGAGTTCATCACAAAAATGGGGGACATCGCGCCAGCAACAGAACGTGCAATGCAAAGATTTTTGAAACAACTTCCAGACACAGACAGGAGCGAAAAGCACCAATGAGTACGGACAAAAGATTGCAGGATACATCTAACTTTGATCCTGAGATTAGAGCGATTGAAAAAGAGATAGTGGAGTTTTTTGCAACAAAAGCTTCTGAATTCACTGGACGTCACCCCATAACATCTAAGGTCATGACATATTTTTACATCAGAAAAGAGCTGACACAACACGATTTACAGACATTGACAGGCTTCTCAGCAGGAACCATTTCAAAGGCTGTGCACAAATTGCTAAAAATGAACATAATCACCAAAGAGACCATTCCAGGGACACATAAACACATCTACAAGATGGAGAAACTTCCTTTCATTTCTCCCAGATACTTTTTGATGACTGAGAGCGTCATGGACAATACGATAATGGAGCTTGAAAAAATGAAGAAAACTTTGGACGACAACAGGGAAGAAATGAAAAGGTTTGAAACATACCACAAAAGCTACGAAACTGTGACACAACTCCTGAGGCTACTGCCTACAGTCTCCTTTTTCCTAGAAAACATCGAGGAAGAACTGAAGACAAAGAAAGACTAACTGAACTGGTCATTAACTTCAGTGCTGCAGTAATTAACAGAATAATGCTTAGCACAGAATTGGGAGATAAAAAATGGATGAAGCAGTTGAACAGGAAGGTTGTTACTGAACTGCCTGTACTTTGGTTACTTCAGGTATCCGTTTTTTGAGGAAGTTTTCGACTCCCCATTGTAGAGTCATGGTTGACATTGGGCAGCCGCTGCATGCTCCTTTCAGCTTCACTTTCACAATGCCGTTGTCGAATCCAACGTATTCTATGTCTCCGCCGTCTGCCTGCAGTTGTGGTCTAACTTGCTCAAGAGCTTCTTTAATTTGCTCCTCTATTGGCTCTGTCATCAGATTCACCCTTACAATTTGAGTTTAGAATATAAACTATTACAGAAAAAGTTTTTGATTTTGTGTTGTCTTGTTTGTTAACGGTTTTCTGATACGTTTATAAAGTATGACGTATGTCATGTTATTGGGAGATATAAGTGAAACACCGCACAATTCTAAGTTTATTAATTTTTGGAATATTTTTATCCGTTGCTGTTAACGTGCCAGTAGCGCCGTTATATGCAACAGAAACCGAACCAACCGACCTCGGCGAAGTGGAGATTAGAGAATACGAAGGACAAGACCTTTCATCAATTAACGCTTTTAGAGAAAACTCGATTAAAGGACCCCAATACATCGACATCGAAACATACAAGCTAAACATCACTGGCCTCGTAAACACTGAACTGGAATACACCTACGACGACGTAATCAGCAACCATCAAAGCTACAAAAAAGTCGTCACACTACACTGCGTAGAAGGCTGGAGCGCAACCATACTCTGGGAAGGCGTCACAGTAAAGGACCTGATTGAACCAGCAGGAATTGACCCAAACGCAAACACAGTAATCTTTTACGCCTACGACGGCTACTCAACATCACTACCACTAGACTACATAATTGACAACAACATAATGATAGCCTACAAAATGAACAACGTAACCCTGCCCCCAGAAAGAGGTTACCCCTTCGAGCTTGTGGCGGAAAGCAAGTGGGGATATAAGTGGATAAAATGGATAACCACGATTGAAGTGTCAGACGACGACACATACAGAGGATTCTGGGAAAGCCGCGGCTGGCCCAACAACGCAGACATAGAAGACCCCCTCGGCGGGGGCACAGGTGACGGCGGAATTCCAGAGTTTCCATCATGGATAATTTTGCCCCTATTCTTGATTGCCACCTTGTTTGTTGTAGTGTTCAGAAAGAGAGTCTTCTCAGGCTTCAAACAAGGTGAATGACTGGACTGATGGAGCGCCCTTAGCGTCAACTTGGCTATCCCCTACTTTCGATGATAACGTTTTTACTTAATGTCAGTTGTAGTTGTTGCGGGTTAATCTGGTTGAGAATCGGTTTTCACGTCTCGATTCATGGTTCTATCGATATGGCTGTGGACAGAGCAGTCGAGTTAGGATGTACCACCTTCCAGGTCTTCACTAGAAGCCCCAGACAATGGTATTCAGCAGAGCTTGCCCCAGAAGCTGCTAAAGTCTTCGCCGACAAAACGAAACTGCATGACATGAAACCTGTTTTTGCTCACATGCCTTATCTTCCGAACTTGGCGTCGCCAAGAGATGAAATCTACGAAAAGTCGGTGAACACTCTGGCTTCGGAGCTGGAAAGATGTAGGCAACTCAAGATTCCCTACTTGGTAACTCATCTGGGCAGCCACCTTGGAGCAGGCAAAGAAAAAGGGTTTACTAGACTAATCAATGGAATCGACCAAGCATTCAAAGTCTCTGGCGGAAACGTTATGTTGTTGCTTGAGAACACTGCCGGAACAAGAAACAGCATGGGAAGCACCCTTGAAGACGTTCAGCACATAATCGAACGGCTGCCTCATCCGGAGAGGGCTGGAGTATGTTTTGACACCAGCCACGCCTTCGCCGCGGGCTACGACCTCAGAACCGAGAAGACAGTGGAAGAGACTGTCAGGGCGATTGCTGAGGTGATTGGCTTCGAGAAGCTTAGACTTGTTCATCTTAACGACTCGAAAGGAGACTTCAACTCTCGCATAGACCGTCACGAGCACATCGGACTGGGAAAAATCGGGGACGAAGGATTCAGAAACATATTAGCAAGCAAATTAGGTGAATTGCCTCTTATTATGGAAACACCTGTAGACAATAGGCGCAGTGATGTGGGCAACCTAGAGAAAGTGAAGGAATTGACTGTTGGATTATAGAAAACAGCGCTTTGTTCTGTTAGCTTCGTTTTTCGATTGGAATAAACTCTCTTCCGTATTCGCCGACGTACTTTGATGTTGGACGAATAAGAACAGCATCCGTATACTGTTCAAGGACATGGGCAACCCATCCCGTTACTCTGCTAGAAGCAAAGAACGAAGTGAAGAAGTGGCTGGGAACACCCAAAACGTGCATGACTATTGCAGCATAGAAGTCCACGTTAGGAAAAATTCCTTTCTTTTCATGAACTATCGTCTCAATCTTATGGCATTTATTGTAGATACCTAAGGAATTTCTTTGTTGGCACATTTTCTCAGCCATTCGCCTAAGGTGCTTTGACCTAGGGTCTTCAGTTCTGTAGACCCTGTGACCGAAACCCATGATTTTCTTTTTGTCATCCAGCATGCTCTGTATGTAAGTTTCCACTTCATCGATGCTGTTTATTTCATAACACATCTTCATCACTCGTTCACTGGCGCCTCCATGGAATGGCCCCTTAAGGGTTCCAACAGCAGAAGTTATGGCAGAGTACAAGTCTGAGCCAGTGCCTGCGGTCACGCGAGCAGCGAAAGTAGAAGCATTAAGCCCATGATCTGCATGGAGTATCATGTATCGTTCCATAGCAGCCTTTTCGTCCTGATCTGCAACCTTGCCACGGAACATGTATAGAAAGTTTTCAGCGAAACTATTTTCTCGGAGAGGAACAACTGCAGCTTCTTTATTGCGTGTCCTGTAAAGATAGGAAATAATTGTTGGAAGCTTAGCTATTATCCGGATGGCTCTTCGTTTGTTTGCGGCATCAGAAGTGTCGTCTGGCTCGGGGTCAAATTCTCCAAGATGAGAAATTTCGGTGCGCAAGACTTCCATCGGATGGCAGCTAGGTGAAACAGATTGGATTCGTTGAACAACTTGTTTGGGTAGCCTCATTTCGGAGAAAAGGTCGGACTTGAGTTTATCCAGTTCTATTTGGGTAGGCAATTTGTTGTTTAACAGAAGATAAATTACTTCTTCATATGATGCCCTATCAACAAGATCGTCAATATTGTAACCTGAATAATAGAGGGCACCAAAGGGTTCTACGAAACTAGTGCGGGTTGTAGCCGCAGCAATACCTCTAAGACCCCTAATTACAGCTTTTTCATGGCTTTCATCAGTCATATTCTCATCAGCTAATTCGATAATCTCTTTTGCCAAAATTTCTGTTCGCGCAGAATAAGCTTTTCTCTTATCACTTCACATGCAGTATTTAGCCGAATTTGGCATTACATAATATATTTAGGAGTAGTTAAAAGGGTACTGATTTCCAGAAGTCGAGGAAAGAATATAGCGTAAACATAAATATCTAGAAATGAACGGAGATGACCAAATGCACATCAAAACAGTTGCAGCAATTCTAGTTTGGCTTGTAGTTGTTCTACTACTGCTGAACAACATATTCAAGTCAGACTTGATAATGCCAATAGGAATTGCTTTAACGATAATCGCAGTTCTCGCCTATTTCAGCCCTCGCCTAAAAAAAGGAAAAAAGGCGGCAGACAAGGAGGAAAAACAGCCTCATCTGACCTAATTGAGGTTTTCTTAGTATATCAATGCTGGAATACTCTTTTTGTCAGTTATGTGCAGAGCTATGTTGATTTCGTTGAAGTATCTGATTACTGTTCTTCCTTTTTCCGTGATTGCGTAGCTGATTTTTGTTTTGTTTCTCCGCTTAACTGTAATCTGTTCTTCGATGAGGTTCTGTTTGATCAGAAAATCTAAGTTCTCCTTTAGGACACTGCAGTTTACGTTAGCCTTGTACATTACGTGAGTTAGCTTCAGGGGCCCATTCTGAGCCAAGACCTTGAGGATGTCGATGTACATCTCCATTTTTGATCTTCTCATTTGTTTAACCTCTAACATACCATACTATGGCGTAAAGGAACGCGGGTTTCAAGCTTTTTGATGACCAAAAATCATGTTCCTCCCTTACGCGAGTAGAGACGTAGTTAAGGTGGTTTAGCCTAAAAGGTTTGTTAAGTCGCTAAGATATACGACTATATTATGTTCAGCAGTACCGTATTGGCTTTCTCTGAGAAACAGGGGCACATATTCAAGAAACTTCGTCTACAAAAAGAACAGATATTGACATAAAAACGGCAAAACATGTACAATTTTGGCGCTGAATACAACAAAAATTTAGCTACAAAAAAGGTAGGATTTGACGGCAAAGCCACGAATCAATCATGTTTCAAGCAATTACCGACAAAAGGAACCGATTACACGCATTGGCTTATTAACTAGCCCAGAAAGCTCACTTAAAGCATTTTTTGAAATAGCAACCAAAACCACGGTTGCTGGACCAGCAGACTTTTTCGCTTCCACCACAGCCAATTCTAGGCTAACACGCAAACCTGAGTCTTTGGCAAGCACATTCGCTTCGTGGATTATGCCTTGAGAGCCCACAGGAATTACTTCATGAACAAAGCCGTAGCTCATTAACTTCAGCAGGTCTTTCAGGTCTGCAATTTCGCCCCGTTCTTCTGCAGGCAACACCTCATCTTTTATGCTGGGGCATCCAACAGCAACAATCAGATCGTCAGGCTTGGATAAACCTATCTTTAGCTTGTTTTTTGGCGCAAAACCAACAACAGTTACGCCGATTCCGGTTTGTTCCACAGCAACGGTTTTTTCTGTACTCCCAGTCACGACCAAAGAATGACCTAACTGGGCAACTTTAATCTCGCTTTTTATGCCATCCAGAATTTCTGTTCCAGTTGGGTCAGGTTCGACGCTTAACATGTTGGTTAAACAGACGGGTATGGCTCCAACAGCTAAGACCTCCATTAAAGTCACCCTTGCCGTGAACCGTCCCAGAGTGTACCCGCTAACCTTTACCTTGTCTAGGGGCTTGGGTCCGATTCCACCAGCCGAGTCACAGCCCACAACCATAACCGAATCATCATTGACCTCGAAAACTGAAACGTCACGAGCAGTTTCAATAGATTTTAGGGGAAAAGCTGTGGGGGTCATGCCCTGAGCCTTCTAGCTTTCACACCAACATAGACTATGGCTGCGAGGAAAGCGTTCAAGCTAGCCGCCAGTAGCAGAGGAATGGTAACGACTGAGAGTGTGGTTGCCCAGCCCATTTGAGGCACCATGATCACAGAAAGTCCAGTGTTTATTGCCACTCCGGTTACGGCGGCGGGTATGAATCCCCATTTTTTGTTTGTTTTGTTTACGAGTCCCATGGCTCCTCCGGCTAAAGCCATTCCGACAGCAATGATGAAATGGAGGTTACCTAAGGGAAAGCCGTTTATGATTGCAGTTACGATGTGCCCAAGGCCAGTTATTAGGAATCCGTCGATTACTCCGAAGTATAGTGCAGCAAAGAATCCAGGGCTTGAATCGAGTGCTATTGTGGGTATGGGTGGATAAGGGGTTATGAATGAGCCTATTACGCTTAGTGCCGTGAAAATGGATATTCGGGCGACACGTAGGGCACTGGAGATTTTTTTGTTATCAGAGTTTGGTTGGTTATTCATGTATGATTCTCCGTTTTTGAGGTTGGAAAGAAGCATAGCTAATAAAAGCGTTTTTACATGTATTACAGATGTAGTGTGAGTGATGATTGAATGGACGTCATTAACGTTCGTTTACCCAACAAAGTCGTAAAAGATTTAGAAAAACTAGCCAAAAGACATGACCTAACCAGATCAGAGGTTATCCGTCAAGCCCTAATCGTTTACATTCACTTCGTGGAAAACGTTGGAACCCTCTTAAGACCAACAGTTTTCCGAGTGAAACCCGCACAAATCTCTTACGTAACACGAGGGGACGTGTCGATCATGAAAATGCCCACAGGTCACGCCATCGTAGTGGGAGCTTCTTCATCGGGTGGAGTTGGATCTAAACCAATGGACAATCTCAAGATAGAGGGCTGGATTGTAGGCAAGTTTCTGGCAAGAGTGGCATCAATGGATGTTGCGTCTACAGGCGCTTTCCCTATTTCGGCGTCAGTTACGTTAGGTGTAGAGAAGGAGCCTACAGGCAACGAAATTCTTGAGGGCATACGGAAAGAAATCAGAGTTTTAGGGCTTGAACCCAGCCAAGTCATGAAAGAGAACACTGAAGAAAACTTTGAAACCATACAAACGGGAGCAGGAATAACAGTTGTCGGGTTGGCAAACGAAGATGAATTGAGGATAGGGAAAACTGTGCCCGGCGATTTGATAATTGCGATAGGTAAGCCAAAAGTTGGGAATGAAGTGATTCCTGCTGAAGCAAGAAACGAAATTGCAAACATCAAAGACGTTACAGCATTAACCAGAAAAAGGTTCGTTCACGACATCGTGCCTGTAGGATCATATGGAATCATTCATGAAGCCCAAACGTTAGCATATAGCATTGGACGACAACTGAAAATTGAAGAAAACACAGAACTGGACCTGAACAAGTCCGCTGGACCCGCCACAGTAGTTCTGACAACAATAAACAAAGAAAAGCTTGATGAGTTAACCTATTTCATCCGAAAACCCATCAACATTGTAGGAGAAATACTGTAAAGACCTGAGTTCATTCAACTTGCGTGTACAAATGGTTTATTTGACATATTGGCACTGTTTGTTTAAGTGAAATTCTGTTGGCAGTTCTGGCTAAACTCAAAAACGAGTTCGCCTTCATCAGAGGCAACATCCTAATCAACATAGTAACATTAGCCATAATCCTTGTCACAGCATCTATACCACACACGTATTACTCAAAGTATATTGAGGAGCTGGGAGGCACCCCATTTATCGTTGGAGTAATCGGCGCAGCCTCTTACGCAACTTTAGCACTGGTTCAAATTCCTGGAGGATACCTTGCAGACAAACATGGAAGAAGACGACTAACAATCATCATGACTTTCGCGGTCTCGATAACCTACTTCCTCTTTGCCATCGCCCCTAGTTGGCAGTTTTTCTTGATAGCCGTCATACTACAAAATCTGTTTCTTGTGTACCAGCCAGCACTTCAAGCGCTCGTGGCGGATTCGACACCCCCCGAGAAAAGAGGGTTAGGGTTCTCCATCATCAACTTTCTGCACTACATCTCAGTTCCTTCACCGATTATTGCAGGTATCTTAGCGGTTCAGTTTGGGCTACTCTCAGGGATGCGAATCGCTTACATAATCGTCACTGTAGCATTCCTTGTAGTTGCCATTTTGAGAACCAGATTCAAAGAAACTTTAAAAAAAGCTGCTGAAGGAAATCCCCTAACTGATGCGGTCAAAAGTTTTCCCAAGTCAATTACTGAAAGCATAAGGGCGTTGAAGACAGAGTCTCGTCCAATGTTGTTTCTTTTTGCAGGTTTCGCAATATACCACTTCGCATGGTTCATGTGTTCCCTTAACCTGATTTTCTACGCAAGCGACATACTCAACATACAGGATTTAGAGTGGGCAGCTTTGATGACTTGGTTTTCGGTTGTGAACATGATTTCGGCTTTGCCTTGCGGCAAAATTATTGACAGGTTCGGACGAAAAAAGCCTTTAACTGTGGCTTGGTTTCTTTTCATCCCCGGGCTGATTGGCTTCGTCTACGGAAACATCATAATCATCTTAATTAGCTTCCTCTTTCTGGGCGTTGCGTTGATTCTGGCAAACACAGCATACCCAGCGTTAATGACAGATTTTGTAGCCCGCGATAAACGTGGAAAAATAATTGGCAGCACAAACTTCTTCTTCAATATTCTGAGTTCGCTGGGTCAGTTCTCGGGCGGCTTCATGTACGAATATGTGTCTCCTGCAGTTCCGTTTCTCCTATCAGCGGCACTGTTTGTTCCTTGCTTGATTTTGACAGTTTTAAAGGTGCATGAGCCGACATACAGAGAAGTGTAGACGTTAGAAGAAACACAAATTATGCAGACGCAGGTTCACTTTTCAGTTCAAGTTCTCTAGTATTGCCTGCAGGTCTTCAAGTAAATGTTTAATGTGTGAAGCCTTGGTGTGGGGCATAACAACAACTCGAAGGTACTCAGGAAAAAGTGAGATAGCCCAGCCACGTTTCTTCAGCTCCTGAAAAACCAGACTGATGTCATTTCTGTCCGATTTGATTCCAATAACATTCATTGTGGGCGGGGTCACAATGTCTAAGCCATCGATCTGTTGAATTCCCTTAGCAAGCTTCCAAGTTAGCCCCAAGCAACGCTTAACAACAGTAGAATATCCTGCCCGTCCAAGATGCATCAACAACGCCCAAACAGCCACTGCAGAAGCCCCTGACCGTGTCCCCAACAAAGTAGACTCCTTCAAGTCTCCAGACAGATACGGAACCTTCATGCTGATAGCCTCACTCATGGGCCAGTCCCTGAACAGTATTCCGCCTGCAGGAATAGGAGCCAAACCCATCTTATGCGGGTCAACAGTAATTGAACAGACGCTGGGCAAACTGAAATCAAAATCCAAAGCCTCATAGCCCAACTCCTTGAAAAACGGAAGAACAAAGCCCCCGAAGGCAGCATCTACATGCAGATACAGGTTGTTTGCTGAGGCGACATCTGAAAGCTCACCTATGGGATCAACAACTCCCAAGCCGGTGCTGCCAGCCACACCAACAATCGCCACAGTTTTTGATGTAATCGCCCTTTCGGCGGCTTTCACGTCCATCTGGAAGCGGCTGTTAAGTTTCACCTTGACTAGTTTCAGATTCAGCAGGTCAGATGCCTTGTCAAAGGAGTGATGAGCAGAAACAGGAACAATAACTTCGCCACGTTCCTTCTTGGCTAGATTCCTCGCTGTCCAGAGGGCGATGATGTTTGCTTCGGTTCCGCCAGAAACAATGCTTCCAGAAGCTTGGGAATTTGACAGCAGTGAACCCAGCATGCTTACTGTTTCTTGTTCCAGTTCCGCAGACGCTGGAAAAAGGCTTGGGTCACCCAGATTCTTCTCAAGATACTTTCGGTAGATTTGTTTAGCGAAGCTGTGAGGATTAGTGCACATGGAACACAGAATTTTGCCTGAATCGTAGGAAAAGTCTCTTTGCAGTTTCGTTTCAAGCTCTTTGATGATTGTGTTTTGGGGTAACCCCTTCTCTGGCAGCTCTTTTGTTCTTTGCGGGATTTCTGGAGACACGTTTCTCACTTTCACATCTTTTGACTGTTACAGGAAGCCTGCAGATTTCAGTTCATCAACTGCTAGCTTTCCGTTGTGAAGTATGGTGGCTATTAGGGCGCCTGAAACTCCGAGTTTTCTCAGTTGCTCCAGTTCTCTGAGGCTACGTATTCCTCCTCCAACCAGAACCTCAACTCCAGTCTTCTCGATAATGGTCTTTAGGAGAGGCAGGTTGATTCCATGTTCGGTTCCCACTCGATCTAAATCCAAAAGAATAACCTGCTTGATGCCTACTTTTCCAAGTTCTTGTGCAAAGGAGACGGCATCCATCAGAGTGATAGCCTCTGAGGCACTCAGCACTTTTCCTTGTTTCAAGTCGATACTTACCACAATTTTGTCTTCGCCAAAAGCTTTGACGGCTTGACCCAAAAAATCCAAACTGGTTAGAGTCTCGGAGCCTACCACAATTTTTGGCACATCCACAGCCAGCACTTTTTCGGCTTTGGTAAGGTCGGTGATTCCCGCGTCAACCATTAAATCAAGACCCGTTTGTGCCACAATTTGCCTGTAGGTGTTGAAGTTGGCTGATTTTCCTGTTATTGCATCCAAGTCCGCCAAATACAGACTACTGAATCCCAGAGACTTGAAAGCGGAGGCAATGTCTAAGGGGCGATCCGCAGACCTGCATAATACACTTTTTAGGGGTTGATATCGCTTTCTTTCTCCCCGGATGCCATGGACTGCAGCACCATTTAAAACGTCAATGACTGGGATAACGTTCATTATTGGTTCCCACACAATATTCAAAGGAGATACTGTGAGGGTGAAGTTTGAATCTTTTGATAGTTGAGTATGTTTCCGGAGGCGGATACGCCAACCAGAAACTTTCAAGCAGCATCCTCAGCGAAGGCTATGGCATGCTACGGAGCCTAATCTCAGACTGCAAAACAGCAGGACACAACGTCACAACCTTGCTGGATTCAAGACTCAAAGAGTTCAACCCACCCAACCAAGCAGACAAGATAATTTCGGTAGTGTCTCCCGCCGAATTGTCTGCGAAACTGAAAGAATATTCAAAGGTGACTGACGGCGTTTATGTTATTGCTCCAGAGTCAGGTCAAGTGCTGGAGAACCTTGTGCAATCCATAGAAGATTCTGGAGGAACATCCCTTAACTGCAGTGTTGACGCCATTAAACGGGTTTCGAACAAGATGACAGCACACGAAGTACTAGAGAAAGGGAGATTGAAGGTTCCAGAAACGATTCTGCTGGATACCCATGAAAAAATCGACAACATCAAACGATTAATCAAGGAGCTGGGTTATCCGCTTGTCTTTAAGCCCCTAGACGGCGTTAGCAGTGGCGGCCTAAGTCTAGTTAAAGATGAAGATGCCATATCGGGGGCAGTCAAAAAAGTGGCACATGAGTCGACCAGCAAACAGTTTATTGCCCAAAAAATGATTATGGGAAAAGCAGCCAGCGTATGCGTCATTTCAACTGGAGATAAAGCAGTGGCTGCTACATTGAACAGACAGTTCGTTACTTTAGGGTCACCTGACGAAGAGTCAGGATACATGGGGGGTGTTGTTCCCTTCGATCACAGCAGGGAGAAAGAGGCTTTGAGGGCTGCAGAGAAGGCTGTTGAAGCAGTAGGGGGGTTGAAGGGTTATGTTGGCGTTGACATGATATTAACAGATGAGGAACTTGTTTTAATGGAGGTTAACCCACGGCTCACAACATCCTATGTAGGCTTAAGGAGAGTTGCGAACTTCAATCCAGCAGAAACAATAATTGATGCTGCAACCAAACAGAAGCAGCCAAAAAACGTGCAACACAGAGGCTACAGCTTCTTCTCCAAAGTAAAGGTCCCTTTGCGCCGCCAGATATTCGCCGAAACGTACAGGTTAGGGGATGTTGTTTCGCCTCCTTTTCCGATTGAAGACAAAAAGGCTTACGCCCTCATCGCAGTAGCCTCAACTAGCCCTAAAGAGGCAGAAGCAGCGTTTTATCACACCAAAAAAGGGCTTCTGAAGCTCTACAGCAGAGGTGATTGATGTAGTGAAGGTTCTTGGTTTAGATATAGGAGGCGCCAACACCAAAGCCACATACATAAAAACTGATGATGACGTAGTGAATGAACAGAGAACAGCCTTAGAATATTTTCCCATATGGAAAGATGGAAAAGAGCAGCTTCCACAAGTTCTAGAGAAACTGAAACAAAAGGTGGCAGATTCAACTGCATTGGACGGCGTCGGCGTCACCATAACCGCTGAGTTGTCAGACGCATACATAACCAAAAAGGAGGGAATCAACCACGTACTAGATTGGGTAACAGAAATTTTCGCTGATGTGCCAACCTTTGTTCTTGACGTAGAAGCAAAATTACTGACCGTCAAAGATGCGCGAATGGAACCGCTTAAGGTGGCTTCGGCAAACTGGGCTGCAACAGGCTGGATGATTTCGCAGCTAATCAAAAACTGTATCATCGTTGATGTTGGAAGCACCACAACAAGCATTATTCCAGTGATTAACGGAAAAGTTGCAGCCGCGGGCAGAACTGACTTGGAAAAACTTCAGAACGGCGAACTTGTGTACTCTGGGTCTTTGCGAACAAACATTGCCACAATCGTTAACGCCATCCCAGTTAAGGGAAGGATGACACGGGTTTCCTCAGAACTATTCGCTCAATCAGGTGACGTACACTTGCTTCTAAACAATATAAGACATGAAGATTACACTGCTGAAACATGTGATGGGCGAGGAAAAACAAGAAGGGAGGCAACTGCTAGGCTAGCGCGGGTTGTTTGTGCTGACACTGATATGTTAAATGAACAGGAAATCATAGCTATGGCAAAGTTTGTTTATGACAGGCAGGTTGAGCATATTGCTGATGGCTTGAAGCAGGTCTACGAGAGAAAGAAACTTCTTCAAGAAGAAAAAGTGGTGGTTACGGGGCTTGGGAGAAACTTTTTGGCAAGAAAAGCTGCTGAGAAAGTGGGCATTAAGCAAATCATTGACATGAAGGAGTTAGTAGGTGCTGAAGCATCGGTTGTGTCGCCCTCTGTTGGCGTGGCGCTTATGGTGGCAACGGGTTTGGAGGGAAAAACGGTAAAATGGAAGCAGTCCTGAAGGTTGGCGGAAGCCTAGCCGAAGACCCCACCAGTTTAACGAAGTTATGCCAAGAGTTAAGTGTTCTAGCAGAAGCATACAGAATCTTGATTGTGCCTGGTGGAGGCGAATTCGCTGACACAGTAAGAAAGCTTGACAAGGTTTATGGCCTCTCAAACACTACTGCACACAAGATGGCAATATTAGCCATGGACCAATACGGCTTTTTTCTGTCAGACATCACCCCAAACTCCTACGTTTCTTACTCTCTAGAGGATGTCAACAACGCCGCAAAAGGAAAAATACCGATTTTTTTGCCGTCACAGCACATGCTTCGTGAAGACCCTCTAGAGCATTCGTGGGACGTCACCTCGGACACAATAGCAGAATATATTGCTGGTTTACTAGATGCAAAGAAGCTGATTTTAGTCACTGATGTGGATGGAATCTTCTCCGAAGACCCGAAAAAAGGTCCAGACAACAAACTGATTCAGGAATTATCTGCTGAAGAATTGCAGGGCTGGAACAGAAGAACATGCGTTGACAAAACCTTACCGAAAACTCTTCTGCAATCAAACTTAGATTGCTACGTCGTTAACGGCAGATATCCCGAGAGAATTAGGCTGATTCTAGAAAACAAAAAAACAGTCTGTACACACATCACAGTTTAGCAGCTTTCGACAAATTGCTGATTGCTTCGGCAAAGGCATTCACTTTTTCTTGTTCAAGTTTACCCGATACTCTGTCTTTTTTGGTGCAAACGGCTCCTCTAACTCCAATGATGTCCGCGCCTAAACGGTGTACGTGCGGAATGTCTGTTGTGCCTAGAGAGCCTGCAAGGGCAGCCAACAGATTATGGTCGTGAGCTTTGTCAACAAGTTCTTTCAACTCTTCGTCGGCTAGAAAACTGAAGAGATTACTCTGTCCATTTTTTATTTTGACGTCCACGAGCACGCCATCAGCTCCCGCTTTATGGGCAACCATGGGAAGTTCCAGAGGATTCACGCAGCCAACCGTTCTGAAGTCGGCGTAGCCAGAAGCGATTGTCTTCAAACCACTGTCGTAATCTTTTATTGCTCGGACAACTTCGGTCATCAACGTCGTTGCTTCTTCAATAGTTTTTACGCCAAAAAGCCCAACTTTCACGTAGTCAACTCCAGAAACGGCGGCGCCCAAGGCTGCAAGAGATGCGGTTCCAGGAAGATTCGGTAAATCGCCGATTGTTGCGCTTAATTCAAGATTTTTTGGCATAACCTCTCTGACTTCTTTGATTACTCTGGGAAAGTTGGCGCCCAAGGAGCCTTCCTTCGGGTTTTTGACGTCGAGGATATCTGCTCCTCCCTTTATGCTGTCAAGGGCTTCTGTTTTGTTTACGACGCTGACTAGAAGCTTCAAGATTTCACCCATTCGAGTTTCATCTCACATCATTAACTCTTATATGTTTTGAGCTTCTGACAAATTAATAGTGAACAGAGCATTCACAGCTGAAGATGTCATTAGGAGAATGATAAGTTGAGACCTGAACACAACAACAAGATGAAAGTAGCCACCCTTGGCGGCGGATGTTTCTGGTGTATAGAAGCCGCCTTCCAAGAGATAAGAGGCGTCGTCAACGTTGAATCAGGCTACGCTGGCGGAACAACAGCTTCGCCAACCTATGAGCAGGTTTGTACAGGAACCACAGGACACGCAGAAGTTGTTCAAGTCACATTCGACCCAAACACCATATCCTTCAAGGAGATTCTGGAGATCTTTTTCACTGTCCATGACCCAACAACACTAAACAGGCAAGGAGCCGACGTGGGCACCCAATATAGATCAGTCATATTCTACCATAACGAAAGACAGAAAAAAATCGCTGAACAGATTATTGAAAAATTTGACGCTGCAAAAGTCTGGGATGACCGTATAGTAACAACAGTTGAACCGTTAAAGAAATTCTACAAAGCAGAAGACTACCACAGAAAATACTTTGATCGCCATCCTGAAGCCGCCTACTGCAAAATAGTTATCGCCCCCAAAATCGCCAAGCTACGAAACGAGTATCGTGAAAAACTAAAGAAACCTAGTGTCTAGTGTCCTTCCAACATCTAGTCTCTTTGAAAAAACGTGACCACTCGTTCTATCAGAGACAACGGTAGGATAAATAGGGGCGCGAGAGGTCCAAGTCCACACACAATTTCTTGGAAAGTGCGTATGTCAGCCTTGTTTATGGCACCCAACACCGGAGTCGCAACTAAATATGTTGCCAGAAAGAGTACAGCCCCGACGATTAGATTCATCCAACTAGGTAGGCTCAGTTGCAATGTTACCACATAGGTGACTGTTGCTGCGAGGATGGAGGCGAACAGAATCTTGGCTGATGAAACCCAGTTGATTGTTGCACTATAGTTTTTCTTTATCCACCAAAGGGCTATAATCAAACTGGGGATTCCCGACACAATATTTGTTGCAAGAAAACCTAGTATCCCAAAAGTTGGGATTAAAACTACATTCAAGACTAGGGCCATCGCCGATGAGAGGAGAGCGAGTTTCATGTTGACATCAGTCTTTCCTTGGCTCTTTATGATGTTTTCAATGCTCAGATAGCCAAAAGCCGTGTAAACAAAGGTAACAACATATAATGCCAGATAGAGGGGCGTATGTGAATATTTTGCACCGAAAATTGTGGATACCCCTGGTTGAGACAGAGCCATAACCATGAAAGCTACTGGCACAATGAGAAGGGAAGCATACTTCACTGAAAACTGGAAAACATTCCCTAGTGTCTCCCGTTCCTTTTGTGGGTCAAGCTTGGAGAAAGCGGGCAACAACACCGTAAGTATGGGCATAACAAAAAAGGTGACAATGGACCCAAAATTCAATGCAACTTGAAAGTTGCCAATGAACACATCTGAACAGTAATTAGCCAAAAGAACGTTATAAAATTGCGTTAGAAAGCCGCCAACAATAGCAGAGATTGATAGGGGCAACCCATACCTTAACAATGTTTTGATAGTTGAAAAGATTTCCAGTTTATCGAGATACTGCCTCTTTAGAGGCTTGTATATGGTCACATAAACCAGTATCAGGCTGATTACTCCAGCAATCAAATACGCTACTGTTGTTCCGACAACTGCCCCAAAGGTTCCGAACCCTAAAACGGCTAGGGTAATCATGAACCCAGCCTTGAGAGTGGACAAAACGATTGAGGTTACGCTATGGTATTCCATTTTTTCATGACCAGTGAAGGAGGCTTGAGTGGCTTTCATTATAGCCTCTGCAAAAATGGTGAATGATGCTATCTGGATTAGAGGCACAATGTTAGGGCGGTCTAGTGCCGTTGCCATGTAACCTGAAACAAAAAAAGAAAAGATTGACAAAACAAAGCCCATCAGAATCTCGAAGACCACCACAGAAGCTACAACATTCTTCACGTTTGCTTCTTTGTTTTCTGACCTGTATTGTGCGGTATACTTTATTGTTGCCCAGTCTACACCCCAGTCTCTGAATATTCCAATGAGGTTGGGGCCAGTCAAGGCGATTGCAACTAGGCCATAATCGCCTTCAGAAAGAATTCCTGCAACAACCATTACGCTTACGGCAGATATGATGGAGGAGACCACCAGACCCCAGAAAATGTTGAATACGCCCTTAGCTGAAACCTGAGCCATACTTTTTGCTTTACTCACCGAAACACGTTCTCCTAAACGAATTTTTACAAATATGTAAACACATTAATAAATCAGGTATCTAAAAACAAGGCATACTGAACATGTCTTTTCTTGGAAGATGAAAAACAACATGAGTTCACCAAAATCCTGCAAACTAATCGCCTACTTCACCATAGCCCCTGTGGGAACAGAATCAACAAGCATAGGAAGCTGTGTAGCAGCGGCAATAAATGCATTAGACAAAGTGAAAGGTTTGAGCTACGAAATCACCCCCATGGGAACAATAATGGAAGCAGACAGCCTAGAATCCATCTTTGAGGCAGTGAAAGCTGCCCACGAAGCCCTCACGACCAAGGGCATACTTCGAGTTGAGTCAACCCTGATAATAGACGACAGAAAAGACAAGCCACGAACGATGAAGGATAAACTTAACTCGGTTAAAAAGCACATGAAACAATTTCGAGTGTAGCGCACACACAATCGATGGGCTTGAATGGAACTAAGTTTAGATACTACATTTCAAGCGCGGGAAAACCGGTTAAACGTATTCGGCAACCACAGTTGTTGCACTGAATCACCAGTTCTTCCAAAGCATCGTTGTTAACTTTCTCCTCCACAATGATGTAAACATCTTCTGACTCATCCTCAGGAGAAATGGTGATCCCGCATTTTGGGCACGGAAAATCTCCGTTTCCATCGATTTTGGTCAAATCGAGTTCGTTTATTGGTCCCCGCTTTGCATGTTTCTCGTTTTTTGCAGCTACTTCAGCCAATTCTGGTTCCTCACAGAGTAGATGAAATGAAACAGGTATTACTAGCTTATTAACATGTAGGAATACACTCGTATATCCCTAATAGCACATCCATTTCTTCTGATTGACCCAACTTTTTAAAGCACAAATAGAAAAAATAGCCAACAGAGCCTCGCCAGTAAACAGTTTTCTGTCACTCAGAACAAGAAGGAATTATTCAGCAGTGCAACACACAATCTTGGCGGCTTTTCATACCTTAATTTGTTGGGAGGCGATATGATTATGGCTTTTGAAAAATAGATGTTATTTTTTCGATTAGGTGCAGTGGAATGGAAAAGAGGGACGTGAATGGTCCTAACGCTTTGAGCATTTCTTTCAGGTTTCTTATGTCTTTTTGTTTTATTGCTCCCATCAAGGGGGCTGTGGTAAGGTAGGCAGTTAAAACGTTTTTTATGTTTGCGGTGTTGTTTTCTGAGTGGTATTGGGCTGTATACTTTATTGTCGCTTGGTCTACACCTAAAGTCTCTGATTAGTTGGATGAGATTCGGTGCTATTAAGACAATTGCAAACAGACCATATTCTGAGGGAGAAAGAATTCGTGCAACCATGATTAGACTTAAGGTAGATATGATTGATGAGGCTACTACGCCCCAAAAGAGGTTGAATCCTCCTTTCGCAGAGGTTCTAGCTAACTCTGTTGCTTTATTCACTGGATGTTCGTCTTAAATATACTTCAGAACTAAATCCTCAAGAATGAACTGGGAAACACAGTAGATCAGACATGGTTTTCTCTTTGCTTGTCTGTTTCTGTAGCAGGAAAAGCTCGGCAAGAAGACTTGGGGTGTGGCGGATTTGGCAATTTTCTGCCAAAGTTTATTTTGTTCCATATTCTTTCGTGCAGGTAATAAACGATAGTTTTTACAACAATCTCTGCGATACAAACGCCTGTACTTAGGATAAAATCGCGTGTAAAGACATAAACAAGGAGCAAAGTTGTGGAAGTTGCGAGTATACGCCACGACAATGTTTTGAAACCGGTTCTGGCGTGCCGTTCCAATTTACAATGCTCCTCTAGCTGTAGATTTCTAGAACAATTCCAGCTGCTACTGTTCCCTTCTTTCCTTCGATGACAAATCTTCCAAGTTCCGGAAAATCGGAATACTTCTCTAAAACTACCGGCTCAAGAGCAGTGAATTCTAGTTCTCCAACGCTTTCGCTGTCCAAGATTTTTGGGCTTTTCGAACGGATATTGAGGTTAATGGGGTCGATTTCAGTCAGTATCTTCGTTACTTTGCATTTTTTGTTAGCCGTTCCGTAACGGATAGTCACAATGTCATTATTCTTTATCTGGATATCCGAGAAGAGTATTAATTCAGCGGCAAAACGGTTGACGTTTTGCGGCTGGTCTTGGAGATAACTTAAAACTTCTCCCCTTTCAATGTCAGCGGCATCTTCTAAAAGAAGCCCTATTGAATCTCCGGGTTCAGCTTTTGTTGTTTCTGAGCCAAAGACCATTATCTTTTTTAACAATGTTTTTTTTCTAGAGGGATTGAAGACAACCTGTTTCTTAAGTGTGAGAGTTCCTGTTTCAATTTTACAGACGATGATCAGTTGATTTTTTTCGTAGGAATAGCTATCTTGTACTACTCCTCTCAGTGGTTTGTTTAGCGGCAATGTTCTTGGAACGAGTTTTTGGTCCAGCGTGTCTATTAATGTTGGTCCTTTATACCAAGGCATTTTTTCGGATTTTTTGAAGACATTATCTCCTTTCATGGCTGAAATCGGTATTATATCCACGCCTTGGTAGTCTAGGCTGTGAAGAATGGGAATTAGTTCTTCACATGTTTTTTGGTATTGATTCTTGTTGTAGTCTACACGGTCCAGCTTATTGACTGCTACAACCAGTTGTTTGATACCTAAGGTTTTGATTAGAAAGGCGTGTTGCCGTGTCTGGTCTTGGACTCCCTCTTTCGCTGAAACAACCAGAACTGCTGCATCAGCCTCTGAGGCTCCGGTAAGCATTTTTTCGATGAATTCCTTGTGTCCTGGGCAATCTATGATCGTGTAAAGGTATTTTTTTGATTTAAATGGGGTATGCATTATATCCATAGTTAGTCCGCCCTTCCTTTCCTCCTCTAAGCTGTCCAGCAGAAAGGCGAACTCGAACTTTTTTCCTGATTGCGTTAGTTCTGTTCGTATTTCATCTAGTTTCTGTTCCATAATTGCTTTTGAATCGTAAAGTAGTCTGCCTATCAAAGTGGATTTGCCGTGGTCTTTGTGACCTATAACCACTAAGTTGATTCTAGACCCACTCATTTTTCGGTGTGTCTCCTGATTAAATCGTAGAAGCTAGTTAATTTAGGCATGTTCAATCCCTTTTTGTGGTTAAAGGAGTAGAAGCCGTTTCGGTTATGGTCCCCATATCTTCCCACCGCTTTCATTCCATGATCTGAAATTATGAGAACAGAATCGTCAGCATCTTTGACTGATTCAGCTAACTGCTCAAGTTCTTGATAGACTTCAGCCATCTTTTCAGTGATTCCGAAACTTAGATGACCTATAGAATCTGCAAGGTTAAAGTAGCCTATGAGCAAATCAAATTTGCCGAGAGCATTGAAGAATTCCTTTTTGTTTTCCTCATGAATCTTCCAGACAAACTTATCATACTCTTCTATGGTTGCTTTTTCTTCGAAGTACCCCTTAAGCAATTCTCTCTCTGTTATATGGCTTGGTTTGTGCGAAAATGCGGGTAGGTCTATGGTTTCATATTCTCCAAAGAATTTCAGGAAGGTTTGCTCAGGTTCTACTTTGAATTCCCATTGAGTTTTCAGTGGAATTTGGGATTCCATGTTTTTTCCGGTTAGGAAACTAGCCCATAACACAACAGTTCTTGGTTGCTTGAAGTCTGAGAGGTCTGTTTTTCCGTGTTCTTTTTGTAGGAGGTGTTTGCAATTGTATTTTTTGACTTGCTGAAGGTCTAGGGCGTCTAGGGCTAGAATGATCATTTTGTTTTCCTACATGTAGCCGAGGCTTCTCAGTTTCTGCATCATGTATGCTTTCTCTTTGTCCTGAGACCTTCCCGCTCTCTCAGGCGATACTGAGGTTCTGATCTCTTCAACTATTTCGTCTATGTTGCTGGCTGCTGATTCGACAGGTACTGTGCAGGGCATGCATCCCAAACTTCGGTATCTTTTGCCATTTTTTGCAAAATATAATGGATTTACTGGCAGTTTTTCTTGTTTCATGTACTCCCAAACGTTGAACTCAGTCCATGCGAGAATTGGGTGAACACGCATGTGAGAAAAGTCTTCGGACGGCTTAATGTACAAGTTCCATAACTCTGCTGGCTGGTCTTTGTAATTCCAATGGAATTTTTCATCTCTGGGAGAAAAATATCGTTCTTTGGCTCTGATTCCATGTTCATCCCGTCTTATAGCCATAATTAATGCGTCGAATTTGCGTTCTTCTATAAGGTTTTTGAGAGCCTCAGTCTTCAGCGCAGTGCAACAATCAAGTGCTCCTTTCTTAGGGGACATTCCTTTCTTGATTGATTCTTCGTTTCTGGCTACAATTAGGTCAAGGTTCCATTTTTTGGCGATTTCATCTCTGAACTCGTAGATCTCTGGAAACTTGTAGCTGGTGTCTATGTGAACTACTGGAAAGGGGATTTTTCCGAAGAAGGCTTTCTTACAGAGCCAGACTGTTGCTGTGCTGTCTTTTCCTGTGCTCCATAAAACTGCTGGGTTCTTGAATTGGGCTTTTGCTTCCCGTATAAGAGTTATGCTCGTCTTTTCTAATTTCTGTAGATGATCCTTCATTGCGGCGTGTAGTCTCCTTTAATGTCCAGTCAGTTGTATAGACGTGGTATTTAAGTGCCTAAGGATTGGGAGTTACATAACTCTTCCACAATTTTTTGTCCTGCATTGCCGTCTCCAAAAGGATTCTTCCAACGAGTGCTCTTGCCGAGCATAAGTCTTGTCATCTTGACTATTTCTTCGGGTCTTGTCCCAGCTAAAACGTTGGCTCCAACTTTCAGAGTTTCAGGCCTCTCAGTGTTATCCCTCAAGGTTACGCATGGGACACCTAGAACACAAGCCTCCTCCTGAATTCCACCATCTAGTAAGGTATGAAAAAGAAGAAACGACTTATTTTCAGTTGCCGGCTTTTTCTATCGCCTCAATGGTTGCTTTGTATGTTTGGTATATTGCTTCTGCGGCATCTGCTAGTTCCTTTTTTTCTTGTGAAGAAAGAGTGTTGTATGTGGAGTAGCCAATAGCGTTTCCGAGTTTGAGAGGAACACTAACGAAAACTGGTTCAGGCAGTCCATCAAATTTCATGGGCGCAGCTACAGGCAGAACATCGTTTGTGTTTCTGACTATAGCTTTCACTGTATCTCTGAACGCGGCTGCTGGTCCAAATTCGGTGCCTCCAATGTTGTCTACAATAAGTTTCGAAACAGACTTCACGTATGAACTAAGTTCGTTTTTGTTAAGCGTTTTACTGTTTAGCTTCAAGTAATCATTCAATGCCATGCCGTTGACTTTTACGGTTGACCACAAAATCGTCGCGTTTTGTCCGTGTTCTCCCCCAACATAGCCCTCAACTGTTGACACGGGCACTTCAAGAGCACTAGCTAAACCAGACCTGAACCTTAATGACTCAAGATTCGTTCCAGTGCTTATCACAAATTTGGCTTTGGAATATTTTTTGCAGACCATTGCCATGGCGTCAACTGGATTTGTAATCACAACATATTTTGCATCAGAGTTGTTAGGCGCTGTTGCCTCAGCAATATTTTTCACTATTTGCCCGTTTTGGACAGCCAAGTCTCGTCTGGTCATCTTGACCCCTGGGGTTCGGGGCTTTCCGGCAGAAATCAGGATTATGTCTGCTCCAGCCACATCTTCATCCTTTTCGGATGCTATGATCTCAACATCTAGTCTTAGACTTGCGGTTACATGCCGGAGTTCTTCCGCAAATGCTTTTGCCAGACCTGCTTTTGTGTCGCAGACGGTTATTGTGTCTGCTAGTTCAGCGCACAGTATTGCGTAGGCTGTTGGGCGTCCTACCCGTCCAGTTCCCATTTGTGCAATATGCATGATAATTTCCTAAGAATTGTTTCACGAAGAGTCTTTTAAGAAATGCTCCTTTTTTGAATGAGCCTCGATTAAGATGCAATGGGAAAGTCATTCACACGATTTCAAGTTAGCCTCGTGCTCAGGGTTTGATTTCATCTATTGCTTCCTCAATGTTTTTGAAAACTTTTGGTGTGCATGTTGAATTAATGGATTAATTGTCGTTAATGCAACAAAAAATCTTAAAAACTCATGAAATAAGGAAAGACTTGGGCATCAGTGACTATGAAATTAAAATCCAGTATCCATTTTGATATAGTTGTTCGCAGGGATTTTGTAAAACTTGAAGCACATTTTTTCAGGAATCATCTGGTTTTTTACATACTAAATAGTGTTAGGAAGTTGGGTGAACTTTTTTCTAAGCACACTGATGATTTGGGGGAGTTGGGGTAACTTGCCCAGTCACCTGGTTCACAACTTTATTGATAGGTACTATTTTGGGCGATCTTATCCAAAGCTACACAAGGAGCTTGACAGGCCAGTGATAATCTATGGTAAAAGGCATAGGATCCTTTTTCACGACCTGAGTTGGGCGATCTTTATCGCCCGTAAATTATATCCTGGCGATATAAATGCAGAAAAATCAGCTTGTCTTCACTTAGAGATTGATGAGAGTTGCTCGAAGGATAAAGAGTTCAGAAAGTTTCTAGAAAAATGGGCAAGAAGAACAGCTAGGCAGGATAAACAAAATAGAAAGTTAATGAAAAAAATTCAAGAAAGAAACAAAAGTTCGAAAAGAAGACCAAAAAAACAAAAAGATTACAATTACTGGTTTAAGTTTTTCCAGAAAGTTGCCAGTTAATCTCTTGAGTTTCAAAGTTAAATTTTGAGCAAATTTAATCCGTTTTGGTACAAATTTAATCAAAGAGTCGCAAAAATGTAAACACGATTGTTTACCATACAGTTTACATACTACAATATTTTAAACAGAATTCGCGATAGTGGAGAAGCTGAGGGCTATATGGAGTCTATTTTCTGGGTGAAATACAATAGGTTCGCGAGCGAAATATTATTGGCAGAATATTCTAAGAACTGATCATAAACTGTGAACTACTTAAGAGGAGGGGGTGAATATTTTGAACGGTTTTGACATGATTTAATTAACAATAGCTTTCAAAGGCGCTTAAAAGTAAAGTCCATGTCACATTTGTGATACGTTTTGTGTTACGTTGAAATTATATTTTTAATATTAAACATAAAAGATGGTTGTAATGCTCGCGTCCAAAGAGTTAGTAGACTATTTTTTTTGCCATTTCGTAGTCTTTCTTATTGTGAATTTCCATCCAGCCTTTGTTTGTTTCTATGTAATGGATTTTGAAGCCTCTTTCTATCATTTCCTGTAGCATAGCTATAATTGAAGCTTGTTTAAAGTTTTCATTTTCATGGAATTTTCCTTTGTGATCTTGTTTGCAGTCATTGTATACGTCGATAAGGTTTTTGGCGCCATACTTGGAAAATTTAGCTATGCCAATAAACTCGTGTGTCGCTATCTCTTTTTTGATTTTCTTGCCGATAAAAGACACTTCTTTTTCTAGGGTAATGGAAGGCTCCCGATAGAATCCTCCTTCCTGCTTGCCAATTATTAGATCCAAGTCTTTGTCAATCTCATGTCTATGAAATGGATAAGATGCGTCAGCAACAAGTACAATATCCTCTTTGCTCTTGAGAAGCCGAGTAATAATGGATTCGTCAAATAGGATGTCTGAGAAAATTAGAAGAAAGCCATCATCCATTTCGGGTACAGCATTGAACAATGAATGTAATGAGCCTCTCGTGTAGTCCTTTACATCGTAATACTTTACGTTTTGGACATTAAACTTTTCTTTTTCGTATCCTCTTATGACTGCCACATCAGTTACTCTGCATCGTTTCAATACGTCAAGCTGCCTCTGGATGATCGTTTTACCGTTAACATCTAGCATAGCTGTAGGCAAGCCAACAACAATCGTTTCCTTGGGTTCTCCAGCAGCAAGAAGGATTACTTTTGCCTTACTTTTCTTGGCTAAACGTTTATCTCTTTCATTTATTTCTGGAAAGCCAACCATAGTGAGTATTTTGCTTACTGGCGTACAGTAGGGTTCAGTTTCAAAGGCGCGCCCCTTCAGCAATATTATTTTGCATATGTCTTGCATCGACTTGATTGATGCTCTCATGAGATGATTAGCGTATATGACAATGTTGAATCCATTTTCTCTGAGTTCTTCTTCGGTGATAGTGTTGTATGTTGTGGGTATGCAGATGAGAGGTTTTGATAAACCAAGTTTCTTGCACAGAGTAGCATATTCTTTGGCAAACTTGAGCACTCTTACAGGATTAGTTTCCCTTGAGTGAATTACTATACCATCAGCTCCAGCCAGCAAATATTTTTCTGCCCTAAACAAAGCGTCTTCAACACTACATCCAGCGATTAGGCTCTCTATCCTAGCGAAAATCATGAAGTCCTTTGAAAAGACAGCTTTTTTGCCAGCTCTAATTTTTTCTGCAAAAAGTTCAGGCGCTTCTAGGTTCTGTATTGAATTTGAATCTAAACTGTTCCGTTTGGGATACATTTTGTCTTCTATAATTATAGCTGAAACACCCAACCGTTCAAGCCTATTGATAAAGTATTCAAAACGGGTGATTTCGCCTCCAGTGTCCCCATCCACTATTACAGGTTTATGTGAAACGTTAACTATCTGTTCTATGGTGTTGAATCGCGAATCTATGCTCACAACCTCGGTATCTGGAAGACCCTTTGATGCTGAGTCTGTGAAGCTGCTAGCCCACAAAGCGTCAAATTCTAAAGTCTCATGTTTATCACTTGCATCTAGCTCAATTTGTGCCTCATTTGCAACTAAAGAACTGGCTCCATTATGTACCTCTATTACCCTTATCAATTGTTTGCTATTCAGCAAATCTTTTAGCTTCCGACGGAGGTTCTCTGGTTTTAGCTTCTTTTTTTTATCCATTCTTTTCAAAGGCCTGTTGTCTGAATGAATCGTAGTATTGAGTATATTTGTACTCTTGTAGGTTCTGTTAACTCTTCGTCACGTTTAACCTTTTGGAAGTGCTGTTAACCATCGGCCCATTTCCACGAAGAGTCGCTAAGCAATTCACGAAGAGTCTTTCTAGATGTGACCTTTTTCGATTAGATATGCACGAAGAGCCTCTTTCCAGCTTCGTGGTTCCAAGTTATATTTGGAGAGTTTTGTGCTCGCCAAAGCAGAGAAAGCCGGTCGCCTAGCCTTCCCATAGGCGGGATCTGATTTTGTGGGCTTCAAATCAGGACTTAACTTAGTGGCATGAAAGATTTCTTCTGCAAACTGGTACCATGAACAGAAACCCTTGTTTGTTGCGTGGTACACGCCATAAGGAAGCTGAAACTCCAAGATTCCTTTTAACACTGAGGCAGCGTCTCTAGTATATGTGGGGCTCATAAACATGTCATCTACAACTATGATTGGGTCATTGTTCTTTGCTTTTTTTATCATCGTCTCCACAAAGTTTCCTCCTTTCCCACTGGCTCCTGCCTTACCAAACACGCTAGCTATCCTTATTATGTAGTACTTCGGATTTTGTCGAGTGAAATGCTCTGCCGCCAATTTGGAAATTCCATACGTGTTGATAGGAGCTGGAATATCCTCTTCGGTATAGGGTTCATTCTTTGAACCGTCGAAAACATAGTCTGTACTTATGTACACAGTCGTGGAACCTATTTCCGCGGTTATCTGGGCTATGTTCCGTGCACCTAAGGCGTTTACGCAAAAGGTTTTTTTGGGTTCTTCTTCACATTGGTCAGTCTTGTGGAAAGCCGCTGTGTTTATGACCACGTCTGGACGCTGCTCTTTTAGAATCTCTAGAGTGTTGTAATCGGCCACCTCAAGGTCAGCATGAGTGAAGCTGATAACCTCGTGTGTATCACTCAAAGTTTTTACTAAATCTGTTCCTAGTTGTCCAGTTGAGCCTATGACGGCTATTTTCATAAAAGCACCCCATCTATTTCTGTGTCTTTGAGGAATTGTTGCATTTCTAGGAGGTGTTTGTACCACCTAACTGTTATCACCCTGGGGTCGTCTGGGTTCAATCTTTTTTCCTTTAGGGCAGTGAAGACGTTTTTTGCGCCTTTCTTGATGCTGGTTTGGGGTTTGTAACCTAACGTGTCTTTGATTTTGTTGAAGCTCACTCTGTAGCTTCGAGTATCGCAATCTCCGTACCACTCATAATTGAAAGGAAGATTACATCCTTCTGCTACTAGTTTGGCTAGGTCAAAGATTTGGATGTTCTGTTCGTCACTGCCCACGTTGAAGATTTGACCGTTGACTAGTTCTGGTTCTGTTTCCATGACTTTGATGAAAGCCTTTGAAGTGTCCTTGACGTTTACGAAGGGGCGCCACTGTTTTCCATCGCGCATTATAGGAATTTTGCCGTTTCTGAAGTAACCCAACGTCATTCCATTGATGGCTAAGTCAAATCTCATTCGATAGGAAAAACCGTAAACGGTAGCCTGTCGAAGAACAGTTGCTGAAAAATCTTTGTCAGCAAGGGGCAAAATCTCTTTTTCCGCCATCATGCTAGCTTTCGCATATGTCGTTAATGGGTTAAGATTAGACTCTTCGTTAATGAGTCCTTCTTGGAATCCGTATACGCTGCAAGTACTAGCGAAAACGTATTTTTTGACGCCGTATTTCTTTGCTAGATTAGCCACCCTAACACGTCCCTTGTAGTTTATTTCCAAGGTTTTTTTCTGGTCTAGCTCACCACATGGATCATTAGAAAGAGCCGCCAAATCAAATACAGCATCTACGTCCTTCAGGATTTCTGGATTGAAAAATCGGATATCATCCTTGATGAGCGTTATTTGATCTGTTATGTCTTTTAGCGAGTCGGTTCCGAAGAAGAGCCGGTCAAGAATGGTTACGTTGTAGCCTTTTTCAAGAAGTATTCTAGACATTACTGAGCCGATGTATCCGGCTCCACCAGTAACCAAAACATTCATTGTTTTTCACACTCTATTTGTGGGGTGGTCTGAACCAGTCCCATGCTTTGCCAACGCGTGGATCATCCTTTTTGCCGTTTATTTCGGTGGGAATTATTGTATGGTCGTTCCAAGCTACACGAAGTTCATCTGGGTTCTTGTATTCATACATTCTATTAACGAAATATACCAGTAGTGATGGCTCGTTGCTGATTGTTTTTGTTCCATGCAGATATTTACCAGGTATCCTGACAACTGTAGGTTTTTTGGCGCTGGCGATTACTTCAGCCATTTTTCCTGTTTCTTCGTCGTATGCGCAGATTTTCATCGAACCCTTTATGACCAAGAAATGGTCGATTTGGCCTCTCAAATGTTTGTGCCAAGCTCTGACTACATTAGGGTAGCTGTAGCTTAGATTTATCTGGGCTATCTGTTCCCCTTCTAGGAACTCTTTCCAATCGGTTCTTAGGGCTTCAGCGAAGAAGCCTCTTTCGTCGGGTAATAATTTTATTTCGTATGTTTTTACTCCCTTTAGGGCATATTCTTTCATATTTCAACCTCCGAATAGTCACCTACGTGAAGTTTCAAGCATCTTTTCCCACGGTTTTTTGTCACCTTAGCGTTTTTTCCTATAAGGCTCTCTTCCAACCTGTCGACTCCAGTTATCTGAGCGTTTTCTAACACTACACAGTATTCAATCGTGCTATCACAGATTTTTGTTCCATCGCCTACGCTTGTGTAGGGTCCAATTAAAGAGTTATCTACAATACAGTCTTTTCCAACTATGCATGGTCCTCTAATTGTAGAGTTGACTACTTTCGCGTTTTCTTTGATGGTAACTCTTCCTTCAATTTTGCTTTCTTGAACTACACCTTTGATATCCTGCTTTGTGTACTCATCAAGGACTTTTGCGTTAGCTGTTAGTATGTCATCCTTTTTTCCGGTGTCCAGCCACCAAGTATTCAGAATTTCTGCTTTCACTTTGAAGCCCAAGTTTATCAGTTCTTGGATGGCATCTGTGATCTCGAGTTCACTTCGCCATGAAGGCTTAATCCGGTCTATAGCTTTGAAAATGTTTTTAGAAAAGAGGTATGTGCCGACTATTGCTAGGTTTGACGGAGGATTTTTTGGTTTCTCAACCAATTCTACAATGTTAGATTCATCATCTAATGTTGCTACCCCAAACTTTGTAGGATCGTCAACAGGCTTCAGCAGAATAAACGCATCCATTTTTTCTTCGTGAAATTTCTGTACAAAAGCCGTTAATCCTTCACCTTGCATGTTATCGCCTAGACACATAATGAAATCCTCTTCACCCAAGAAAGCTTCAGCTGTTTTGACGGCATGAGCCAACCCTAAGGGTTCTTGGGGAAGGAAAGTGACGTCAAAGTCCCATTTGCCCCCATCTTTGACATAATCTTTGACGTATTGCCCAGTTTCTGGAGCAACAATTATCCCAACACGGTTTATGCCTGTTTCAGCCACTTGGTCAAGAACATAACCGAGGACAGGTTTGTTAGCTAAAGGAATTAGTTGCTTAGCTAATGTGAAAGTTAAGGGTCGTAGTCTAGTTCCTTTGCCACCGCTTAAAACCAATGCTTTCAAAGCAAAAACCAACAAACATACTATACTGGGGAGATATCAAAGTTTTGTCGAATATTTGAACGCATGCTTTTCATTCTGGATTATTTTCAGATCGTCTATTACATGTAGAAGATATGGATGAATAGAGTTAGGATATTGTCGAAAGAATTTATATTCCGAATGTTCATCATTAAGAATTATGTCCCCATCTTTACACTTCATAAATAGACTAAAGTTATATCATGGCGCTCATTAAAAATTCTTGAATATACATTCAGGAATTCACTCTCAACAACTTCTAGATTAGTTTCTTCTTTTATCTCACGATACAAAGCTTCCTCAAGACTTTCTCCCTTCATAATTCGACCACCAGAAAACCACCATAATCCTTTAGAAGGATTGTTTTGGCGCCTCAAGAATAACAATGAATCCCCTTTTTGGATTGTTATTCCTTCTACGGAAGGAATTGGCAAACAGCTAGTAATTCTTTTATAAAGTGATGAATCTATCTGTTGAGGTGTAGACATAGAAATAGATTTGTTCACCTCAACCAACATTTAATCCTCAAACGATTATTTTTTAGTAAAATGAAAAAGCCCGCAAGCATATTTGGCGCTTTCAAAGAGCAAAGGATCAACATCCAAACGAAAATTCCCTTCGTCGTCTATTCCAGAGAATTCGACTAATTCCAAAGGTTTAAAATATTCAAGAACTTTTTTTGGTGAATGTATTCTATGAGCATTAAAGCACAATCTAGGCTTGCCTACAGGCATAGAAAAATATAGATTCCCAGAAGGAGCAAGGACTCGAGACAATTCTGAACAGGCTTTTTTTGTGCCACGAGAATCTAACGTATCACCATACCTCCCAAGACCGATATGCTCCGCAACGTGTAAACAAGAAAGCGAATGAACGGATTTGTCCTGAAATGGGATACATAAGATGTTTCCTTTTTTTGAAATGAGATTCTTGAGAGTTGCATTTAGAGGTCTGATATCAACGAAAGTAACTTTAGTAATTGCTGTTAAGAAGCCCACAAAATCAATTCGTGAGCCAATATCTACATGACATTTTGGCAGATATGAGTAAATCTTCTTGAAAGCCCATATATCTTGATAGAAATAATGAGCATCAAAATGAGTAACAGTTGTTTTATCACTGATACAAGGATAGAGATTCAGCAAACTGATTTTTTCAGAATCAGGCATTTCAGAATAAGCTATTAATTCTTTCAGGTAACCTGCAAAATGTGGAACAGCACTGTTTGGGTGTAAAAAATCAAGCATAGTTGTTGTCCATTGGCGCATAATCGATTTACCTAAAAAATAACGTATTGAACGATTACAACCACGCGAATTATTCACAGTTCATCAATCCTGCAAATGCCCAATAAAAATATAAAAAAAGGAAAACAAGTTGAGCAACTGAAGTTCAAAAACGAGCCTACAATTGTGCTAGCACGGTGAGTAATATCAAAAAGTTCATTCTTAAAGGGCAGATGTCTCTGTTCTTTTTTCAATTTGGATGTCCTCGCTTACTTTTGTTTTCCTTTTATCAGTCCTACAATGTATCCAAAAGCATACATAGTAAATCGGCATATATTAAAAAATGGGTATAGAATTAGCAGCTTTTTTTCTTTTTTCAATTTAGTAATTCCGTTTGAGGCAGCAATAAGTAATAAGGGTATGAATAGCATCTGAACATAGGGAATTGAGGCTCCGATGCACAGTGCTACTCTGATCAGTCCATCACTTGTAAAAGAAGCTGATTGTGGTAAGATATATGATTTAGGTTTGTAAAGGGGATATTTTCTTCTCAAGGCACCTCCTGCCATTCCGAATGAGTATTCTCTTTTTAGAATCTTTTTTAGGATCCCAATACCATTATTGACGAAATAATGATTGTGGATAACTTCTGCTTTAGTGCCTAGTATCGTTTTTCTTGCCAACGTCAATCTAAGAGCCAGATCTTCATCTTCTCCAGCAGTCCTAAATGTTTCTTCATCAAACAGCCCAATTTCTTTCAATACTGTTTTTTTGTAAGCATCAGCTTTGTCGTTAAGAGCAAGGTGCTTATTTTGAGTCATATAAAGCATTTTTTCCCAGATAGTTGCAGGTCTTTGGTCTAATCTTGGGGTAAATTGTATGGAACATGTTGCTGATATATTAGGGTCTTTCAGAGGAGAAACAAGTTGTTGTAGCCATGAAGAATTTACTGGAAGTGTATCTCCGTGAAGAGTAACAACAACATCGTGTTTTGACAACAAAATAGCACGATTGAGGCTCTTTGCTAGTCCAAGGTTTTTTTGATTTGAAACATAGGTTACAGGAAACGTTTCAATGATCTTTCCAGTATCATCCTTTGAACAATCATCCACCACAATAATTTCAACTTTCCCACATTCATATTTTTGGGATAGCAAGGCGTCAAGAACTGCGTAAACTGTCTGTTGGTTGTTATACGCTGGTATAATCACAGAAACATTCATTTCTGAGGGGTTATTCAACATGAGAAGTATCAATCACATTTCATTTATATCGTTTCTTTACGCTGAATGGTGCACTATAATCTACATAGGTCGTTTCTTGCGAATTCTGTTTACTAATCGCTGATGTAACTCTTTTATGGTGGCTATAACTTGAGTGAATAAGCTATGTGCAATAACTTGGAAATACTCAAGACCATTCACAAAATAAAATGCAGAGAGGGCGATGGTGGTGGCGCTGATAACAGCACCTAATTCGAAGTACTGTTGCCCTGAATAAGTTACCTCAATTGAAAAATTGCCAACATTTGGTACATAATAGCCATTTGCATAAAAATTCGCCCGAAAGTGTTGTAACTCTTGATTTTTTATACGAGCATTCCAGCCATCATTGTATGCCTGATTGAGAATCAAGAAAAAAGGTTTTTCCGTAGTGACATTTATTCGATACTTAACGGGACTTACTTTATCAATTTCAACTTTTGTTTTAGATAAATCAGTCGTTAGAGTGTCATTTGGTTTCAATATGGAAAACTTGGCGCCATGCAATCGTGTGATGTTACTTACTTGAATTTCAAATAGTCCAGTTGCTTCATTTGGAACTTCTTGCCATATCCAGAACGACCAAGGTTCATCCCACTCCAATTTACCGATTTTCTCAAATTGATTTAGCGGTAGAACAAATTCTTTCCAACCACTCCAATTCAAATATATTGTTTGAGTAGGCCAAAAAAATCGACTTTCATCGGCACTATTAAAAGATAGTCTAATTTCTCCTCCTGATTGATCCCCTTTCATATTCAAGAAGATGGCACCGTTTTCTTGAGCTAAACTACCAAGTTGCCATTCTGTTTGATTTATGCTAGTAACCAAGCCATGCCATCCAGGAACCGAAGAACATTGCCAAGTTATATTCGAGTCTGAAAGAAGAGTACTTGTTTCCATGGTTGCTGAATCGTTCTCTTGTGTAGTTCCATAAATGTTCATAGAAGTGGAAGGAAGCGAAAAATCAAAGTTTGGATTGTACAATATTTCATCCTTTTTCAAATTGAGAGCAGTATTTTCACTTTCATTACCATCTATTGCTCTACTCTCCAGTGTATAAATTCCATCAGTTAGTATCTTAATTGACCGCGGAAATGTCCAATTGAATACGTATAAGATTGGAATTTGTTTTTCGGTTATTTTATTTATTATAGACGCATTAGGTGGTGTATTGTAAACAACAAGTCCATTAGAAAAATTCAGGTAAAAATCTATGTCCTCTTGAGACAAGTCTTTGAGGCTCACGAAAGTGGTATTATTCCATTGAAAGTCAGGGAAATAGGTTAGAGGGACCAGCAAATCCGCGTCTCCCCAAAGCGAGTATACAGAAGCAGATGGGTATGCTAAAGGTGAATATGATGGGTTAAGATAGAAATCCAAATCACCTATGGTTTTTTCCAGAATTAAATTCGTGTTATTTTTAAAGTAAGAAACGTCAAAGCTGCTATCAATGATATCATTTCTAATAACTATATATTTGCACCCTAGCAAAGAGAGTGGTCCTTGGGAAGAGCTTTCTGGAAGACTTTCATATAATATATTAAGCAATTCTGAGCCATCTTTCGCATAACCGAAGCCAGGTTTAGAACTCAAAATAGGAACTGGAAAAACCTGCTGAATTACATCTGAAACATCTTTTGTTCCATTAAAAGCCCAAGGAGTCTTAATAAAGTAAATCCAATAGGGATGAGGAAGAGATAAAATTTTGAAATCGCCACTTTGAGTATTCAACCATTGCCTTGCCTCGTCATAATAGCTAGGAACAATAACAGGTTCTAAAAAATCGTTCTTTACTCCTCCAAAGAGAGGCCAAGAGTTAACCAATATTAACACCACTAGTAAAACTGCACAAAAGTTCTTCCAAAAATTTCTTTTAGCAAAAAAAAGAAAGAGCTTATTAAGAAAGCGAGAATAGAATCGGTTAGCTTTCTGAGGGACTTCGTTTCGAAAAACTTCATTATAACCAGCACCAAGAAGAAATGCGTAAGATAGAGCAATCACTATACCGCGATACTCGAAACCCATAGGAAACAAAAGGAAGTTTATAGGAGAAGGCGAGTTCACTGAAAGCCATCCGTAAAAGTTGTAAATTGGCATTACATATGTTATTGAAATAATAAAACCTAAAAATACTCCAGAAATTATTGCAAAAAAGTTAACAAAGCGATTCCATCGAAACACTAAAACTGAAAAGATTGACAAAATTAACATAATCTCTAGTAGAAGGTATAGAGGAGACTGAAAATAAGCGCCATAACTCTGATCTAGTGGAATACCGTACCCAACGAGACCTATGATATTAGAAAAAGAGTAATCGGTCAAAAACGTCGTTGGAAAACTGAAACTTGAAAAACTGGTTGTAGGGGGGGTAACTAAAAGAGAATATACACTATTCAAGTTTGCAAGTGTAGGAAGAATCCACCACAAATTGAATACTAAAATTGAACAAAAGCTGACAACAACAAACTTCAAAATGTGGATTAGCTTAGACCATGACTTTTTCTGAAAAAGCCAAAAAAGAACATAAATGCCTAGAACTTCGAGGATTATTGGGAAAAATCGAATCCTAGGAAGGGCTAGAACAGAAGCCATTCCTAGTATCAGAGACCATCTTTTCCAGTGACATTCAGTCAATCCTTTGATAGTCGCAAGCAACATTATGGGCAAAGCAGAATAACTTAGAATCGAAAACCAATGCCCAAGATTTAGTTCCCCAAGAATATATGGGTTGTAAAAAAAGAGCAAACCAGCAAGAATCGGTGTGAATCGTCTTCTATTAGGGATAAGTAGATAAGTCATTATATATGCAGACCATGCTGCAACTGTTCCATAAGATATCAATGTTATTCGATTAACTAGGTTAATTGTCAAACCTGTGTAGCTTAAAAAGGCGGGTATTAAATAAAAGATATTTTGAGAAAGGGCTGTAAAAGACCCATCATTGCCAAACATTGCCCCAGACTCAAACCAAACATACGAATATTTATAGATCTGATCTTTTGGATACAAAGGAAAATCTGAGTCAAGTGGTCGGATTACACCATCTAGTCCAACCCTTAAGAAAGGAATTGAAACAAGGAATGCTAACAAAAATAGATCAACTACCAAATTCCGATATGGTATAATGCTTTGAGTGATAATCCGAAAACTGAAGCAAGACATGGTAGTACGCACTAATACTCTGTATGGTTCTTTTTGATCGCTTAAAGGATATAATTTTGGAAGTTGGACTTTAACAGTATGTATTATTGGTCTAATATCAGTTGGCTACAAATTTTCGTTTTGGGAGATTTGATATATTAGAACGATTAAATTCATTTTTCAGCGAAATTTACAGTTTTTGAGCAAACAAATGAGGATTCATGGAGCCCCAAGAATAAATTGGCTAACAATGACTTCAATCCTGAGATAAACATTCCTTCTCTTATCAAAGAAATTGCAGAATGGATATCAGCCCCATTGCGCTGTTGAGATATAATCTTAAAGTTTAAATCTTTGAGTAATGAGTACACTTCATCATGACCAAAATGATGAGGATGAGGCTTGTCAAGTATTCCCAACAACTTCTTAATTATGTTTAGTGTTGAAAATGTTTGCACCCATAAGAGCAATGTGCCTTCTTTGTTCAAACAGGTTTGTATCGCGTTCAATGCACTTGAAGGACTATGAACGTGATCCAGAACATTAATACACAACACGATGTCAATAGATTCACTTTTTACGGGTAAATATTCGCCAATTCCCTGAACATGATCAGTATCTTTTTCGTAGAAATCAGCCCATTCACTAGCAAGAGGTTCTACTCCCAGTTTAAATCGAGCATTAGAAATACTATGAATTGCAGCCAGAGGGCTACAACCTACTTCTAAAACGTGTTTATCATTGAAAAAATCAGAGGTTATTGAGAAATTCCGAGAAAAAAATACAACATCAAAAACAGGTTTCTTAATTTTGCTTTTGCCAAAAGCCTGTTTCTCTGCATTTTGGGCATTATGCCATCTATTCTTTGAAACGGAAAACATATACTAAGCCTCCAATACTTCATCAAAAATTTTCTTTAACTTACGGTTTTTTTCAGTTACAGAAAAACATTTTTCAATTCTTTTTCTGCTTGCTTCTCCCATGCGCCTTCTAAGGCTTTCGTCCTCAATCAGGATGCTAGTTTTCTCCACAAGTTCTTCTACTACAGCAGGGTCAGTCGATTTAATCAACTTTACAAAACTCGATGTGGGATAATGACTCCACTTCGGAATAAAATCTTCAGCGTAATACTGAATCTTACTTGATTTTCTTATTACAAACCCAGTTTTGCCATTAAACACTTGTTCAGAGTTAGCCCAAACATCAGTAGTAATTACAGGCAACTCATAACTCATGGCATCCAAGATTGCCAGACCAGGAGTGGAGTGTGTAGGGAATAAGAACACGTCAGCTGTCTTGAATTCCTGTTCAAGCCGAGTCCATGGAACAATACCTTCAATCAAAGTTACACCCTCTAGCTTTCCACAATATTTTGCTTTCAACTCTGCTGGGATATCTGAACGGATAACTAGTTCTATATTCTTATATTTTTTCCGAAGAACAAAAAATGCCTCAAGAACTTCCTTTCCACCCTTATACTCAAATTCACCCGGAATATTTGCCGAACCAACAAACAGCAATTTTATTTTCTTACCATTTGCATAGTCTTTAACGAAGTTCTTTTTTCGCACTGCCAAAGGGACGACTTCAACTTTATCGAAAAAGTTTGCACAATCTAAATTGAGCAGAACAGTCTTTTTTCCAGCTTCTGTCCAACAAATAATCCTCTTGCAATACTCAGAGGCAAAAGTTTTTTCAATCAACCTCCGGAATCTCTTGAAATGACTAAAGTTATAACCAGCAAGTTGGGTCACAAACTCCATGTCAACAACCCATGGTTCTTTACGAAAAACAAGATGCCCAGCAGAATACGTTAAAACAGACCCACTCGGAGGTTGTTTGAATCTTTCTAAAGAAGCTTTTACTAAATTGGGTGGAAATAACTTCGCTAGAACATTCATTTGAATAGAATAAAGCAAATCTGTTTTGCTGAGGATACCAGAAACTTTGTCCCAATCAGATTCGGAACAGGTGAACTGATAACCTTGTGGTGGTGACAAAAGCAATTCCCTGTAAATGGAATGCATCTTTCCTATGATATCCAAATAGATTAGTTTAGTCTCAGAGCAAAACTCTTTTGAAGACCTCGATGAAAGCATTGTGTGTATCATATGCGTTCAAATTAATTAAATATCAATAGTAAATTTTTACCAAATTTTACTAAAAAATTTGAAACGAAATTATTGCTAATCGATTATACATCTGTTTTTTCAAACCATCTAAGGAAAGACTTTAGGTAAAATGCGATTTTAGGCGTCATCAAAGAGGAAAATGGACTAGCAAAACACGAAGTCACAGAGAGAGGGTCATGATAGCCCCATTTTGTTAGACCCAAAACCTTTGCTTTTGAATAATTAACACGGGTCTTCTTCCAATTTTTCCCTCTAACGATTGAATCTTGTACTTCTCTCAGATATAAAACAAAATGAGGTAGATTAGCACATTTGTACCCCAAAGCAACGATTCGCAACCACAACTCATAATCCTCTGCCCCAAACAACGCTAAGTTATAAACACCAGAGCGCTTGAGAACTGATTTCTTAAAGGTCACCGTACTATGAAGAAATGGATTGTGAAACATAATAATTTTTTTTATTTTTTGTGCATTTGTTGGAGGTCTCAATTTTCCTAAATTCAATCCGTTTTCATCAATAACATAAGCCCAGCCACCAACAAAGTCAAAATTATTCTTTTCTATAGCATCTATTTGTAGTTGAAGTCTATTGGTAGAACTAATGTCATCAGCATCCATTCTGGCAATATACTTACCTCTTGACATCAAAAGACCAGTGTTCAATGCTTCCACAAAGCCATGTCCTTTATTTAATATTATTCGTAATCGTTCATCTTTTTCAAACTTAGTAATTAATGGCCTATTAACAGAATCAGTATCATCAAATATCAAAAGTAATTCCAAGTTAGGCAAAGTTTGTTGTAAAATACTTTCGATACTTCTTTCCAAAAAGGTAGGATTGCACTCTTTGACCGGCATCACAACAGAAACTAATGGTTTAGTCATAGTTCATTCTTTTTTGTTAAAAACCAATTTTCTGTGAACCAGTGTATAGTTCGTTTTAATCCATCCTCAAGTTCAGTCTTAGCATCAAAACCGAACTCTCCTCTAGCTTTATTAATGTCTAGGCACCTTCGCGGTTGCCCATCTGGTTTTGATTTATCCCAAATGACTCTGCCCGTGTAACCAATAAGTCGCGCTAATAAATCCACAAGTTCTCTTATCGTGATTTCTTTATTAACTCCTAAATTTACAGGATCAGGTTTGTTATACTTTTCAGTAGCTAAAAGAATTCCCTCAGCCGCATCCTCAACATACAAAAACTCTCTCGAAACATTTCCTGTACCCCAAACAACAACGTTATCGTTACCCTTCAGCTTAGCGTCAACCATTTTTTTTATGAGCGCAGGAATTACATGTGAACTTTCAGGATTAAAGTTGTCTCTTGGACCATACAAGTTAACAGGTAACAAGTAAATAACATTGAAACCGTATTGTGCTCTGTAAGCCTGAGCCTGAACAAGGAGAGATTTTTTCGCAATACCATAAGGTGCATTTGTCTCTTCAGGATATCCATTCCATAAATCTTCCTCTTTGAAAGGAACAGGAGCATATTTTGGATATGCACATATTGTACCTATTGCTACGAATTTGGTTACACCTTCTTGTCTAGCGGCTTCCATCAAATGGATACCCATCACTGCATTATCATAAAACAATGCCCCTGGATTCTCTTTGTTAAAGCCTATTCCACCGACCTTAGCAGCCAAATGAATAACAACATCAATATCCTTGACAACATCAACACAATTTTCCCATTTTCTAAGATCAGCATCTTTGCTTCGGGGAATTCGAATGAGTTCAGAGTTGACACCTCGTTCCTTTGTTAGCTTTTCGACAACAAAAGACCCCAAGAATCCAGCCCCACCAGTTACTAGAATCTTTTTATCTTCCCAGAAATTCAACCTAGTCAACACCCCACCAGCGATTGGGAAATGTTTTCTCCAATATTTCATCTCCCTCTCCAACAGGTTCCAACCCCACATTACGCATATCAGCATCCAGCATAATTTTAATCAAATCTGTGAATCCAATTTGCGATGTCCAACGTAGTTTTCTCTTAGCGACAGCAGGATTTGAAATTAGTTCTTCAACTTCAGTAGGTCTAAAATATCTTGGGTCAATTCTTACGTGTTTTTCTAAGGGAATATCAACATATGAAAAAGCCTGTTCAACAAATTCTCTAACAGAATGTGCATGACCCGTTCCTATCACGAAATCATCAGGCTTTTTTAGTTGAAGAATTTTCCACATTGCCTCAACATATTCAGGGGCATATCCCCAGTCTCGTTTTGCATCAAGATTTCCTAAATAAAGAAATTCCTGTTTTCCAGCCAAAATGTTGGCAATTGCGCGGCTAATTTTTCTTGTGACAAAAGTTTCACCTCTGCGAGGAGATTCGTGATTAAACAAAATTCCGTTACTTGCGAAGGCACTGCAGCTTTCTCTATAGTTAACGGTCATCCAGTAGGCATGAAGCTTGGCAATCGCATATGGACTTCGTGGTCTGAAAGGTGTTTGCTCATTCTGCGGAGGGGGAGAACTTCCGAACATTTCGCTACTGGATGCTTGATAGAATTTAGTGTGGTTTCCATTTCTTTTGATTGCTTCTAATATTCTTGTGGTACCTAAGCCGGTAACGTTACCAGTGTATTCTGGAATGTCAAAACTCACTCTTACATGGCTCTGGGCGCCCAAGTGATAAATCTCGTATGGTTTGATATTCTGGACTACATTGGATATCTGCTCAGCATCTGAAAGATCACCATAATGAAGGAAGAACCTTGACTCTGGCTCATGTGGGTCTACGTAGATGTGATCGATTCGGGATGTGTTGAAAGTGCTCGCCCTTCTAATAATTCCATGCACTTCATAACCTTTAGAGAGCAAAAACTCAGCTAAGTAAGAACCATCTTGTCCAGTTATTCCAGTAATGAGAGCTTTTTTCATTAACAGATCACATCATGGACAAAATTTCACAGAAGAACAGTTTCATATCGTATATTCCAACTGAACAAAGCATCCTCAATGAGAATTATTACCATTTTTTTGTGCTTGTCTGGAAATTGCATAAAGAGTTATTGCAGTAAAGATGGTGAACATTCCGATGAGAATGAACGAAATTGAGGCTAACGCAATATTTGTTACAATTCGCTGTTCTTCGGCGAAAATTTGAAGCAGCCAGATTCCAAAAGCAGTTCCATTAAAAAGAGAAATCAATCCGGGTAAACCCAAGAGCATTAATGGCTTCTCTTCTACCACTAGCCGGACAATTGACATTACTACACTTGTTCCATGTTCAAGAGGGTTTTGAGTTGATGTTCGTTCTAATTCACTGTATTTGCATTTTGTCGGAACCTCGGCAACAGTTAGTCCCTGTTTTTTGGCTTTCATCAGAATTTCTACACTCGAACCCATACCATTCTCAATAAGATTGAGACCCAACAAAGCTTTGCGCCCATACACTCTAAAACCACACTGAGCATCATGAATGTTCTGATTGGAAGCGGCACCAGTCAACTTAGAAATCAGTTTAATTCCCAAACTTCGGTAACGAGGAACATCAGTCTCTTCGGAATCCAAGAAACGTGACCCTAATATGATATCTGCCTTTTTCTCTAAGACAGGTTCAACCAATTGCGGAATTTCTCTGGGATCATGCTGTCCGTCACCATCCAAAGTAACCAAAGCATCAGCATTCAATTCTCTCGCCACAGTAAACAAAGTCTTAAGTGCAGCCCCGTAACCCATGTTAGTTTTATGTCTAATTACATCGGCGCCCATTCGTTCAGCAATCTCAGCAGTCATATCTGTAGAACCATCATCACAGACCAAAACAACATCAACAAACTTCTGTGCCTCTAACACCAACTTCGCAATAGTTCGCTCTTCATTGAATGCTGGAATAGCAGCAACAACTAAGGGCCTAGACTCACCCAAAGCAATATGATCTTTAAATTGTGTCAAAGTCAATTAATCAAACAATCCCAATTGATTGAATCAGACCATCTGATATACTGAGATTCTTCCACTGTCAAAGACCGAAACCCAATCGTTCGATAACCGCAAATTGTACCAACCAATATCTTGATTCCACCAAACAAAATACGCCTCTTGGCAACCATTTTCAACAGCAAGGTTTGAAGCTGCTTCAAGATCACTATCGAAAAGAATGGCAGTGTGACTTTGATCCAAGTACAGCATAGTCCAAAACTCGAACACATCATGTACTAGCAACGAAGAGGTATCGTTCATGTGAGAATTCAACCATGCATAAGCTTCAATGGTACCTTCGCTGTCTTGAAGCGGAACCGAACTACTTTGCATTGTTGAAGGTAGATATCTGAAAGTACCTTCCACCCCGATTATTCCGTACTTACCATCTATCAATGGCCATGTGATAAAGATACAACCGACCACAACCGACAATAGTGACAATCCAATTCCCACTTTCTTTGGGACTTTCAACCAGCCAAGGAATCTTGAAGGTGACAAAGCTCTACCACACGTCGCTAGTTTCCACAATCCTTCGACTGCAAAGAAAGTGAATGGGACGACAAGCATTAGCATCCACCTATTCCATAGCAGCAGAGCAGCGAAAGGCACAATTAAACAACTGAAAGAGCCAATTAACAGAACTAGAGTCCAAGAACTAAGAACTCGATCTTTGAAGTGTCCAACTGCAATTAAGGGCAATAATACCAAGTAAAGAAGAAGAAACAGAGATAGGACATGCGAAAACAGTTCCAAATAGGATGAGTAATACTCAACAGTGGTAAACACATTCAGGTAATCTGTTAGAAAGACTATTCCAGCCGGATGAGCACTGACGCTATCACCTAACCCAATCATATTGGTTTCAACGTTGACTGGTGAAGGAAAAAACTGAAAAACGCCAATCAAGAAAACCACTAAAGCAGGTATAACCGCTACGAAGAGTCTATAGGGAATTACCTCTTTCTTATAAAGGCTCATAACTAGTAAGCCGAGAACCATACCAAACAGGCTAACTGCTGCCAATTCGTGACCCCAAACAACTAACAAAGAGAGCACAGACAACGCTACAACTTCTTTCCAGTCAAGATCACCCTTCAATAAAGGTATAGTGAATAGGAGTAGGATTAGACCGAAGATGTTTCGATAAAAGTGCCAACTGATTCCTAAAGCGGCAAGCTGAAAGGCGAATAAGCCAGACGCTAACAGACTCTTCGTGACAGTCCAATTCAGCTTCTTCCAAGCAACATAATATATTCCAGCGGCTGTTCCACCATACAGTAAAGGTGCAACAATCTTAAGCAACATAAAAGGCTCTAGCCTAGTTAAACTGCCCAAAGCCACAAGAAGCCCATAGATCATCCATGTTGAGAAGATGCCACTCCAATGATTCAACACCACACCATCATTGATTCTAGAGGCGTAGTAGATTGTGTCCCAGCCAATAGGATTTGGAAAAGAGAGTAACTCTGGTATCAACCTGACAACAAAGCCTATTGTGAAGGCTAAGATGACTCCTTTAGTGTAACTCAAGTTCTGAAGTTTCACTGGTAGCAAAGAAGTTCACAGTTTGTGGTTTTTCCTGTTTTCGCGGTCTTTTCCCACTTTCTGGGTCGTCTCAACAAGATTTGGAGAAAGGCGTAGGATGCAACAAAGTTTTGGATAAACCAGTAGCAGTAAATGAATGGCAACCACAGGGCGTTTGATATTTTCCGTGGTTTCTCAGAAAAAATCATGAACACTCCAGCCAAAGCCAAGAGAATGAACGTGAACAAAGAAGTGATGTTAGCTAACAGAAAGAATGTGATGTCTGGTTTCATTGGAATAAAAAACGAAGAAATGGTAACAAAGTATCCAATTAGGCAGGAAATCAAAACAAATGGCCCAGCTAAGGTAACTTCTGCATCTAATGATTTCTTAGTTGGAGTTTTTAGGAGACTTCCGTACCTAAGGCTTACTTCCATTGTTCCCCTAAACCATCTCGTCCTCTGCTTGAAGAAACCAGAAATTGTAGCAGGATACTCTTGCCAAGACTTCACGTCTGAAGCGTACCTGATCTTGTGACCCTTTTTGGTCAGCCGAGTCGCCAATTCCATATCCTCAGAAAGGACTTTGCTGTCCCATCCTCCAACATTATCAAGGACATTTTTTCTGACAAAATAGCAGCTACCGGTTAAGGGAACAAATAAACCTAATACATCTTTGCCTCTCATGTAAGCTTCGCACCTTAGAGACTCTTCGTGAGAAATAAATTTGGTAAGAATGTTTTCATCTTCATTAACTGCGGCCAATCTACCCTGTAATGCAGCCACTGAAGAGTCCTCAAAGTACCTTGCTGCCTTCAAAAGAAAGTCTGGCTCAGGAATATTATCTGCATCAAAGACAGAAACAATTTCCCCACTAACGTGCTTGAGAGCCTCCTTTAGGGCCGAAGGCTTCCCATCCGAAACAGAACGCTGCACCAGCTTCACTTGACCCGGATGCACCTCTGCAAATTGTCTGCAGATTTCACAAGTTCTGTCTAAGCTACCATCTTCAACAATGATGATTTCTTTTTTGTCTTGAGGATAGTCCGCCTTTGCAAGGGCATTAAGAAGTCGCCCAACAACAACTTCCTCGTCCTTTACAGGAACAATAATCGACATTGAGGGCAAGTTGTTCTGGCTGACCACTAAAGTTTTCTTTCCTTGTTTGCCTGAACGAAGGCTCCTGACCCCAGCAACAACAATCGGTATATTGTACAGGGTCCAAACGTATAGCAGAGAGATAACGACAATAGCGACCAAATATAGTGGATTCATATATCAGCTGTGACTCTTCGTGGTTCTACTTGTATTTAAGTTCTGAAAGACTGCAGATTGTTAATCGTCAAGTATTGTATGAAGTCGCTATCTTTAGCCCAAAACTTAGCTGCTCGATTACCCCAAGCTTCTCCTATGCTAGCGACCTTTTCTGCGAGTCTTCGCCCCTCTGTCTTCATGAGGCGAAATACTCTGCTTTCCATGGCTTCACACAATTTGTTGATTAGTCGGGAAACCAGTTTGGCTAAGAGAAAGCTGCGTATTCGCTCGACAACACTGATCGTCAAATCCAGAAGCTTCCGCTCACTTTGCTTCAAATCCCTGAACCACACTCCTCTACGTAATGCCTTCAGCTTCAGTTTAACCAAAGCTTCCCTAGTAAGAGGGAATGATTGAGTGCCCTTACTTGATTTTCCTGATTTTGCACTCAACCAAATCTCCCTCCTTTAAATCGTAAGCGTCCCGGAGTTCCTTCGGAACAGTAACCCGTCCTTCTTTTCGCATATAGACCGTGAAGGTGATTCCCATTTTCGTGTCATCAAACATCTTTTTGAACCCCCGAGACATAACCTCAAACTTTTTCTATCATTTCGACAGATTTCTACGTTTTTTCTCCATGGGTATTAAAGAATTATGAATTCTGGATAAGTAACTAACATTATTCAAACACGTAATTCGTGCGTGACCTTTTATCATCAGACGGTCTCACCCTTTCCAACTTTATGCAAGACAAAAGGTTCATTGTTTATCACATTTAACGTGTATGAATCCGTAATCTGTATCGGCAATAACAATCCATATTCAGAATTCGAATGAACAATCCACAAATACGATGTGAGAGCCTCTCGCTGGCAAACAGTAACTAATTTGTTGTATTCGGCTTTCCAACTCAAAGCAAACACCTAAAAACGACGTTTTTCTACTATAATCTACGAATGATAATATATAAACATTTTCGAACTGAAAAATACAACATTATTCAAAATCCAAGGCTGAATATGACTTTTTAACCATTCAGAGATATATACACATATTATACGTTAGTGTATCATCACATACTCCAACCAGTTATTTGCTTTGGCCCTTGCATTTTTGCTAATCAGCTTAACTAAACACGCCGTGTACCCACAAAAATCACTTATAAATAGCCATTGAAGACAGCATGCTCCATGCACAAAGGCATTCCAAAGCTCATTCCATGCTTTTATGATGACTCGAGCACCAGAATCAGGCAGGGCAGAAAACAATAGAAAATGGTTGCGCACAATGTTTCATCCTGGGTCCAGTTACGAGCAGGACCTTGAAACAAAAAGAGCACTAATGATATAACCGGTTCAAAGAATAGCCATCAGAGAACTTGTGTGAACTTTCTTGAGCGATCACGAAGAGCCTGTTTTCAGGCGTTTGCGAGTTGTTTCTGTATAGATTTGGGAGTTACCCTTTTCTCTTGAGGTCTTTGAGTTATCAAGCGTTTCTGGACGAACTCATAACCACACTCACACTTGAACCCAATAATTTCATTATTTCCTTTAATCAGGCCATGGATGCGCGATGCATTACATCCTTTATGCTGTTTGTGTAGCTTCCAAGTTAAAGCTAGATCGTTCAGTGTTAATGGTTGAACAGTTTTTGCCTTAAAGAAGAACCACAGAAGATAAGCTCCAAAAGCAAGCCAGAGACTCCCCACCAATAAAAACAACAGCATTTTCAGTTAACTTCCTGTTTTTGTTTGCGAAATTGTAGCATTGAGGCTCTCGTGGATATCGGATACATAGAATCCTTCAAAGGTTACTCTCCTTTTCGATTAAGGCCACAGACATCTTGCCGTAAACGTTAAGCATCTTGGCTTTTCTAACAGGATTTTCTTCGGTATCAATCCGCTGTTGGATGCGCTGCAATTCATTTTCCAGTCGTCTAAAAACCGTTAGTTTTTCCCTCAACTTCACTAGCTCCATTTTGCGCACGCTTTATTTTGCCTGATAGAGAATCGACTGCGACTAGTTTTAAGTCATATGAAGAGGCACTATGAATTAACATTAACTATTTATGTTCTAATTCCGAATCAAAACATATAGGATGGGGACATCAATAGCTCAACAGAAAAACGTGGAAAGGCATGTCTCAACATTTCTAATTCGTGAACGCAACCAAGTCATTTCTGTAGAATCCTGTAACTCGAAACAGAAAGAAAACAACACTTAGAGAGAGAAAGGTCTACAGATAGAAGCGAACTCGCCTAATGAGCTGCTGCATAGTCATTTTTTGGAGAGAGCGCTACGCTTTGATTTTCTCTTTTTTGACTACTTTCCTGAAGGTTTTGTTGCAGCCTTCACATTTGTATAGAGCTATTGTCAGTTGCAGTCTTTCACCAGTCTTACTAGGCCTTCCAGCCATCTCCCACGTCTTCTCTGGCTTCGATAAAGTTCCACACTCAGGGCAGTCAGCTACCTCAGGGTTACCTAAAGCGCTTAACAGCATCAACCTCAGAGCTTCCCCACTGCTGGACATCCTTGAAATCCGTTCAGCCAACTGAGTTTCTTTAAAAACATCACGAATCCATCGGGCAAAATCTCCTCTGTTCTGATGAAACTCTAGAGAAGTAACTGGAACTTTTGCGATTTTCTTTCTGAGGTCGTCTAGATTAAAGGCTGCCTCAAAAAGCGGTTTGTTGAAAGCCTCGTAAAAGTAGAAGCCCCATTCTGGAGTAACTTTTTCTCCTGTTTTCAAAGGATTATTCAATTTAGGTATGTCCCCACAATCCTGTTTATATTCGTCTAGAAGATTCTTAACTCTTTCTTCCCAGTTTTGGGCACCCATTCTTCGATAGTATACCGTTTCGCGTTTGCGTGGATCCTCAGAAAAGTTTGTCTCCCTGTATTGAGTGAAGGTTTCTCGAAGGTTGGCACTCCCGCCAAGATAGATTAGAATTCTGTTTTTGTCGTAAAAAGCGTAGACACCCGTCTCTTCTGGAACATATTTTGCTCTGTCTCCCCACAGGTACAGTTTACCTTCAATTTGCATCTTATCGCCCAAGTGAAATAATATGGCAACGCATATTTATGAAGGCTTTGGCGGTTTTTCTTGAAAATCAGTCATGCAAGTGAGCGAAAACGGATTACGCACTACCAGTCAAATGTTCGTTTATTCTATTGGCGATCAGGATGTGGAGGTCTTCTCGGTTATTGTAGGTTACCTTGAGAATTTCTGTTTCGTCTCTTGTTTTGATGCTGTTGACTATGGGGTTGCTTAAGCCGTAATGGATTGTTCCTAACATAGGTTTGCTGCTTTCCACTGCTTTGACTAGGGCGTTGTTGAAGGCGGTTGAAGAAAGTTCCATTGGACCTATCTCGTCTATTGCCAGTATATCCGCCTTTCGTATAGCATCACGAACAGCGCCTACGCCGATGATTTCAAGATCGGTCACATTTACACGATATTTGCCTATTTTGGGTCCTGTGGGCTGGTTCACATGGGCTAACCATCCTCTGGCTCCCGTAGACAAATCAACGATTTCAAAGCCTACTCTCACGCCCGCCTCACGAACCTCACGGCAAACCATGCCGCCGACATCGTATTTTCTGTTCTTGAGTTCATTTACTGTTCGACGCAGTATGCTTGTTTTGCCAATTCCGGGCGGTCCAGTAATGAGTATTAGCGGTTTCAGAGTGAACACCTACCTTTTGTTAGACGAACCCTAATATCTAGTTTTGATAATTAAAGTTTCAGTGTAAGAAGGAGCTGTCAAGTTTGAATTTTGGTTTCCCCACTGAGACTATAATGGAAGGAAAAGTCAAGGTAGTGGCACCTAAACTGAGTGCATACGTGAAGAAGCCGTCGGATTATGCTCCATCCAAGGCTCCAGTGTTCTATAACCCGACCATGGAACCGAATAGGGACTTGGCAGTTTCTGCGTTGCAGGTGCACCAGAAGCTTCTGGGAAGAGAAGTCTCAGTTTGTGAACCGTTAACGGGATGTGGACTTCGAGGCGTTAGATTTGCGGTGGAAGTCAAGGGCGTTCGCACAGTTTTTTTGAATGACATCAAACCAGAATCCGTTCGCCTTGCCAGATTCAACGCTGAACTTAACAAAGTAGAAGACCGCGTTGAGGTAGCTAACGAAGACGCTAACCTGTTTTTGAGCAGAAACGCGGCGCCCAGAAAACGATTCGACTACCTAGACATTGACCCCTTTGGACCCCCAGTGCCTTACATGGACTCTGCGATACGGGCTTTACGCAACGGAGGCTTGATCGCATTAACTGCCACAGACATGGCTCCTTTATGCGGGGTTCATGCTCGAGCATGCCTCCGAAAGTATGGTGGACAGCCCTTACGCACAGAATACTGCCATGAGATTGCTGTTCGTCTCTTAATTGGATGCCTAGTTATGATGGCTGCAAAACATGCAATAGGCATCGAAGTCAAGTTCAGCCACAGCATCGACCATTACATCAGAACATACGCAACAGTCCACTATGGCGCTAGACGAGCAGACAAGAGCATTCAGCAGATGGGTTACATTCTTCACTGCTTCTCGTGCTTTCACAGAGAAACAGTTACGGGAATAGCCTCTCCCTTGAATCATGTTTGTCCCAGTTGTGGAGCGAAGTTGAGTGTGGCGGGTCCCTTGTGGCTCGGCAGGATAGCGGACAGAAAGTTTTGTTCCCTGATGGAGTTGGAGGCTGAAGGAAGGGCATTGAGGCAGGAAAAGAGGCTCCTTAAGATGTTGGCTTTGGTCAAAAATGAGGCTGAGGCGCAAGTTACCTACTTTGCTGTGGACAAAATCTGTGACAAACTGAATTTGCCTGTTCCAGCTCAAAAGAAAGTGCTTGACAAAGTAAGAGAGGCGGGTTTCCAAGCAGTTCTAACGCATTTTAACAGCAGAGGCTTCAGAACAGACGCCCCAGCAAACTTGGTGAAAAAAATAATATCAGATTTGGCTGGCCAGAAATCATAGGTTATTGTAAGCCTAGTTTTTTGTAGATTTGTTGTTTGTTTTTATCAACTTTGGTTTGGATGGTTTCGAAGAGGTTGTTTCCGTGAGTGTCGATGGCTACTGTTAAGGGTCCGAAGCCCTCAACTTCCAGTATCCACATGGCTTCAGGCATCCCTAAATCGCTCCACTCCACGCCCTTCACACGTTTAATGGCTTTGGCTGCCAGAACCGCTGCTCCTCCTGTGAATGCCCCGTACACAGCTCCATACTGTTTCATGGCGTCAGCGGTCTTCTTGCCCATGCCCCCCTTCCCCACTATAATACGAACATTGAAATGTTTGATGAATTCGGCTTCGAAGAGTTCCATACGCGAACTTGTGGTTGGACCCGCAGCCACCACCCTCCATCCCTCATACTCTTTTTTCACTAATGGACCACAATGAAAAACTGCTAAGCCATCCAAATTGATGGGAAGCTGCTTTCCTTCTTCATGGAAGCGTAGGGCTCTTCGGTGGGCTACATCCCGTGCAGTAACAATGGTTCCTGACAGGTACACTGTGTCGTTCACTTGGAGTTTTCTAACTGTTTCCTCTGAAATCGGGGTGCTAAGCCTGTAAACTGCCATTCTCGTTTCATGCCACCTTATGAGTCAAATATTCTACTGTTCCGTCAGAATGGATTCTTGCCGAGGCTCTTCTGGCAGCCCAGCACTGAACCACCACAGCCACAGGATACGAGGCAGGGTGCCTATGAGCATAATCAATCTTCACATCTAGTACTGTTGTTTTGCCTCCTAAGCCCATGGGTCCGATTCCTGTTGAGTTTGCGGCTTCCCGTAGTTCCTGTTCAAGCTTTGCCAGTTCAGGATCAGGATTGGGCTGATTCAAAGGTTTCAGCAGAGCTGCCTTTGCTAGTTTCATCGCTATTTCAGCTCCTCCCCCGACTGCAACGCCTAAAACTGTTGGGGGGCAAGGTTTTGCGCTAGCCTTGATTACCGTATCAACGACAAGTTTTTTGAGGGCCTTTATTCCTTGGCTTGGGCTGAGCATGCCTAGGGCTGAGACGTTTTCTGATCCGCCTCCCTTTGGCATAACTGTGATTTCTAGGGAGTCTCCGGGCACTATTTCCCAGTGTATGTAGGGAATGAATCTTCCAGTGTTGTCTCCTGTGTTCTTTTGAGTAAAGGGGTCCACAGCGTTGGGACGAAGAGGAATTTCCTTAGTCGCCCTTACAGTAGCCTTGCGTAATGCAACCTCAACAGCGTCTAATCCTTGCATTTGGCTACCTGCCTTCACATAGAAGATTATTACGCCAGTGTCTTGGCACATGGGAGCACAGGTTTTCTCAGCCAACTCCACATTATCTAAAATTGCTTTCAACTGAGCCTTACCAACTTCGTTCGTCTCTTCCCGATATGCCTTGTGGAGAGCCTCTTTCACGTCATTGGGCAGTTCTGTGACTGCCAGTCGGAGAAGTTTGACTGCTACATTCTCCACAGCTTTTCCAGTTACCAAGACTGTTTCCTCTCTGTAGGAGCAGATTTGGAGGATTAAGCTTATACTTTTTGCTACAGAACCGACTGCTGTCAGGGTTTCATCATCGAACGTTTTATCTGCTATATTGTCTAACAACTTTAATGTGCACCGCACTATTGCGTCATAATCTGGAATTGAGCGGAAAATGAGTAAAGAGGCAGCCCTAGAAAAAAAGAAGTATGAACGTTTAGAAGACCTTGATATAGGGTCTGCCATGTCCAAGAAGCTACGGGAGCTAGGGCTACAAACAGTCGAAAATCTTGCCATGGCTACAGCCAAGGAGCTTATGCAGGCGGGTTTAAGCAAAAAAAATGCTGAACAATTGATTCGTAAAGCTCGTTTAAGCATGCCTTTTCAGTTCATCAGGGGAGACGAACTGGTGAAGATGCGGCAGACCGTTCTTCGTTTGACGACTGGAAGCAGCATGCTGGATAAGCTGTTGGGCGGAGGAATTGAGTCCCAATCTATCACAGAATTCTATGGAGAATATGGGAGCGGCAAAAGCCAGATTTGCCATCAGCTGTGCGTAAACGTGCAGTTGCCTCCCGAAGAGGGGGGATTAGGGGGCGCAGCCCTTTACATAGACACCGAGAACACTTTCAGGACTGAACGGATTTTTCAGATGGCACAAAATCTGGGCATAGACCCGGAAGAGGCGGTTAAGAAAATCATTTTTGCTGAGGCATACACATCGGATCATCAGATGTTTCTTTTAGAGAACGCCGACAAAGTGATTAAAGAGAATGGGATTCGCTTGATTGTTGTTGATTCTTTGACTTCTCACTTCAGAAGCGAGTATCTGGGCAGAGAAATGCTGGCTGAGAGACAACAGAAACTCAACAAGCACATGCACATGCTGATTCGGCTGGCCAGGGCATTCAACGCCGCAGCGGTTGTTACAAATCAGGTCATGTCCAAGCCAGACGTTTTCTTCGGCGACGCCATACATCCTGTAGGAGGTCATATAGTCGCCCACACCAGTCACACCCGCGTTTTTCTTCGAAAATCTGCCCGTGGACCAGTGAGAATCGCACGTCTTGTCTCGAGTCCACATCTGCCAGAGGGGGAAGGAATATTCAGGATTTCAGAAAGAGGAATAGAGGATACAACAGAAACGGAGCAATGAAAACATGCCAATTTCAAAAATGTTTGTAGTCAGATTCTTTCAACTCATAAAAGGAAGACGGTTTGCTGAGGCAGAGCGTGTACTTGAGCGAATAAGAAAGAAAACAAACGAGACTGAATGGAACAGCGGATACCTCCACGCTCTAGATGGCATACTATTAGCTCAGAAATCAAGCGATTCATACGCCTTTATCAAGAAGGTGAACTTTGAGGACGAAAAAGATCTGAAAAAATTTAGGAAAGACTTTCTGGCGGAGTACAAGAACAAGATTCATTCAGATTATGACCGCGGATTCTTTGCTGCATGGGCAGACTATATGCTGATATCAAAGAAGTCTCTAGCAGACGAGATGAAAGCAGAAACAACTGACAAAAGCAAGTAAGGCTTCTGAACAAAAGGGTAGACCCTGAAGATATCGGGGTTGCCAAAAACCTCTTATATCTGCTGCAATAGAGCAGTTGAACGGCTTTATAGAAAAATGCAGTAAGAGTGAAAAAAATGAATGGGCAAACAACTCAGAATAAACCCACAGCAGCGTATATTTTGTCATTGCTTACTGGAATATTCAATATTATAGCTGGAGTTGTACTTTTGTTTTTGGCAATGTTTGTGGCGGCGGGTTCATACAGCGAATATTATCTCTTCGATTTCTATTTCGGAGCAGTCCTATTTACAGGGCTTGGAATTTGGGCTTTGATAGCTGGAATAATAATAACAGTGGCGGCAGTGAAACTAAACTCAAATCCATTGGACCATTCTAAATGGGGACTAATTATTCTAATCTTCTCCATTGGCGCAGGCGCAATATTGGGCATAATCGGAGGCATACTCGCTTTAATCTTCACGCCTGAGATAACAACAAAAACAAGAATGTGCCTTGGTTGTGGATTGCAGATTGATGAAAGCCTTAGATTCTGTCCCCACTGCGGTAAAGAAAGAGCATAAAAAGGCTAAATACGAACGGTTACTGAATCACGGGCTGTGAAAACAAAATGAGTCAACTAAAGAAGGCGTCAACAATTCTCTTATTGGCGAGCATATTCATACTTATCTCAGCAGCTGGAGAAATCATAGAAATCTTCTACTACTCAAGTGCATACGGCTATAACTACTATGAAATTGTAGACTTCATTGGACCAGTGATGGGAATCATTGCCGCCCTCCTATTCATAATTGGCTTCTTAGTAATGCGAAACGACAAGTAATTCACCTCTTAGCCACGAACGGGATTTCAACAAACACCAACAGTTACGACGTCAGCACATCAATGTGAACATTTTTTGGAAACATGTGCAGTGCAGAAAAATTCAGAAAAAATATTTTTTCAACAATCTACTGCTATTAGGCTATCCTTAAGCTACAACTTATCCTTTCATGTTAAATTTAGTACAAATAAAAACTCATTTTACGGCTTCTGCAATCTTTTCTATTAGGGGTGGAGATGGTCGTAAATAAATAAAAGTAAATGTAAAATAAACCTCGAATATAGAAACAAGGGTTTACTGAAGCTCATGCATGGAGTTATTATGGAGATAAACATGTGAACCTAAATGATTACTATTAAAGGTACACATGTCCAATGCCTGAGTCTTTTCAGCCCCCTTTCTATTCTTCGGATGTTTTACTTCCCTGAATAAAAAAAGGGAAGGGAAATTTGATGTTTTTATTGTTGCTTTTTCAGTAGTGAATAGATAGCAATTAAGAGCGCTATTATCACAATCACCAGTATTATCAGAATGTATGTCATCTGTGTAGATACGCTATCTTTGACCTCGCCAACGGATGTTTCTAAGTCAGTTAGGTCAACTTCTCCGGCCTGTGTTGATGCTGGACCTACTCCAACGGCGGTTTCTGCATAAGATCTCCAGTAAGAGTCTGACCCATCGAAGGAAGCAACAATAGTGTATTCTCCTTCATTTTGTGGGGTCCACATCTTCTTGAACACTCCAGCGCCATCACTAGTGACAGTTCCAATGTTTTCGGCGTTGCCATTTGCGTCAAATGCAGTTAACGTAACTTGAACGCCCATTACTTGCTCTGGACATGGTTTTTGCATATAGACATATGCCATCCAATCGCTCACGTATTCATCAGCTACAGCAGGCACACCATTCGGGAATCGTTTTGCTTGTTCATCTTGCTCTGTTCCTGGAGATTGGTCCGTAACCATTCCTTCGATTAGTACGCTGGTGCCTTTTCCAATGACTTTCGGTGATGCAGTTACAGTTGTGGCGCTTGGGCCTTTTCCGATACAGTAGATTGAATTGTCGTAATAGTTGTAGTAAGCAACGTAACCATCTGCAAGAACCATAGTTGATGTGCCTCCGCCTCCGCTATGACCAACAAAGCTATCCAAAGTCCAAAGTTCAGTACCGTCAAAAGCATCGATGCAGTACAGTTTCTCTCCTTTGTATAATGGATAGTTGGGAGAGTGTTCATTGTTGAAAGCGTATACTTTTCCATCAGCTATAGCACCTATGAAGATTGGATAGTTGCCCCAGTTAGTTTCTAAACCAGAATTTGTATTGTCGAATTTCCATAGCAAAGTTCCATCGGCAGTGTCATAGCAGTAGATTTCTCCACCATATCCCTGTTGGTAGAGGTTGCCATACGCTGTGTAAACAATGGGTCCCTTGCCCGCACCGCTTGCAAAATACATGTAGTCATTTTTGTCCTCGGTTGTTGGTCCCCATAGCAGATTTCCGTTGTCAAGGCTGTAACCTAAATACTGCATGTCTTCATCTTGGGCCATTATGAATACGCGGTTAACTGGATCCACAGGGTCATAACCCATGTGGCTTACGCCTATTCGTCTTGTAACGAATTTTGCTGGTGCTGGATAATCTTTTATCCATACTAATTCGCCTATGTCTCCTCTTGTTTCGTCTAGATTTAGTGTCCAGAAGGTGTAGGGGTCGGGAGTTCCTGTTTGCCTGAAGTTCGGCCAAGTTGTACTGGTTCCAAAGATTAGGTCGCCTTCAATAATGCTAATGATTTGTGGATCAGCGTCGCCTGGTAGGTCAGGTATTGTTACACTCCATAGGTACTGTTCTGGTCCGCTTACGTCAATTTCTCTTCCATTGGGTCTGTATTGATAAGCGTTCGAGCTGGTTCCGGGTGTTCTTACGAAATTTGTTGAATTTGTTGCTGCAGTGCTCCAAAGTCCAAGTGTTCTGCTATCATAATCGAGCACGTAACGTTCTATCTCTCCAGCTTGTGTATATAATCCGAATCCTGATGGAACACCTGTAAGGTTATATACGTTCTTTCCTGTGAAGGCATCAATGCCAATCCATTTATTTCCGCTAGTAGCAAATAGAACTCCGCCCTCGACACCGTGCTGATTCATAGATTCGTAATTATAGAGTTGACCAAATCTTGGACTGACATCATCTCGACGCCATAATTCTTCTCCAGTGGCCAAATCAATGCAAACGTATCCTCCGCCACTTCCTGAATGACCTAGAGGTAGTTCGACGTAGAGTCGGCCATACATTATGATTGCGTTGTTGAATCTGCCTTCGTATGAGCCTCCTGAGTAGAATCCTATTCCATCTGTTGGGAAATCTCCTCCGACAATTCCTCCAAATTCGATCGGTTTTGTCCACATTATGTGAGGGCTTTCAGGTGCAATGCCGTCTTCTTGCCAAAGGTCCCTATATCCTCCTATTTGTGCTCCAGACAGCCAGTGTGATGCGATTGTAAACCAAGCTGTGTTCTCTCCATGTATTGGACGTGTCCAATATTCAGTTGGAAGTGGATACTCTGGAATCTTCTCTATTGGATCTGCCTGTACAGTAAGAGTTGTTGATGCGCTGCTGCCTAGAAAAGTATCATCAACAAATACATCCTGTCCTCGTCCGATTACATAGTTTGGATCACCAGGTGGTAATCCTGTAGGACCGTACCAGCTTAACACTTGTCCAGGATAATTAAAGGCAAATTCGTATTCTCCAATTTGGGTGGGTGTGTACAGTATATATTTTGTTCCTGTTGCATCACTGTCCCATGGTCCAAAGTTTTCAACGCCTCCGTCAGGTGCTGTTACGGTAAGTGTCATGTCGCGCCATCTGTCACCACCAATGCCCGATGCTGTTGGGGGGTTTGGATGAACCCACATTACTACGAACATTTCTTGATTTACGCCTATTGGGTTTGGTGCAGCAACAATGTAAGATGTTGTGGGAACTTCTATAGGAGGGTCATGTGCAGTAACTGTTGAAAAAGCTCCAAGCATGATTGAAATTGCTAATACTAGAATAATAGATATTGTTGAAAGTCTTTTTTTCGAATAAGATTTTTTCATCATTTCTTCTTTCCTAATTTTTTAACATTTTATCATTTATTGGACAATTTATTTAAGATTTGTTATGAAAATATAGTGGATAAAATTAAAACATAACCCTATTTTACTCATAAAATTAAAAAATTTAATCAATCACCTATGCTACAGAATAATTATTAAGGAATGGAGAAACTTCAACAGATAACCTGAGAGTGTGATAATGGAAGTTCCAGCAAAAATTGATGAAATAGACGCCAAGATTTTGAAGAGTCTGTTGAAGGATGCGCGAACCAGCTTTGCTAAAATTGCTAAAGATTGCGGTGTTTCACATAACACCGTTGTAAAACATTTTCAGAAATTGCAGCAATCTGGAGTCGTCATTGGAACATCGATTTTAACACGCATGAAAGATTTTGGATACCAATATCCTTTGTCCGTAGACATTAATGTAGTAGCTGGAAAGGAACAAAGATTACTAGAAATCTTAGGAAAAATGCCAAACATCCGTAGCTACTATCAAGTAGTAGGGAAATATGACATTCATGCAGTATTCCATGTAAAAAACTTGGAAGAAATTGAAGAAATTAGAGATAATCTGAAAAAAGAAAAAGCGGTTAAAAGATTGGGATTAACAGCTACTTTGAATCAACCTAGCATTTTTCCAAAAAATATTTCGATTAAACCCTCGGAGACAAAATGAGAATGGATGACCTCGATAAATTAATAATTACGGAATTAATTGATGATTGTCGGAAACCCTTCAAAAAAATCGCAGAAAAAATTGGAGTTTCTACGCCAACAGTAATTAACAGGTACAATAAGCTCAAAAGAGAAGATACAATTCAATGCTGTTGCATCCAAGTAGATCTTGTAAAATTAGGTTATAAGGGAACAGCACACTTACTAATAACAAGTTCAGGCGCAAGGAAATTATCTGAAGTAATGGAGCAAATACAAGAGATCAATGGAATTATCATAGCATCTAGAGCAATGGGGGATTTCGAAGGATATGCTGTACTAGCATTCAAAGACGTTGAAGATCTTTACGATAAAGTTCTGCAAATTAAAAATTTGCCAAATATCTACGGTGTAGAAATGTCTATAGGAGTTCCTGGTTTGAGGTATTTTCCACCAAAAAGAAATCCTTTCATCACAATTACTGACAAACATCAATCTAAGTGACATATAATAGTTCCACAAAATTTTACTAAGATGAATTACTCCAATTGAAGATTGGAATTCAAATCATTTTTGAGAAAAAACTGGACTTAAGTCTGCCTGGACCAATTCTTTTTGTGGAGGAACACTGCGCAAAGGTTTAATTCGAAATTTAACAATAAAAAGATGGGTAGATTTCTTAAGTAGGGGTTATATTTTGTTCGAAAGTCGAGATTTGTCATTAATTATTTGTTTGGCTGTTTTAGGTTTAGTGATTTCAGCATTGATGGTTCAAATGGCCACTCCATTAACTGGAATCACTGGAGCCAATTATGTTTTCACAATACTTTTAGCAATATTATCAAGCTTCTCTTTGCTTGTTTACGAAGGACGAAGATGGAGATTCCTTTTTCAAATGACTTTATTCACTTTTCTTATATTTCCAACATACATTGGTGGAGTGCCTTTTGATTTGTTTAGTAAAATTCATCTTGTAATCAATGCTTTTTTTGGAGATGTATTATTCAATAGCATTTATGGAGCATTTAGAAAAAAAGATAGATTAGATTTGTGGGCCATTTTGGTTACTGTAGTTTTTTGGGTATTGAATCCGTTTTTTGGTATGTTGACAAAAACCTTCTTCTTTCCACCAGAATTCGCATACAGAATTTTGTCTATACTATACTGGATACTTCCAGTAATTATAGTTGAATCTATAATAGGTGGGTATATAGGATACGAAATATATAGGAAAACAATAAAACTATACCCATCAAAGGATATTTTCTCCGAAAGTTCTCATACATTGACCTGAATGTCTTGACATGAACCAAAAAACGGAACAAAATATACAAAGTGTGGAATCTGCAAGAGTATGTCCTACTCAAGTAACGGAAGTTTATGACAAGAGAGGCCACGACGTTACTACATCATGTTACACATTCTGCCTTAGGTGCGTTGAAATCTGGCCAGAAAAAGATCCTTTGAAAGGGGAAAATAGCCAACAAAACAATTTACAAATGCAAAAACTTGCTAAATGAAACATAAGATTAATTGCATTTGCACGGTTTTGGGTTAATATTTACCTTCAGAAAACGGAGTGGGTTTGCTGAGGCTTTTTCACGATGTCAAAGTTTTGGGGAATGAAAAACAATAGGAGAATAACAATAGAAAATATCTACGACTATTGCTTTTTTCAATTTTGATTTCGTGCCCTAGCCTTTTCAGCCCCCTTTTCTTCAGTTAAGTTTTACTCCCAAAAAAAGAACTCATGAAAATTGGCAGAGAAGTCAAAGTATTCGATTACTTACCGCTCATGGCAGTAAAGGGTTAGAAGCAAAAGTAGTTTTTCTTCTTGACGTTATCGATGATACTTTTGGATTTCCTTGCAAAATTGAAGATTCTAACATTATAGAGTTAGCAAGAATTCCACAAAGAGTATTATCAATGAGTATTATTCTAGGCATTTGAACAGATGATTGAGCCACAGTGTAAGCAAGATACACCTCTGCCAACTGCATTATCTTAGTATGCAATGAAGAAACTTCAGATATTTCGCCATCTGAAAGAATCAAAGGAGCTTCGGAGCTTTCAGGAGGCTCTTCATCAATTGAAGCGCTCATCATCTCTGGCGGGATAGGAACAAACGCGACCATAGACACATCTTTGTTGAACTCCCATCGATGATATCTAATAGTTCCTGAAGGACCCTCCAGAGAAATTGTTCCCTTTGAACCATAGGCACCACCATAAAAAGACAGAAAATTACTGCTTGCGTGTTTGTAACAACTGCCATCGATTGCAACAAATTCGATATCTGTCGTCTTGAAAAAATTTTCAGCACTTCTTTTTATCTCTAATCTTTCAATTTGATTTTCGAAAACTGGCTTGAAAAGTCGCACATGTTCATTGATTAACTCATTGTACCTCTTTTTCAAGAAAGCTGCAAACTTTTTTAGCTGTGAATTAAAATTAGCTTAAGCAGACTCAAGACTATCATGATATTGAGAGTATATTTTAGATATCTCAGAAGAGCCACTCATATCTTTTCATAGGATGTTATTTACACGTTTCATTTTTAATACTTATGTAGTGTAAATATTGATACCATAAAATTCAAATCGATTTTTGTAGAAAAATATACTTTGTTTTAAGACTTGTTAGTCTCCTACTATGATTGTTGTTTTAGGATGGAGCCTCGGGCGGGATTTGATCCCGCGACCAACAGCTTACAAGGCTGCCGCTCTACCGGGCTGAGCCACCGAGGCAACAGTTCTTTACGGTTTGTTAATGTTCTATTTAGGACTAGCCTATAGATTTTCCGTTTCTAAAAAGTGAAAAGGGGAAGATTTTCTGTTTATTCCTTGAATTTGTCAGGCGAGATGTAGTTGCCATACTTTTCTTTAGCGTTAAGGAGCCGCTCGTACTGCTGGTTTAGCACCCAAAACACGGATTCGGGCGTATATGTGACGTTTTTCTTGTAGAATCTCCGGACCCGCTTGATTTTTGCCATGTTTTCTGGGACTCGAATACTGAACTGTCTAACGTATTCTTCTTTGGTGTAGTCTTTGTCTCGTACCTGTTTGAAGAGTTTCCGTAAATCCTCATATTCTGGAATGCAGCCTGTGGGAGTTTGTATTGCGCCCACTTCATCGTGGACACGCAGTTCCATCCATTTAACCCAAACATGCTTGTCCTTGGGGTCGTTGAGATAGTTTCCTTGTTTATCTTGCAGGAAGTAGTTAACTCCAAAAACGACAGGCGGATTCTCGACCTTCTTTCCAAAGTCAAGGTTGTTTCGAACGTTCTTTCCTAGGGGAATGGAAATGAAGTCTTGAATGCTCATCATGTTGATTTCGGGGACACCCTCTTCACCAATTGTAGCGAAGGTTGTTTCCGTTTCGAGAGAGGCTCCGTAGGCAATGATTCCATGCTCCCAATCAAAGCTTTGTTGAACAGGCACATACGCTTTGGTGTCTCGTCCTCCATACATTATGCCCCTCAACTCAACACCCATGGGATTCTCTAACTCGGGGTCACAATTTTTTAGGGCTGAAAGGGTTACAGCGTATCGTGCATTTTTGTGGGCAGCTGGAATTTCGTTACCTGCTTCATCTTTCTTTCCTTTATGCCATTTTCCTGAAAAGTTGACTCCTTCTTCAGGAACTTCACTGCCCATTCCCAGCCAGTACGGTTTGCCATCTTTAACTAACACGTTGGAAAAGATGATTTCTCCGGGTTCATGAAGCACCTCAAAGATTGAACCATCATCAATTGGGTTAACGTCCTTTATTATTCCAAAAATACCTGACTCAACATTCACGGCTCTAGCAACTGAATCAATCTCACGAACGTACGCAATATCGTCGCCCAAGATAGTTTCTCCAGGCAACATAGCCGTAGATGTTTTGCCGCAGGCACTTGGAAAGGCACCAGCAAAGTATGTTTTGCGACCACCAGGACCATGAACCCCCATTAGCATCATGTGCTCGGCTAGCCATCCTTCAGTGTTAGCTTTTCTAATGGCTAAACGGAAGGCGAGTTTCTTGAAGCCTATTGAGTTGCCTGCGTATTGTGTGTTGACGCTGTAGATGGTGTTATCCATGTAGTCTATGTAGATGCATTTTTTGTTGTGCTCTGCGCTGACCATCCTCTCGGTTAGTTTCCCTGATGAATGCACAACTCGCAAAAAGTCTGTGTCCGAGCCTGATTGAGTGAAAACCTTGTAGCCAGGCCTGTACAAGAGGTCTTCTGAGTGGGCTACATACCATGAGTCAGTGCATTGTAGTCCAAGAATCGTGAACACCGAGTTGGTGGGTCCTAAAGAAAGAAAACGGCAAATCATAGTGCGTCCAGTCATGGAGTCTCTGAGAAAACCCTTTACTTTTGCCAGACCTTCTTGCCTGTCAATTTGGTTAAGGGCTTTGCTTAGGTGAACTCTTTTGGGTACAAGATATTTTGTGGCTTCACGGTCTCGTCCCTGATCATGATAGCCATCAAAGTGGATGGTATGTCCCTTGATGTTTAAGGGAGCCTCTTCTTTGTTAGCGATTGCCTGCTGTCGAATGTAATTTTTGTCCTCTTGAGAATCGCTGCAGACGAATATGTGTTCTGCGTTACAAAGGTCTGCGGACTTGGCGATGAATTCGTGGACTTTGGGAATGGATATTGCACATAATTTCTTGTAGTCGGAATGGCTTAGTTTAGGTCGTAATGCCTCAATGTATGGGTTCATGATTAATCATCTGTTACTCTATGTTGATTAACGGTTAGAAAAGTTTAAAAACTGCCAACACATTTAAAGCTTACGTTAACAAAATGTTAAACGTTAAAGAGTTGGAAAAAAAGATCCTGCTCAATCTGCTAGAGAAGGGACAACGCCCCGTAGTTAAAATAGCAGAAGACTTAGGCGTTACAAGACAAACAGTAGCAAAAAAGATTGAACAAATGCACGCCTCTGGTTTGATGGTCTCGTTCTTTCCGAAGATGGAACCTGAAATTTTGGGGCTGTCGATTCAGGCATACATACTGATGCGGGAAGACCCCCGAAATGATCTCAGAAAGGAAACTGAAAAAATTGTAAAGACTTTTCCGCAGGTGGCTGAATTTCAGAGAATCTTTGGCAAATATGATAGCATAGCAAAAGTGCTAGTGAAGAATAACAAAGAATTAACTGATCTGGTCAAAAAAATTCATGACTTGAACGGCGTCAAAGAAACGGAAACGTTCATAGTTCACAGCACCGTAAAAGATTGCCCTGAAGACCCCATCAAGGAAGCACTAGCACAGTAAAAGCGGTCATTCGGGATCAGCAACAGAAGCGAAGTCAGGTTTTTTTGGGTTCTAGATTTACCAGATTATACCCATTTTCACTATGATGTGACCTAAATATGGTTGACCGACTGCGACGTCCACAATTTCATCGTTTTGTGGTTCTACGAAAATCAGCCCCATGTCTGTAGTGTTGAAACAGGCTATGGCATGGGCGCTGGAGACAAACTCGATATACACGAATCCGCATCTGTAGCCTTCTTGGGTGGCGTTGCTGCTGAAATCGGCTGTGAAATCATAACAAACGTAATCTGGAGTGTACTCGTTTTGGTCTGTCTCATCTGACTCTATGAAAGCAATCGCCTCGTCATATGTTGGGTCCATAGTGTAATAGCCAGTTTGAAGCAAATCGTCTACGCCTTGAGCGTAGCCTTCATCATAGCTTATGATGACTTCGGCTTCTAAGTTAGCCACTTCTGTAGCGAGGCTCGCAAGCTGAATTTCTAAAGAGTCTTTTTCGTATTCTAATGATTCAACACGGGTTTGGAGGCTTTTAACATTGGTTTGCAGGACTGAAACCTGCTGCTCTAAAACATCTTTGTCATCTTCCAATGAAGTTACTTCATCCTGGAGAGTTGAAACCTGTGTTTGAAGAGGCGAAACTTGAGCATCTAAAACGGCCTTTTCGTTCTCTAAAATAGTGACTTCACTTTGGAGACTTGAAACGTTAGTTTGCAGAACCGAAACTTGATCCTCCAATGTACTCTTTTCGGTCTCTAAGGCAATGACTTCATCTTGGAGAGTTGAAACCTGTGTTTGAAGAGGCGAAACTTGAGAAGCTAAATTAAGCTTTTCATTTTCAAGTTCATAGACTTGATTAGTCTTAATTTGCAGTTCACCATCTTTCTGATTAAGCAGCATAAAAGCTCCAACAAGTCCAACTGCCAAAACAACACAAACCAAAGAGAGCACTACAACTGTTTTACTAACCATCCTATTTCCTCCAAATCAGCAACTAAATCATTACTTACGAAACAATATATTCCTTCGCATGATAGAAAGTTTTCTATTCTCAGGCAGCATCAAAATCCACTATTTCTTAAACATGGAAACAGGTTCGAATTGAAGAAATGGAGCCTCGGGCGGGATTTGATCCCGCGACCAACAGCTTACGAGGCTGCCGCTCTACCGGGCTGAGCCACCGAGGCGCTTCCAGTGAATTGAGTCCATAACACATTTTTAAGATATTCGGGAGATTTTTAATCAATTGATTAAATTCCTTGACCTCCAAACACAAAATCCAAGATTGAAACTCCTATGAAACATTCAATTATTTCTGAATTTAGACTTCACAAATAATAACTAGCATTTTCAATAGTAAGGGGGTTTGTTGAATAGAGAATGAATTCTAGGCATCTGCGTATTGTTGCAGTTATTGTGTTACTGGCAATCATCTTATACTTATTCAGTGTAAAAATCTGGATGGATAGTCTCCAAATTGGTTCAGGCGATTATCCTCCACCACTGATTGAGTGTAAATTATCAACTATAGAAGAAGATTCAACTTTTTTTATTTTGAATGTTACTCAAGACTCGACCCAACAGGTAAATTTCACCTTAACTTCAAAAACCGACCAAAAACTCACAATACCCCTAGACTTTAGGCTAGTAGCCTTTCATAGTGAAACATATGACGGTGAACTTGATAGTTTTATTCCTAGAACTCATGACCCTACCAGATTTTTCTATAATGAAAGTGCACAAGATAAAATATTCAACTATACCTTTAGCTATAACGAACTGATTTTGCATCCACATGAATCAAACTCAACCACTATAACACTCGAGATAGCAGACATTGCTCCCTTAGGGTTTTATGCTTTTAGCGTTAGGCTAGGACATTTTGAAGTAACACGACAAAAATCTTGGCAATTGTCAGTAGTAGTTGAACCTAAACTGGAATAACTCAAAAGGTTAAGAAAAAAGGTTTAATTTTAACCCAACCCATGAAAACCAACGCTGATTTGTTCTAGAATTATCAACCATAGCAATTTTTATCATAGATTGACAAATTAATAATTGGAGAAAGTAGAAATCGGAAGTTAGATTTCGGATTGCGGGAGCAAACAGCCACAGCAAACACTCTGCAAAAGCCTCTGCTTTATTCTTGAAATAAATGAGGGATTTGTAGGTTATTCGCTGCTTGCACAGATAACCACAGCGTCTACAATCCTGTTTGGGAAGTTTGATTCCACTTTATTGGCTCATTTTTTCCGCATTATCCTCACGAAGAAGAAAAGAATCACTGCAACCACGGCAGCTATTATTACTGCTAGAATCCAAGTTGGGAAAGGATCTGCTGAAGTTGCCCCCTGGGTAATGGTGAAGTATATTGTTTCAGAAGCCCCTTGGTTTCCATCTGTATCTTCGGCATAAACGATTATACTATGCACACCCGAAGACAGGCCAGATAAAGTTGTCTCTCCGTCAATTGTGACGTTTGCTTCTCCGTCTAGGCTGTATCCAACCCAAGAAGTTTCCTCGCTCACTTCATAGCTCAAGGTAACAGAGGTTGCGGAGTATGTTTTGTTTTCGGGTGATGTAACAGTGACGGCAGGGGCACTTCCAAATGGCATAAGGGGATAAGCATCTTTGTTTTTTGTATCAATGATGTATTTGGTATCTCCTATTCCATCACTACCCGTCTCGTTTTGGTAGGTGCCGCTTTTCACATCAACACCAGTGTAATCGCTCCAATAATTGCCGCCTACAGAGTAAGAGACAGACCAAGTGTTCACTGACGGAGTTACTGTAGAGTCCTCGGTGCTAGCGTCAATAACCTGTTTGCCATTGTTGATGAAAAAGTTATTTCTAATTATGTTGTACGAGGAATCACTGAAACCAATTCCATAACCGTCATTGTCTGTTATGTTGTTTTCAGTAAACAGGTTCTGTGAAGAGTTGAAGAGAAAAATCCCTCCACGATTGTCTATTATCGTATTCGAAAATATGTTGTTGCTGCTTGAAAACATGCTAAGCTGGATGCCTCTGGTGTTTTCTGTTATGATGTTTTCACCAATCATATTGTAGGAAGAAGCAAAAAGCATTAGTCCAACGTAATTTTCAGTTATTTCGCATTCCCCTATTGTGGCATCTGTTGTGGATGCAAGTAATAGGCCCTGCCCATTTCGTCTAAAGGTTATGCCATAAATGGTTGCGTTGTTGCAGCTTACGAGAGCAAGAAAGCCTACATCTGGATACGTATCTGGAGTTATGAGGAGATTGTCTTCATCTACAAAATAGTAGACTTTTTTGTTGTCACCGATTGTGTTTGAATCATCCATGTCGTTAACGTAATGTGAAGACTCGGTGCCATAAACGGCGATGTTATGAGTGTTATCCAGCTGGTTATTTCTAAATATGTTGCCTGAACTTTCCGTCAAAACAATACCAATATCATTGCCTCTTATGGTGTTGCCAGTGATGTTGTTGTATGTAGTGCTGTATAAATTGATTCCGTTACCGTTGTTTTCTATGGTACATCCAGTAACCGTGTGGTATGATGTCCCTGAAATATAGACACCGTCAAAGAACAAGCCAGCCAAGTATACATTCTTGATTGTCACATTGGATGCGTAGGAAAGGTCTATTCCGCTGTCGCCTTGCCCTGAAAGAATGAAACCGGCACCATCAATTGTGACGTGGCTACGTTGAACCAGAAATGTGGTAACAACAAGATCATCTGTGAAGGTGTATACGTTTCCATCTTGTTGAATTGGAACCGTAGCATTCACTGAAGATTGAACAGTTCCATCACTTAGAATGTAGACTGCGCCAACAGTTTGTGACTGTGCAGGTTGAACGTTAACAGCACATAACGAGATTACAAACATTAACAACAAAAATACAGTTTTAGTTTTTTTCATTACATTTCCTCTCCACTTTTGATTACGTCAAAACTTCTACAAGGTATACGAGTCTTTGTAAACATTGTCCCTTCAACAACAGAAACCGTCACATTAATCATCTCTTTTAACCTTTGACCGAGTTTCTGTTACTTTGAGCGCTTCATAAACTATAAAAAGCTTTTTCAAAATTTGACCAATTTCACTCTGATTCACTAACATCATAATTTCATGTTACGTGTGCACCAAATGCTCTTCAACAGGTACTCTTAAGATGCCCAGAAAGCAATATTACCTGCAGAGGTTCCCAAGGTGAGTTCCGCAAAGGAGCTGGGCGAAAGAAAAATCATCAAACTCATTCAGGAATGCCTAGACCAAATGCCCAACATGTCCCTGCCCTTCGGAGACGACGCCTCAGCAGTAGACCTTGGAACCGACAAACTCGCAGTAATAAACATGGACATGCTTGTCAGAAAAACAGACATCCCAAAAACTATGAACATCTGGCAAGCCGCCCGCAAAGCAGTAATAATGAATATAAGCGACCTAGCAGCAAAAGGAGCCAAACCCATAGCTATCTTAGCATCCATTGGAGTGCCCCCAAACACAACAAAAGCGGACATTCAACAGATAGGAAAGGGACTGAATGCTGGCGCCCGCGAATACAACACCTACATACTGGGGGGCGACACAAACGAAGCCTCTGATCTAGTAATCAGCTGCATGGCACTGGGAACATGCCACAAACAGCAACTCATCAAACGTAGCGGCGCAGAACCCGGAGACTACTTGGCAGTAACAGGCTCTTTCGGAAAAACAGCCGCTGGACTAAAGATTCTGATGAACGGTCTTTCAACGCCCAAAATCAGTGAAGCGCTTGTGGAATCTGTTCTTATGCCCAAGGCAAGAGTGAAAGAGGGGATAGCTCTGGCTCAATCGAAAGCGGCAACAGCATCCATAGACTCCAGCGACGGACTAGCATGGAGTCTCCACGAACTTTCCCAAGCAAGCAACGTGGGTTTCCTCCTAGATAAGGTTCCGATAGCGCCAGAAGCAGAAAGATTCGCGGAAATTCACGGTTTTGACCCTTTGGAACTAGCCTTGTATGGGGGAGAAGAATATGAACTGCTAGTGACGATTAAGCCAAAGCTCTGGCAAGAGGCTATAAAAGCTGTGGAAACGGTAGGAGGGAGCCTGACGAAACTGGGACAGGTCACTGAAGATACGAAGATTCTGCTGGAAACAGATGAGAAAAGGGTCGTTATTGAGGCTCGTGGGTGGCAACATTTTAAATCGGTTTTAGACTAGAAACATGTGAAAAGAGGGGAAGCATCTGATGATAAAATCGTGTGATTCGGGCAGCTTACCGGGCGTCGGTAGTGCTGAACAGTTTCTGGATGGAGCAAACCGTTTCAGCCTAGACCAAAAGGACGAGTTAGCTGAACATTTCGAGAAGCGAGTTGTTGAGAGCTTTCTTGACAAAATCCGAGTTGGCATCCAAGTTCCGAATTATCCTCAATTCAGAGACATGAACGAGATGTTTCTGTCGGTAATGGAGGGGATAGAAAAAATTAAGGGAGGCTACTTGGAGACAGCTGTTCCCTCTTTGAAGCAGAATAGAAGCAAGATTGCCGAAGTTTTTGCTCTAGAAAAAAACGCTCAGATGATTCAGGAGCAGGCAGGGGAACCCTTCGAAGTTAGGGTTTGTGTTACAGGTCCATACACCCTTGCTTCATTTTTTCCTTACAAGGACGAAGGAACATTCAGCAGACTTGGAAACGTTATCACCCAGCTGCTAGAGCAGAACCTCTTCAGCAACAAACATGGCAAAACAAGTTTGGTTTCTGTGGACGAGCCGTCCTTCGGATTGATGGATGACCCGTTAATCGACTTTGGTTCCAGAGGAAGAGAAAACCTTCTGAGTGCTTGGGAAACCATTTTTCGCAAAATCAAATCCAAGAACGCTCAGGCAATGATTCATCTTCACAGCACAGCAAACTCCCTTTTCTGGGACGCCGACTTCTTGGATGTAATTGATTCCCATGTTGATGACCCCCTCATCAGAATGAGAATAACTGGAGGACTGCTGGAATCAAGAGACAAGTTTCTGAAAGCCAGCATAACAATCAACGACTTCGACAAACTGATTAAAGGAAAGATTGCTGCAGACTCGCAAGAAAAACTGGCTGAATCAGACTTGAACGAGAGGGTTGCTGACGCTTGGACAGACATCAAACATGAACGAGTTAACCCAGCCAGCTTTCTTGAAACAGTGGACACAATGAAACGCAGGCTAGCTAATGTGGTTGACCGCTTTGGTACTGAGAGGGTTCTGTATGCGGGACCTGAATGCGGACTAAAAGGGTACCCAACATACGAGACAGCAATGGAGTGCTTGAGACGCGTTTCCGTTGCCGTCAACAGCTACAAATAGAGTAGTGCAAGAAGGCTGTCCAGTATCCTGTAGGTCAGTCCCCAAACAACATGATTTTTTATGTTGTAGGCGGGATGTTCGTCTACACCAAATTTGAATGTTCCCTTGTTTTTGGCGAACTCTGCCAGAGGCGCCCAGAAATATTCAGTTAACTCTTCATTCAAGTCAATGGTTTGCTCCTTCTCTTGGAAAACAACGAATGGAAGAATCTTCATTTCAGGTTTCTGTGTTGACCTCACAGGCTCCATTGCCCCAAGAAAGCGGCAGCTCACAAGAAGATTGATGCCAGTTTCTTCCAAGGTCTCCCTTACAACAGTCTCCTTAAGGTTCTGGTCTTCAGGGCTACGTTTTCCTCCCGGAAGCGCGGTCTGCCCTGACCATGGGTCACCTGCTTTCTCAGCTCTTTTCACAAGCAAAACCTGAAAGCCCTGATTAACCGCTCTCAGGAGCACAACAACTGCGGCGTGGGCATCCAGACTTTCATATGTTTGATTCAGCATCTCGGATAGGTTGCTGACATACCCGGTGTAACCTATTTCTGTCATTCCTGTGGCTCCTTTGAAAGCATCCCGTACATTAAACGGGCTAAGTTTCTAATGCTTTCCTGACCGTTGTTTTGTCAATCTCCAAGCTCAAGTTTTCGATGCTGTCCTCCCAGAAAATCTCCTGAGCTGCCTTGCAGACAGGTGTTCCCTCGTAGTCGGTGATGGTGTAGCAGTAGGCATGCTGTTTTTCTCCGTTGCTTGCCACATAGAAGTTCTTGCAAACAAACTTGAAGCTGTTAACTTTGATACCCAACTCCTCCATCATCTCCCGCTTCAAGGCATCCTCTAGACTTTCGTTAGGTTCAACGTGACCTGCAGGCAAACAAACAATCCCAGGGTCAATTGTTTCGTCCCATCTGCGGCGCTCAACCAAAAACTTGTCTCCCTTAACAACTATTCCCACAACAACGCCAACAGCATCCAAAGCACATTCCACTCAACGTCAGTTAGAGGATGTAAAGTGCAGGCATAAACATAAACTTTAAACCCAAACCTGAACATTCGTCGCATGTCTGCCCTAATTCAGGAAACACAAAAAAAGGGGAGAGGGTGTTCAGTGTTTCAGATGTTTCCGGCAAATGATATCCACAGTAACTGTGATTGCAACAAACGCCAACAACATGACTGGTGCTGTAAGCTCAGGTACATACACAGTTCCATAGCTTGATTCTACTAGCTCCCATATAACAGTGTATTCATACGCGGCTGTGAATATTGCAGGTACGTCTCCGTGGTTATAGTAATAAAGACGCATTCCAGTTTCTTTATCCCAGTAGAAGGTGTATTCATACGGAGTGCCCCCGATGTTAATAGGATAGTCTAGTACGTTCGTTTCTCTTATCCCATCATCGTTCTCAAAAAGGATTGTCTCATTTATGTACCGTGGTGGATAAGTAAAAAATCCAAAGAAATCCCATGTATCACTTACCATTTCACCTTCTGTCATGTTTGCGCCAATCATAAATATCTGCGTGTTCGCAGTGGATACGTTTTCTGTATAGGGCGCTTCTGTTACACTCCCGTTTTTCCAGTCATATGTGATGTTGAAGGTTACGTTGGCACCACCATCACCAGGCGTTATGTCGGTAACAGTGTATAGTATAAAATTTGTTTCATTATCGGCCAAGCTTAAGGGACCGATAAAACCCTCTGGAAGAAATGGGTCTGTGCTTTCCCATTGAGTGACTTTAGCTTCGTATTTGAACCAGTCGCCTACTTGGACACCTACATCGAGGGGTTGAGCCAGAGCTGGAACAGTTATTGCTAACAATAACAAAAACACTGAAAAACCAGTTAAGAAAACTATCTTCTTCAATAAAATTTCCCCCTGAAATTTTTATGTCGTTATTCTTGTCAGCTATACTTTCTATTTATAATTTGTCATGAAATGGAGGATATTATCTATAGAACAAGTGCCCATTAAATCTCCTGTTTAAGGCTAAAATTTTGCCCCAAACCCAAACGTGCTTGTTCTTGTTTACTCAAACTCTTGTTCTCGCTCTTTTTCTTTCTCTCTTACCTACCTACCCTCACGTGCGAAACCCACACGCACGCGCGCAAAAACCTAATCAGAATCTTTTCTATTCACATTCTTAATTTACGCATGTGTTTTTTGAAGTAAAAAAACTTATTACTAAAAGAAGAAAAATAATTTAATAATCAAATCGTAGGGGGAAGATTATTGGAATTTGAAATATTAGCCCAGTTTCTATTTGGAATCGGAGGCGCATTAGTTCTTGTTTATTTGAGAATTTTCGAGGCTCTTCCTCGAATGACTGGAACTAAAGAAATTAAATTAAGGGAAATGGAGATAGAAGGTCTTCGTGAGAAATGGCACGAAATTGCAGAGAAATCTGAGAATTCAAAGGACTCATTCTATGATAACCTGAGAGGTGATTACCAATCGAGGGAAAGAGAACTTAGAAATGAAATAAGATCCTTAAAATTACGACAGTGGGCGCTCGCTGCATCTTTATATATTTTGCTCGGCGGTATTTTTGCCATAGCTGTTTTTCCACTAATAAGTGAAGGAAAAATAATTTCTGACGGAGCTATTCAGTCTATTGAAGCTGTCAAGTGCATGGGAATTGGTTTCACTTGGACAACTTATGTCTCGCTTTTAACCGGCAAAACTGCTGAGAAGGAAACTAATGAAATTCAAGCAAAAGCTCTTGAAGACGTGGAGAAAAAAAGTGCCGAAGTTGCGAAAGTTTATGAAAAGAAAATTGGGGAGTTGACTACTAAAATTGAAAACTATAAAAAGAAATCTGAAGAAGTCATTAATAGCTATAAGGAGTTATTAGGAATTAAGAAATAGGAAGGTGAAATTTGATGGCTGAAGAAGCAAGAAGAAAAGCCGAAAAGCTTGAACTGGAGCTGAAAGAGATAAAAGAAGATTTGGACGAAAGCTTAGAAGAAACCAAAGCGCTCCCGAGTGAATGTGAAGAAGAACAAAAAAAATCTCTTAAAGCTGCAAAGAAAAAAGCGATAGCGTAATCCAAAGATATTACTTGAATGGATAGTTTTGGGTTTAGGGTATTGGGGGTTAAAATTTAACCCCAAACCCAAAGGGTAACTCTTTAAGTGGTTGTGAATCATTTACTCTTCGTGGTTTGTATAGAGCTTCCAGATTATGTTTCAGTTCATGAAGTGCAAAGAGTTTGTGCTGAACTTAAAATTAGAGACTGGACTTTACTGAAAAAAGCTGAAGTGTTACCAATCCTTAAATAGGATAAGCCATCGAAATTGTTTTAGAATGACTAAACCTCATTTTCTAACAAACATCATGAAGGAACTGCAAAGAAGGAACTCAACTCTAACAATTATTGGCGTGATTGTTTTAATTGCCCAGTTGTTGTTCTGTTATGTTGTGCCTGTGAGTGCCCAATCTGAGGTTTCATTCACTTCCGACGACATATTTGAGATACCGTCACTGAACGGTTCTATCCGTTTTGCAACCAACGGCACATACAAGTCAGCTAATTTAGAGGAGGGGGCTTGGACTTTTCAAAGTCTGTATATCCCTGATTCAAGAGGAGTAGAAAAACTCAACTTGACAATATCGGCTACAGACTGTGATTTGACAGTTTATCCATACATAAGCGCACCATATTCGTACGGAGTGGCGGTTCTCAGATGGGTGATATTACCATACACTGTTTCAGGACAGGGCACTCAAGTCATCAACCTAGGGTTCGACCCAGACAACAGCCAGCTAGACGTCATTTTAGACGGCAACTTTGCTGCAAGAAATCAGGGATGGATCAAAGCTGATGATGGAACCCTAACAATAATAGGCTCATATTCAAACGTAACTCTCTGGTATATCGAACACCCAGAACCTTCAGAAGATGATAGTTTCCTAAGCGAACATTATGTAGTAATTGGGTCAACAGGCTTTCTTGCAGTCATCGTAGTTCTGGCAGTAGCTGTTAATTACAGAAAGAGGGAAGTGAGCTGACTATTGAACAAGACTAACGTATCATCAACACCTGAAAAAGCGGCAGGAGGTCAATGAAATAGTATGGGAAAATGACGCCAACCTAGTTCTGTTGGGATATGGAGTAATACTTGCCGTTTCAATTTTTCTTGTTCTGAAAATTTCCAAAAACAAAAAAATCAGCAACCTTAGACTCATAATTCAGATTGCTGCAGTTTTCGCAATCTTTTTTGGACTGCTAATTGGTCCATTTAATATACCTAGGTATAGTCCTTTGGGGATGGCACCAAGAGACCGACTGGTTGGAACCGAATTGTTGGGAACCCAACTGCCCGATGGTATCCCGTTGCCTGTTTTGGCATGTTATATTCCCCATGGAAGAACGGTTACATGTCCTATTTGGGAAATTCAAGCATACATCTTTCCCTTTTGGGACACGGGAGTAGGCTACGACGTTTTCTATTCCACATCTGGCCTAGAAAAACTGGCAATTGTATTCGCATTATTCATTGGAATGTCCATCGTTTTGGGCAGAGCATTCTGTGGTTGGCTTTGCCCCTTTGGATTATACCAAGACCTAATCACACGAATACGAAACGTGTTCAAGATACGTCATCTGGACTTTTCCGAAAAAACAAACAGGGCATTACTCCAAGCCAGATTCATATTAATTGCGGTTCTTCTGATTCTAAGTTTCATTTTTGGCTCCTATGCAATTCTTGGAACTGAACTGATTCCAGGAACCATTCCAGGTGGACCCTTCGGAACTGAAGCGGGAATTGTGGGTTTCATCAATCAACCATATTGTTTGATTTGCCCAATGAGACCCCTTTCTATCCTAATTCAGACTGCCTTAGGATACCTGAATTTCTCGTACATTTCTCAGATTGCCTATGGACCCCTTTACATTGGAGGACATTACCTTACTTCAATTAATGTGCCAATTTTTGTTATAGTTTCGGTTTTGGCTTTCAGTTACCGACGTTTTTGGTGCAGATTATGTGTTCTAGGAGGGCTAATCGACCTTTTTAGCACCCACAAACCCCTCAACAAAGTTGCCTTAACTCGTTTGATAAAAAACGAAACGAAGTGCACAAAGTGTGCAATCTGCAAGAGGGTGTGTCCTACTCAAGTAACTGAGGTTTATGAGAAGCGAGGTGGCGACGTTACGACATCAGGTTGTACCCTCTGTTTCAGGTGCGTTGAAATGTGCCCGGAAAAGGATGCCTTGAAGGCTCAAATAGCCAACAAAACCATTTGTAAATCAAAAAACTGGCTGAATACAACATAATTATGAAGGCGCTTAGGTTTGGGCACAAAAACCCTGTCTGCATGATGTTGGACGATATTCCAGATTAAATGTTTTGAAGCGTAGAAAACAGGTTCTTGTCTGCGCAGTATACTTATAAGTTGCCAACAGAACATACTGTTTACTGCGTTAGTTAACCATTAGTTGACCGCCATCATACGTAGAACTACATTATACGTCCCGTGAAGTCGACTAAGGCCAACAGTTTAGCAGATTAGGAATGAACAAGTGTGAATACTGCCAATGAGGAGAAGTATAGAGTCTCAAGATTAGTTGCTAATGGGTCTATTGCTCTGGTTTTCGCAGGGATGAGTTATGTTGTTCTATGGGCGCTCAATAGAGTTAGCGCTGAAATTGTGTTTTTGTTACAGCTAGGGTTTCTGCTTGTAGCCGGAATTTTTCTAGTCAGAACCCTATTCGATGCCTTAATGATTGTCGATAAAGTAACTGGATCATTTGTGAGACGCTTAGGAATAAAAGAAGACTTGTCTAGGCAGAGGATCTTCAAGGACACTACCTACATAGTTGCCATCCTTTTGGTGTCTGCTGCACTGTTTCCTCTGCTCCGTAACCTATCAAATTTTACACCCTTGTTACAGGAAATCACTACATATGCGGTCTTGGGACTGATTGTCTTGTTCGTGTATGATATCGGACGAAGTTTCTACAGAATTACCGAAAAGAAGGCTAACTCGGTTGCAAACCGAATTTCAAGTTCAAACAATAGTGAGGAGAAAATAGATGAAAAATAGTGTATGTACAATTGAACAGCTCAAAGGCTTCATTGACCTGTCGCCTGAAGAGGAGACAAAACTGAAACAAATCACGCAGAGGCATCCGATGCGTGTTACGGAATATTACCTGTCGCTTATAGACTGGGATGACCCTCATGACCCCATAAGAAAGATGGCTATCCCATCAGTGGAGGAATTGAACATTCAAGGCTCCTACGACACAAGCGGCGAAGCAGAAAACACCAAAATGTCAGGGCTCCAATACAAGTACCAAGAGACAGCCTTGATTTTAGCTACAAACAAGTGTGCTATGTATTGTAGACACTGCTTCAGAAAGAGGCTAGTTGGCTTGCAAACCAAAGAAATTATTGAACGCTTTGAAGACGCAGCCGATTACATAAAGGAACATGAACATATCAACAACGTGTTGGTCAGTGGCGGTGACCCACTTGTGCTCGAAAATAAGGTTATCGAAAAGCTTCTTTCGATTCTGTCTGACCTTCCGCAGATAAAGTTCATACGGTTTGGCAGCAGAGCGCCAGTAACGTTTCCGTCACGGTTTGAGGATAACAAGCTGTTAAAAATCCTCTCAAAGTATTCGCGTCAAGATAGACGAATATATGTTGTTACCCAGTTCAACCATCCAAACGAAATAACCAAACAGTCAATCCAAGCGGTAGATAATCTGATAAGATCAGGCGTTATCGTGAACAATCAAACTGTCTTGCTAAAGGGCGTCAACGACAACCCTATGACACTAGCACATCTCCTGAACAGGTTGGTGAGTATTGGCGTAAATCCATACTATTTGTTCCAATGTAGACCCGTCAAGAGAGTTAAACAGCAATTCCAGGTGCCACTCTGTAGAGGAATAGAGATTGTTGAAGAGGCAAAGAAGCACTGTGACGGCCACAGTAAACGGTTCAGGTACATTATGTCACATAGAACAGGCAAGATAGAGATACTGGGCATTTTAGACGACGAAATCTACTTCAAGTATCACCAAGCAAAAAACAGGAAGAAGATAGGCAAAATTTTCACGAGACCAGTTGATGAAAATGCTTGCTGGCTAGACGACTTAAAACAGGTTTCAGTGCATGTGCTGGATGCTGCGCCCTATCTGTTGTAGTATTTGTCTTCTGTAGCAGGGTATATTTCGAGGGCCTTTACGGGACATTCTACTACACGGGCTGTGTGCCGTGTTTTGGCGGGAACAAACAGACAATCATTCTTCTTTAGAACCAATTTGTGGTCTTCAAACAAGAACTCCATCTCCCCCTCCAGAACAACGACCAGATGTTCTACGGGATGGTCATGGAAGGGAATCTCTACAGCTTGGTTTTTTAGTTCAAAGTAGTTCAGGGTCAACTCGTTTCCGTGGACAAGCCTCACGAGAACGTCTTTGTATAGTTCTTTTGATGATAACGAATCCAGTTGGAAGGACAGCATGCCACTCACCATCAATATGGGTCACTGAGATTCTAAGGAATGAAAGTTTATGTAGGTTACGTCCCCGCCCGCAACAGTTTCACTGTGTTGATGTTGGATTTTTGTCTGTTTAGGAAAAGTTTATCTTACTTGAGAAGTGTTTTCTCATACACAACGCCTCTGCTGAGAAATGTGAACCTAAATGATTTACGACAACTGTAATCGCCCTGTGCTAAACTTGAGAATTTCTGTTACCCAAAAATGTGACAAACATTGTCCATACTGCCACAGGGAAGGCGAAACAAACCCCTCAACACTCATGACTGTAGACGAAATCGTACGCACAGTTCGAATAGCCATCAGCCTTGGAATCAGCCGAGTTAAACTAACTGGAGGAGAACCCCTTCTTCGCAAGGAAATCGTTGAGATTGTCCAAGGCATCACTGGACTTGAGGGCTTAACAGACCTGTCCATGACCACAAATGGAGCATACATGAAAGGATTGGCTAAAGACCTAAAAAAGGCGGGGCTAAGCCGAGTGAACATCAGCCTCCCCACCCTAGACCCTGACGTATACAGCAGCGTCATGGGAGGCAACCTACAAGACGCCCTTAAAGGAGTCAAAGCTGCAGTAGAAGCTGGGATGCAGCCTGTGAAACTGAATATGCTGGTCCTCAAAAACGTGAACGACGGCGAAATCGAAAGCATGACCAAGTTTGCGGCGCAAACGGGAACGATTTTGCAGTTGATTGAGTTGGAGCCGATAAATCTCGGCAAAAACTACTATGAACGCCATCATCTTAGCTTGGATGAAATTGAGCAGAAGCTGGAGACCTTGGCGTCGGAGATCAGGGTCAGAAAGTTCATGCAGAAGCGGCGGGTTTATGTTCTGCCAGAAGCAAAAGTTGAAGTTATCCGCCCCATAGAAAACACAGAGTTTTGCGGCAACTGCACCCGCCTCAGAGTAACAAGCGATGGAAAACTGAAGCCTTGCCTAATGAGAAAAGACAATTTGGTGGATTTGCTGTCACCCATGCGGAGTGGAGCCGATGATGAGAAACTTAAGGAAACCTTCATTGAAGCGGTTAAAAGACGTGAACCATACTACAGGGCAACCAAGACCGCCAAGACTGTATAAGAATGTATTTTTTTTCCCGAAATCTTTAGAACCTAGGATTCCTTTATGAGACGATGATATCCGAAGGTTGGGAAGGTTAAGCGGTTTGACGTATGACGAATATCAGCCGAGTTCAAGGAAGTGGCTTTATGCATTTACAGCAGTTCTCATCATCCTTATTGTTACCACTGGAGCATTCTTTGTGGCTTTTTGGGGGTTTCAAAGCCAGCTAGATGACATGGAAACAAGCCTCACTGAGCAGACCAACGAAATAAGGGACCTGCAGAACAGAATTGAGATTCTGGACGCAGTTAACCAGACAGGTCTGATGCCTTGGTCCATAATCTATAATCAACTCAAAGATTCTGTGGTTCTCATCCAAACAAACGATGGGTTAGGTTCCGGATTCGTGTATGACACAGAGGGACACATCATAACTAACCATCACGTAATCGACGGCGCCAACACAATAGAGGTTACCTTCTTGGACGGAAACATAACCTCAGCCACGGTGGTTGGCATGGACATCTACAGCGACATAGCCGTCATAAAAGCTGATTCGCTGGTCACAAAATTACAGCCCGTAGTTATTGGAGCATCTTCAGACCTTACCGTAGGCGAGCCTGTGGCTGCCATGGGCAATCCCTTTGGTCTTAGTGGCACCATAACCGCAGGAATAGTCTCGTCTCTAGAAAGAGAGATGGAAGCAGCAGGAAACTATGTGATTATAGACGTAATCCAGATAGACGCAGCCATTAACCCTGGAAACTCTGGCGGTCCTTTGGTCAACAGCAAAGGTCAGGTGGTGGGCGTAAACACTGCTATCCAGTCCGAGACAGGCACATTCACGGGCATAGGCTTTGCCATTCCCTCTGACACCGTAAAAAGAGAAATTGACGAGATAATAGAAACTGGCTCCTACAAACATCCATGGCTAGGCGTCTCCGCAGTGACAGTGAACATAGCTATCGCAGATGCCATTGCTTTGGAGAAGCCTCAAGGAGTTCTTCTTGTGAATGTGACGCAGGGAAGCCCTGCAGACCAGGCGGGACTAAGAGGGGCAAACCAAGAAGTCACAATAGATGGACAGATAATTCCGGTTGGCGGAGACGTGATTACTGCAATAGATGGCGTAGCAACAAGAGGAATGACTGATTTGGTGGTGTATATGGAACGAAACACCAGCCCCGGAGACGTCGCGGTTTTTGAAATCATCAGGGACGGCGAGGAAAGAAGCGTAGAAGTGACTTTGGGAGAGAGACCACTACGCTAGAGTGGCAGTTGAATCACAAAACATGGGTTACTATTGAAGACTGTTGGCTATCATTTGGTTTAGAACAGTTTTTGCTGGGGACTTTCTCCCTTCTTTAGGCATTGCGGGCACATGCACTGAAAAGGAAGGTTTTTGGTTTCACAGAAATCGATGTACTTGCATTCAGAGCAAGGAAAATCTTTGTTGCATATCATGCAGTTTTGGAGGAACATGGCTTCTTCATTTAGGATGCTGGAGATTGCGTCTAATAGTTCTTCAATGTTGCCGAAATGGCTTATGCTGAAGGTGCCTCGGTCTCGGTTGTATTCTAGACCAAGCCTCATTAGACGAATGAATTTGTCTCGTCCAACTCGGGGAAGAACAAATGCTTTCTTGTTTAGGACTACCATGCTTTCATCAACTAGAGTTTGTTCATTGTAACGAGGTAATCTATATCCTCAGGTTCAAGCTTAAGCCATGAAGCAATTGGGCTAGATTTTTGTTTCTTCAGCATTATCTGAACATATGGAACAATATCTGTTTTAGCCGTGTTCCGCGAAACATGACATCTCAGAGCAATTTTTGCGCAAATGTTCTCTAATTTTGTTCGTTTGCCTTTTGTCCAAAACAGCTTCATTATCCTCATTGGCGGGTGTATGAAATCAAAAGGCTTGAAGGTTTTTGGGGAGACTGTTGCAGCTTCGGCAAGATAATGGAAGAAATACCTCAGAAGAGACCAATTCTCAGTTCCTACCCTGCCTCTGAAGACGTCTGCCTTCGAAAGAAAGTCGTATGCAGTAGCTAAATCACCGTGGTCGGGGTACCTAAGGGGAAGATTGTCACTAAAGGAGAGCAGAAAATCGTCAAAGTTAACGCTTGAACGGTTAAGGACCATGGCAGCGGCTTTGACAGATTCTGCTGAAAACATTCCTTTTAGGGTGTCATACAAGCCTATGTCCTTGCTTCGGGTGGTTAAGAACATGGTGTCTTGGAGGATCAGCAGCTGTTTTCCTTCAGCTATGCTCTGTAAATCGTTTATTGCGGAGCGCATGTCGCCTAGGCTATTCTGGGCGATTCTTTCAAGGGCTTCAAATTCTGGTTTGATGCCTTCTGCGGCACAGATTTTACGTAACGTGTGGATTATTAGGGGTATGCGTACCTGCTGAAACCGTATCAGCTTGCAAACCTTTTTTAGGGGTCTAAGCTTTTTTTGGTCAGTGTCGTTTGCAGCCATTACAACGGGAATCAGGGATTCTTTGACGATGTTAATTATGGCTTTGATGCCTCCCCTGTCCTGTTGCCCGAAAACGCCGTCAACCTCATCAAGGAACAGTATGTTGCCTTTGCTTTCTGAAGAGAATCTGTCTAAGGCAACAAAGGAAGTGGCGGGTTTTCCGACTTTGTTGATTGCTTTTTCTGTTCGGGTGTCACTTGCGTTCATTTCAATTATTGTAAAGTTGAATTCGTTGGATGCGGCGTTGACTAAAGCAGTTTTTCCTACGCCTGCAGGTCCATAAAGCAGCACAGCTTTTTTTCGTCGCCGCTTGTCCTTGAGCCAGCTAGTGAAGGCAGTTTTTGCTAGCTCGTTACCTACTACGTCTTGTATCTTTTTTGGGCGATACTTTTCAACCCATAAAAGATCCTTCGCCAATTTGTTCCCCTTGTTATGTTCTAAACTTTGAGAATTGAGCCAGTAATGCACTTAATTGAATGTCACTGTTTGCCCCTTGGGTGAGGCGGTAATCGTATTCTCCGATGATGTTGGTTAAGTCAGCTTTTTGGGCGTCCGTTAAATGTGGAACTTTTACCAGTTCTCTTTGCATCTGACGAACTATTTCTGTGCCTGAAAAGCCGTATTGACCAATCAGGTCGTACATCATTTTTCTTGCTTCTATGAAGTTGCCGCTGAGGGCCTTGTTAAGCATCATCTGAACCTGTTTGGGACTAGCTTCCCCGAACACTTGAAGAACTGTTTGCTCATCTATGACATCCTTTTCGTACGCAGCAGTGGTCTGTAAAGCATTTATTGCGTGCCTGAGGTCGCCCTCAGAGTATTCCACAATTCTTTCTGCAGCCTCATCTACCAGACGCAGATTCTCTTTATCTGCAATTTTCTTAAGATGCTCTACCATGGCAGATTTATCTAGTTTTGAGAACCGGAATATAGCGCAGCGGCTTTGGATTGGTTCAATAATTTTGTTGGAGTAGTTGCAGATTAGGATGAATCTGCTTGTTCTTGAGCTGGTTTCCATTATTCGTCTGAGGGCTGTTTGGGCGGGTCCAGTCATTTGGTCGCTTTCGTCCAAAATTATTAGTGAAAAGGGTGCGTCTCCGAAGCCTGTTCTGCCGTAGCGGGAGAAGTCTTTGATTCTGTCTCTTACGGTGTTTATTCCGCGTTCATCGGATGCGTTTAGTTCTAGTGTGAAGGATTTCCATTTTTCTCCGAATAGTTCTCGGGCGATGCATAGGGCAACGGTTGTTTTTCCGGTGCCGGGTATTCCTGCTAAAAGTAGATGTGGCATTGAATGTGGATTTTTTAGGAAAGCGTGTAGGCTTTCTACAACGTGGGTCAAGTCCACGATATCGTCTAAGGTCTTTGGACGATACTTTTCAACCCACATAGCTTCATTATTAATGGTCATTACTAATGCTCCAGTAAGTGTGTGACAAAATACGTGAAGTTGTACTAATGTGTTTTTCTATATGCTTGAAGATTTGCTGCTTTCTTTGAAGAACCTGTGATTTGTTTTGTGGTCAGTTATTGTTTTCAGGTTTGCGTGGAGTGTATTAAAGAAAAAACTAATATGGTTAGTTTGGATTGAAAAAATGGAAAGCTGACGCTTCATCAATCTACATGATAAACAGCCAAAACATCATTAAAACCGTTAACATTCCAAAAGAACTGAAAAAAGCCGGAAGTAAGAGCCTTCAAACCAGTATAAGAGGGCGATTTATTTGAGTGAACAAGAGCAGAAGAAGAAAAAACGGAAGAAAAAGAAACAGACTCCTGTTATGGAGACGGAGCAAGTTGAAGGCGAACTTTCAGAGCTAGTTGAAGTTCTGGAGGAGCTGGAGAAAGAAAAAAAGTATGTTGATGTTCAGATTTGTCCTCACTGCAAGAGTGCAAAGGTTCGTAGAGTAAATTCGATGCAAGGCGATGCGTTGGGTCACATGGGGCTTACTCCACCAAAGTATGAATGCAAGAAATGTGGGTGGAGAGGAAGTTTGGTTGTTAAAGCCTCTAACAGACCTACAACCGTGAGGGACGTGGCGATAATGGCAGAAGCAAACGAGGCAGAACGTACAGAATAGGCGCACAGCCATTTTTGCAATATTTTCTTTATTTCTTCTTTTTTGTGTATCCATATGTTCCTATTTTCTTGTTTAGGTTCCAGTATTCGCCTACGTTATAGACGAAAGGGTTTGCCTTCTTGAAGTCGATGTGCCCCTTCTCGTCTAGAATATCTTCGTCGATGTGGATTTGGATGATTTCTCCGAGGAACAGGTCGTGGGCGCCCAACGGAATCACGTCTTTTAGTGTGCATTCTATGTTAACGGGACATTCGCGGATCAGGGGAGCTTGGACTTTGTCTGCGGGTTCTGGGGTCAGTTTGGTTTCAGAGAATTTGTCAACATCTTTCCCCGAGGTTACCCCACAATAGTCTGTTTCTTTTATGATGGTGGCTGGGGGGATGTTCACAACGAATTCTTTGCTGTCTTTGATGAGTTTGTGGGAGTAACGGGATGGACGAATGCCTAACCCTATTGTGGGTGGTTCAGAGCATACTGTTCCTGCCCACGCCAACGTGATTATGTTGGGTGTTCCCTTCGAGTCTACGCATGTTGTAAGAACAACGGGGCACGGAAACAAGGCAGTGTAAGGCTTTTTTCTGAGTTTCATAACACACCTTCTGATTCGACCAAGTATTAACATTTTTCATAACACAAAATCAACCAACAAAAAGATGCTGTACTAAAAAAAGAACAATTTGTTCTAGGACATAGAACTTTATAGCCTCAAACAAACTAACTATTGGTGAAACTGAAAGAATGAAGCATCCAGTAGTGGTAGCAACAGTTTCCATAATCCTTATCGTAGCGTCTATATCAGCAGTTTACGTTTTTTTGCAGTCACAACCTCAGGTTCCAGACAGCCAACTGGAAGTAAACGACCTGAAGGCTTCAACAGACGGACAGGTCTCATTTAATGTTACCCTCAAGGAAGGCGAGTCTGAGATTCTGGAAGGAGTTGTTTTGAATGAGACACAATATTCATGGTCGGATGGAAGTCAAGATGACCCAACTATCTATGAGGGCGAAACAAAAAATTGGAGCATCAATATTGGAAGCTTGCAAAACGGCACCAACCTTCAGGTGATTATTGAGGCACCAGCAGTGTCGGGAAACAGCAGCGTAACTGTTGAACCTCCTCCTACGGATGTGGACAATGCAGATGACCAAGACACAGACGACCATGATACAGATGACCAGAATAGTGATTATCCAGTTTATGTGTACGATAGCTACGGCGGAGTCGGCTTATTCCCAGAAGGCATTCACGTCACAGCAACCAGCCAAGACCCCCGCAACCTATCTGATAACTACCCAATCGCCAACGACTACTGGAAGATGCTACAAGAAAATGAAACCACACAAGCCACAGACCAAGACTTCATAAGCATCATCCTCTCCCGCGGAGACAAATCAACGGGCGGCTACACCATAAATGTTGAGTCTTTTGGTTGGCTTGAATGTTACCCTCCGATTTTCCGTTTTCAAGTCAACGTTACTGACCCAGGTGAGGGAGTGATGGTTACAGAAGCCTTAACTAATCCTCTTGTGCTGGTGCCAATTGGTAAGCTTACGCCCGGAGAATACCATGTTGAAGTGCACGTGACCTGGTTTACTCAGAAGATTGATGGAGAAGGCAACACATACTACACTCCAATCATGACGTTCGCGCCAATTATTTGGAAACAAACCTTAACGATCACCGAGGCACAGGTTTCCGCGCCGTAACCAACTTTCAAGGTTGTTGTTCTTTAGCCGTTATATGATTTGTCGAATTGAACGTTCATACCATAATCCTCCATCATTTTTGATGTTTTTGAATCAGTAGGTCAGATTCATAAGCTATTTAGATTCGGAATCTGAAATAAAAAAGCAAAAATGAATGTGCGGGTCACGGTTGCGTAGGATCATCAAGAACAGTAAGGCGCTTAGCCCTGTCATAGCAGGGATTATTCTAGTTGCTGTTGTCGTAGCAGTTTCCCTCGCAGCCACCACATGGATGGGCTCGATATCAATCAATTTCATGAAAGTTGACGAAGTGGGCGTCACCAGCCACTCATGGGCTTCAGACATGACTTACGTTGACTTAACCGTCAGAAACTTGGGAACAAGCAAAATTACGTTAGACAACGTGGAAGTGAATGATGCACCCGCCAATGACGTGTCATTTGTTTCAGGCGAAGCAACATTAGAGGCTGGCGAAACGGCGATCGTTAGATTGACTCAGAGTTTCACAGCATCAAACAAGTATGAGTTTACGGTAGCCACTACATCTTCTACAAAAGTCGTGTATGTTGCCACAGCATCTTCCTCCACAACATCTCGAGAAGACTGGTATGACCTGTCTTGGCAAAAAAGAAAGGCAGTGACAATTGACAACAGCTTGAACCCCAATGACTTAACTGGCTATCAGCTTCAGCTTAATGTCCAATATGACTCGGACATGATTGCCGATTTTTCTGATTTACGATTCACTGACAGCGACTACCAAACTCCGATTCCGTACTGGATTGAAAGTTATGTTGCCTCAGACTCAGCTGTAGTATGGGTGAAAGCCCCCACAATTCCAGCGTCATCCACTACAACCGTTTACATGTATTATGGAAACCCCTCTGCTCCTTCAGAAAGCGACCCCGATGACACCTTTGACGTGTTCGTGGACTTCACCAGAGATGGAGTGATAAGCTATGGGGGTTCTGGTCAGGACACGGATCCAGACCAATGGGAGATAATCGATGACACCAGCTTGAGGATGTGGGGAAACAACTGGAAAGCAACCATGAGAGATTTGACTGTTGCTGGTGACGGAAGCCAAGCAATCTGCCTCGACTTCAAGAGCGTCGGCGTTCAGGCTGAAATAAATGGAGTAGGAGTGGACACAGACAACAGCATAAGCAGTAACAGGTTCTACAGAATATATGGAACCCAAAACTGGGGAATCAACGACCACTACGGCTACACGGGTGCCGGAGACTGGCAGAGCTACACCATAGTTTTAGACAATTTCGGCGGCGATTTCAACCGTTTTGTATTTACTAATGATGCTGATGGTGGACAGGCAACAGACATTTACTACAGGAACGTCAGAGTCACCCAATACACATCCCAGACACCCACTACAGGATTCGACGCAGAAGAAACACAGTAGCGTTCTCGTGTTTTATGAAGTTGCAGAACAGAATCAAGTATTTGTGTCAAGGTTAATCGGCAGATATAGCCTCTAAAGCCGAAAAGACCGAGGTTTTATCCACGAATTTTTGCTGTGCGTAATTGAATTAGAACTTTATATCTGTGACTACAGTATTCTCTTGTGGGGCAAGATTTCTGCCTGCGGAGAGTTGGGATTGTCAACTGACCCAGTAGCATCGATTAGAGATGCTGATTTCGACTTCGAGAACATGCCCGTAAAGGTAGTGGCAAACAGGAACAATCCCCAAATCGAACTTCCAGGTATAAAAGTTGGACCATTCACAGAGGGAAAAGAGTATGAAGTCAGGTTCTGGGTAGCCAAAGAGCTGGAAAAGGCTGGAATCGCCCGACTCCGAGTTGATGAACCATTAGACGTGACAGTGTTGAACAAGATTCACTGGAAAGAAGCCCGCGTTCAGACTTCCCAGAGACTCGCGTCCCTGCCCGAGAAGTTCTATCCTAAACTGCGGCATTACCTAGAAGAGTTGAATGAGGAAGCCATCAAGAAACCAGAGAAAAGAAGCGACTACGAAAAAGCAAAGAAACTCTTCAAGGATATAAACACAATAAGACTGAAAAAGATAGTTTCTCTTGCCTCGTCATCAGCTCCGAGAGTGCTTACCAAGAATCTCACAAAAGAAGAACGTGCCCTCTACGATTACTTGCATGGAACTATCAATAAATGGAGAGAGGAAATTCTGAAAAAACAAGGAGAAGACAGAACATGACCGAAGAAACGTTAACAGCAGACCCAGAGGAGCTTTTTCTCGACTTTTTCAAGTCTGATAAATACCGTGAACGGCTCTCAGTCATGGCAGTGTCTGGAAAAAAATCGTTTATAGTAGATTTTGATGAACTTCTGGCAGCTGAACCCGCCCTCGCCCAGCAGCTTGTGGATAAACCCGACGATTACCTAGAATACGCAAACAGAGCAGCAAAGGCTCAGTTGCAGATAGAGGAACCCGAATATGTTGAAGAAATAGGAAACATCACAGTCAGGTTTAGTGGATTACTTGAAGCCACACCTCTGCGAGTTTTGGGTGCCAAGCACATCGGAAAGTTTGTGATGTTGGAAGGAATTGTTGTCCGCGCCAGCCCTGCCCGACCCATGGTTATGGAGGCGGCATTCCGATGTAAATGGTGTGGCGCAATGTCTCATGTTGTTCAATCTGGTCCCTTCCTGACAGCGCCTCCTGCATGCAGCGCCCCTGAATGTAGAAGGAAAAGTTCTTTCGAATTTGTTCAGGAAGAATCCACATTCATCGACACCCAAGACGTGCGCATCCAAGAACGCCCCGAGGACCTTCCTCCTGGTCAGCTTCCTCGTTGGCTGGACATTAAACTTCTTGAAAGAGACCTTGTTGACATGGCGAGACCTGGAGACCACGTTGTTGTTGTGGGAATTGCCCGCGCCGTTGCTCCAACAGTACCAAAGGTTGGGCGCCTCCGCTCATTCACGCTGCATCTGGACACCAACTTCATTGATGTGGAAAGTAAGGAGCCTGAGAATGTTCTTATTACGCCTGAAGAGGAGAAACAGATTCTTGAGTTGTCGAAGGACCCTGAAATTCACAAGAAGATTTTGGGTTCTTTGGCGCCTTCCATTTACGGGAACGAGCACATCAAAGAAGCAGTGATGTATCTTCTTTTCGGAGGAACTCCAAAACATTTCCCTGACATCACAATCAGGGGAGACCTGAACGTGTTGCTTGTGGGAGACCCGGGAACAGCCAAGTCTCAGCTTCTGCAGTATGTATCCAAGATTGCTCCGCGTGGATTGTACACTTCTGGACGTGGAACCACTGCTGCAGGTTTGACGGCTGCGGTGCTCAGGGACAAGGCTGGGGGAATGACCCTTGAGGCTGGAGCTTTGGTGCTGGCAGACAAAGGTGTAGCCGCCATAGACGAGATGGACAAGATGCGAACAGAGGACAGGGTGGCCATCCACGAAGTCATGGAGCAGCACACTGTTTCTGTGGCTAAAGGCGGTATCGTGGCGACCTTGAACGCTCGAACATCCATTCTAGCTGCGGCAAACCCGTCTCTTGGCAGATATGACCCATACAGGACAGTTGCGGAGAACATTTCCCTTCCAGTCACCATCCTCTCAAGGTTCGACCTCATCTTCGTTCTAAGGGACGTGCCAGAAAAGAACCGAGACGCCCAAATGACCGAGCACATCCTTGACCTCCACAGAACAGGTGTAACCCCAGTTGAGCCGCCTATAGAACCTGACCTGTTCAGGAAATACGTAAGCTACGCTAAAAGCCTGAAGCCCACCCTAACACAGGAGGCTCTGGAACTGCTGAAAGGATTTTATCTGCTTATGCGGTCAGCCAGCGAAACTGAGGGAACGCCAGTGGCTATTACTGCTAGGCAGCTGGAGTCGCTGGTGCGGATTTCTGAGGCTAGGGCAAGGGCGTCTTTGCGGAATGAGGTTCGTGCCGAGGATGCTGAACGGGCAATCGAGATAATGAAGACGTCTCTGGAGCAGGTTGGAATCGACATTTCATCCCACAAGTTTGACATAGATATCATAATGACTGGTAAACCCAAGAGCGTTCGTGATAAGATGTCTGTTATTCTTGGGCTCATTTCAAGCATGGAGAAGGAAACGGGCATGGTGGACAAGGGCAGGCTGATGGAGAGGCTTCAAGGCGAATATGACATAATGTCTGGAGAAGCAGAACGCCTCATTGGACAGATGCTTAAGGAAGGAACCCTCTTCGCACCCCGTGACGGATACCTCAAAAAGACCTAACTAAAGGGCAACCACATTGAAGATTAAAGAACTGCCACTACCCGAACCCGTAAAACAGGTTCTAATCAACCAAGGAATAGCTGAACTTTATCCTCCCCAGCAGGAAGCGGTGCATGCTGGAGCCTTGGATGGAACAAACCTTGTTTTGGCGAGTCCCACAGCCTCAGGCAAGACTCTGGTTGCTGAATTGTGTGCCCTCAAGCATGTGCTGGAGCGGGACGGAAAAGTGCTGTATCTTTCTCCTCTGCGAGCTTTAGCCACAGAAAAAAGTGAAGAATTCAAAAAATACACGGACATCAAGAAACGGAACGGGCGACGAGTAAGCGTGGGCATCAGCACAGGCGACTATGACGGCAGTGACCCCTGGATGGGCAAGTACGACATCATAGTTACCACAAACGAGAAGGCAGATTCGTTGCTGAGGCACAGAGCAAAGTGGGTAAGCGACGTTTCTTTGGTGGTTGCCGATGAGGTGCATCTTCTTAACGAACCAGAACGGGGACCAACCCTCGAAGTTGTGTTGGCTCGCCTCATGCAAGTGAACCCTGATGTCCAACTGCTGGTGCTAAGCGCCACAATAAAGAATGTTGAAGAGGTCGCGGAGTGGCTGAAGGCAATCTCGGTCACAACAAAATGGAGACCCGTAACCCTCAGGGAAGGCGTATTCCATCATAACGAGATACTGTTCAAGGACGGCGGCGCCCAGAAAATCGAAAAGCCAACAAAAAACCCCAGCATCAACCTAGCCATTTATACCGTAAAATCTGGGGGACAAGTCCTAGCCTTCGCAGGCACCCGACGAAACTCCATAAGCCTAGCCAAAAAGATGGCAGCCAAAATCAACCCCCTACTGTCTAAGCCCCTGAAACGTTCTTTGAATCAGTTGGCTGAGCAGATTCTTGCGACAGGAGCAAGGACACGAATTAGCGAGCAGCTGGCTGAGGCTGTAAGGGGTGGAGCAGCTTTTCATCATGCAGGATTGGGAGGCGGACACAGAAAACTGATTGAAGACGCCTTCAGGGAAGGAAAAATCAAGGTTTTAACAGCCACGCCCACTTTAGCTTTTGGAGTGAACCTTCCCGCGCGGGTAGTCATCATCACCGAGTATAGAAGATATGAAGCGGGTTACGGCTACTATCCCATAGCTGTTCTTGAGTATAAGCAGATGGCTGGTCGTGCTGGGAGACCGCGCTACGACAAGGTTGGAGATTCTATTCTGATAGCTAAGACTGAGGATGAGCGGGAGTATTTGATGGAGAGCTACATTCTTGCTGACACGGAACGAATCTGGTCTAAGTTGGCTGTGGAGCGGATTCTCAGGTCTCATGTTTTGGCTACGGTTGCGTCCGATTTTGCCCACACAGAGCAGGGAATCTACGACTTTTTCGGCAAAACGTTCTATGCTTACCAGTATGACCCAAGGGCGATAAAGGGTGTCATAGCCAAGAGTTTGGGTTTTCTTTTCACCGAGAAAATGATTGAGGTGAGCCGCGACAAGATTTATGCCACAAAGTTTGGACGAAGAGTCTCCGAACTATACATCGACCCCCTCACCGGAGTAGTCATCAGGGACGCCCTCACCAGACGAGCCCAGAGGCTCACTGACACCAGTTTCCTCCACATGGTTGCCCGCACCCCAGACATGTATCCTAAGCTGCGTCCTTACTCCAGCGAGATGGACAGCCTCCAATTCTTTATCGAAGACCATCAGGACGAGTTCATGGTTGACCTTCCTGACCCATGGATGGACCGCATTGCCTTTGAGGAGTTTCTTGGAGAAGCAAAACTGGCGCAGGTGCTGAAGGCTTGGATGGACGAAACAACAGAGGACAAGATGATTGAACGTTTCAGGGTTCAGCCAGGAGACCTTTACAGGCTTATTTCTACTGCTAAGTGGCTTGTTCATGCCTCCAACGAGTTGGCTGTTCTCTTCAAGCACAAAGACCTTCTGGATCATCTGGCTAGGCTCACGGTACGAATAGAGAAGGGAGTGAAGCCTGAACTGCTTCCGCTGGTTATGCTGGAGGGAATTGGAAGAGCCCGAGCCCGTGTACTCTTTAATTCGGGACTGCGAAGTGTGGATGATTTGAAGCGGGCACCCCTGCCGAAACTAACACGATTGCCGCTGATTGGTCCTCGGTTGGCTCAGAAGATTAAGGAGCAGGTAGGCGGCTATGTTAAGGAACAGGAGTGGCAGAGTCTGAAAAAGAAGAAGCCGAAAGAGCAGCAGCGAGCCTTAACTGAATTTTAGTCAGGTATCCAGTTTGTAGATACGCAGGTGTTGTTTTGGTCAAGATTTCTTGATAAAAAACCTTTTCAATTAACGCATATTGGAGTTCTTTATGCCTAAAATGGGGTACATAAGGGTAATCCATGTTCTATTGCTGGTTCTTTCCGTTATCTTTGTTTCTTTTCCGCATATTGGAGTAGCAATGGCAGACAACAAAGTGTACATTAGAGCAAATGGAAATGTTGATGGCACAGATAAAATCGAACGAACAGGAAATGTGTACTCTTTCACTGACAACATAACTGCGACTATTGTTGTTGAAAAAAGCGACATAACAATTGATGGGGCAGGGTATACTCTGTCAGCGAACAGTTCACATGGAATCGACCTGCATCATAGACACGGCGTTACTGTCAAGAACCTTGTGTTAAAGGACACGTATCATGCCTTCGATTTCACGTATGCAGATGACAACACCATTGTTGGAAACACCATAATCCACTCTGATAGTGCATTTTATTTTTGGTGGTCTTGGAGAAACAATGTCACTGGAAACATGATTTCTAGAGCAAATTATGCCTTCAACTTTTTTCAGTCTCCAAACTATTGGTGTCAAGAAAATGTTGTCGTAGGGAACAGTGTCTATGACTCGTCGATTGGGTTGAGTCTAGTGGAGTCCAACAACACCATTTCAGACAACATCCTAAACTGCTCAGTCATAGGCGTTTCCCTCAAAGGTAGCCAAAACGTGTTCCGAAACAACACCATCAACTGTTCAGGCTCAGGCATCGGCTTCAAACCCTACAGTTTCAACAATGACATCGACACTTCAAATTATGTCAACGGCAAACCAATAATCTACTGGATAAACCGCCGAGATGAAACCGTGCCTTTAGACGCAGGTTGCGTGGTGCTTTCCAACTGCGAAAACATAAAGGTTCAGAACCTCAATGCAAACGGCTTTAACATGCACTCAACAACTAATTCTCTGATATCTGGAAACACCTTCTCGGGTGGACAATTCGGCATCCAGATGGTTGGATGTTCAAACAACACAATAACGGGTAACTCGCTGGTATGCAACGAATTCGGTCTTGAACTCGACGACTGCCACTACAATGAAGTGGTCGCAAACAATATCAGCAGTAACAGTTACTATGGTCTGCTGCTCACCAACTCACACTATAACAATATGAAACAAAATCACATGGTAGATAATGGCTTTGGAAAAGGACCAAGCGGCAGCGGCTTTTCATATGAAACCTATAGAGGAGAGTTCTTCGGTGTCAAACTACTGTACTCATGTAACAACCGTTTCACCGAAAATAACGTGGCAAAAAACAATCAATGGGGCATCCGAATTCTCGGCGACCAGCATGACAACATCCTCTACCAAAACAACTTCATCGACAACGGAGCAGGCAACGGCCTACAGGTGTCCATGTTGCCGCCCTACGCAAATTCGTCAGTCGCCGACCCAAGCACATGGGACAACGGAACTGTTGGCAACTACTGGAGCGACTACCAGACCAGATACCCAAACGCCTCCGAAATCGGCAACACAGGAATAGGAGACACACCATTCTACATCAACGACAACAACATCGACTATTATCCACTAATGGAACCCATAGAAATCCCAGAAATTCCATTAAAATATGTTATTCCAGAGTTTCCAGCATGGGCGGTTCTGCCTTTGTTTCTTGCCGTAACCTTAGCGGTTGTAATATGCAAACATAAACTAACTAAACACGCTGCATATTAGGAGACTAATAGAGGTACATTGTTGAAAACAGTATTTTTTCTGGAAAAACTGCATTCACACATCAAAAACTGTTTCTTAGACAACACTGTGTCATGAAGATAATAACAATAAAAAATTAGTTCAATATGTTCTTTGTTTGGTTTGTTCTACCATTCCTCATCTTCGTCCTCTTCCTCATCATCTTCCTCTTCTTCCCAATCCTCTTCCTCAATCACCCTCTTTCACCTCCCCTACACATTCTTCTGCATAGGCGTCTTTGAGGACTCTAATCGAAGATTAAGATAAGCCTTACGCAGAAAAACTCTATAGTTCCCTGAGCTTGTTCCGTGCTTCCTCCAAAGTTTCTCCTATCCTCTTCCAGTGGGCACCCTGCCAATACACCTTACCGCATCCCTGACACTTCCAGAACTCTTCATAATGCTTGGATGTTGCCTCAGGAATCTCATCAGCCACCTCCTCTTTAGTCACAACCCCAATCAACGCATTACATTTAGGACAACGAGAAACACTCAAATCAATCTCCAGCTTGAAACCAAAACGCCCTGCCAAAAAAGCCAGTTTATCCACCTCCTTTGATGCCTCAACCAAAACTGTTTCCACTCCCAAGTCCACTGCCCGCTGAACCAGTTCATGGTCTCGGGTAAGGAGAACCCGTTTTTCTTGTTTTGCTAGTTCAACAAGTTTTTCGTCGTCGGCGGAGCGGAAGTAGTTGACGTCGTGTCCCAGCATACGGAGCCAGCGGGTTAGTTTGCCGAGCATGCCGTCGGTGATGAACTTCAAGACAGACAACCAGTGAACTGTAGGAAAATAGAGAATTTAACAGTGACCATACAGACTAGGTCATTCTAGTGTCCACTAGGTATCCGCTGATGGTCAGGTCATAATGCTGACAGAATCACAGCAGGATACAATCCGCATAAGTTTGAGTGTTGGCGCGTGTTGTGAGGTTAAATTTAAATAGCATATAACAGTGTTATGTTCCTGAGTGTCATAGATGAGAGTTTACATGGACTACGCCGCAACCACGCCCGCTGACCCCAGAGTAGTCAAAGCCATGACACCCTACTTCAGCGAAAAATTTGGAAACAGCGTCTCCCTCCACAAACAAGGCAGAGAAGCAAAAGAGGCACTAGACGAATCCAGAAAAGCCGTAGCATCACTGATGAACGCCGAACCCGACGAACTCATATTCATGGGCAGCGCAACCGAAGCAGCCAACATGACCCTGAAGGGAATAGCCTATGCCAACAGAAAAAAAGGAAACCACATAGTGACCTCCAAGATCGAGCATCACTGTGTCCTTGAATCTGCTTTGTGGCTGGAAAAACAAGGATTCGAAGTCACTCGTCTCTCCGTAGACAAGTTCGGTTTAGTCGATTTAACCGAGTTAGAGAACGCGATAAGAAAAGACACGATTTTGGTTTCTGTAATGCACGCCAACAACGAGATAGGCACCATCCAAGACATCGAAAAGATAGGGAAAATCTGCAAAGAAAAAGGCGTGTACTTTCACTCTGACGCCGCTCAAAGTTTCGGTAAGATTCCTATCGACGTAAAGAGAATGAACACAGACCTGTTGTCCGTCAGCTCCCACAAAATGTACGGCCCAAAAGGAGTCGGTGGACTATACATACGGAAAGGCACAAAAATTGAACCGCTTCTCCACGGAGGAGGACACGAATTCAAAAAACGCTCATCAACAGTAAACGTTGCCGGAATTGTCGGATTCGCCGAAGCTGCCAGAATCCAAAAAAAGGAAATGGCTTCCGACGCCAAAAAACAGACTGCCCTCAGAGACAAGCTCATCAACGAACTTCTGAAAATAGATGATGCGCATCTGACAGGACACCCAACAAAAAGATTGCCTAACAACGCCAGCTTCTGGTTCGCTTACATCGAAGGAGAATCTCTGCTTCTGCAACTAGACATGAGCGGCATATCAACTTCCACAGGCTCAGCCTGCTCTTCCACCTCCTTAGAAGCAAGTCATGTTCTGCTTGCCCTTGGACTGAAACCAGAGGAAGCTCACGGCTCCCTAAGGCTCTCTGTAGGAAAATACACCATACAGGAAGACGTAGATTACGTTCTTGAAGTGGTACCCAAATCAGTTGAACGGCTAAGACAGATATCACCTTTTAAAAAAGGCTGGAAACAGTAAACACCATCGAAGTTGCTTCAGTTCAATGACCATTAACCTTAAAGACAGAAAAAACGTTAGTGCTAGCAATAGGCGATACAACAGATGCCACTTGATTTTTCCAAGATTCTTGTAACCGGAGGCGCAGGCTTCATAGGAAGCCACATAGTGGATAGGCTGCTTGATGAAGGATTGGAAGTCAGAGTTCTCGACGATCTTTCCACCGGAGACAAAGCGAATCTGGTAGCACACAAAAACAATAATTCGTTCCAGTTTATAGAAGGCGACATCAGTGACTTCGGTCAGGTGAAGAATGCAGTTAATGGTGTTGACGCTGTTATTCACGAAGCAGCGTTGGTAAGCGTCACCCTTTCAGTAGAAAATCCGCTTCTTTCCCACAGAATAAACCTCAATGGAACAGTTAATCTGCTTAAAGCCTGCGTAAATGCGAAGGTAAAACGGTTTGTTCTCGCTTCATCCTGTGCCGTATACGGAGACACCGAAACCTTGCCCATCCCTGAAAACTTGGAACCTAAGCCCCTTTCACCTTATGCTGCCCACAAGTTGGGTGCCGAGAAATATGCCAAAAAATTCCATAAAGAGCATGGTCTTGAAACTGTCAGTTTACGTTACTTCAATGTTTACGGTCCCAGACAAAAATATGGTCCCTACAGTGGCGTAATCTCCATAATAGTAAATCGCCTCCTAGAAAATAAGCCTCCAACCATTTACGGAGACGGAACCCAAACACGCGACTTCGTCAACGTCAAAGATGTGGTAGAAGCCAACATGCTCGCCTTGTCAAAAAAAGCGGCAATAGGCGAAGTTTTCAACATCAGCACAGGCAAAGCTATCACTATAAACAAGCTGACAGAAACCCTTCAGAAAATCATGGACAAAACTGACCTTGAACCCGTTCATGCCGAACCGCGACGCGGAGACATAAAACACAGTTACGGCGACATCACTAGAGCCAAAAGAAAATTGAAGTATAAGCCACGGGTCCAACTTGAACAGGGGCTAAGGGAACTCGTCAAATCATATTCGAAGCAGTGAAAAGGCAGAAGCTAAAGGTCGTCATGTTCCTTTTGTAGTCTCCGTTTACTGAATACGCTATCTGCCACTTCTAGTACTTGAAGCGCCTCCTGGGTGCTACAAAGTGGATCTATAACCTCGTTTCTTTTAACAGAGTCAATGAAACACTGCAATTCCATCAGCAGCGGCTCACCTGAAGATATGGGTATTTCATCTTCAACATGCCTAGACAGCCACAAGATGTCGTCCCAGCTTCCGTGCTCAATTTTTGCTTTGGGTGGGGCTCTGTAAGCTTTCAGTTTTTGTTGAGCATAGTTTAAGGTGTGGAATTTTTCATTTCCGTACAGGTGGATAAGGCGCAGTTTGTAGTTCGGGAGCCAACTTGCTTCAATGTGACTGTGTATGTGACCGTATTTCAGTGAAATGTATGCGTAATCTTCAAAGTCGCTGTTTGCCCTGCTGGAAAAATGTGAGTAGAGAACTTCTGGCTTGGTTCTGGTGAGATAATTCAAGATGTCGATTTCGTGGGATGCCAAATCTAAGAAGACGCCACTGTATTTCGTTCTTGGCGGAAAAGGTCCAAACCTCATAGAAACCGTGGAATAAACCTGAGAAAAATCCACAGTCTCCTTTAATTTACTAACTGCCGAGTTAAACCTTTCAATATAGCCCACAGCCAACACCCTGTCGGCTGAAGCCGCCTTTTTTTCCATTTCTTCGCCATTTCTTAAGGAGTCGGCGAAGGGCTTCTCAACTAAAACATGCTTTCCTTTCTCCAAAGCATCTATGACCACATTTTTATGCATAGATGTTGGAGTACAAACACTAATGGCGTCCAAATCCTCTTCAAGAAACTTTTCAGAATCTTCACAAAAACTGCAGTTGTACGCCTTGGCTAAGTGCTTCTTATCTGGATTGCTATCACAAATACCAACCAATTCACAGTTCTTCAGTTTGCTGTAAACCCTGGCATGGGCAGACCCCATAAATCCAAGTCCAATGACACCGACCTTTACTCTCATTTTTATCTCCTGAATGGCTAGGCAACTGCTCGCTATTTTTGATTGATACGGCTAATAAACGTTAGTGAATTCTAAACAAAATGCGTGTACACACTCTAATGAGAAACCAGAGTGTTTCCACTAGAGCATCATCGGTCACCGTCTTCTTTGACGGTTGAGTAGCCCGAAGATACTGAAAGATTCTAGCATGAAATAGAACATATAGGAAGAAAAATTGATTCAACGGCTGTTGCTGTCACTTCAGATGACTAAACGTCTCAGAAGCGTTCCGTGCACCTTTTCGGCAACTGCTCAGATGCCGCTTATGGTGCCTTAGCTTTCGTCAATATTGCTTTCCAATCTATGAAAATTGGACATGCCAGAAGAACCAGATAGATGATGTGGGGAATGATCAGTGATAACGGGACATACAGAGGAAAACTTATGACTGTAGGCAAAAGAACAGTCATGATGGGTATAGCTAAAATCGTGTTCGATGAGTCAGGCTTGAACAACAAAAACATGTCCTTCGCCTTAATCATGACCGCCATAGAGATGAGGAAAAGCAGCCACTCAAGAGCAATATGAAGCAAACTTCCCATACCCACTTCAAAACCATACACACTAGTGCTTAAAGGCCAAAGCAGTTGCAAGTCTCCACCTACTATGAAGTCTCCAATTATGATGTGCTGAATTAATGCTACAAAGTATGGCACAGCTCTTTTTTTGTAGACTGCAAATATGGGTATGAACACGAGACAGAACAGCAATATTGAGTGAAGAGGTCCACGATGCTCCAAACTAGGTATTAATATGTCGATGTCAGGAAAAACTGACGCCAAAAACACTAAGGGAATATTGATGTTAACGTCCAGTGACTTGGCTGTAGCTTTTCCGGTCAAGTACCCCAGAGCAAAGTGTCCAACAGCAAACATGAACTACTTCCTCAAATAGCTTCTGCAAACCCTATCTATGCTGGCAAATATTAACAATACTATTATTCAATTCCTAATTAAGTATCATTAGAGCTTTCCAGCCTCTACCTAGCATTCAGGTAATATTTCAATGGCTACACGGCAGACTCTTCGTGAGACGAGATTCAATACTCCGAAGAGCTTCTATAGACTCCACATGAAAAGTGCCAAATAATGTTTCATAAAAACGGTGATAGATTTCCAAACATTATTCTCAATTCATCAAGTCTATAAGATGGAAACACCCAACGAGGTAACTGACTGAATATGCTATCTTTCGAACTTAGTGCCATCGACATCATCTTGGTTCTAGCGGTTCTAGTTCTCTTCATACTATACTGGACAAAATTATCAAAAATTCCTGAAGAAAATCTGTTCAGACGGTCAACAGCTCAAAAAGCGAAGCCAAAGAAAATCACAACAAACGCTCAAAACGGTTACACAGAATGCCCGCGTGGGTTCGGTTACATAAAGAATATTGAAAATAACGGCTCTGTTTCTGAAAGGTGCTTGGGTTGCTACAGAATTATGAACTGTTATGGCGAAAGTGAAGCGGTTAGCCGCAAGCCTAGCCAAGCTACACAATAAAATTTGTGATGCCTCTAAATTTGTATTCTCTATTCATATTTGCTTTTCGTATGCGTTTTTTTGAGTATTAGTTTTGATTTTTTTTGTTATTGTGAATTTTTGTATATGTGTAGCGCATTTAGACGAAAATATTTATTAAGTCTTAATACACACTATAGTAGTAGGTATAAACATGGTAAGTAAAGAATCCATAATCACTGGTGCCATACTCATTCTCATCACATACACATTAGGTCTATCTCTAGTAAGCCAAGCATTCCCTGCAGAACAAACAAGCAAAACATTATCCAGCACAGGATCGATACAGATACAAACTTCTGTTGACCTTGGCGTTTATTCTGATGCCGGCTGTACTACTCCCTTAACTACTCTGTCATGGGGAACTCTTCAGCCCGGAGGAAGCCAAAACTTAGTTTGCTACTTCAGAAACGAAGGCAACATGCCAGTAACACTGACTATGCAGACCTCAAATTGGTCCCCTGCAGGCGCCGATACTTACCTCGGTCTCAGCTGGAATTATGATTCAACTCTGATCGATGTAGATGTAGTGGTTCAAATTACGTTCACGCTAACGGTGTCGCCGGACATAGAAGGAATAACAACCTTCGGCTTTGACATAACTGTTGTCGGAAGTAGCGCCTAAAAGAAATAGTTCCACTCACGGAACTCCCCCCTTCTGGATCTTTTTTTCGTCTTTTAACTTTGATTTTATAATAGAGAGGGCGAAATGATTCGCAGCATAACAGTACCCATGAATGCTACACCTAAGACAAGAGCCGCCAGTCGCAAACGTTTTTTGTTGATTAAGAATTGACCAAAGCGCTCTGAGACTAACAATTCAGAGGATACAAGTAGAATCATCGCCATGATTGCTATCCAGAGGCTAATATCGGATAGAGAAAGAGGAAACTGCATCAGTTCAGCCCTCTACCAATTGATACCATACTTCAATAGTTCTCAAATCTAGAGCAGATTTGGTTTTAGCTATAGTTACGCATTTTCCAGTTGCCATTGCTAAAGCACATGAGATGGCACTTACCAATGGGCATCCAATAAGCTGAACACTTTTCAGATTCTGATCTCTGGAGTAAAGACTGCGGTATACTGAATTAGTAATTGTGACATGAATAAATTCATCTTCAGTCTCTATCTCAAAGGCTTTAGCTAACTCCAGATTGCTCACGATTACTGCAGATAAGCTATCATAGAAATTTTCTCGATCAATCTTCGTGAACTCAATTCCCAATTCTTTTTCAAAAACGTTTACTAGCCCAGAACCTGGAGGAATAATGCAGATTCCTTTAGGATTTTTGACCTGAAAATGTTTTTGTGCCATTTCTTCAATGGACGGTATGGTCGTGGAATCTTTGTCCGAAATGAAGACTATCTGGTCTTTCATGCCGCCTAAATGCTCTGGAAGATACGCATCTTTCGGGTACGGCGGTATGTAAATGCTTTTTCCATCGTATTTCAGGTCTGCGAGTATTCTATCAAGGGTTGTATACGCCGGAAGAATGCTGGAGTCTAAAATAGTGCTCTTAACGAATTTGGTTGACCTGACAAAGAAGAAAAGGGCACCCCAGAAGGTCAGGCTTAATCCAATAAGAGCAAGAGTTGTGGAGGCTAATACGTATGAGACAATTAACAGTAAGGCTCCAACAATGAGAAAGGATATTCCAATTATATGAACTGATGTTTTCGTAGATTCCCTTCCTCCAGTTCTTGATGATTTAATCCTTGATGTTTGCAAAGATTTAGGAGCATATGAGATAGGCACTTGGGATGAAACTCGGCGGGAACGTTTCAGGTATATTTCAACCAAAATGATGCCAACTATTGCTACAGAATAAATTAATACGTTAAGTGACAGTGGTTGCAGAGACTGGACAAATGTTTTGCCCCAAACTAGCATCTCGTAAATGTGCGCCCAAAAAAGGAACCACAGGGCTACAATCAATAGAAAGAGCTGGAGCAATCTGACTTTGGCACCCGCAATTTGCCAAGGTTTTTGGTTCAACATCGTTACCGCCACCTGACTATATTCAAATCTCTAATCTTTAATGTTATTGTTTCAGAAATATTTGTTAATCAATAGTGGCACTTGAAGAAAAGGTAGCCTGTTCTTTCAGTGATTCCCAATACGTTGCGATAGGTTGCGCAAATTTGAGCATTTCTTCCTCATACATCGAAAAATGAAAAAAGCTTCTATTGCATTCATTCATACGGTACAATGTGAATATCCATGCCGAAGCTTTCCACCTCATTGGCGACAATATAACGCGTAAAGGAATAATCGTCAGACATGGACAGAAAAAGCGTCACCTCGATTACCTCATTAGGACTGAGGGATACTCCTTTGTAATTCCAAGATAAATCCATGTATTCTGAAATGGCGGCAGGAGTAATGTTTGATGGATATAGCTGAAGAGTTATTTCGGTGTTGCTAACGCTTCGTATGTATATTGTGCTGTTCTCCGATGAACCAGGCCACATTTCGCCCCAAAGAATGTTTTCTGTCTTGTTTTCTAAGTTTGGGTCCCAGTAGGCTTCTACGCCAATGGTCTTAATGTTTCCAACGCTTGGAAGAGTTAGATTGTGGAAGTTGCTAAGCCATATTGAAATGCTGCTGCTGATTAATACTGATGATGTTGCGACAACAACTATGAGCAGCAGAGTCTTTTTGTATCGGCGAAGAAGTGCGAATAAAAAGCTAAAAACTTTCATAAGTTTGCCCATGTAATCTGGTTAGTTCAACCACCGCTTATCTGTTTTTATAGTTATTAAGATTTCTAATCAATCAAGCAATATCAATATGAGACATTTAGACACAACATATTTTAGTTGTGAGGTTTTTGAAGCCGTTGCATTTCGTTTGTTAATTATTTTTGAGAGCTGCTGCTTTTTCTGCTATGATAAGTGGCAGATTTATTATGGTAAAAATGAAGCCCAGACCAGAGAACAGTGCTCTAAGATTGCGAATATCTTCTTGAACGATTGCTCCCATGAAAGGAGCTACAATAAGATAACCCACCAAGAAAACGATTCCGCCAACCATGAGCCTCGCCCATTCAGCTGTGTTGAGGAAGCTTAGGGATACATAAGTGATTCCAGTTACGATGGCTGTTGATGCAAATATTTTTGCTGTTGATCCCAAATCTGCCGAGACTTTAAAATGTTTGAATATCCAATGAAGTCCAAGAAGTATGCTGGGTATGCCCGCTATGAGATTTCCCAGTATGATACCTGTGATGCCAAGGTTAGGGATTAGCAGAAATGCTAACACAAAACCTAAAGCTAAAGTCAATAAGCTGAGTTTCATCAATGTTTTTGTTTCCCCAAGACCTGTTAGGAGTGCATTCATGCTTAAGTTGCCGAAACCTGTGGCCAAATTGCCTAAAACCATTATGCTGAGAAAGAATGGCGCATAAGCGTATTGTTCTCCAAACAGTGTACTGACCATTGGTTTTGATAGAACCATTACAGCCGTTGTGGCGGGTACCAAAAGTATTGTTGTGTACTTCACGGAGGATTTGAAGACTGTTTTGATAAGTTCGGGTTCATTCTGGGGGTTAAGTTTTGCGAAGGCTGGGAATAGTACGGTTGCTATTGGAATTGTAACAAAGGTCAGGAGGACTGCAAAGTTGTTTGCGACTTGATAATTTCCTATCATCACGTCACTACAGTAAAATGCCATCATAAAACCGTAAAATTGTAGCAGGAATCCTCCAATTATCGATGAAATTGACAGAGGAACGCCATAATGCAGCATATCCTTTAAAAGTTTAAATGTTTTTGATCGGCTGATTTTGGCTCTTTTCAGTCTCCTTAATAGTATGAAATAAAGTATTGCTGAACCCGCGATGCTGGCTACTATAAACGATAGAATGTAACCTATAACTGCTCCCAAGGCTCCTAGACCTAGGAACACCAATAGTGGTCCCACTACGCTTTTTATTGAAGCTTGGCAGATGAGCGTAAGGCTTTGGAATTCGATTCTCTCTAAACCAACGAAACTAGCTTGAGCTGCGTTTAGTAACGAGCTTGCGAAGATGGTGATGGAAACGATGGATACTAGCGGTGCTATGTTTGGTCTGTGAAAGATTGCTGAGGCAATGAAGCCTGCGAGAAATACTGAAAGAAGTGATAATGCAAGTCCCATAACGATTTCGAAAATCAGTCCTGTAACGATGATGTCGCGAACATTTTCCTCATTTCCTGTTGTCCTAGAATGTGCAACATATTTTGTTATGGCGGAGTTTACTCCCCAATCTCGGAATAGCCCTATCATTAGTGAAGGAATTAGTGCCACAGAGTAAAGTCCATATTCAGCAGGCGTGATCAGCCTTGCCAGGATCAATGAGCCAACTGCCATTATGGCACTGGACAGTGCTACACCAACAAAAAGTTGAAAACTTCCGGTTGCTGAGGCTTTGCCCATTCTAAAGGCTTTTTCCATGGATGTTTTCACCTAGATGGGCATATGTATGCAATCGTAAGCTTTATCATTCTCTGCTTTTGATGGTTTCCCAAGACGGGAGAGAAGATGTTCACGCTAATTGACTTCTGCGGATCACTTAATCCAGATATATCTGATTTTTGTAAGCCTGTTCAATTACTTCTAGGTCTTTGAGGCCATCGTAGCCTGTTGATGATGGTTGTGAATCCGTTTGTATGCAGTCAATGAAATGTGCCAGCCCTGTATAATGCGGCGTAAAATATTTCGGAGTCCGCCTTAGAATAAGCTGAAGTGCAGTAATAACTCTGCTAGGTGGAATGTGGTATGTTAATGCATGTTTGACAGTTCCGAAAACTTCGACTTCTAACGTCGTTGTTTGGGCAAACCAGCCCACATTAATGATGGCTTTTGTTCCTGAATCGAACTGGAGAATACAAGATGCGTGGTCTTCAAAGTCAAAGCCGTATTTGTATCCGAGGTGTGCCTGTACGTTTGTTACTTCGCCGAAATACCAACGTGATAAGTTAATCATGTGACAACCGAGGTCGATGAGAGCCCCGCCTCCTGTTAATTCTTTGTTAAACCACCATTCGGGAATTGGACGGGGTATATGTCCATCCGCTCTGTGGAAAAATGGTCCAGATGCAATGTTTGTTGCGTATGCGATTGGAATTTCTCCAAATTCAGCTTGGTCAATTTGGTCTTTAAGAGCTTGAAAAGGGGCAAAGAACCTGAAGGGATAACCAACCATTAATTTGACGTTGTTTTTCTCAACTGTTGACAGAATTTGTTTTCCTTCTTCTACGTTCTTGGCTATTGGCTTTTCTAGCATTATGTGCTTGCCTGCTTCCGCGGCTTCTGTGGCACAAGGAAGATGAAGAAAAGTAGGTAACGCAATTATCACTGCCTCAATGCTGTCGTCGGCTAAAATGTCTTTGTAGTCAGTATATGTTGTTTTCACACCCATTTTTTTGGCGATATTTAGAGCCTTTTTTGAAACATCCGAAACGGCTACAAGTTCTGCGGAATCATTTTTTAGGCAGCTCCGAAGGTGAACTTTACCAATGTAGCCTAAACCAATCAAGCCTACTCTAATTTTTTTCATCTAGCTTTTGCTCCTCTATAACATTTCCGTGTTTAGTAAACCAGTCCGCACTGCAAATTTGTAGCCAGAAGTTAAGATTTTATCCTTCAACCGTCTTCGAGGAAATCGTTTCTCAAAAACTCTAGGATTTTCTCCTCTTGCAGTAAACGAAATATTTCCTAATCCTTCTTTATTGGCTAGCATTATGTGACTAACCGATTTTGGGTTTACGCCTGCCAATTTTGATGCCGCAGCATCTATTGATACAATGTCTTGACTTGCTAGCACTAGGTCAAGTTTAGCAGGCTTTCTTCCCGAGACAATCATGGCATCTAAGATAGAAAGGTCCATTTTCATAATTTTGTTGAGTGCAACTATTGTTTCGTCCAGACGAGAATGAAATTTGTATTTCAATACAATTGGGTTGCAACCAAAAATATTTTTCAGTGCTCCTGAAACTCTTGTTAGCACCATATACTTGATTTTTGGGACATTAATGCGCAGGTCAGCGTCTCGGATGGTATGAGGCAACTTGAACTGCAAGTTTTTTCCATCAACTGTAACGTCTACGTCTTCACAATTATCCTTTGCAAGGTTCACTAGCTTCACATTATATTCTTTGGCTAGCTTTTCATAGCCTAATATTTTGAATGCATATTTGCATCTCATAGCTGAGGCATCTGCTTCTACAATGGAGATGTTGACATCGGGTGAAATTTGGCTACGAATTACGTCTATTAGTGCGGCAACCAATTTGGGGTCTGTGGTCTGCCCTGTGGTGTAGTCCCAGTAGTAGCACATGTTGGGTTTAATAGCGATATCTTTAATGTCCTTCTTGAAAGAATAATTTATCAGGTTTAATGATTCAAGAATGCATTGACTCAACGAATCTACGCTGTTTTCTTCAACTTTTACGTAACTAACTAAACTCAAAGTACTGTCCTCGCATCATTCGATATACAATTAAGTAATGAACCATTTTTATACTGAACGTTAGTTAAATTTTTATCGGGAATACTTATCAAGCATGTTTTCATAGATGCTACACAGTCTTTTTGTGATGGCATCTAACGAAAAACGTTCCACAACCGACTTTCTTCCCTCATTGGCAATTCTAGTTCGGGCTTCTTCATTATCTATTAGATACTGAATTGCGTCAGCTAATTTTAATGGATCATTTGGAGGTACCAAAAGTCCATTTTCATGGTCTTGAACAATATCAGGTATTCCTCCTACACGTGTTGCTACTACAGGGGTCCCACATGCGAGAGCTTCTAGAAGCACAACGGGTAGTGCTTCGAAAAATGAAGGCAAGACTAAGATTGAAGCTTTTTGATACCACTGTATTATCTCTTGATGATTTAAAGGACCCAAATATGTTATCTTGTGTGTTCCTTCTTGATTTATTTTTTTTATACTTCCGTTCAGTAAATCTTGAAAATACTCACGATCCTTGACTACCGGACCGATAATAACCAACTTAAGTGGTTTTTTAATATGCTGCAAGGAGTCGATTAGAATATGTACACCTTTAGCAGGATTTATTCTTCCTACGAACAGAATCAAGTTTTCTTCTTTCTCTTTTTTTGGAGAAAATCTATTTACATCCACTGCGTTGGGCAAATAAGCAATTTTACTTTCAGGGATTCCTAATTCTACTAAATCTTTGCTCATCTGCGTAGATATTGAGATATACAAATCGGCAGTATTCTTTAGTATAAATCTGTTTAAATGATATCTCTTGAAGAAGTTAAGATCTATTCCATGTAAGTGAAATATTTTTGGTTTTTTAGTGAGAAGTGAAAATAATGGGAAGCTGAAATCTGCCTCATGAAAGTGAATAATGTCGTATTCCTTAAATATGTGCCTAAATCTTCCAGGAATCAGATTAACATTCAAAGTAAGTCTGTCCGAGTGTGTAATCGGTAACCAGTTTAAAGCGGGAATTTTGAAAACATTAATTCCATCTACTGTTATTTTTTTTCCACTGGATTTGGGGTGCCATTTTCGATCCATATTGAAAGTCATGACGTCGGTGTGTACGCCTTTTTTATTTAGTACTTTTGACAGATTCTGAACAACAATTTCTGTACCACCTTTGACAGGATGGAAACACGGTGTAACCATTATCACTCGCAAGACTTAACCCTCTGAGATTTGTATATCATTTCGGTCCGAAAAAACAGCGGTAGCCTAACGAAGAGCAGCCTCAAAAAAATCGTTGAAATGTTCATGAATGAATTTTGGGTGATAGTTTAAATGTTTTTTGGGCCACCAAGTGCTTGTTATGTAAGCTTTCTCCAAATCTTTTTCAGTAATTGTTAAGTTTCTAGATGATGGGCTTAATTTCGTGGTCACTTCTATTGATCTACCCATACATTGAAGGAAGTTTATTTGCTTCAATAATAACTCGAATCTAGTGAAAAGTAGCTTTACCTCTTCAATGGATTTTTTATGCACCTTTCTAAGGGCTGACGGGTTATTTCTGTAGTAAATCGAGTCCCAAATGGTTTCGTTTACATATAACGAGGGATGCAAGTCAAGAATGGCGACTTCACGCTTCAAAATCGCAGATAAGAGGCATCTATAGTCAAATAGTGTTCCCTCCCAATGTTGAAGAAACGTGAAAGGGTAGAAAGTGATTTTTCTATAGTTAACAGGTAGTGAAACAGTGAGGTCTGTAGAAAAATCGAACTTTATGCCTAAATTTGCCAATGCTTCTAAATGTGGCGGAGTCCAACTATTCCCAGGAGATCTATAGGATTCAATTTTTTTAGGAGAAAAAAGGTCTTGAAGAAAATAAAGTCCCCCTTCCCCTTCTACCTTCCCAGTTAAAGGGTTGATGTGGGCTGTTTCACGCGTTAAAGAAGCTTCATAGGCTTTACGATAGTTTTTGATATCAGTGTACTCTGGAATCGTTGGTCGAACCGAATGACTAGATGAGTGAAAACCGATCGAATTTTTGTTCAACAAATCCAGAATTTCTGGGAAGTTGCTGAGTTTCTCAGCCATGTGTCCAGTAATGAAGAATAAGCCTTTCAATTTGTGTTTTTCTAATAACTCTAATGTAATTCTAAGTGCAAATATTGCGTTGGAATTAATGAAATCTTCGACATCAAATGTTAGCATTATTTGGTGCATACTATTTTCTCCTATGATTACCAGAGAATGCTTCTGACAAAATCTGCCTTAACTTCAAACTTTTTAATTAGAGTGAGTAACGAATCGCAGTATACTATAGTGTCTATTCCTTTCCATCATTTCAATCGTCAATAGCACTGGGAGAACCCTGACCTTTATAGATAACAGTTTTGCCGTTTGAGTAAATAGTGTTTTTTTGCTCCATAACGGGTGACAACAAAGTAGTATTGAAAACGTATCCTTTATCCACCAAATCAGAATCAGCAATGTATATGACATCTCCAGACGTGAGTCTGTCTGTTCCTATCAATTGTTTGATGTTTCGTCCAGTTATATTGCCATATGCTAATAAAACTCCAGAAAGCGAAGTTTGGTCTGAATATATAACAGTTGAAGTACCAGAATATTGTGCAATCCACTTGGCACTGAACACTTCTTGATCATTCACCGTGTAATAGTATAATTCTGTTGAGCTCCACCTATATCCGCTTAGAGCTAGTGAATAACTTCGATCTCCTGTTACCTCATAAACAAACTGTGTCTGAAATAGAAAAAGGGGAATGAATATCAAAAGTAGAAGAACAGTTGGGTAGAATTTTTGGTAACGATGGTTCAATATGAGATTGAGAATTGCTTTCCCACCAACAATCGCCAAAGGAGCAAGTAGAATAAGAGTGATTTGATAAAATCTTGCCATCAAGAAAGTATCTGCAATACTAGGAAGCAATAGATTTACTGCTATGATGGCCATGTTTATAGCGGCAAATACTTTATACTCGATACTAAACCTTGATTTTTTATTCTTGCCGATTAAGAGTTTAACAAAGCCAACCACTAATAGGAACTCGGTGAATAGGAACAGAATACTGCTAATCCTGTAAAAAACCGACGGAGTTTCAACGATGCCTAAACCTTGTAGAGCTGTTCCTCTAGATTCTAGATTGAAAAATTGACCTAGGTTACGCCCTACCGTTTCAATAGTCTCAACTAAAGGTGTGAAAGTAGCAGACCTATTAATGTAGACATACCAGGAAAATGCGATTGTTAAAAAGAGCACTATGAAAGTTAACGGTATCTTTGTTTGTGAAATATTGATGTGACCTGTTTTGCGGAAATGCAAGAAACTGAAAATGAAGACTGCAACAACAACATTAAACATAAAAATATACGTTAGACCATAATGAGAAAGGATTAGGCCTGTGCCAAAAAATATGAGCAGAAGCCTTCTTTTTAGTGGATCAACGCTTTTCTCAAAAAGCAATAGGAAAATCAGAACATAAAAAAGCTCAGCAACTAGCTGTTTTGCTGAGCCCATTCCTTTCCCAACAGTTATCGTAATTAAAAAGAAGGTTGCCAAGAATGCTGTCTTGTTGTCTGTTTGTGTTTGGTATACTTTGTATGCTCCTATTGCTATGAAGGCAGTAATGATAGGATAAAATATTCTAAAGAGAAAAATAGAGTCCATCGCAGTAATGGTGGAGAATATTGTGGGCAGAATTGTTATGCTTGGCATGGAATAGTAGCTATCAGTCCTAAAATAGTAGCCGAAGTCGCTTGGCAATTCAGAATACCAATATTGCCCAGTTAGTCGATAAACATAATATTCATGAGTTATGTCACCAGTTCCAGTAATGTATGGAGTGACCAGAGTAGGAGTAATCCCCAGAAAGAGCAGAAGGCAAATGAATATACTAAATAAAATGAGTGGATAAATTTTTGAAGGAATGATTTTTTCACTGACAAAAGCTAAAGTAACAATTACACAAACCGCGATTATCAAACCGAGAATTAAGAGGTTATTTCCTGAAGAATTCACGTTAAGAATTCCAAGTGCGCCCAGTAGCGAAAGGAAAACAAAGATTAAAATCGATACTAAATAGCCCGAAAGTTTTGCTTGTTGTGTATCGGTCAAGTTTGAGTCAGTGTATCGGCGGGTGCCTATGAGGGCGACTGATAATAGGACCAGATTAATACTTATAAGCAGTATATCAAGCGAAAGGGGATTGGAGATAACTAGTTTTCCCAGTTCGTTTATGGCAACCCCAATAAACATTATGAAAGCTATACTTAGACTTGCAGAAAAGAGAATTTTTTCAGAAACATCTAACCTCTCAAGTGCTAGAAGTTTAAGTATAACAGCGCCGGGAACAATTAGAAGGTAAATAAAACCGATTATCATTCGAGCAGTTGAAATGTTTGCGTACACAACGAAAAAAACCATGGCCTGTAAAATCAACACTAGAGCTATGAAATTATATGACTTCCAACCGAGCATTGCAACCATATCCTAACAACTAAGTGTTTTTACATATTTGGATTGTGTTTTTGGTTCTGTAAAGTTGTCGTCGGGTTTCCTTTCTGTAAAAAATCGTCGGATGGACGTATTTGTGTTCTTTCTTAGTTCTGTTATACAATGTTCTTCTTCTAGGAGTGATTTTGCTTCAATCAGAAGTCTATTTAACCTATGACTTTTACCTAAGATTATTCCGTTTTCTTCCGCATATTTTGTTGCTACAACTGTTGTTTCTGGATATTAATTTTGTGCGTACAACTCATTAGTTTCTGATTTATTACGACAAAATATTTATTACGGACGGTAACCCACAGTAACTTGAAGAAACGTAATGACACCAAAAAGTGAGCAAAAGATATAACCTCGAGTTTAAAAAGAATATTCTGGAGAAACGACGGTATTGCATAGCAGGAAGTTTTGCACCATCTTTACTCTTTCTGTTGTATTTGCTGTGTGCTTTTTAATTTATCCTGCATTATCTGCGTTGACACAAAGTATCACTCTGAGAAGTGGTGGTTATATAGGGCTTCCAACTGTGACCGCAGCCAGTGGTTCAGCTAGTCACATTCAGGAGGCAGTTGACGTGATTGTAGCACATGGTGGTATAGGTACGGTTTATGTTCCTGCTGGAACATTCGACTTCACAGAAAGCGGACACTGGTATGATGTTGCTGAAGGTTATGGTATTGTCATGGTTCCTGAAGGCGTCAACATAATTGGTGCACCGCCGACATTGGGCGCTAATGGACAGGTTATTGAATGGGCTACAACGCTTCGTTGCTCTTGGCAAATACCTGTAGTTCCATCGAATCTTCAAGGTTCATCATGGTTCTTTTTCGATGGAAGTGGGGATTCAAGCTTAACAACCCGTTTTGCGAACATAAGAATAATTGGGGAACGCGTATATGATTCTTCAATCAATTACCTTGCTTCAAGAGCGATAGTCTTCAACGAGGTGAGGAATTATCGTGTTGATCATTGTGGATTCTATGAGCTTTCAGGTGGTGGAATCTGGGCTGGATGGTATGCTCCTGATAACTCTGGTGCATCAACTCATTGCAATGGCGTGATTGACCACAATACATTCATCAACGGGGAAGGGGTTCCGCATCCTTTTGGTGCGGACGGTATGGTCGGTTATGGTGTTTTGCTGGGTAGAACTCATGCAGAATACTGGGATAACAATGTGGCAAATATTTTCGGTCATTACACCAGTTACACCACATTTATTGAAGACAATTACTTCAGCAAGTGGCGGCATTGTGTGTCCTCAAATGATGGGTATCATTACGTGTTCAGATACAACACTGTTGAATCGAGTTTCGGGTTTGGTGAGGCGGACGCGCATGGAACGTATGATGCTGTTGGAACTAGAGCCATTGAGGTTTACGGCAACACATTCAAAAATTGTCAAAACGGATACAACTATGAGGCCGTAAGGCAACGTGGGGGAGCATCAATCATAACGAATAACGTTAATGATGGTTCCTATTACTTCTTGGTTGGAATGAGTTATGACTCGCAGGAACCGTCAAAATGTCTAGTAAATGATAGTTATATTTGGGGCAACTCAGACAATTGGCAAATAAACGCAAACAGCATCTACAACGAAAATGTAAACTATTTCCTTCGACCTCCAAATATGACAGATGATGGGTTCACTTGGACTCCTTATCAGTATCCGCATCCGTTGACACAAGGCTGATTTTATGTCAGTTGTTCAGACGCTTTCATTATTTCGGTTGCTCGAATGAACAGCCCTTTAGAACCTTTGTCCGAAACTTTTTTGGCTGGACTGCCAGCTATTGTTATTCCTGGCTCTGTAAAAGACTTGTTAACATAACTGTTCGCACCAATGGCAATTCCATCTGCAATCTTTATTCCACCAATGATTACTGCACCTGTACCGATGAACACGTTATCACCGATTTGAGGTGCTTGTGAATTTCCTGCCACTCCGATGGTTACACAATGGTGAATTCTACAGTTTGCTCCAACTCGGGTGTTATCAACTACGAGAATTGGTCCATAATGGGCAATTGATAATCCAGGTCCGAATACATTTCTTGGAATTGAAAAACCCAACTGTAAACCAAGTTTATACAGCCTTAACCGCAAGTAATCGAGGTATTTTCGTGACAATATTCCTTTTTTGCAGTTTTGATAATATTCTGTTTTCCTAAGTAGCCTCTGGAACTTCCAGATTTCATCTCCAAAAAAATGTGGGCGCCTATAATTCTTTTTTAAGGCTATACGATCCGCTTCTAAGAAGAAGCAGTAATCTTCTTTAGAATCTATCATAGATCGTATCACGTAGTTTCTTATTGAGTCTAGGATGTATTAACCATTTTCTAGATTTGCATAATCAGCGCTTGCTTTTAGAGTAGCATCGAATTTGAGAAGGCTATTTTTGAGTCGTGAGTGTAATGCATGGGAATGTATTCGTCAAAAAGAAAACCATTCAAGAACCATTAGTTGTGTGTTGATGGTTTCTATTCACGGGTCCCTCCTGATTGGAGAGGATTAGAATCTCGTCGTGGGAACCATTTTTGTGTTGGAATGTATAGTTTTGCTCAATTATATAAACCATGAAGAAAAGGTTTTCTAGACAAGAAATTTAGAAGATAACTCTACAAAAAACTTTGTTCTTTATTTAAAAGTTCCATTCAAGTTACCGTAACAGCTCGTTTTTCATCTAAAGACTTTTTGATGCATTCTAAGAGGTTGACGGCGCTTCTTCCTTGTTCTGGTGAAACCGGAGACGGCAGATCCTTTTTTATGGAATTGATGTAACTGCTGATAAGATTTAATGTAGGCGCTATCTTCCCTTTATGAAGATAGCATGACGTAAAGTTGTACCATTTTTGTAAAGTTCGCTTTTGGTCTGAGAACATATTCTTTATTACATTACCCGCACTGTAAGGCGGCTCTTCTTTATTCTCTAAAAGATAGTTATATTCCCAGTGAATTTGCAGTCGTCTTCCAGTAGTGTCTCTCAATTCATAAACCGTTTCAGTCTCACGTGACAACCATGAAAGTTCAATTATGCCAAAGCGTTCATCTGCTGTGCGCAGAAAAACGGCAAAATCATCGTAAACTGGATATTTGACTTTGCTGCCTACTGCATAGACCTCTTTGATGTCTGGTAAGAAATACAACTGAAGATATGCTAGGTGACAGCATACCTCCCATAGAATTCCTCCATGGTGTGGTGAGACATTCCATGGTGGCGCCAATTTATGGGCTTTAAGGGTCTCAAAACTTTCTTTTTGAGTAGTTCGGAAGCAGAATAAATTGAACGCATCAGAGTCGGCAATAGCCTTTGCTTTTTGTACCTGTGGAGAGAAAATCTGGTTATGTCCTATACACAGTTTATTTCCATGCTTTTTCACGTCTTTCACTATTTTATCACAATCAGCAGTATTAAGTGCCATAGGCTTTTCCACTAGGATTGCTGGAACAGCCTCGGTTGCATCGCAAACTATTCGTGTATGTGTTGAAACCGGCGTACAGATGTCAACCATGTCCAGTTTTTCTTTTTCATACATGTCCCAGTAATCTGTGTACGTTTTCTCGATGTTGAACTTCGTCGCTAGATCCTTGGCTCTCTTTAAGTCTAGGTCACATAGACCAACGACCTCAACGTCTTTCAGTTTTTTGTATACTTTCAAGTGAAGTGGTGCAATTCCACCACAGCCTATAATGCCTATTTTCGTCTTTTTCACTTCCTTTCATTTACAAACATATTTTAACAGTATTTCACTGAACGTAAAATTGCCATTTGACAAGCGTAATCACAACGGCATTTCAAGTTTTCGGTTATAAAATCCTTTCTAGCAAAATAGATTTTGAAGTCATGAAACAATGTAATCAGTTATCGCTTACCGGGAAACCAAAAAACTTTCTTTGTTCCCAAGAAATTGTTGAAGAAGAGAATCCCCTATAACGGTTCTTGGTTGGTTAGGAGCAACTATTCTCAGTTGGCTGTTGTATTCTTTTATTGCTGCCTTTTTTGTAGATGTAAAATCCGAAATATCTACAGTAACTAGCTCAAATTTTTGAAGTTTGTATAATAACAATTTACGCAGATATTGTGGCTGAATACGTGCTAGTATGTTAAATGGATATGACCAAGCGATCAAATACTGGCGTTTAACTGGGTTATAATTGAGCTGTTCAATTGCCTTTCGTACTAGACGATTAGTTGACCTGTGATCAAGATTATACTCTTTCTCTTGTGGAAAATAAATCTCCCTCGGAGATTTTTCGTTTAAAATTTCAGTAATCTGCTTGCTAACGTTATGCTCATTTTTTTCAACGGTTCCATCTTCTATGTCCAGAAAAACTAGATCGTCTTGGGATAAACCGAGGATTTTTGTAGCTCGTGTTGCTTCGTCTCTTCTAATTTCTTTTAGCTCCAACGGTGTAGGCTGTGAAAAAACGCCGAGATCCCTTAAAGCATTTCTTCCATCGGTCAAGAAGACTACTGTAACATCATATCCTTCCGTTAATCTTTTTGCAATTACTCCCCCACATGCAAAAGTTTCATCATCGGGGTGAGGTGCAAAGATAATAATTGAATCTTTCATTAACGGGTTTCTCCAACTTCGTGACAAAATTCACTTTTCAATTTCTCTTGTCATTTAAAACAGTTGTTGAACATGTCTTGATTCACATCAAGATTTCTATTTAACTGAATTCCATTTGCTTCTTATAAACCCAGCGTACCAAGCCGTCATTTTAAATAAGAACTGAAAGGGCAAGAGGAAAACCATTTTCTTTCGTGTTATCTTGTAGAGTTTGTGTGCCTGAATAAGTCCAAACAGAAAGGCTGTAGGAGGAAACATCCTATAATGCTGAAGCACTCCTTTGTTCTTGTGAAAAAAGTAATGTGTATGATACCCCCGAAGCCAGTACCTACTCCATAGGCTCTTGCACGTTAATCCTCGTCTTTCGTAGTCAAAAAATTTTGTATCAACCGTGGCTAACGTGTAACCCAGTGCTCTGACTCTGATTTCAAGATCGAAATCTTCACCATAACCTCTCAGTTTTTCGTCAAATCCACCTACCTCTCTGAGAGCCTCTGTTCGACAAATGGCGCCCCCTGTTCCAAGAGCCTTTGAACGCGCCTTCTTTGATTTGTAATCCCCCATTCTACCTGCAGCCCTGGCATATGACTCCAAAGTGGCAAGCAGATTACCTCCCGAATCCAAAGCTTGTTTTCCTTTGGCAATTCCCACTTCATTGTGCTGCTTCATATACTCTGTCAGTTTACTCACAAAATCTTTTTCGATGACCATGTCACCGTCAACCCAGAGAATAAACTCCCCTTCGGTGTTATCAACTACCATATTTCTTGCATGACCCAAACCTTTCCACGAAGTATGAAGAACTTTAGAGCGAATATCAATTTTCGAAGCAAGTTTTTTGATAATGGATAATGTTTTATCTTCACTTCCATCATCTACAAAGATTGCTTCCATAAGCTTGTGAGGAAAATCTTGGCGTATGATGCTTTCCACGCATTCTTCAATGAAATCCTCACAATTTCTTACACAAACGCCGATAGTAATCACTGGTTTCATTGTAATACCCTCACACTTCTCCAGGGGTTGGTCACATTCCTTTTTTATAGACATTGCCATGGTCATGTATCTGTCCCCTAATAAAACCACAGAACCAAGCTGTTCGTTTGAAGAAATATTGGAAAGGCAGTAAGAACACTAGTTTTCGGGATGTTGCTCTGTAGGCATCCATAGAATACCAGACGCCAGCGAGAAGACCTGATGGAGGAACCAACTTATGCAGAGGGATCAAGTTTTTGTTTTTCTTGTAAAGAGAATGCCCGCCATAACCGTGCCAAAAATATTCTTTCCACAACAGCTTCCAACTTTTTCTACGTTTTTCATAAAAAAAGGCTGATGCACCTAAGTAGAGTAACCAGCCGGCTGTTCTAACTTTATGTTCAACATCTTGATCTTCGCCCACACCTGTTAATTTTTCATCGAAGCCACCTGCTTGTCTAACTGCTTCAACTCTGTAAATGCATCCGCCTGTTCCAAGAGGTCTGTCTGTTGTCTGTCCTCCGAATCTATAATCAAGCGCCCAACTTGCGGCATTTTCCAAGAAGCCAACGAGCGCCTCTTGAAATTGAATCCCATATCTTGCCTTAGCAATTCCAATTTTTTCGTTTCTTTCCATGAATTCAACTTGCTTCCTTACATGGTCCGCAGGTAAAATCATGTCACAGTCAACCCAGACAATATATTTTCCACTAGATTCTTCAACTACAAAATTTCTGACATATCCCAATCCTTTCCACTCGGTATGAAAAACTCTAAAGCAGATGTCTGAGTCTACTGCTATATTTTCTACAACTGAAAGTGTTTTGTCTTCACTTCCATCGTCCACAACGATTATTTCCATTTGTTCGTGGGGAAAATCTTGTTTAAGGACGCTGAGAAGTGCCTCTTTCGCAAAAGGTTCACCGTTTCTTATGCACATTCCCACACTAACTACTGGTTTCTTGATGGTGTTACATTTTTTTTCAAGAATTGTAATCATCTTTTTGTCTCCAAAGCAATTGGTACTGTTTTTGTCGTCTATTCTGTTAGGTTGAGGAATTTGTTGGTTGAAATGTGGTTTGGCTAAAGTTTAATCCAATAAGGTCTTGACTTAGTAACCACTTTTGATTAGCTTGGCGGCTTCAAGAGCATGATATGTTAGTATCATGTCAGCTCCTGCTCTTTTTATCGAGTTTAGTGTCTCCATGAGAACGGTTTCTTCCCTTAAGAGACCCTCTAGACTTGGAGTTTTTATCATAGCATACTCGCCACTAACTTGGTAAGCAGCAATAGGGACTGTTGGGTACTTCTGTTTGATTCTAAGAATGTGATCTAAATTTGTTAAGGCAGGCTTAACAATAACGATGTCAGCGCCCTCTTTGACGTCTAAATCAACTTTCTGTATGAACATCTTTTCGTTGATTATATCTGCTCTAAATTTGCTAGAGTCTACGCCTTTTCTTGGAACTTTTGAATGGGTTACTGCCTTAAAGAAAGGCTGGAATAGACAGCTGTCCGTCTTAATGTATGACATTATAGGCACATCATCAAAGCCTTTTTGATCTAATGCTTCCCGTATATGCCTAACTTGCCCATCAGCCATTGCCGCTGGCGCAACAACATCAGCTCCAGCCTCTGCGTGAACAACTGCAATTTTGCCCAACATTTCAGCTGTTTTCTCGTGTAAAACTTTTCCTTTTTGTGTATATACACAAGATTCGTTTGTTGTGAAGTCACATAGGCAGACGTTAGAGATAAGAGCCAAATCGTCACCAAATTTTCTCTTCAGTTTTTTGAAAATTTTTGTATGAAAACTGTTCTTCTGTAAGGCAACAGAGCCATCAGCATTTTTAGCTTCAATTAAGCCAAATATCATAACTGCTGGAATACCTAGATCAATGGCTTCGCTGCAAGCCTCTTCACAATCTTCTAGGGAATAATATCTTTGTCCTTTCATTGAAGGGATCTCAGACGTTTTTCCATCTTCGCGTACGAAAAACGGGTATATCAAATCGTTTACAGTCAGCTCTTTAGGTCTAACCATTCTGATCGTTTGCTTCGATTTCTTTATTCTCGTTGTGATATGCATTCGAAAGAACTCCATTCCATATTAAATCCTGATTCTGTTGATATTAAATTTGAAGGCATTAAAATATGAATTAATTCTCTACAAAAAACTTGTTTTTAGGTGTGTAATCTAACCCTTTCTGGAGACGACACATTTTCTCAAAAACTTCAATCTCTTCCCTTTTTCAAATGTTTCTCTTCTTGCAGTGTAACGTGTTGTGACGGCTGGTTGTTTTGTTACTATTTGCAACGTAGTTTGTGAGATATTAGATGCTTCACCAAAATATTGGCTCCATAATTGTTGGTGCATTTTGGGCATTCCATCTTGTACATTTTTTTCGCTAGTTCTTTTTGTTTTTTTGATCCTATGATATCCTGTAATTTGTTTTCGCGGATGTTGCCTATCGGCTCCATTGCCCAACAAGGGTAGATTTCTCCGTGGGAACCTAGATACACCATTCTGAATCCGTGAGCACAGTGGAAGTTGTAGCGGTCTTTTCCTTTCAAGTAGTTTCTGGCATAGTCTAGGCTGTAGTTGCATTGAGTTATTATTCCAGGAAATTTCTCGTTGACCGTTTTCAGGTAGTCGATTGTTTCGTCGATTTTTTTGTGGTCTTCAACCCTAATCTCAGATAAAGGTATACCACTAGAAATATCAATGCAATCCCCTAGAAGGTTGAAGAGTAGGTGGGCGTCTAGGTTTTTTGCGAGTTCTACTAGTTTGGGTATGTCGTTGACATTGTCTTTCATTAGTAGTGTGGTCATGATTGTGACTGGAACATCCAAGCCTTTGGTTTTCTTTAGTTTTTGGACGGTTTTGATTCCGTTGATGGCTTTGTTGTAGTAGCCTGGGATTCCTCGGATTTTGTCGTTTGCTTCGTTGATGGCGTCGATTGAGACGTCGATGTGTGTTACGCCGTTGTCTAGTAGTTCTTCTGCTTTTCTTTCTAGAAGGAGTCCGTTGGTGACAACGATTATTGCTTGGAAGTTGAGTGATTTTGCTTCTTTGATGATTTCTCCAATGTCATTTCTAAGAAGCGGCTCTCCCCCGACAAATATCAGTTCCTTTACTCCAATTTCCTTTAGCTGTTGTAGGGCGTTCTTCACTTCTTCTGTGGTCAACTCATTCTCAGACCTGCTCTTCCAGACATTACATGTGATGCATCTGCTGTTGCAGTTATCAGTGAGCATGATGTATGCTGAAGTTGGACGTACGGGAACAAATCTCGAAAGACTGGAAAAACCTGAATACAGTAGCATCCAACTCATTTTCTCTTTAAGTCTAAGTCCCATTTTTCAAACACACCCGTTCAAACAAAACCAAAGATTTTGTCGTAAACTTCTAGCTATCAAACAGTAACCATAATTCCAGACTGCAATACACAGAATTTTTTCAGAGGGCAATATGCATCTAAATAATGAGATGTCTTAGTTGGAAAGAATGATGGCTGTTTGTTCTGTTACTCTTTGCAACGTAGTTTGTGAGTTAGTAAGTGCTTCATCAAAATGTTAGGTACATAATGCTGGATGCATTTTGGGCATTCCATCTTGTACATTTTTTTTGCTAGTTCTTTTTGTTTTTTTGATCCTATGATATCCTGTAATTTGTGTTCCCGGATGTTGCCTATCGGCTCCATCGCCCAACAACTCGGGTAGATTTCTCCGTGGGAACCTAGATACACCATTGTATATCCGTGGATACAGTGGAAGTTGTAGCGGTCTTTTCCTTTCAAGTAGTTTCTAGCATACTCCAAACTGTAATCACATAGGGTTACTATTCCAGGATGTTTCTCGTTGACCGTTTTCAGGTAGTCGATTGTTTCGTCGATTTTTTTGTGGTCTTCAACCCTAATCTCAGATAAAGGTATACCACTAGAAATATCAATGCAATCCCCTAGAAGGTTGAAGAGTAGGTGGGCGTCTAGGTTTTTTGCGAGTTCTACTAGTTTGGGTATGTCGTTGACATTGTCTTTCATTAGTAGTGTGGTCATGATTGTGACTGGAACATCCAAGCCTTTGGTTTTCTTTAGTTTTTGGACGGTTTTGATTCCGTTGATGGCTTTGTTGTAGTAGCCTGGGATTCCTCGGATTTTGTCGTTTGCTTCGTTGATGGCGTCGATTGAGACGTCGATGTGTGTTACGCCGTTGTCTAGTAGTTCTTCTGCTTTTCTTTCTAGAAGGAGTCCGTTGGTGACAACGATTATTGCTTGGAAGTTGAGTGATTTTGCTTCTTTGATGATTTCTCCAATGTCATTTCTAAGAAGCGGCTCTCCCCCGACAAATATCAGTTCCTTTACTCCAATTTCCTTTAGCTGTTGTAGGGCGTTCTTCACTTCTTCTGTGGTCAACTCATTCTCAGACCTGCTCTTCCAGACATTACATGTGATGCATCTGCTGTTGCAGTTGAATGTAAACCTGAATTCAGCTCGAGTTGGACATATGGGAACAAATCTCAAGAGACTAGAAAAACCTGAAGACAGAATCCACCAACTCATTCTTTCTCTAAGTCCCATTTTTCAAACACACCCGTTCAAACAATACCGAAACTTTTGTCATAACCTTCTATTCGGTCCTATCGAGTCCTTGAAGGCGTCCCAGAAAATAGGTTATTGCTTGAGTTAGTTGAAGGATTTTTTTGGTATTATTTCCCGGAGTAGCCAATGATAGAAGTAAACTTGCTATGCTATAACCGGAATAAAATACTCCGTATAAGGCTGCTGTGTTACCGCGAAATCTCTTTTGCATCGCTGTATATTGGGAACCCCACCTGAAGTACATCTTGAAAAGTGATTTAAGATTGGAAGGAAAAATGTGGAAAACGTGGAGTTCTGGGTTAAAGAATAGATTGCGCTTGGCGGTCATCAGTCTCCATGAAAGTTCTAAGCTTGAACCGCCTGGTTCTGGAAATCCTCCAACTTCAAGTAGAGCTTCTTTCTTGTAGGCGCTATTGGAACCAAATAAGAATGGGCTGGAAGTTCCAAACTGTAACTTCTTTATTGATTTTGAGTAATTTTGTTCGTCTACAAATATTTCCCCAGTCAATTCTTGAAGTCTATTTTGGGAAAACGGATACGGAAGAGTTGGACCTCCAACACCATCAGCCTCTGGATTGAGTTTAAAAAAATTGTCGATTTGGGGGAGCCAACTGTTAGTCACGATACAATCAGAGTCTGTAAAACAAATTATGTTGCCTTTCGCTTTCTTTATGCCTAAATTTCTGGGAGGTCCTATACCTTTTGGTTCACAATGATACACTTGGACGTCATATGTTCTGGCGATTTCTACTGTGTTATCTATGCTACCATTGTCGATAACAAGAACTTCAAACGAGTCCTTGGAGATTCTATTTGAAAAAATGGAAGACAGCGTGCGCGAAATAGTTGCAGCGCTGTTTAATGCAGGGATTACTATAGAAAGCAAAGTTTTTTCTCCACTAAATTGTAGCACTAGAAAACAAAGATAATTAACTGGAAAAACAGATTACGCGCGACTTTAGGCTAAAACACTTTCTAAAACTTTCAGTTCTTTCTTAGCAACATTTTCCCACGAATATTTCTTGGCCATTTCCTGTCCTTTTTTTCCTAAATCCATACGCAATGCAGAATTGGATAACAGCTTCATTATTTGTTGGGCTAAATTCTTGGCATTTCCTCCCTCAAAAAAAATTGCTGTGGAACCAAAATTCTCTTTAAAACTGGGCAAATCTGAGAGTATGCAAGGCAGACCAGCGGCCATGGCTTCAAGAACTGTCAACCCAAACCCTTCGTCGATTGAAGGTAGCACAAAAATCCGTGAGGAATTGAGCCTGTGTACAACTTCTTGATCTGTAACAAAACCAGTAAACTCTATATTGTGACTTATTCCTAATCTCTCACTGATTCTCAGCATTTCTTCTTTCTGATTCGCACTGAAGCCGCCCATGAAAACGAGCTTCACATGCGGCATTTCTGCAACAACAATTTTCCATGCTTCCAAAAGGGTCGAAAGTCCTTTTTCAACTGATATCCGTCCAAAAAATATGACATCATTGACTGGTGTTTGCTTTTTTGATTTGGAAAATTTGTTAAGGTTTACTCCATTGCCTGTTACTATAACACGGTTCAGTTTGAAGATTCTTCGCATGTTAACTGCAGATGCTCGGCTCACTGAGATACAAGTTCTCGCTCGCAAGAATGCTAAAAATCTGATAGGGTTTCGATCTTTAGCAAAGCGATTTGGATCATTGACTGATCTTTGGTTTGCATGGAGCACAATTACGAGGGGTTTCCTACACAGAAAACTCACAAGCAAAGGTGGTATCATATCGAATGTTCCGATTAGGTTTGGTGCAGGAACAAAAACCACGTCGCATTTGAATTGTCTACAGCATCGTAGGCCATTTAAGGTCTGGATGAAAAGCTCAATGAGCCCACGTTTTTCAAACCTTTTTCTATACTCGATTACATGGTAATTTGAGTAGCCCCAACTTTTTGAGAGTGAAGGCTTGTATTCTAAGGAAAAAACTTCGGCACCTAAAGACTGCATGCCTGAAGCTAGTTCCATGTGCCTTCTTTGGTCCCCACCGACGACTTTTCCATATATGCCATAAGTAATGAAAAAGAACGCAAGGATTCTTAGTTTTCTCATTGTTTGCACAATCCCGAGTGAATTCCAATAAATCGCACATGTCACAAGAGATGAGACCGTAAGCTTGGGATTCAATCGATTAGTAACTAGACTCCTGAAAGAGCCAGTGAATGTTTTGCCTATGAAGGGCATTACGATTATGCTTTAAAGAGCTGACTGATGAGTGAAACATAGTAATGCTGAATTTTGGAAAAATTAGATTTATAATAAACGGGTTGCATCAAATCAGTTTGTTCATTGATTTTTCCATTCTTCAATGCAATGTTGTATAATGGAGTGTTAGGGTATATTCGAAGCTTCGTAAACGACATATATTGAAGCTTGTTCCCACATGTTCTCACAATTTTTGGTAACAGTCGAGTAAGACCAACCATTTGTTGCCTATTGGCTCTAGGAAGATCATACATAAAATTATAGCCAACTTTAGCATTTTCCATTTTACCTATTGTATTAACTGTTCTTTCTACATCATTAATAGTCATGTTCTTACCCAAAACTTCCATTGCTTCATTACAAGCACCATCAGGCGAAAAATCGAAGAGGTCACACCCAGAGTCCAATGCATCAGCCATGACTTTAGCATTCATACTGTCTGACCTAAACCATGCTCTCCATTTAATGCCTAGTTTTCGTTTTACAATTTCTTGACAAATTTTTTGACCGTGGTCCGGGGGGAAGTTGAAGATTGGGTCAGTGAAAAAGAAGTGGTTAATGCCGTAATCGTTTACTAGTTTCTCGATTTCGTTAACCACTCTTTTGGGAGACCTCAAAAGAACATGTTTCTTTTGAAGACAGTGATAAAGACAATGAACACAATTGAACGTGCATCCTCTTTTTGTTTCAACGCCAACTGAGTATGGAAATTGTCTATATGTGGACATGTCAAAGCCTTCCCAGAATGGAAAAGGCACAGAGTCCAAATCTGGAGGTGCTCCCTGTTCCGTAAATTGTATTTTTTCATTATCTCGAAAAATTACGTTCTTAACTTTTCTAGGGTTTTCAAGGTTTTTTAACAATTCAACAATGACATTTTCTCCATTAGACACTACGCCATAATCGATTTCAGGATTCCGTTTCATGATTTCTTCGGGAAAAGCTGTGAATCCAGGTCCTCCGACGATTAATTTGCTTGAGGGAGAAACTTCCTTAATGATTCTGATCATATTTACAAATGGTTCGTAATAAGAACAAGCATTGAATGACAATTGGCCATCGATATTTCTTAGAGAAACTGCCACTAAATCAGGGTTAACTCTTTCAATAGTTTTACGTAATTCTTGTAATGGGTTCTTCACGACGTTTGAATCAAATATGACTACTTCATGTTCATCTTTTAGCATTGAAGCAATTAATGACAAACCTATGGGAAACGCAATTTTTGGAGTAGCAATTGGTTTACATGATCCAAGGTGCTGTGAGCAAAGTAAAATTTTCATGAACTCCCTCTCTCTGTGAAGAAACGCTCTGGCTAGTATTTAGCAGTTTAGCATAACTTCGTATGCGGTAATCGTCTTTTTGATATCTTCATTTGAATGCGCACTTGAAAGGAAACATGTTTCAAACTGTGAAGGAGGAACAAACACGCCGTTATCTAATAGTTTCGAATGGCCTAGCATGAATTTGTTGTTATCTGCAGTTTTTGCAGTTTTGTAATCAAAGACGGGGGTTTCAGTGAAAAACAGTTGGAACATGGATGCAATATGATTAATTTGAAGCTTCAAGTCAAAATCGTGTATTAGTTTCCTTAATTGTTCCACTATTGTTTCGCATTTGTGTTCCATTGTCTCGTAAAATTCTTTTCCGCTTTCACGTAAAAATTTCAGAGTGGCTAATGATGCTGTGACACTTAATGGATTTCCGCTGTAGGTTCCCGCTTGGTAAACTTTTCCAGCGGGTGCAAACATTTTCATAATATCTGCTCTGCCAACACAAGCAGCGATTGGGAAACCTCCGCCCAAAATTTTTCCAAGTGTTGTCATGTCTGGTGTGATGTTGTAGTATTCTTGGGCGCCTCCAAGAGCTAACCTAAAACCAGTTATGACTTCATCAAAAATCAGTAATATCCCATAGTTTTCAGTGATTTCCCTAAGCGTTTCTAAAAACTCTGCTTTAGGTAGAACTACGCCAATGTTGCCGATAACCGGTTCTACTATTACAGCCGCTAACTCATCTTTGTTCTCTTTAACTGTTTCCTCGAATTTTTCTACGTCATTGAAAGGTATCACAATTGTATTTTTTGCAGTTTCTTCGGGAATTCCAAGAGAATCGGGCATACCAAAAGTTGTTGCAGCTGAACCCGCTTTGACTAATACAGAATCGTGAGCGCCGTGATAGCAGCCTTCAAACTTTATGATTTTCTTTTTTCCAGTGTATCCTCTAGCAGCCCTTATGGCGCTCATTGTAGCTTCTCCGCCTGTGTTGACTAAACGGACCATTTCGGCAGAAGGAACAAGTTTACAGATTAATGCTGCCAAATCTACTTCTTGTTCTGTCGGAGTTCCATACAATGAGCCGTTCTGTAGTTGTGCTTTAACAGCTTCGATGACGGGTTTGGGAGAGTGCCCCAACAACAAAGGTCCATAGCCCAAACAGTAATCTATGTACTCTCGGTCATCAACGTCAACTATTCTTGACCCTCTGGAACATTTGGTGAAGAATGGATTAGGAGAAAATGCCCTTACAGGACTGTTGACGCCTCCAGGCATCAGCCCCTTTGCCCGCTCAAATAATGTCTGAGATTTTGATGTTTGTTTATTCATGACTGGTTCCCGCTTCGTTCTTTAACTTTGAGACTAAACAAGTTACTGGCTGCCACCAGCAACTCCTTTTCCCCATTTAATGTTGAATTTCTCAACTTTTCGATGGGTAGCTGCAAAATTTTTTCAACCAACTGTTTTGTAAGATTTTCAATTACTAGACTTTGATCTTCGTTGATTCCGTTGAGCATGTGGATAGCTTTGGAGAATTCAACACGCCGAATATCCTCCATTTTCCTGCAGAGATTTGTGATGATGGGCTCAGCCGCCATCTTGTGTAGCATAGTTTCTAGGTGATTCAATTCTTTGATTACTAGCTCTCTGGCTTTGATGGCATTGTCTAGTCTTTTTTGAAGGTTTTCTTTGACTGTGTCCCTGAGATCGTCTATAGTTTTAAGATTGACATTTGATAGATGACCTGCCTTTTCTTCAATACATCTTGGTTGTGAAAGATCAATAAGGAGAAGTTTTGAAGGGTCTGTCTTGGTTTTCAGAGCTTCCTTAACTTTTTCGCTTGTTAAGAGTGGTTCAGATACTGAAACTGCGGCTATAACCAAATTAACCTTGGGAAGGTAATCGTAAATTTCCTCAAAATTAATGGGTTGTCCTCCAATCTCTTTTGTGAGTTTAACACTTCTTTGGTAGGTTCTATTCGCTACATACAACGATCCAATTTTTCGTTTTGTCAGTTCTTTAGTTGCTAATTCTCCAGTTTTTCCAGCTCCAATAACTAACGCTCTAGCAGATGTTGGATCATCCAAAGATTTTTCTGCCAAATCTACGGCTATCGAGCTGACTGACACAGAACCTTTGTTTATTCTTGTTTTGACACGTATTTTTCTTCCGACATTAATCGATTTACTGAAGACAGTGTCAATAACGGATTTTGTTGCACCTGCTTTCTTTGCTTCGAAGTATGCGTTACGTATTTGACCTAGTATTTGATCTTCGCCAACCACCATTGACTCAAGACCCGAAGCCAGAAGAAGTAAATGGTGTAAAGCATCTCGGCCTTCAAACACTTCAACAACCTTAAGCAGGGTATCTTTGCTAACTTTGGTGGTTTGGCTCCAAAATTTGACCACTCCATTGATAACCGTATGCATTGGCACTTTGGAAGTTACCAAATGGATTTCTACACGATTACATGTTTGAAGCAGAACGCTCTCTTCAACAAAATCAAGGGCAATAAGAGCGTTTAACGCTTGCTTCGTATCTTTGAAGGAAAGGGACTCACGAAGAGGCACATTAGTGTTCTTGTGCGTCACGCAAAAACTGAGAATCATTTTTCATTCCAGCAAACAAAAATTTTAGAGCCTTATTTTATGACAACAGTTTTCTGAAATTTGTCCTTGAATGTCCCAGCAGGAACAAACACGATTTCGTCAAGAGTAACGCCAACTCTCGACTTTATGCTATTTCGAATTCTCATCTTCAACAGCTGCTGAACTGTTTCAGAAAGCCTATCTTTTGCTTCTACCTTCAGGATTGCTTCTTGTTTAGGGGTGCGTTTGTCAACAACTATTTGACTTCTGCCCGTGACTTCGTTAAAGTCTTCTAAAATGTGTTCTAGCGAACTGGGAAAAATGGCTGTGCCTTTAACTTTGACCATGAAATCTTTACGATCAATGTCAGCACTGACTTTTGGGTGATTTAGTCCACAATCGCAGTTGCTGAATTCAGTTAATTCTGTGATGTCACTTGAAAGGTATCGAATTAACGGAAAGGCTTCTCTTTGCAGTGTGGTGACTACGAGTTCTCCTCTTTCTCCTTTTTGGGCCGGTTCATGTGATTGCTGGTCCACAGATTCGACTAAGTGGTAATCAGCGTATATGTGGTGATAATTGGGGTTAGTTCTACATTGAACTGAAAATCCGGGGAATTCGGTTGCGCCATAATCGATCATCACTTTTTCGTATCCAAAATCGTTTTTAAGCTGGTTTGTTTGCTGCAGGGTAGGTCTTTCTGTTACGCAAATTCCCATCTTTAGGGAAAGAGAACGCAAGTCTTCTCCCATCTGTTTTGCTACTTCTGCGATTCTAAAATGGTAACTGGTAACGGCATAGAGTACTGTTGGGGCAAAACGCTTTAGGAGTTTTATTTGTCGTTCGGTATTGCCTGAACTAACTGGCAACACGAAGCAACCCAGTTTTTCTGCGCCAGAATGGATAGACCAAGCGCCTTGCCATAGTCCGTAAGTTGCGGTTACTTGTACTATGTCTTGGTTTGTAATGCCGTGATAGAATAATTTTCTGGCGTAAGCGTTTGCTATGATGTCCAAATCCTTTTTGCTATGGGCTATTGTTAACGATGAGCCAGTGGTTCCGCTAGTTTGACGTATTGTAGCTAAACTCGTCGTTGGAACAGTAAGAATGTCTTCAAAATTCTCTTCTAGGTCTGCTCTTGTCGTAAAAGGAAGTTTAGTTACGTCATCTAGACTTCGGATTTGTGAGGGGCTAACCCCGTGTGCCTTGAATTTCCTCCGGTAGAAACGACTGTTTTCGTATACTCTTTTAATTTGCTGTCTGAAAAGTTTGGTCTGCAGACTCCGAAGTTCCTCAACGGAAGCAGTTTCTATTTTTTCATCCAGAAAAGGTCCTACAACCATTTTCATCACCATAATAATCAAAAGTCTAATTCTTGACCGTGCTAAGTGCATTCTTGAAGGTCTTCAAAACTTTGAATAGCTTGAAAATCTTCATTTTTCCCTTCTTAATGCGCAACTTTCTCATTAACAAAGATTTTGCTAGAAGGTCTAATCCCACCAAGCCTTCTACAACGTTGGAGAAGAGGGGGAAATCACCTTCAATAATTACATCGGCGGTCTCCAGCTCGCCTTCAACAAAATCAACTTGGTTAGAAGCCAAAACAATTGAAAATATCGGAGACCCTCTTAACCTGAACATCATCCGAAGAGTCAGACCCTCTAGTTCATTCTGCAGATCAGGTTTGGACTGAATTACCTCATTTATCTTCAGAAATCTTTCTTTCATCCGTCTGGTATTCAGATATTTTGAGTAAACTGTTGTGGAATCTGGTGTAAACACGTATCCAACAGCAGGTTTATACAAGCGCCTATTCAGTTTAGGGTCAGCAAACATGTAAGTTAGAATAACACCTTTCTCACCGAATGCTTTTGAAGACCTCAAGAACCTAAGTAAGCCTTTTCCAACTCCCTGTCCCCTGTGCTGAGGAGCAACTACTATATCTCCTCCAAGGGCGGCTTTCACTGTCAGCTCATTTGATATCTTGAAATTTCTAAGCAGCCAATGATTGCAACCAACAACTTTTCCATCTTTTTCTGCTATCACAACCAAAGTTGGGTCAAAGTTTGGGTTTGACAAGTATTTCCAGACCCAAAAATTGCCGCCTAAAAAAGATGGGAATGCTTTATGCACCAAGTTCATAACTGCTGGTGCGTCATCGTCAACAAAAGTCCTGTAGGAATATTCCGCTTTCTTGTCCACAAGTAATCCCTCTGTGCCTATCCGTAGTCAGTTCCAGGACTGAACCATGGGTCTTTCATTTTCAGCAAGGAAAAGAGCTTCAGGATCTTAAGTGTCTTCCAAAAGGGTTTTACCTTAATCTTTGAGCCGAGAAATGCTCTCAAAAGTCCTTGTGTTCCTAAAATGCATGAAACAATAGTTGAAACATCAGATTCTATGATGACGTAGGATTTTTCGTCTGTTTTTTTGTTTACAGTGATTGTTCCGTTTTCAATTCTTATGCTGATTTCTTTGTCATAGAATCCGTGAGAGTTCTTTACTTTGATCAGAAGCTTTTTGTTATATTCCCTGAGTTTATCCTGTTTCAAACTTAGTAGCTCATTAATGAATTGTGGAAAATCTAAAACGTTTAAGAAAAGGCATGGAGGAGGCTTTTCTGCAAATCCAAATTGTGAGCATACCTCGCGAAGTAACTGGTCGTCCGTTGGAGCATTGAAAACAATGGAGTCTCCACCAGCGTCTTTAACGTATTCTGTGCTCCATTCTAAGACAGTTGAGATTATTGCCTTTCCATCGTATGCGGGGTCATAACAAAATTCCCAGATGTTTCCAGTTTTTGCTACAACAGCGTATCCGACTATTTTTTCTCCGTCATTGACAATTAGTATGCCTTCTGCTTCTACGTCAGGGCGGTTTATGCAGCTCCAACGCCAATATTCAGCTGTTCTTGGAACAAAGCCCGCATATTGTTGGTAAACGCGGTTAAAGAGCTTGGCCAGTTCGGTTTCGTCGCCTTCTTTGTACGTTCTTGTGTGGTAGCTGTTGATGTTGGTGTTCAATCCTTCAAGCTCCTATCTAGCATTGTAGCAGAGAAGACACATCTGGCAACGGATTAAAGATGGAAATTTTTGTGGTTAGAGTAGTTTGCGAGCTACAAGCAGGTCTCGAGTTAGTTCTTGTCTTGATTCGTCGGCTTTTGTCCAGATAACGAACTTGCGCTTCAAAATTAGCGAGACAAGAGCACCCAATAAGATGAGGTTGTTCTGTAAAGTTTCAATTAGCAGGTTCCGTGTTTTAGGGACAAGTAAGAGACATAGGAAACCGAGTAAGAAGATGGGATACTGGAAAACAAGTAATAGTGTTACAAGAGCTAATGAAACAAAAATTAGCGGATTGAAAATGTGTAGAAACATTTCAGAGACTGCGATTCGTTTGGGTAACTCCAATCGATTTTTCAGCAAAAAGGTCAAACATTTCGTCCAAATTTGCACAAGCTGGCTAGCCCTTCTCACTTTAATAACAATTTTTCCTTTCCAAGTTGTTGGAAACGCTGTAAAGAATGTGGCTTCAGGGATAAGTATGGTTCTAGCCTTTTTTTGGACAACATTTAACGCGGTTCCGGTGTCATCGCATCCTGTTTCACAGTCGAATTCATCCAAAACATTCCGTTTGTATGCGCTGAAGCCGCCTTCAAAGATGATTGTTGAATAATATTTTGATTCGCCAAGTCTGACGCATGACATTAGTTTACGGTAGAGTGCCTCGTTTTTAGTGACCCATGTTCGATCTGGATTTAGTATGACTTCTCGTCCAACAATTCCTCCCACTGTTGGATCGGCTAAGTATTGTAGTGACTTCTCTAGAATGTCAGACATCAAGAAGCAATCGGCATCAGATACTATGATGACCTCGCCTGTTGCATGTTTTAAGGCAAAATTTAGTGCGTTAGATTTTCCTCGGCGTTCTTTTTCTGCTAAAATCTTGATGTTCATTTCAGGGTGATTCTTTGAAAAGTTTTTGACTTTTTCTAAGGTTTTGTCCTTTGAGCAGCTGTCTATTATGATGATTTGCGTCAAGTTTTTGGGGTATGTCAGTCTGCTTAGGTTGTCCAATTTGAAGTCTATTATGTCGCCTTCATTATACGTTGGCACTAGGATTGTGATTTTTGGGGAATACTTGTTGTCAGTTTTTAGCTTCCAAGGTCTTGATGCCACACGTCGCATGTACAGATGATATATACTTGGAAAACCTATGAAGATCGAACACAGAAACGCCCAAATAATAATGATATCTGTCAAAATTATCCAACCGCTTCCTATTTTACATGAAGAAATGATGGTGCAACCGTTATTTCTTCAAAAATGATGGACAGACGTCTCCACTAATCTTGAAATACAAAGATAACAAGCGTAACTGCAATCCCCAAGAGATATTGTGCAAGAGTAAACTTGAATGAGGAAAGAGCTTTTTCGCTTCTTTTACGGTAGTATTGTCCTCAATCAAGTTAATGTTATCGACGTCTCCAACCTTTTCTTCGGCAGCCAATTTCATGTGCCCTACTGACTTGGGATTGAATCCCGCGATTTTTGCAGCAACAAAATCGGTTGCTAAAGCGTCATCACCTGCTAGGATGAGACCCATTTTTTTGGGATATTCACTGCTGGTGATGAAGCCGTCCACTATGCAAATATCAGTTTTTACAAGCTTGTTTATGCCTACAATTGTGGCATCAAGGTTAGGATGGTAACTGAATTTTCTTGGTTTAGATATGGCTCCAAACATGTTTTTGAGGGCGCATGTTACCCCAACAAGGCTGTGGGTTTTTAATTTTGGTACGCTGATTACGAGGTCTGATTCCAGAAGGATTTTGTTAACTGGCAAGGTTACCGTTTTATCTTTTACTTGCGTCTGCTTTTCGGCGATTTCTCCTTCAGATAAATTGACTAATTTCACATTCTTTTCTTGGCATAGCTTTTGGTACCCGAGTATCTTGAAGGAGTATCGTGTTTTCATTGCAGTGGCATCAGCTTCAGCCACAGAAATGTTGATGTCTTCACCAAACTTGGCTCTGAGATAATCAATAATTGCTGAAATTACTCGGGGATCAGTTGTTTCTCCCGTTGAGTAGTCCCAGTAGTAGCAGAGGTTCGCTTTTATGACAACTGTGTCAACTTTTTTGGGATAATTATAATCCAAGAGGTCAAAGGCTCTGTTGACAGCATCTTGTATGTCGCTGTCAGTGAAGTTTTTTGATGTTGAGGTTAGTACAACTTTAGGCACTCAAGTTAGCCTCCTCTGTGCGTTTATAGATATCATCAATGATTTTGACGACCTCAATTTCTTCTTTCAATGAGATGGGGAATTCCGTCTCGTTCTGGATTGAATTACAAAAGAGTTCCAGAATCTGGTAAAATGAATGGTAATAGTATGTGTATGACAAATACTTCAGTTTCTTTCCAGTGATTCGTCGCAGTAGATTACTGCTAGCAGCTTTAATTGCGTGAACACGAAGGTTTTTGGGAGCAAGATGGTCTGTGGATTTGTATCCGACAGTTCCATGTAGGTTTATTCTGAAATTGAAGTTGGGAAAGACTGTTTTTGAGAACCAGCCCGTGTTTATGCAACAGTTGACGTTGGATTTTGCTGATCGGAGTACCACCATGGCCCCGTCTTCTACCGGAAGATTGTATCTGTAGCCTAATCGGGAATATTCAATTTGTAGGTCTCCGAACATCCAATTCATCAAGTCTATTAGGTGGTAGCCAAGGTCAAGTAGTGCCCCTCCGCCAGCCTGCTCTTTGTTTAGCCACCATTCAGGAACAGGTGTTGGTACACGTCCGTGGCCTAATGGTCCATTTATTACCAAATCGGCTGTAGCATAAACCACATCCCCGATTCTGCCCTCGTCAACCATGGCTTTTAACTTTTGGACACAATCGTAGTACCTGTAATTCACCCCAGTCATTAGCCTGGCTCCCTCTTTCTTAACTTTCTTTTCAATCCGTTGTGCTTCCTCAAAACTTCGAGCCATGGGCTTCTCAACAAAAATGTCTAAGCCATTTTCTGCAGCCTGATTTATGCAGTTTTCTTTAAGGAAGTTCGGCAGTGCAATTACAGTAGCATCTAATTCTTCAGATTTTAGTAGTTGCGTATAATCGTCATAAGCCGTAACATGATAACTTTCTGCCATCTTTCTGTTTCTCTTACTCTTGTCGGCAACTGCAACGACTTTCACGTCGTTTATATGTTGAAGATTAAGAAAATGCAGTTGACCCATGTTACCCATACCAACTACTCCAACTCTCAGCAAAGCTTCTCCCTCTTTCCGTTAGACACATCAAATTTTTAACAAGGCACATTGAAGCCGACAAATATAAGCATGACATGTAATGGCGAAAAATTCTGGCACCATCTTCTTTAATGTCGTTTATCTGTCCTCTGCAATCAGAACTTTTTTTGGGCACATGAGATTTGTTTTCGTTTGTTTATTCAAGCCCGTTTTAAAGAGCTTAAATGTTTCACGTGCATGCCGTTCTTTTGACACTCCCGCAGCCACACCTAGTATGTTGGGTAGACTTTGTATGTAATCTACTGCTTCTGCAGGCTTAAGGTATCCCGCTGCCAAGATGCTAATTGCTATCACGTTAGGCTCATCAAGAGATGCTAAAGCTTTTTCACACTCAATTTTGGAGGGGTCCATTTGAAATCCCACTTTGTTGAATGGAGCAGCGATTACAATGTCACGGGAGTTTATCTCCCATTCATTAAGTTTGTTTACTAGGTACGGGAAGTTACGGGTGTTAAAGCCTGGTTTTATGTTCAGTTTCAGCATGAACTCTACGTATGATTTAATGAGCCAATCCAAGTTAAGGGCTAAGCTCATGTCAGTTATTACCTCATGAAGCAATAGCGACTTCAGATTCGCTTGCTTACCCGCTGCTGATTTTATCCTAGAAATCTCATAACTCAGATAAGTCTTCAAAAGAGCCGTAGGGTCCATTCGCACGACTCCTTTCAATCCTGTTCCAATTGCCCTTACATTTCCTGAAAACGTTATTTGCTTCGCAAATCTTTTTGCTAACCCTGGGATTCCTACCTGAGTGGCTAATCTAACGTACTCAAAAGCATAGGGCACAAGGGCATAAAGTCCCGGTCGCGTATCTTCCTCCTTTTCCCTCAGTGTTTGAAGTATTGAAAGGGTTGTTTCACTTACCGAAAACATGAAGCCAGTCGCATCGTTCTTGAGAGCGGTTGCTACCAAGTTTGCGGCGTATTCTGGGGTGTTCATTGAGTTTCCCCTGGTTCTGGCCTGTTCCTGTGAGAGGTGACTTATGCCATGGAAGGGGTTGTCACCGACCAGCAAGACCATTTTTCTGTCATCGCTCATGCTTTTTCAGCTCTAGATTTCACTTGTTCAATAATGCAATCAACTTTCGAGGCAGTGTGGAAACTGGAATCCACGTTGCGCTTCTCCAGTACTGCTTTAATGAAGTAATCGTTTTCCCGGAAATACTCTGGTGCTCCCAACAGAAACCCTACATGATCGTTAAGGTCATGTCTATGGAGGATGGATGATTTTCCGTCATTCAAATTTAGTTCGAGTCTATCATCATTAACCCTCAATGTCCCTTCGGAGCCCTTAATCGCTAACTCAAACTCGGGCATTCGATAGTTTTCTTTGCACCATGAAATGTCGAAGCTTCCTTGTAGGCCATCAGCTCGTTTAACGTTAAACTGTGTGGAATCTTCAGAACCCCAATTCGCTGGCTGTTCCATTTTGATAGAGTCAACCTCTAGGTCATCGAAGAACCAAAGCGCCAAGTCAATAACATGAGCTCCCAAATCTTTGAGAACTCCTCCTCTAGACCCAGACGCCTTCGAACTTTTCTCAACCCCAAAGAAATCTGACGAGTACGCACAAGCATCAAAAGAAACTAGCTCTCCTACAGCATCTTCAGCCAGCAGTTCTTTAGCCTTCCTGAATGTAACTGCAAATCGTTTCATGTAACCGACCATATTGATGCCTCCAAAACTTTTAGCTAACTCGCACAGCTTCTTTGCTTCGTCGTAGCTTGATGCAAGCGTTTTTTCAGTAAACACATGGCTTGCAATTTTATCCGAGTATATTATATCTATCACACCAAAATGGGACGGAATTGGAGTTGCCACATAAACTATGTTCAGATCTAAATCAGAGAGCTTCGTTAGGTCACTCACTACACGAACGTTGTCAAACACTTTTTTACAGAATTTGCGTATCAAAGAACCTTTGTCACATAGCGCCTTGAGTTCAACATTAGGGAAAGTGTTCAGGATACTCGCATGGAGCAATCCCATCTTTCCCAAGCCAACAACAGCAACTCTTAAGTTTTCTTCGCTCAAATTTTCCACGCAACTAGCTTTTGATTAATTTTTTGTATATTGAGATCTCTGCATCAAAAATTAACAAACATTGAGGGCATTTGCTGTTAGTAATGGAACTTTGTTTGGATTGTGGTTTCCTCTTTGATCCTTTTAGGTGCTGAAAACCGATCTGCAGTCACTTCTTTAGGTTCAATAATCGCTTGGTAATCATAAAGAATTAGCTAAAAGCTCTCCATCACGATCCTCTTTAGTATTGTGATGCCGTCTCTGAGCTTCAGCTTTTTCTCGCCAACTCTGCTTCTGTATTGTATTGGAACTTCTACGATTTTGTAGCCTTTATTTTCTACACGATGATTGATTTCTGCTTCTATGTCAAAACCTTTTGACTTTGGCTCCCAATCCTTCAATATTGGCCATCTAATAACCCTCAGCCCAGTTAACGGGTCGTTAAGATGTACCCCATTAATAAGACGTTGAGTCAAGGCCAAAACCTTGTTTCCGACAAAGAAAAAGCTCTTCATCGCGCTCAACGTAAGTGAGTGATTGAACCTGTTTCCGCATACCATACCGACATCAGGATTCTCCTCTAGAATCCGAATCATTTCAGGCACGCTTTTGGCAGGATATGTATAATCGGCATCTATGAGAATTACGTAATTCACATCCACATCTACAGATTTGATCGCTTGGGCAATAGCATCTCCCTTACCTATGCCCTCTTGAAACAGAATCTCAGCACCCATTTCTTTAGCAAATTTTGCAGTTCTGTCTGCACTTTTCCCATCAACAACCAAATATTTTGGATCAGGCAAAACCATCCGCAGCTCCGCTAAGCTGAGGCTAATTCCCTTCTCCTCGTTCATGGCTGCAATGATTACGAGCACAGAAGGTCGGGTGCTGTTCTTTTCCACCTTTTTCACCATTCACTTAAACGATTGTTGGTTCTGATGCGTAGTGAATGCTCTTTTCAGCGATTAAATTCGTATCAAAAAAACCTATAAAAGAAGATAAGGTATAGGATTATAGAATTGTGAGGTCATTTTTCTATAAAAAAGTTCATCTATTTTTGAACATTTAAAAAGAATCATCAAGCGAAGAAATTTGAGTCCAAATAAAACGATTGAAACATTTCTGCAACAAATTTCTATTTACTGTGGAATCGTCATATTGAGTCGAAGGCCAACAACGCGATCATGAAAGCTGAATCCCTTTAATGCTGCGTCGTAACGGTGTAGCTCAAAGGATATACGGAAATAAAATCCGTTATCTTCAGAATTCCAACTCGTAGAGGCATCAACAGGAAAGATTATCCCGTTGATTGTAATGCTGCCAACAGATAGAATAGACTCTTCAATGGGCAAAGTTGTCGTAACGTTGTTTACAGTTGCAGTGTTGTTCGTGATGGCTACGTTCTGGAATCCAAAAGTCGCAGGCGACTCCCAAACCCCTTCATCGCCAACGAAAGCTCGAAATTCATAGAGCGGAGGCAAAGAACTGGGCTTGTCAAGATGGATTTGAGTGTCGTTTCCAAATTTCACATAAATCTTGTAGTGTTCAGTAGATCCCATGTGGTTCCCTATGTAGGCAAAAATATTGTGTTCCTCACCTTCGATGACATTGAAGGGGTAATTCTCAACAGTATGCTCTGGACCCAACAGCCCAAATTCAGAAAACTCTTCTGAGCTTTCTGGAATATTCACAAGGCTCGCAAGCAGGGGAGAAGCGGCAACCAAAGCCAATCCCAATGTAATCACAAAAAAAGCAACACGATAATGTTCAAGTTTCACTAGGAACCACCTTCAACCTCAAACCAGTCGTCTCTGATAACGGCGCTTAAAAACAAGCCAAGCAAAAGAGCAGGAAACCAGAACAGCGGCCACAGCGGCAACAGACAAAAGCGTGTTTACAAGAGAATCTGTTTCATTCAATCTGATTGCTTCATCTCTTAATTCAAAAGCTTCATTCCTTACGCCCTCAATAGCATCAGAACAAAGACCTGCAAATTGACTTGCTTTCTCAAATGATCCTAGACGATACCAAGCATATGCCTCAGCTAGATACTCGCCAGCAAGATTTGATTGTTCCAATAGGCTGGAAACGTTTGCTCCCGACTGTTCTGCCTCTACAACAGCTTCATGTGTTGAAGCCAAAGTTTCTTCGGCTTCTGTGAGGGCTAAAGATGCAGTGCTTTCACTTTGCGCATATGTCGATAGAATGGGGACCGATAGCAAGAGAAGAAAAATAACTGAAAATACGTGACGCCTTGGATATGAGCCCATGACTTTTACGCCTCTTCACTTTTGCACCTGACATTTTTTTCCATGTTAGTTGGGTAACCATTTGTTGTTTCTTTGTTGGGGCACATCTCCTCTAACATCAGCTTCTGGTCCTCAACCCTGTTCAACTTTTTGTTGATGCTCTCACGAGATTTGTCGTATTCACTGAACTTGGCCAAAAATCTTTCGCCTTTTGGTGTAAGTTTGTAGCAATTTTCTTCTCCACAAACCACTAAACCTGCCTCTGTAACATCATTTAGGTATTGTACTAAGAGCTTGTAGCTCAAATATGCTTGATACATTATTTGAGTTTTCTTAGCGCCCTTATTATTAGTAATGACTTCGAGAATACTCGCTAAGATTTTAAGTCTGCTTCTATGCTTACCCATTTTTCACACGCAAAATTTAATTGTTTTTAACATTTCTTGGAAGATTCGTTGTGTAACAAAAGAGAAAGTTGCAGTCATTTACTGGACGGGACATGCGTCTTTGAGGAATCAAACAATAACTGTGACCATTGATTTATTGTTGTTATTTGCTTGTAGATGTTCTCCACTCCTATGTCCCTCCTGATTGGAGCGGATGAGAATCCCATTGTGGTAACAGTTTCACGTGAACGTGGTATAATTCTGCTCAATTATATAAACTATGAAGAAAACGTTTTCTAGATGAATACTATAGAAGATAATTCTAGAAAAATAAGCTGACTTTTCTATCAAACCGTCTTGGGAACAGCATCAGCAAATCAAACAACCGACCCATGTTCCCACTTTACTGCTCAGAAATTATCTCCCCGTCATTCATGACCAGCTTTCCATTCACAAACGTCTTCGTCGGCTTGCCCTTAACCCGCATCCCATCAAAAGGAGAATACTTGGCTTTCGACAAGAAACCTGAAGAATCTATCTCAAATTCTCGATTCAAATCAACCACCACAAGATCAGCCCATCTTCCCTCCTCTAACACTCCCCTCTCTTCCAGATGGAATATCCTTGCTGGCTCTTCGGCAGTCCGTCTAGTAAGCTCAGCAAATGACAGGTGCCCCTCGTTGACTTGAGTCAAAAGAAGTGGGAGAGTTGTTTCAAGTCCGGGTATACCTGGTTTCGCTTCCCAAACAGAGTCAACATCTTTCTCCTCAATGGTGTGGGGAGCATGATCCGTAGCTACTACGTCGATTAAGCCGCGCTTAAGGGCGCTCCATAATGCAGAGACGTCATTTTGTGTTCGCAGAGGAGGATCAGTGAGAGCAAAAAACCCAGAGTGCCTATACTGGTCAGAAGACAAGAGTAGATTATGTGGAGTAACTTCACAAGTCACAGGTAAACCAGATTTCTTAGCTACAAGAATGGCATCCAATCCCATTTTTAAGCTCACGTGACAGAAGTGAACGTGAACACCAGACTCCTTTACGAGCCCAAGAATCCGCTTTATTGACTTTACCTCGGCTTCTGGAGAATGAGCCGCCACATAAGCGTCCACATCATTTCGTCCCGCCGCCTCCATTTCTCTTCTCCCCGCCTCAATGATTCCGCGGTCTTCAGCATGCACCGCAACAGGGACTCCCTTCGCTGCAGCCTCCCGAAATGCTGCAAACAGCAATTTGTCATCGTCAACGTCGATTCCAGCGATTCGGCTTGACAAATAAACCTTGAATCCCACTGCACCAACTTCAACTAATTCAGCTATTTCTTCCAGTCTTTTGGGAAAAGCCGAGTTGAAAGCAACATTAACTAACGCCTGCTTTTCAGCCAGCTTCATGCGTTCTTTAAGAGAGAATGCGTCCATGGTTACGGGTTTGTTGTTGGGCATGTCGATGACTGATGTTACTCCTCCAGCTGCTGCAGCAGATGTTCCTGTCAAGAAGTCTTCTTTGTACGCTAGCTGCTGGTCTCGCATGTGCACATGGCAGTCAACAAGTCCTGGGAGCACTATTTGACCTTTCAAGTCTAGTTTTGTCGAGGCTGTGGGGAGGTTTGTGGTCTTAGCTATTTTGACTATTTTTCCTTCATCAATGGCAATGCCTGCTTCAACCAAGGTTCCTCGGATACAGAGTTTGGCATTATTGAGGACTGTGTCTACTTGCAAGCATCCATTCCTTCAGGGAACTAAAGTCTATCAATCCTCTTATATTATCATTATGTGACAAGCTTGAATTAGACTTAACCCTATCTACTGATGGGAACTTCGGTTCATTGTGTCCTGAACGCGCAAAAGGTGGGTCCTCAATACTTGCTTCTAGAGCTCCGATTGGCATTCTTCACAGAGGTAGTTTCCCTCAACTTCAGCGAGGTTGTCGGACCAACTTCCGCACTGTTCACAGTATCCAGCTAAAGGTGCGGACTCGATGTTTTCTTCTTCAACTTCAGGCTCTCTTTCGATGCGAACTTTCTCCCGCATGTTTTCGAGAAGCTCAGGCGTTATGGCTAAAATGTCTTTGCTGGATATCATCCCCACAAGATTTCCTTTGTAAATGACGCCAAATCTTCGGACATCAAGTTTACTCATCCGTCTCGCCGTTTCGGTCAGCAACTCATCTGGGTCAACAGTAATCAACGGCGTTGACATGACTTCCTTAGCAGTTAGTTTGCGTGGGAGAATGTTCTTAGCTAAAACACGTCTCACAAGGTCGCTTTCGGTTATGATTCCGAGAGCTTTTCCGTCTTTGCTGGTTACGATGATGCAGCCCAGTTTATCGTTGCTCATGAGTTGAGCTGTTTTGTCGACGGTGGTGTTCTCGGGGACTGTGACTGCGGGGCTGGTCATTACGTCTTTAACCAGCATTCGTGTTCTTAATCCTATTTCAGCCATTATTCACCAACTCATTATGCAATTGTTTTGAATGAACTATTAAATTCTTGCCAAGTTTAACGAAGGGAGTTGCCCTCGCAAAACCCCTTCTATTCAACGTTTTTAAGGTTTTCCCTCTTCCAGAACTCGAGCACACACAAAATTATGCGCTGATTTACAATTCAATTGGGCCTCTATAATAGCTCAAAGTGGGGCATCCAACACATTTTACGTCCTGAAATGATAGGCATTTTTTGCACTGGACGCCGCATGGGGTAATTTCGCCTTTTTCTTTTATGATGTCTGTTTTCAGTGGTAAGAATGGGTAGAGATGTACTCTTCCTATGAGATAGACCTCGGATCTTCTGATTCCTTCGCCGCTCCTTAATGCACATTTTTCCATGGATTCGCTTTCAAGAGTTGCTTGGTCCTCAGCCATCACTAGGGCTATTAGGTTGTATCCGCCCATGGTTGTGAAGAAGTTGATGACTCTGGGGCATTTGTTGTATCGGTCAATGATGTTTCTCATGGTTTCTGCGTTTTCAATCTCAAGTAGAATTAATGCAAGGCAGAGGTCTAGGGCATCTGTGTTCACGAGGGCTGTGATGTGAATCAGATTTTTTTTGAGCAGTTTTTCAACCCGTTTCTTTGCACCCAGACTTGTGAAGCCAATTGTATTCCCTAATTCCTTGAAGGTTTTTCTTCCATCTGATCGGAGTTGTTTGATCAGTTTCCAGTCAATGCTATCCATCTTCAATCAGCAGTTAATTATTTTAACGAAACTTTTATTAAATGTTTTCTTTTGTAAACAAGATGACCCACAAGAATTTAATGAGTGAGGAATATGGAGAAACCCATTGCCCCAGAAAAAGCAATGACAGAATTCGCAGAGAAACAACAGAAACTCGAAAAGAACATGAGCCACATCAAACACAAAATCGCTGTAATCAGCGGCAAAGGGGGAGTAGGCAAAAGCACAGTAGCAGCAAATCTGGGAATGGCCTTTTCATTGCACGGCTACAGAAACCGTGTTGGAATTCTAGACGTTGACATACATGGACCTTGTGTACCCAAACTGCTTGGCGTGAAGGGAAAGAAATGTCAAGTTTCACAGCTAGGTGCCTTACCCGTGACTGGACCCGAAGGAATCAAAGTGGTGTCAATGGACTTCCTTGTAACACAAGAAACTCCAGTTATCTGGCGTGGACCTCTAAAGATGCAAGTGATTAGGCAGTTCCTGTCAGATTTTATGTGGGGTGAACTTGAATTTCTTTTCATCGATGCCCCTCCAGGCACTGGCGACGAGCCCTTAAGTGCTATGCAGCTTATCCCTGAAATGGATGGCACAATCATTGTCACAATTCCCTCAGAGGTTTCTGAGGAAATAGTAAAGAAGGCAGTGACTTTCTCCAGAAAAATGGGAATTCCTGTCATAGGCATAGTGGAAAACATGAGTGGCTTCACCTGCCCAAAATGTGGCGAAAAAATAAACATTCTTGGAGCTGGAGGCGGAAAAAGGCTGGCAGAAGACTTGGATGTTCCCTTTCTGGGGCAAATTCCGATAGACCCTGAAATATGTGAAGAAGCGGATAAGGGCATGCCCTTTGTTATGGGCCATGTGGACTCGCCAGCCGCAGAAGCCTTCGCAGAGATTGTGAAGAAGGTAGAGGAGTTTTTGAATGCAAAAGAAGGGATTGAAGTTCGCACAAAAACAGAAAAAAGGTGAATCCGGAGGGAGATGACTAACTGAAAATATGTGTTTCGGCATCTTCAGGCAGTTTGGCTGCTGTGGTGGATTCAAGGTTTGGCAGATGCCCATACTTCGTGATAGTTGATTCTGAGACAATGGAGTTCAATGCCGTTTCAAACGATTCTTCTAATGCAGCCCATGGAGCTGGAATTCAAGCCGCTCAGACAGTAGTGAACCTGGGTGCAGAAGTTGTCATAACTGGCAATGTTGGACCTCACGCGTTTAATGTGCTGTCAGCGACAGGGATAGATGTTGTAACAGGGGCTTCTGGTACTGTTAAAAATGCTGTTGAGAGATATCAAATGGGTCAACTTCGGGAAGTAAGCAATCCGACTGTTGACGGACATTTTGGAATGGGGAGAAAGTTTGGCAGAGGACAAGATCGATAAACCGTTGTGCATCAAAGGTTTGCGGTTTGAAATTGAGAGAAGCTTGAGGGAATTCTAGAGGGATTTCAAGGAAAAGGGAGGTGGGATGGAAGTGAATGTGAGAATTGTGGTTCCTGTCTCGGATGAGCGGGGTATCGATGCGCAGCTTTCGCAGCATTTTGGAAGGGCGCCCTTCTACACTATCATTGATTTAGATGATGAAGGTAATGTCATCGGTCAAGGTACGATATCTAACACAAGTGAACATTTTGGCGGTACGGGTCTTCCACCTGACCGAATTTTGCAACTACGACCAAAAGCCCTTGTTACCTACGGTTTAGGTTCAAGAGCGTTGATGAGATTCCAAGATGCAGGCGTTGCTGTTTTGAGAACTGAGGCAAACACTGTCGGAGAGGTCGTTAGCGCATATAACAATGGTGAGCTTCAAGAGCTAACTCAAGGATGCCATCACGCCCATCACCACTAACAAAGCTACACAATGGACATGTGATGTCCGAAAAGAAGGGGACGCTAATTGATTATAACAGTTGCCAGCGGAAAAGGCGGCACAGGAAAAACAACGGTTGCAGTCAATCTGGCACTATCCCTAGAAAACGTGCAACTGCTTGACTGCGATGTTGAAGAACCGAACTCCCACATTTTGTTACACCCAGAAATCAACGAAACAGAACCAGTGTACACAGAGGTTCCTGTAGTTTCAGAGGAGCTATGTAGTTACTGTGGAAAATGCTCCAAGTTCTGTGCTTACAACGCCCTGTTTGTGGCACAAAAAACTGTCATGGTTTTTCCAGAATTATGTCACAGCTGCGGCGGCTGTGCACTAGTCTGCCCAAAAAAGGCAATAACAGAAAAGGAGCGGCAAATAGGTGTAATCACAAAGGGGGAAGCAGATGGTGTTGAAATCGTCTACGGCGAACTAAATGTTGGAGAAGCAATGGCTGTGCCGCTAATACGGACAGTCAAAAACCAACTGAAAAACAACAAGAATGTGATAATAGACGCTCCCCCAGGAACTGCATGTTCCCTAGTTGCTTCAGTCCATAAAACTGACTATTGCCTCCTTGTGACAGAGCCAACGCCTTTCGGTTTGCATGATCTGAAGATAACTGTTCAGGTTTTGAGGGACCTTGAAATTCCTATGGGTGTTGTGATAAATCGTGCAGGTCTCGGCGACAGAAAAGTCTATGATTACTGCAAAAAAGAAAACATTCCTGTGTTGATGGAGATTCCCTTCAGCAAGAAAATTGCAGAACTATATTCCCGTGGAGTCCCATTTGTTGCGGAGATGCCTGAGTGGAAGGAAAAGTTTCTGGAAGTTCAGGATAAGGTGAAGGGGTGAAGCTGATGGTTAAAGAAATTACTGTGTTGAGTGGGAAGGGCGGAACAGGAAAAACAAGTGTGACGGCTTCTCTTGGGATATTAGCCCAGAAGTCTGTGTTGACTGATTGTGATGTAGATGCACCAGACCTGCATATGTTACTGAAGCCTGAGGTGCTGGAGAAACAGGAGTTTAGAGCCTCCAGAGTCGCTGTGTTGGATGAAGGGCTGTGTGTTCAATGCGGAAAATGTGGGACGCATTGTCGATTCGGCGCCATAGAGAAACAGATTATTGACCCTGTTCTGTGTGGGGGCTGTGGCGTGTGTGTCTACGTTTGTCCAGTGGCTGCCATAGAGCTTGAGAAAAGAGTTTCTGGATACGCCTTCATCTCAAAGACGAAGCATGGTCCCATGTCTCATGCCCTATTGAATCCGGGAGAAGAGAACTCGGGCAAACTTGTGAGCTTGGTGAGAAAGAACGCGAAAAAGGTCGCTGAAAAAGAAAACTGTACTCTGATAATCAATGATGGACCCCCTGGAATCGGCTGTCCTGTGATAGCTTCTGTGGGCGGAGTTGATGTGGGGCTAATAGTTGTGGAGCCAACATTGTCTGGCATCCACGATATGGAGCGTGCCCTTGGTTTGCTGAATCATTTTAAGATTTCTTCTCTTGTTTGCGTAAACAAGTATGATTTGAACGAAGAGAACACCTCCAGAATAGAGGAGTTTTGTAGGTCCAACGGCGTGGATGTTGTTGGAAAGGTACCTTTTGACCCAATTGTTACGGAAGCTATGGTTGCAGGAAAACCTGTCGTGGAGTATTCGCCAGAAAGCAGGGTCTCAAAAGCTATCGAAGAGCTGTGGAAACAAACGTTGGAAAACATCTAGCCTATGTTTTTACAGTTTTTCCCTCAATTGGTGACTGTTATCGGTCTTCCTTCGGTGAGGGCTTGGGCAATTTTTCTTCTTGCGCTTTGAAGAAGTCTCCAGATTGTTCCTCTTGAGACGCCCATTTTTGTGCCCGCCTCTTCCTGTGATAAGCCTTCGAGGTCAACTAGTCTTATTGCTTCGATTTCTGCTGCCTCGATCTGGATTGGGTTAGCGGTTGTTGTTGGTTGGGGGATGAATTTTTCTGCTTTTGGGGGGTTTGGTATGGTGACTGGTTTGGGGAATCTTCCTCTTCTTCCTCGTCGGCATCGTCTTCGTGACATTGTAATCATCTAAGTTTGTGTGTTTTAGCTCTTATATGCTACTTTGTATTCCATAACTCTTATATATTTCTGTGCATATTCTAATAAATGTATATTGTGCATAATCACAAAAATAGAGGTGAAAGACCATGCCAAAAGGAGATAAAACAGGTCCTTGGGGCGCTGGACCCATGACTGGAAGAAGTGCCGGATACTGTGCAGGCTATCCCGTTCCCGGATTCATGAACCCAACAGGTGGATATGGACGGGGATGGGGCAGAGGACGTGGCAGAGGCTACGGCAGAGGATGGGGTAGAGGTTTTGGCAGAGGCAGATACGCAATCCCGCCACCAGCAGTAGGTCAACCCGCTTACCCGCAGACAATTCCAGTAGCACAGCCGCAGTCTCCAGAGCAAGAAGTTGCAGCTTTGGAAAACTATCAGAAACAGTTAGAAGCAGAGAAGGCTGACCTTGAGCAAGAGATGGGCGGCGTCAAAGCTAGAATCGAAGAATTAAAAGCAGAACTCGAAAAGTGAAGAAGCCACAGACAGGTTCAAGAGCACAGTGTCTCTTAAGGATTTCAGTCAGGGGGAGGTGAATCTTTTTTGGGAACACTCAAGATAGCAGTTGCAACGAATGAAAAGAAAGGACTAGACGACATTGTCTCAAACGTTTTTGGTAGAGCAAAAACCTTCACAATACTGCACACTGAAGACAAAAAAATATTGGGCGTAACCATACTGGAGAACTCTGCAACATCATATCACCATGGAGCTGGACCAATCGCAGTTAAAATGCTGGTGGACAAAGGCGTTCAAGTGGTGCTTGCCTATGAACTTGGAATCGGCGCATCTGACCTACTAAAACAGCACAACATAACCGTCATACCTGTAAAACCTGGCACGACTGTTCAAGATGCAGCCGAAAAAATACTGCACAAGCCAAATTAATTTGACATCGACAAGACATGCGAGAACATGTTTTACTGTAGCGTTTGCTGTCGTGAATCTGTTTTGCCCTTGATTCTTTTTGCTGTTTTCCACGATTTTCTCACGAAATCGGGGTAGGAGCCAAATTTTCTGATCCAGTCTTCTAGGAATTTTGTTGTTTTGGGGTCGCTTGGGTAGCCGCAGCCTATGTTGCCGTGTTTTTGTTGTAGTTGAGAAATCGCTTTGTCTCGTTCCACTTTGGCGATTATGGAGGCTGCTGATACGATGGGATATTTTAGGTCTGCTTTGTGTTCTGATACTATTTTTGGGCTAAACGTGAGGTTTTCTTGGATGTGTTCTGCGAATCTGTCTGCCAGAATGTCGGATGCGTCCACATAAACCGTGTCTGGCTTGAGAATTGTTATCACTTTAGCCATCGCATGGGCTTCAAGACGATTCAGCTTGTGAAGCTTTCTTTTGCTTTCAACAACACGATCAATTTCGGCTGGAGACAACCACACAGTGTGGTAGATTAGAGCGTGCTCTCTTATTTGTGAGGCAAGTGTTTCGCGTTTCTGGGGCGAAAGGAGCTTGGAATCCTTCACGCCTAATTCCACTAGTTTGGGCAATTCTGCTTCTTCTAACATGACGCCTGCTATGACTAAAGGACCAATGACTGGTCCTCGACCTGCTTCGTCAACTCCAGCAATCAGCATACCAGAAACCTTCGTTTTTGATTTATTTAAAATAGCACTACTCCATAGTGTCTTTGTGGGAGAGCCTATGTCCTATTTGATTGTGCTCATGACCGCCTCTAGCAGGGAAGAAGCTGAGAAGATAGTTCACGTTCTGCTGGAGGAGAAGCTAATTGCCTGTGCCAACATCATAGAGCCTGTTTCTTCCTTCTTTTGGTGGCAAGGAAAGATAGAATCGGAAAAGGAGGTTCTGGCAATCATGAAGTCCAGTGAAACGCTTTTTGAAAAGCTCCAAAAGAGGGTGACTGAGCTTCACAGCTACGACGTTCCAGAGGTTCTGGCGCTTCCTATAGTGGCTGGCTCCACGGCTTACTTGGATTGGATGAAGGATTGCCTTGAGCCGGTGAAGTGAAGATGGCTAAGAAGCCTGTGAAACGTGCTGAACGGCTAGTGGTCGTTTATGATAAGAGACGCTGGCAACTTTTGAGGCAGTTACGGTCAAAAGCTGTAGAGATAATGGAGACACTGGATGTCTGTCATCTGCGTTCTATCGTGCATGGTAGCATAGCCCGAGGCGACGTTTCAGAAACAAGCGACATCGACATTTTCCTGCCCGACCCGCCATCATCCTTCCTCCTAGAAACCTCCCTTGAACAGTCTGGTTTAACGGTAAATAAACGAACAATTGTGCAGGCTACGCCCATTTACGCCTTGAAAGGGCACATAGAATTAGACCCACAGACCAGTCTGTCCTTTCCTTTGGTTAAGCTCCGTCCTGTCGAGAAGGAATTTTACCGTTTTGGGGGCGAAGCATCCCTCTCTGACCTCAAAGACGAGAAACATGTTCTGGGAGTGGATAAGCGGCTTATGCTCATCGAACCCACAGTCGACGGTCATGTAGAATCTGCGGTTGTAGGTCAAGAGGAAGCTGTTGCTAATCTCTTGGGTGTCTCCCTTAACACTGTGCTGGATCGTGTTCGTGCTCTCATACGCCGAGATAAGGTGGGACGAACAGGAGTCTTCATCGAAAAAGAATTAGCTCCAGACGAAACCTTTGAACAGGCACTGAAGAAACTTGCGGACCAGAACCCCGCAGTCCGCAGACGCACCAAATTCTACCAAAAATAAACACGAAGTAGCAGCATATTAGTTTCCTAATAGCAGTAGATTGTTGAAAAAATGGTTTTTTCTGTTTTTCTTAGCACTAACAGAAATTTAGTTATTGTAGTGGGAATCGTAGTAGTGCTGCGATGCCTCCGAGGGAGAGCAGTTTTGTTCCTGCTTCATGTTCTGTGCTGATGACCATAACTGTTCCCCGTGCGTCTTCAACGTTTTTCATGATTTTTTCTATGATTCTTCTGTTCTCGTCTGTAGTCTCTCTGAGGCTTGAATCTGCAACCAGAAGCTTCTCAACTGCACCATAATTGACTGCCTTCTCTACTTCAGTTAATCCATAGGTTGCATCACTCCTGCCTCTTCCAAGCCTCGCCAACAGCTCCTCCATGCTCTTCATTTCGTCAGCCACCCTCATGTTCTGCAGCACATTAGACAGGATGCCTGACCTAAGCGCTTCTTGTATTCCAGATAAGCCTGCACTGTTTGTCCCCTTCACGCCAACAACAGATTCGGCAACATCTCTAGCATTGCTCTTAACATAATCCACGAAATCATCCTTGATGAATCCTGGACCAAGAATGGCTATCGGACTGTGAAGAGGCGCCCATGCCTCCCGCAAGGCTTTGAGGGCGCCGCCAAAAAACTGCTGCTTGGCTTTTGCCCTTTTTTCTGCCTCAAATTTTCCTGGAAGCTTTATTCTTTCTCCAGTTTTTACGTCGATGCCATATTGGCGCATAACAGCCACGCAGTATTCTTCGTCGTCCATCGAGATTATGGTGAGGGGCGCAGACGTGATTTTGCTTGCCCGTTTAAGTCTGTCTAGCTCGTGTTTTTGCCATCTCTTCTTGACTATTTTTACCTGCTTATTGACTGTGATGTCCAGTGTGTGCCGTGAACCCTTTATGCTCAACTTCTCTGGAGCTTCAATTATGATACCATTAATTCGCAGGCGATTGAGAACCCTGTCCCAATACATCTTTTCAACTTGCACACCCAGATTGACTGGCACTCTTTTTGCTTTTGTTGGTCTTGCGTATTGATCATCCGGTTTCACTTGTCTGGTGGTGCGGGCATGAACCTCATCCCTTTTGACAATTATGTTGTAGAGGTGCCACAGATCATCTAGACTCTCTGGCATAACCTTGGCGAAGCCCTTCTTGAGGTCTATTCGAGAAATCTTCAAATGAGTTCTATCCTTCCAATGATGGCACAGTGTAAATACTGCATAAAGAAACCGTTAAAAGCATATTGGGAGACTGCCGTCTACTTTCTGACAATGCAATAAAAAATTTTGAGGAGGCAACTTTGCCTCCATGACAGTTTCTAATTTAGTTTATTGTATGTTATGCTAGGATTTCTTCAAAGGTCATCAATTTGAGTTTCAGTGGCTGTTTCATTGCTTTTGAAACTCGGGCAGCTACTAGGTAGTTGACGTTTCTTTCTGCGGCAATATCAACGAGCCTCTGCGTTATGACTCCGTCAAAGACTACCGTGTCTATGTCTTTTTGTTGTTGAAGTTTCTCTGCAAGCTCTCTTACTGGCAGCCGCTCCACCTGCTTCATGTCTTTGTCAAGGAGAACTGCTTCCAGTGTTCCATTCAATTCTTTTGCGCTTTCAACGATTTGTTTGGGAACCAGTTTCTTTCGTCGCTGTTGCTGCTGTTGTGGCTGTGGTACTTGTTGTGGTTGCGCCCTCTTCTTCCTGCCTTTCGCCTTTTCAACTGGAACTTTTTCTTTCAGAGCTTTTTCGATCTCTTTGAAGGTCAGGTCCTCTACTTCTTTGCCTCTGGGGGCTCTGGCAACATACTTTAGGGTTGTTACTTGTTGAAGTTCTTTGAGAATAAGGTCTCCGCCTCGGTCGCCATCAAGGAATGCGGTTGCTTCTCTTTCTTTGCATAGTTTGATTATTGATTGTGGAATTTTTGCGCCTTCAACGGCTATTGTGTTCTGTATTCCAGCCCTCAACAGATTGATGACGTCTGCTCTTCCTTCCACAACAATGATGTTCTTTGCGCTGCCAATTTCTGGTCCCGCAGTAAGTCCTTCAGGTCCAAATTTTTCAACTCTTGCAAGCCTTAGCATCTCTGAGACTTCTCTGAAGATTTCGTCGGTGCCTGGCATTGTTTCGACAGTCCATTTCCGAAGAACTTCCTTGGCTCTGTCTATGATGAGTCTGCGTCTAGCGTCCCGTATGTCCTCTATTTTGTTCAAAATGACTTTCGCTTTGCACGGTCCTACACGGTTTATGCTTTCGATGCTGGCTGCGATAATGGCTGTGGATACTCTGTCTAAGCTTGTTGGTATGTTGATATTTCCATTTGTTTTGTCTTGTTTTGAATCCAAATTAATTTCTATTCTGCCTATTCTTCCCGATTTCTGAAGCTCTCGGAGGTCAAGTTCTGGCGCAAATAAGCCTTCAGTTTGTCCAAAAAGTGCTCCGATTACGTCCGGTTTCTCAACTACTCCCTCCACTTCGAATCGGGCGCGAATAACATACTTTATCGTAACAGTTTGTGCTGATTTCGTTTCTATTCACCTCAATCATGATATTGTCCCCGTGAAAACTGAGACGAATGTGTTTTAACTCTTCAGTGTCTATTATACTTTACGACTTGACACTCCTACTCTTCAAAGTCTCAAGATAGGAGGCTAAACCCTCAATATCTTTGATGTCACGCCCTACCAGACCCAAAAGAGTCCTCCAAAAGAGCAAATTTGGGGCTATTTTCAGTCCTTCTAGGCAACGAGCCATGCGGCTAGTCCACTCTTTGCCCCGCCTATCAAAGTCAAACAGAAGAATTGCTTCACGTTTTTCTTTGTGTTCTATTTCGCTGAGGACATCCAGGAAGGATTTTCCTGCAGTTTTCGCCAAAATTATGTCGCCCGTTATCCCCAAAAGGTGAAGGGCTTGGATGTCATTTTTTCCCTCAACAACTATGGGGGTGCCTTTGGCTGATTGCTTCTCTAGTCTTTCTAAGAGTTTCAGGATTTTTTCTAGTCTTTTTTCTGTTTTTGTCGACAACTCGTTTACCTAGTTATCTCGATTTTCAGCATCTTTTCTAGGGTTCCTGGCTGTTTCTTGAAGTGTTCTCGGACAGGCTTCAGTATTTCGACAAGAGCTTCGGCGACGCCATTCTTCATGTCTAGGGGATGGATTTTTCCTTCGCCGTAAACGTTTGCTAGGCTCTCAAAACTTTCGAAGGTTTCAGGACCACCATACTTGGCTGGACGTGGTATCACCAGCAGGTCCTTTTCGGGAAAGATGATGAGCCTAGCCAATTCTAGTATTGGGTTTCCTTTCACGAGCTTGGGGGGACAGTACGCATTCTTTATTTTTGAGGCAATATCCTCGGCGGAATCATGAACAAGTATGCTGCTTTGAGGGATGCTCTTTGACATTTTAGAGCTGATTTCCACATTCAAGTCTGCGTTTTCGTCAAACTTCTTGTCTGTGGTCGCAGGTCCCTGAAGCCCGATAAGCAATGGAGTGTGGATGCATGAAGGCTTATTCCACTTGAGCTTTTCCGCTGCATCTCTTGCCAGCATGTGAGCTTTTCTCTGGTCTATTCCCGAGCAGGCTACATCTATGTCCATTTCGAAAATGTCTGCCGCCTGCATGGTAGGATAAAGGACCCATGCTGTTTCCATGTCGGTCATGCTTGTTTCGCGTCCCATGACTGGTAGGGCGCGCCATGTTCTTTTGACTGAGATGCTTTTGGCTATGCGGATGACCTTTTCCCAGTAATCGACTTTGTTCACTATTTCGGATGCCCAGCGGAACTCTACCTTGTCTGGTCCTAAGCCTAGGGCAGTGAAGATTTGTTTCAGGTATTCTCCGCATGTGCGGATGTTTTCCATGTCTCCGCCTAGCTTGTTGTTTATCCAAGAGTGCCAGTCTGCTAGGAAGATTGTGAATTTGAAGCCAGCGTCTACTAGATGCTTGATTTTTGCTGAGCACACTAAGCCGATGCCTATGTGTAATAGTCCTGAGCATTCGAAGCCCCAGTATGCGCGGGGCTGGTCGTTTGTTTCGAGTAGTGTGCGTATTTCTTCAGGAGTTATGACTTCTGCTGTGTCTCTCAATACTAGGTCAATTCTTTTTTGCAGGTCCAAGGGAGTTGCCTCTTATCTTCACTCTTTTTGTTTATTCAACTTAAAAGTTCTTATTGAAGGCAGCTGATGAAAAGAAAAAAAGGGGCTTGAGGCCTTCTGGTTTATTGTTGGTTGTCTTCGTCGTCAAAGATGAAGAGGTCGTCTATTGTTGTCTGTAGCACTTTTGCGATGTCATGAGCCAATTTCAGGGAGGGGTTGTATTTGCCTTTCTCTAGATACAGGACTGTTTCTCTGCGTACTCCAACCTTCTTTGCTAGGTCCTCTTGGGTAAGGTTGTGTCTTGCTCGGAGTTCTTTGATTCTTGTCCGCATCAGAGGTCGCCTTTTCTGCTATAATACCAGTTTAACAAAGCATTTGAGATGCCTGTGACGAGCATTATTGCAATTATGGCCCATCCAGCGTCAAGTTCAGGCAAAGCTAGAAACTCTGTTCCGAATATTATGAACAACGCTAGTGATATCATGAAAGCGAGGCTGATGTAGTATGTTCCAATGGCTGCTCTTCCGCTGATCTTTAGGGTGCGTTCATCTTGAGTAGGATAACCCGCTTTCTTGTCTCTATGAATTTTCCACAAAACAAACACGCCAACCAGCAGCACGAGGACTGCGTTTACGATTAGGATTATTGGCCATGCAATGTCTGTCATTGTCTATTTTGCTCCTTGTTTCTTGTTGCCAGCAATGTTGTGTTTGCTGTGGTTATTATGCCGATTCCGGTGATGCCGATGGTTGTTGCGATGCCTGTGTGGTCTGGGCCCACGATTGGTTCTCCGAAGGCCATGATGTATGCTCCGATTAGGCATGTTGCTATTCCTATGGCAAGGATAATGTAACTCAACTTTTTCAACACGTTTCCTCCATTATATATTTATCACATTTTGTTGAGTATTTCTAACTCTATGTTAGATATAGTTAACATCTAATATTTAAGCATAACGGAACACCATAAACGTTCATGTGAACTTTTTTCGAAAAAATATGCAGTGCAGAAAAATTCTGAAAAAAGTTAGTTTTCAACAATGTACCTCTATTAGGACCCTAATATGCGAAAGGTAACCAGCACAGAAGTGTGAATTCTTAAGTTTGTAAGTGTCGCGGGCTTTGTGTCCCACGCAACTAACTCTCATCCTCACAGATGGAGCAAAGACGCTCTTCTCAGATGAGCTCTCTCAAACGTGGGTTGGTTTTGCCCGCGCCCACCGTGTCCCATGCCTGGGTTGACCCGTCGTCAACGGTAGATGAAACACATCATCCTCTGTTGGGTCCGTCTGCATGAGCCCGCATAAGGTTCCGGCAGGATTATGCTCCAGCCAAAACTATCATCGCAAATAAAGAAACTCACACAAGGGAACATTAAGCTTTTCCATAAACCAGCAAACACTACTTGCAGACGTCAATAATCTTCTGGAGGTCTATCTCGAAAGCGCCTGTCGGATTTTCCAGCTCAAAGTTGTGTAGGACTTCTGGATGAATTTCTCCGACAACACCAACTTCCATGTCTTCTACTGATATTGTGGCTGCTCTGCCCTCCATAAAGCTCGGATGCTTGGTTGCTTTTGCTGTCAAGTTTTTGAAGCCAAGGTTCATGAGCAAAGAATCAAGAATGGACTTTATTTCAGTGAAGTTGGCTGCTGGATGAGAAGAAACTGCCGCAACATGTATTCGTCGTTCAGTGCCTGTCTCCGAGTCTGCATCGAGTTTGATTACGTCGGAGACTTCGAACATTCGCTGAGGAAAGACGTGGTGTTTGCTGTCTGCCAGATTCTTCATTAGGCTGGGCAACAGGTCATTCCGTATTATCGAATATTCTGTGGAAACAGGGTTCGCCAAAGTCACCAGTCCTTCAGGTTTTCGCCGCATCTTCTGGTAGTGGTCAACCTCGTTGGCAAGAACAAAATTCAGGGCTTCCACAAAACCTAAACCAACCATAATCTGCCTAACATCCCCCGCCACCACACTAACTTTGTGCTGCTTGCCCGTAGTCGTGGTCGAAGGCTTTGTGGGCGTCAAATTGTAGTAGCCGTAGCCGATGGCAACCTCTTCAACCAAATCAATCTCATGCAGTATGTCGGTTCGGTAAGCGGGAATCGTAACATCCACAACACCAGATTTAACCTGCTTTGCGTCAAGCCTAGACTTTTGCAACGCCTCTACGGTCTGTGAATCTGAAAAGTTGAGACCCAAATGCTCGTTAGAATACGCTGTGTGCAGCTTCATCTTCTGAGGAGTAAGGTCTGGAGTAACCAACGTGCGGTCATGATATTCGACAGGAACAGTTTCTACGGTGCCACCCATATCTGCCAATGCAGTAACTAGGACATTCAGGCTTCTTGAGATTGCATTCAACTCGGTGCCTGTGACGTCGATGAAAAGGTTTCTTGTATCCTCGACAACGCGAGTCAATTCGCCGTTGATGATGGGCGGAAAAGAAAGAACATCCCCATTACTGTCCACAATCAGCGGATACCGTGAAGCCCAATCAACTTCGCCCTTGTAGGCCATGCCCTTATCGTGCTTTTCCAAGACCTCCTGCGGCGTCATCTCCTCAGTCTTGTCTAATGGAACAAACTTGATTTCATCTGGGGCACATGTAACATACGAGAATGGAGGCTTAACAGCATCCAAGTTGTGGACTCCGATGGATGCCTTTTTTCGGTCTCTGCCAATCATCCAGTGAAGAGCCTCCTGCATCTCCATAAGCTCACGGATGACGTCATAGTCAATGTCTAAGTCTCGGACAACAGCGGAAACAACGTATGGTCGGACCTGAGCCACACTCTTGTCCACCGTTAGCGTGATTTTTCCCTGCTTAAGCGAGAAGGTAGGCATTCCAGTTTCCCAGCCCATGAGCCCCCTGAAGGCTCTGGCAACTCCACTGTAGCTACAGAAATCCACACGATTCGGATTATACTCGATCTTCACGTAGTCTGCGCTAACCTCTTCTGTGTCGGTTCCCAGCCACGGAAGCCACTTCGCCATCTCCTTCACGCTGAGGTCTCGCCCAACAAACTGGCTGAAACGATCCTTTTCCAGAGTTATCGTTGGCATACTGGAGTCCTCCTCACCCAACCTAAATCATTCTTATACAACAGCCTGATATCCTCGAGACCAAGCTTAAGAAGAATCAGCCGCTCCAAGCCGCCGCCCCAAGCCAAAACAGGATGCTTCACCCCAAAAGGAGCCAACACCTCAGGACGGAAAATCCCCATTCCACACAACTCAACCCACGTTTTCAGCTCCGGAACATAAACTGTGGACTGCATAGAAGGCTCGGTATATGGGAAGTAGCTAGGCCAAAACTGCACCTTTTCCAGCCCCAGTTTATGATAGAATTCTGTCAGGGTTCCCATGAGGTCCCGCAGAGTCACCTTCTTGTCCATGATTATTCCTTCAATCTGATGGAACTCGGCTAGGTGCTTGTAGTCCAGTTTCTCGTTGCGGTAAACCCTATCCACAGAGAACACCTTAACGGGGGGCTCCTTGTGTTCCGACAGGTAACGGATAGTTTCAGCCGTTGTATGCGTCCTAAGCAACAACCGTTTAGCCTCTTCTGGACTCCAGGAGTATTCCCAGCCCCTTGAGCCTGTTGTCCAGCCGTTCTCGTGAGTGCTGGCAACTGCCTTCACAGATTTTTTGTCTGGAAGTTTACCCTTGTTTGGTTTAGACAGATAGAAGGTGTCCACCATGTCTCGGGCTGGGTGGTCCTGAGGCTGGAAGAGGGCATCAAAGTTCCAGAATGCTGTCTGAACTATGGAACCTCGAATCTCGGTGAAGCCCATCTCCAAGAAGATTTCCCTGATTTGCTGAATTATCTGCTGGGCTGGATGAATTTTTCCGAGAAGAACTTCTGGACCTGGGGCCTCAACATTGAATTTTCTGAGTTTTACTTTGCGCCAGTTTCCTGTTCTGATAAGCTCAGGAGTCAGCTGACTAACTTCCTCCTGAACTTTTATCCCTTTCTTAACCAGATTCCATCCATCATCGGTTAACTCTAGTTCTCGTATGGTCTTCTCTTCGGTTTCCACAAGTTTCCTGCCCTTCAGAACAGAAACAGACTTCCCTAGTTCTTGACCCAGCTCCTCAACAACCAGCGACCCCTTCTCAGATAAGAGTTGCAGAAGCTTCTCGTCATCTCCTTGCTGCGGCTCCTCCAAAGATTTCAGGTTGCCCTGTTTTATGATTGCCCAGCCTTTTCTGTTAAGCCAACCCAAAGCGACGGACATAAACTGTTTTTCTAAGCCTGCATCTTCAACAGCAGAGTTAACTTTTGCTTCGCCCCCAAGCTTGACCACCGCGTTGAGGAGTCGTCTTTCTGGAAGCCCAATATTTGCATAACTTTTTCCCTCTTTGCTCAGCATGATTAGGGTTTGTTTTTTTTCGTGGGTTCTGGTTAGTTTGTTTTCGGTGAGACCGAGGGAGGCTCGCATTACTGCGGCGTGAGCCAAGCCTGCGGTTTTGACTATCTGCTCTACTGGGGCTCTTCCTTTCAGCTTTTCTAGGGCAAGCAAGGTTTTTTGTTCATTTTCTCTGAGTTCAGGCACCCGTCTTTTCCTCCATGACACACCTAAGCCACTGTATGAAATGTGAACTTGGTTTAGCTTTATGCTAAGAAGGCTTTAAAGGTTTCAACCTCTAACGCAAAGAAAAGTGTCTTTCGGGCTTTCCGTCTAGTTGACCCCTAAGATTTCCCGTGCCTTGTCTACAAGCTTCTCCCGTTTCTTCTGATGATCCTCAACAAACTGGGTAACAATCTTTCTTGTCCGAGCCTTATGTTCTCCACATAGGAGGCTTCCGCATTTACAGCACTTGTAGGTTTCCACCACCTCGTTATCGTCTTCAACGAAATGGCACATCTCAATCTCGTAAATGGGACAAATCTCTGGGATGCCACCCAGTTCCTTCTGCTCGTCCACGGTAGCTCTTCCGCCAGTGAAGGCGCTCATAATCTTCTTGCCAATAGCCTTAGGAGTCTCACTCAATGTGAAATAGCTCATAGGATTCCGTTTCGACATCTTCGGAGAACCATCCAGCCCCTTCAAAATCTTATGATACGTCGATGAAGGGGGAACAAACTTGAATTTGCGGCGGAACTTGTTAGCTAAATCACGAGTCAAACGAAGGTGCGCGTCCTGATCTACTCCTACAGGAACCACAGTTGGTTTCGGTCCCCCAAAATCCTTGAGCTGAGGCATCAGAATATCTCCTGCCTGCACAAGAGCCGAAAGATAAAGCCCAATATGCCTTTCGCCGTAGATGGCCTTCATTGTTGCCAAAGTTACGCCAGCGCCAAAATGAATCGCTAAGTCTCTGACCCGCTGCTCCTTATACTGCCTGTAAATGTGCCCCCGTTTTGGGTCAAAACCTAAAGCCAGCAGGTCTGCAACGTTGCCGACAGCAATTTTTTCAGTCTCTTGAAAGGACAGCCTGTTGTCTTCGTATGCCTCTATGTCTGCGATGGCGTAGAATGCTTGGGCTCCCTGCTGCTGGAAGTAGATGATTTCTTTGGCGGTCATGAGGGTTCCTAGATGGAATTCGCCTGTGGGCTTGATTCCGCTCATTACAGCAAAGTCTTTGCCCTGATTCATGTTTTCTAATACGCGGTTGAAGTCTCTGTGACCGAAGATGACGCCTCGTCGCATGTACATGCTCGGTTCACGTATGTCCGGCATAAGAGAATCAAACTTTTGGATGCCAAACTCTTCGTAGAGGTGACTGTAATCTTCAACTACTGTTGTTCCCCAAGGGTCAAGCACTGACTTCTTGTCATCTGACGCGGTCAACTTTTGTTCCACCTTTGCTAAACCGTAGAGTTTATCTGTTTAAAGGTTTTCGAAAGAAAAACATAGGTCATAACATGAACTATGTATCCTTAACTCTTTTAACTCTCCAGATGTTTTAATGAAGTTTGTGCACGAGTATGGCAGTCCCTGAAGAAGAATTGGAAAAGCAGAAGCAAGCCTGCAAAATCGCAAGAGAAATCCGCGAAGAGATTCGGAAAACAGTCAAAGAAGGAATGCCCATCATTGACATCTGCGAAAAAGTAGAAGGCATGACACGAGAAAAGGGAGGCAAGCCAGCTTTTCCATGCAATGTTTCTGTTAACGAGATTGCCGCACATTACACGTCGCCCCCAGACGACAAACAGACAGTACCCGAAAAAGCCCTAGTGAAAGTGGATATCGGCGTTCACGTTGACGGCCACATTGCTGACACGGCAACGACCGTCTGCTTTGACCAAGAATACGTTGACATGGTTAACACGGCAGAAGAGGCTCTGGAAAAAGCTGTGGAAATTCTTCGACCCGGACTATCAATGACACGTTTTGGTTCAACAATCCAAAAGACAATCAAGGTCCGTGGATTCAAGCCTATTTCAAACCTGACAGGGCACCTCATCAGGCGCTACATAATACACGCAGGAAAGTCCCTGCCCAACGCTTTCAACCTGTCCACTTCCAGAATAAAGGAGGGCGAAATCTACGGAGTTGAACCCTTCGTAACGCTCTCGAATGCGGCGGGCAGAGTTGACAACTTGCCAGAAGCCTACATCTTTCGTTACCAAAAACACAAGTCCCTAAAGAACCCCTACGCCAAAAAGATTCTAAAATATATCAAAACCAATTTCTTGACCCTGCCCTTCACTGAACGGTGGCTAAACAAGTTCGCGTCCCACAGCAGCTACAAAAGCGCATTCCATGAACTTCTTTCGTCAAAATCTGTGATGGGCTACCCTGTTTTTGTTGAAGCAAGCAGAAAGCCTGTGGCACAAGCAGAATACACAATATTGATAGTAAAAGATGGGTGTGAAGTGCTAACCTAGCTGGTTAGCTTATTTCTTTTTCTTAGCCTCGCGGTAGATGGCAGTTATTTTCATGTTTTCGTCGCATTTCTGGCAAGGTCCTGTCTCTTTGTAGATGTAGTCTTCTCTCTGAAAGTCTCTGATGCTCTTGAAGTCACATTTTGGGCACTCTAGGGTGGTTAGCACTCGTGGCAACTCAAGGCTCATGTGAGTGGGTCTTCTTCGTGTCTGCAGAAGCATGTATGCTGATATGGCTAGTCCAAAGAATCCTATAGCCAAGAATGAATATGAATTGAGTATATCAGTTTGGTCCACAATGGACTGCACTGCCATAAAGAGGGCACTCAATGACAGAATGAACACTATGAGTACTATCACAAGAAGAAACGGAGAAATCCTTCTAACTGGCTCAACTTTATCAGTCACCTTCTTCACCTACTGTCCAATTCCTATTGTATTCCCGATTCCCGCTATTATCACGTTATCGCCCTTCTTGGTTCTTTCCAAAATCAGGCGCTTTATCCTCTCGATTACAGGGTCAACTGCATCAAAAATCTCTTTACGCATTGGCGAAACAGCGTCCCCAAGGTCCTGCTTGACGATGATTGCATTTAGAGGAATCTTGTCTTTGAGTACTGCATCCTCTATTTTGAACTGTTCGACTCCTGGTCCGCCGATTGCTGCGCCTACTCCTTCAGCTATTTCTCCTGGTTTTTCTCCTTCAAGTTTCAGCGCCGCGTCAATCATGATAATTGTAGAAATCTTTCCTTTCTTTTCTTTTATGACGTTTCTTATGCCGTCCCCAGGCTTGCCCACGTTTCCTCCTGGACCTTTAGCCTTCAAGACATAGGCTGTTCGACCTTCTATGGGCACTTCAGCTGCAACCATGTCCTTAGCCACTTCTTTTGTTTCATATCCTTGCATCAGTTTGGCGGCAACTAGTGGTCCAGCGCCGTCGCCGATGGGTTGACCGACTGAGAAGGCTCTTAGTGCTTGGGCGTAGGCTTCTGCCTGTTGCATGATGAGGGGCAGAACCATCTGAATTTGCATGATTACGTAGAGGCTTAAGGTTTTTTTGCCCAAGAGATAGAAGTGTCGGATAACCTTGTAGATCATGTGTAGTGCCATCGCCGCCTCCAATGTGTTCTCTAGATTGTTTAGTTGTGTCTCATCAGCTTCAGGTGCCATGAGTTTAACTTCATCTTTGAAGCGGTCATCCCTAACATCAAGAATATGCTCCAGCTTCCAGACTATGCCATTCGGGTCCATAGTCTGAGGAGTTATGGCAACATATTCCATAAATTGGTCAACTCGGTCAGCAGGATCTCCTACAGGTTTCCCTACCTGCTTAATCGTCTCCATGGCTACTTTTCGCCCGTCGTCTCTCATGAACTTGAGGCGACGCAGATGGGTTTCAACTTCTCTGAGCATCACCATCATCTGTACGCGCTGACCGTAAAACATGAAGACAACGAAGATACCAGTGAATACTAGCTGAAAGATTAATGAGACGATATTGTCTCCGCCACCGAATAAACTTGCCATTTGGGGAAGCATGTAATCCACTCTTCCTCAAAAAGCAAGAGGTATGTAATAAATTTTGAGTATTTCCAAGAAATGTTTTCTGTCATGTTAAGCTGATGATTAAGCAAACAGCAACTCAAGGTGTCCAGTTGAATAGGCGAGAATATTGTGGTCTCAGCTTTGTTTCAGTTTGTTGGCAAATAAGGTAGCCTGTTGAGTGTGTTTGTAAAAAAAGAATGTTAAGTGATTGCCAGCTTTCTTGGGTTCACGTGGCCGAAGACCACACTAGCACCAGGAACGGAGCGTGGTTTAACTTCTGAGTTCGGAATGGGATCAGGTGGGTCCCACACCCTATGGCCGGCAACCTACCTACCAACAACACTTTTAGTTCTTTAATGTTTCGCTTGTTATTCAGGAAATGTATATATTGGAAACCTGTAAACTGTTGTTGGATGTGGGGCCGTAGTCTAGCCACGCTCTATCTTTCGATGGGCGCTAGAAAGGGATGACGACAGTCGTACCGGCAAACGGTGCAAGCCGTTAAGGGCTCCAGAAATAAGCAAGGGTTTGCTGACCAGTCTCTGGGATGACGAGATTCTGGAGCGAGGAGAAACCCGTAGAGGCAGAAAATGATCTGTTTCGGGTAAAGGTCGTCGGTTCAACTCCGGCCGGCCCCACCACATTCCCTTTCTTATTTTGGACTGTAAACTGTGAAGTTTAGTAGACGTAGGATACGGCTACGGTTATGTTTGCTGTTCCGTTTTCTGGGTCATCACAGCCAACCCTTACTTCCAAGTTTGAGGTGGGTAGAACTGGGAATCTGTAAGGTTGGTCTTTTCCTAAAACCTTTCTTTGTTCATAAAACACGCCATTGTTTGAGGTCCATATTACCTGGGCATAGATTTCTCCGGTTTGTGTTGTTGCGCCTCCGCCAAATTTGTCAAATTTGAGGTAGCCTGCATACTCTATTGTTCTATTCCAAGACATGTATGTGCCTGCAGTCACGTTGTCAAAGTAATCGTCAATCCAATCTTCTGTTTTTCTAAGTTCAATTATGTTAGTGAGGTTGCTGATTTGGGTTTGATAACCGTGAATCTCGGAAGTCATGTTGGTGATTTGGTCTTGCAAGTCCGCTTTTGTAGAATTTAACAAGGCTATCTGCTCGTCTTTGTCGGTTACGGTAACATTCAATGAATTGATTGTGTTTTGTTTGGTGTTCAAAATTGAGCTGTAGAATGCAATTACTGCCACTACGCTTGTTGCCAAAATTATGCAGAGCACTAGTGCGCCGGCAAGTTTTCTGTCACTAACTTGTTTTTCGCTCATCTCATTCACCCCAAAGGCAGATACCTCTCGTTCTTTTTTGCCTAAAAGCGTTTTTGTAAAGGAAATTTGACTAACAAAAAAATCAGACCATTTCAAGTCAAGATCTCTTGACAAGATTAACTTTTTCTCGCCCAGTTATGTTTCTGGTTTACTGAGGCGCCGTCATCAGCAGATAGACATATTAAGAAATTGCTGTTCATCATAAGCTTACTAGATTAAAGAATCTGGTCGTCTCTGTTTTGGCAGAGAGCGGGGCCGTCGGCTAGCTTGGTCCAGGCTCTGAGACTTGGACTCTCGGGACTCCGGTTCAAATCCGGGCGGCCCCACCAATCATCATTCTCTGAGCTTCAAGGGTTGTGCTTGTGTCGTTGCGTGTTTTTCTGAAAAAAGCTGTTTTTCAACAATGAAGTATTATTAGGCTCCTAATATGATTGGTTTATTGTTGGTAGGATGACGTAAGTTTGGTGAGTTGCGAAAAGAACAGGATAATTGTTATGGATTGCCTTGAGGGGATGAAGAGGTTCCTTGAGGATGGGGAAGTGGATGTGATTGTGACTTCTCCGCCATACAATCTGGGAATAAAGTACAGCTCCTATGATGACAGTGTTTCTAGAGTGCGGTATCTCGACTGGATGGAGAATGTAGCGAAAGAATGCAGGCGTGTTCTCAGTGTTGCCGGCTCATTTTTTCTGAACATTGGATATACGCCTAAGGACCCATGGGTTGCTTGGGAGGTGGCCTTCAGGTTCAGGAAGCATTTCGTGTTGCAGAACGTTATTCACTGGATAAAGTCGATTGCAATACCTCAGGAGGATGTTGGCAATTACCCGAACATTAAGGGAGATATTGCAGTGGGGCACTTTAAGCCTGTCAACAGTGAACGTTTCATAAACAAATGTCATGAGTATGTTTTTCAGTTCACCAAAAGTGGCAAAGTTGACGTTGACAAACTGGCGATAGGTGTGCCATACCAGGACAAAAGCAACATTGGAAGGTGGAAACAGGCGATTCGGGACCTAAGAGACCGAGGGGACACATGGTTTATTCCCTATGAAACAATCTGCTCCCGAGAAAAGCAGAGACCGCATCCTTCCACGTTTCCGCCTAAACTGCCAATGATGTGCATCAAGCTTCATGGACTAGAAAAAACCAAGCTGGTTTTGGACCCTTTCATGGGAATCGGCAACACCGCCGTTGCCTGCTTGAGGTTGGGTGTCGACTACATCGGCTTTGAGATTGACGAAACCTACGTGGAAGTTGCAGAACAGCAAATACGGAAAAACCAGAGCCAGTAGATTTTTCAGAAAAAAGTTTGTTTTCAACAATCTGCTGCTATTAGGTTCCTACTATGGTGCTGGTTTGTGGGTTTTGCGTTAGACTATTATTTTGGTGTGGACGCTGGACAGTATTGGAGGTTTATGGATGAGGCGTGAGTATCCATTGCAGCCTGTTGTCGGAGTTGGTGCAGTTATTGTGGACTGTGGCAGGCTTGTTCTCGTGAAGCGGGGTGCTGAGCCTGCGTTGGGCAAGTGGAGTTTTCCTGGCGGAGCAGTAGAGCTGGGGGAAGCTGTCAGAGACGCTGTCATACGGGAAACAAGGGAGGAGTGCGGATTAGATGTGGAGTTTGTTGAAGACACGCCAATGGACGCCTACGACATTCTGACATTGGACGGGGATGGACGTCTACGCTACCATTATGTTTTGTTACAGTTTCTTGTCCGACCAAAACATGGAAAACTTGAGCCTACCAGCGATGTGACAGACGCCAGATGGGTTCCCTTCGAAGAAGTGGAAACATATGATTTGGCAGAATCGGTTCGCTCCTTCTTTGTTAAACACCGAAAAGAACTGTAACTCAACCAATACCTCTCTATTATATGCCACAAGAAACGGTGTGTGTAAAACGTGTATTCTGGGTTCATATTTTTGGTTCATAAGTTAGTTAAATACCAACAGTCACCATTAAGCCAATATCAAATAGGAGAAAAGTGTGATGAAAAAATCGATCTCACCAGAAAACCGTAAGAAACTCCAGAAAATGATGTTGGAAGCTTTCACCAGCGAAATCAGTGCTCTCTCTCCTGAACTTCAATACATCCTAGCAGACGACATGGTTACGGCCCTTCAGAATCGACTAGTGGTCTTCCAGAAGATCCAATCGAAAGCAACTCTGTAGTAAACATAAACGTTCAAAAAACATACTTCAAATCCATAAATGATATATAGAAAATTGGTAAAGAGTAAAAAAAGAGGCGTTAACATGCGAAGATCAAAACTCGAGATGTATATTGACATCCTCAAGGTTCTGGCTCATCGTGGCCCACTTAAGCTAACACACATCATGTACAAGGCTAACGTGAACTGCAGCGTCCTTAAGGAATATCTGGACTTTCTTATTGAGCAGGAGCTTGTTGAAGAAAAAACTGTGGGCAAGAAAAGGATAGTTTACGCCGTCTCTGAAAAGGGATTAAAGGTTCTCAAATACTTCAGAGAACTGAAGGTTATGCTTCCTGTTATCGAAGAGGGTCAGGCTAGACTGCCTGCATCTCTCTATTAGTAACGCCTTTTTTTGTTTCACTTGTTTTTCTTTTTTTGTCTGTTTAGTTAGTCAGTTTTTTGTTCTTGTTTCTGGTTGGTGATCATTTTAAATCGAGAATATGAACTAATGTATCGTAAGATTTAATAAATATGTGTGCTACACTAATATACATACTAAAAACCCTGAGGACCACAACTATGGCAGTATACAGAAAGCTTGAGGCAAAATCAACACAACTGTTAGAAAAAATTCGGGAGAATCTTGAACTGCTAAATGAGAAAATTGATGTAATGATCGAAATCCAGAAACACGGTCACCATGAGCTTCCAGAGAACCTGCCTGAAGCACTTGACGTAATGACGTTGTTGTCTCTACCTGATCATCTAAGGAAAACAGCGGTTACCCTATGCAAACTTGAAGAAGCAACAGCCGATGAGGTCGCTGAACAGACAAAGCGTGCAAGAGCAGTAGAAAGTGGTTATCTGAACCAGCTAGTGGTAATGGGATACATGAAAAAAGAAAGGAAAGGCCGCAAGGCTTACTTCTACGTGGATAAAGAGGGGTGATATCAAATGGGAAAAATTATAGCCGTTCACTCATATAAGGGCGGAACCGGAAAAACTTCGCTTTCAGTTAATTTAGCAGCTATATACGCAAGAATGGGCAAAAAAGTTTGTCTGATGGATCTGGACTTTCGTGCGCCGAGCCTTCATGCCATATTCAAAAAACAGAATTTAGACTACTGGCTAAACGATTACCTGAACGGCATCTGTGAAATCGACAAAGTCCTAGTTGATGCGACCAACGATCATGGTAACGGCGGCAAATTGTTTGTTGCTCTGGCAAATCCTTCTACTGAAGCAATCAGGGATATGACCGCGAAGGACCGGAAGTGGGAAATGAAGGCTCTGGGTAGGCTGCTGTCTCTTAGGTCTTCGCTTCTTAACGATCTGGATCTTGACTACATCATTTGTGACACCAGTCCTGGACTTCAGTATTCTTCCATCAACGCCATTGTTACTGCAGATGTTGTCTTGGTGGTAACCAGCTTGGATGCCTCTGACATTAATGGAAGTCAGCGGATGACCAGTGAACTCTACGACCTCTTCGAGAAGAAGACAGGAATCCTTGTCAACAAAGTGATTGCAGAATATCTCTCATCCGAGAAAGAACAGAAGAAATTCAACAAGTACATCAAGAACATTCACACTCTTCCGGTGTTAGCTACGATTCCATGCTTCTGTGAGGTGCTTCGAGCAGCAGGAGATTTCATCTTCACTGAAGAAAGACCAGATCATCCCTTCACGGAGACTCTGGAAGAGTTAGCCGCAAAAGTCGAAAAATTCTAATTTTTTTTATTTTCCTATTTTTCTTTCGTACTTGTCTTTAGCTTTCTGTGCTTCTTCAGCAAAGCTTCTAAGTCGCCTAAGTTCCATCTTCTTTTCAGGCAAAGTCTCAGGAGCAAACACCAAAGGCATAATGGCTCCAAAAATGAAGAAGCTGGCTAACGAAAATATAGCGTAATACTCGTTGATTGATCGAATAAACGTGTCTGTGACGAAGTGTGGTATGATTTCGCTCAGAAAGAATGGAATACTTCCTAATGCATAATACTTTCCTCGAGAACCTGATTGGGCTAAGTCGCCCCATATAATCAAAACAAATGTGATATAGAAAATTCCCCAAGCTGCACCATCAACAACAAAGTATAGATACCAAGAAATTTCTCCCAGTGATTCAGTGAGAAAACCAATTATTGCGTATGCAACACCCAACGAAACGAAACCAGAAAGAATAATTTTCTTCCGACCAATCAAGTCACACATGAACCCTGAAATCAATATGAAAAATGCTGCAACTATCGGTTCAATAATATACATCATGTCAACCATTCCATCATATGTTTCTGTTAGAAAATATTCGATAATGTTCACTTCAAATCGGTCTATTAGAGTGAACATCAACCAAGCGACAAAGAAGAGAAGAAACGATCTTTCACGTAGAATGGAAACAAAAGAAGGCTCAACTCCTTTCGGAGAGTCCTGTTTTTTGGGATTTAAGAAGTAAACACCAAGTCCGGCTCCTCTCCATATTGCATAAATTATGGATTGTATCACTAAACTCAATCCAGCCAGTGCCTCTCCAAGTAAAGGACCAGCTAGTGTGGTAATGAGAAAAATTATTCCGCCAACTCGTCCCCTGTTCTCAACTTTTGTGGTTTCGGCGAAAAGCGCTAAACATGAAGGCATGCCTAAACCAAATGAAGCACCCATGAGAGCAGAGATTACCAACAGAGGCATTACGGTAATATTGCTCATCAAAGCAGGTAGCAGTGTTGCAATTGCACCCAAAGCTGTCCAATAATAAAAAAACTTGAATCCCCTGAGTCTTTTCGACAAAACTGCGCCAATTAGGCTGAACACTATGATTGATAAATAAAATGTGACCCAAACGACTGCCCCATTTATTGCGTTACTCTCGATGATTTGGTCTAACAAAGACCCTAGAAAGAAGTACCATGTGAAAACGTTGAAGAGCAGTCCGAAGACTAGTAAAAAGCCTCGCTTATCTACACTGGAGTCTCCTAGAATCTTCTGAAACATTCTGTACACTGCTCACATTATTCTAAAGAATACCCCTCAATTAAGAATTTAGAACGTTGAAACATGATTTTGGATAAATATTGTTGTTTTGTGTAGATGTGTAGAACAAATCTTATATACTGATATATGTACAACACATATACAAGTGATCAAAATGGACACAAAACTACCTATCCGAATTCGCTGGGGTTAAATACTCTCGCCAATCAGGCAAAAGCATTCCACGAATAAGTAATGTTAAGTGGTTTTTACTACACTTAACTTTTTCTACTTCTACATAAGCAGAGCTAGCTAAATTGTTCATGTAATCATTTATGTTAGTGAATCCTCCAGCCTCATCGACAAGGATGGCGAGTTTTTTAGCGTTTTCAGGTGTGATTGGTTCCTTCATGATTGCTTTGAGTTTTTGCTTCATTTCGGGATTTTGCAGTGCGTAGAGTATTGCGATGTTGATGTGCTCTTTTTGTATTCGGTGGATTGTTTCTTCTGGGTCCAGCATGTCGATCATGTCGTCTCGCAGTATTATGATCGTGCCCAGAAGCCTTCCGTATTCTCCAAGGGCATCAATTTCTTCTTCTGAAGCGTCACCCAGTATGGCACTGATGCGTGCATATGCTTCGAGGTCTGCTCCTTTCTTTCTCGCAACCTGAAGATATTCCTCTGGAGTAACGTCTATTCGTCCTCTGAACTTAAGTTCAAGGGCTTCGGCGTTTCCAAGTTCAAAAAACATTTTGTTGGTGATGTTGGCTATGGCAGCAACTTTTTCAGCTGGAACCCCTTTCTCGATGGCGTCAAATAAACTGGTGAAGCCTTTGAACAGTAAGGCATCTCCAACGAGTAGCGCTATTTCTTTGCCGAATTTTCCGTATACTGTTTGGCGGTCGCCTTTGATTTCTGATTGGTCTATGATATCGTCATGTATGTCGATGGCTCCACTTATCAACGTAAGGGGGACTGCAACAGGAGTTGTAATTTTGTGGTCGCCGCCTACGGCTTCACAAATCAGAGAAAGCACGCCAGAACTGGTGTAATCGTGCCAATACTCGTTCATGAAGTATTCGAGGGCTTCGCGGGCTTCTTTCAATTCTACTTTTTCTTCTAACGCCGTTTTTCTGGCTAGTTCCAGTCCTTCTTTTCCTCGTTCGCGAAGAAGTTCTACTAGTTGTCCGGTAATTTCTTCTTGATTGTTGTTTTCGTTCATGTTTAGTCCTCTTTGATGTCCAGTCCTTCCAGTTGCTGCTTCAGGAAGTTGCGGTATGCATCTACAAGTTGTGTTCCGTTTTGAGTGATTTCGTATACTTTTCGTACGCGTCCGGCCTTGGTGATTTTGGTGCTTTTGACATACTTCTTTTTTTCAAGGCTGTTGAGGAGGGGGTAGAGGGCACCGTGTCTAAGTTTTATTCCAAAGAGTTTCTCTGTTTTCTTTATGATCTTGTATCCCCACATTGGCTCTTTTTGGATGAGCCTCAAAATTAGGATATCAAGGAAATTTCTGGTTATGCGTTGAACAATTAATTTCTGTGGGTCTTTGGTCAACTTTTTCCGTTCCCAATCTTCCTGTTTCATAGTTGGGCGGTTTTGTTTATTTAAATTGCCCATGTTTTTGGCTGTTTTTAGCTGTTTTTGGTATGCTTGAATATGCTTTGGTATGTTATGCGGTCGTAAGAACCTTTATATCGTGTTCAGTATACTGTAAAATATGTAATATGTCAGAAAAAGGACATATTGTATCTGTGTAAAACGGGAGAACTGTAGAACAAAAAAACAAAAAAGAGGAAAATGAAATGAAACAAAAACTAAGAGAAGTCCAAATCAAACTCATGAGAGGCCTACTAGACCTCGTAATTCTTCAATTCCTAAAGGTAGAACCAATGCACGGCTACAGCATCATCACAAGCATCCGCCGAAACTTTGGCGTATACTTTGGCCCAAGCACGATATACCCCCTTCTGGGAGTTCTAGAAGAGAAAGGCTACATCAAGAGCGAATGGAACCTAAAAAGTGACAGACCACGAAAAGTATATGCTCTAACTCCAGAAGGCGGCAACCTGCTGAACGGCACCGAACAATCTCTAAATCAAATCTGCCGCAGACTCAGCAGCATCGGACTAAACAAGATACCTGTCAACGGCGACAACTGCGCCTTGAAAGCCCCACAGCGGTTAACATAACCGCCTACCCCCTGTATTTGCCTCTTCCCCTGTGCTACATTTGTTCCATCTTACAGCATATTCCAGATTTTGATATATACCAAAACTGCTTTTTCATCAATTCTCGGGTATCTCAATCTGACATTACCCCGCAAAGTCTGAAAACATGGCTCATTTCGTTTTGTTGAGATAAATCTTGAGCGCGGCCAGCATAACCCATGTTACCGTAGCCATAGAAGATATTGTCTCAGGCACTGCAATCCCTGAACTGTATATTTCCAGCCCATAAAGTATCCATGAAACAGCGCCAACGATTAAGGCGGCAACGGCTAAAATCGACCTTTTTTCTATAAAATAGCTGATGGACACAAATCCCAGCGCCGCAAAAAACAGCACCGAAACCTGAAAATGAAGTGGCTTGTAGACCTCATCGAAGGTGGCAACCAACTGAAGAGCCAACCCAACTAACGTCAAAAAGTAGCTTGTATATTTAGCATGGGTCCTGAAGCTTTTGACCGCAAAAACAATGATGAGAAACCCAGACAGTAGCAAACCAAAATTGAATAACGGCGCCACCACACTGTTACCCGAGTGCCCAAGATCACTCAAAGCGTCTGTTCCCCAGTTGAACCATGGCGACAAAGCAATGGACACAGCTATGAAAAGAATAGCAATCAAGGGTGCTACTAGCCCAAGAAAAGCATAGTTCCGTTCATTCAATGCGCTGAACCCCTCACTATTTATTACCTCTTTCTTAATTAAATGATAGATGGAGAAACTGTATGTCTGGATCTGAAACCCTTATTCCTTTTCTCAGAGACAAAAGAAAAGGAGATCAACCAACAATCATCATAGATAGCCGCGAGGCAAAAAGCGCGCCGAAAATAGTCAAGGGACTGACGGAGCTGGGCGCAGACATCAGCATACAATACCTCGAGAAGGGCGACTACGTTATCTCAAGCCACTGCGCCTTTGAAAGAAAAACCGTCAGCGACTTCGTTTACACCCTAACCCGAAGATACCTCTTCGATCAGCTATCCACCCTAAAAGAATGCTACGAGAAGCCCTTCGTTCTAATTGAAGGCTACCTGCCCATCGTCTACAAATACAGCAAAATTCAGCCCGCCTCAGTGTGGGGAGCCATGTTCGCTCTAGCAAAACAGGGAATCAATCTCATGCACACAAACAGCTACAAAGAAACCGTAGATTTTCTGTACACAGCTGCAAAACAGGAGCAACTTGTTGAGAAACGGTCTGCTGTTGTGCATCCAGTGAAAAAGCATGATACCTTGGCTGATGCTCAAATCTTTTTTATGGCTAGTCTCCCGAACATTGGCAGAGAAAAGGCTGTGTCGCTGCTGAACTCTTACCAGTGCCCATTGAATGCCCTAGTGAATGTGGACCAGTGGTCAAGGGACGTTCATGGTTTGGGACCAAAAATCACCAAGAAAGTGAAAGATGTTATACACAAAACCTACGAAGAACCAGACGACAAAACATGTTAATCTGTTATGCAGATCAGAACATCGATTATAATTTAAGTGAGTTGACAGCCAAAATAGTTTGAGAGGTAGAAAAATTTTGACCGCTTCCGGAAAACCCGATTTTGATCACATATTCAGAGCCTACGACATAAGAGGAATCTTCGGCGAAGATCTAACAGAAGAAGTTGCTACCCGCATAGGCGCAGCCTTCGCCAAGTTCATAGAAGGCAAAAGTGTTGTGGTCGGCAGAGACGTCAGAATCAGCGGAGAGAAACTGCGAGACGCCCTCATCTCTGGACTTGTTTCCAGCTGTGATGTAACTGACGTGGGCGTGGTTCCGACGCCTCTACTCTATTTTGCCGCAAGCCGTCTCAAGAAGGCCGCTGGAATAATGGTTACTGCGTCCCATAATCCGCCTCAATGGAACGGATTCAAGGCCTTCAGGGGACAAAAGGGCAGCATCTACGGCAAGGACATGCAAACCGTCCGAGATTATGCGAAGGCCGTTGACCCTAAAAATCTAGGTGAAAAACATGGAAAAGCAGCCACTCATGAAGGCATAATCGGAGAGTATCAAGATTTTGTTCACAGCAAAATAGAACTTGGAAGAAAGCTTAAGATTGTAGCCGACACAGCAAACGGCACCTGCGGACTTGTAGCTCCAGCCCTCTTCAAAAGATTAGGTTGTGAAATCATAACCTTAAATCAGGAGCCGGACGGCACTTTTCCTGCCCACTTGCCTGTGCCAAAAGAAGAGACCTTGGGAGAATTAATGAAGGAAGTGGTTCGGCAAAAGGCAGATTTTGGAGTAGGATACGACGGGGACGGCGACAGAGCAGTCTTCATTGACGAAAAGGGCAAACTGATTCCCGGAGACCTGACGTTGCTGATTTTCGCCAAAGACGCCCTCCAGAAGCATCCAGGCGGAAAAGTGGTTTACGAACTAAGTTGCTCCATGGCAGTTGAAGAGTACGTGAAGGAACTTGGTGGAATCCCGTTGGTTGAGCGGGTTGGTCACACCTTCATAATGGACAAGATGATTAGCGAACAGGCAGTACTGGGCGGAGAAAAGAGCAGCCACTTCTACTTCGCCGACGTCTACGGCATGGATGACGGCGTCTTCGCGAGCATGAAAGTGGCTGAGATTCTGTCAAAAACTGATGAGATGCTTTCAGAGATTGTTGCCGCTTTGCCCCAGTATCCGTCAGTGTACGAAAAGAATTTTGAGGTTCCTGACAGCCAAAAGTTTGCTGTCATAGAAAATGTTCGAAGTCAATTCAAACGGTTTGGACTGAAAACCCTTGACATTGACGGAGTGAAGTTGATAGACGAGGACGGCTGGGTAATCCTAAGAGCCTCCAACACTGAACCTGTTGTAAGAATCTCTGCAGAAGCTAAAACAAAAGAGAAACTGCAGAAGCTTTACTACTTTGCAGTAACAGAATTAAACAAAGCAATGAAAGGGTGATTAATTGCAAACAATACTCCTTGCCGGAGGAGAAGGAAAAAGGGTTTTTCCCCTCGCAGTAAACAGACCTAAACCTATGTTCAAGCTTCTCGGAAAACCCCTAATTCATCACGTCATCGACACGCTGAAAGAAGCGGGCCTAAAGGACTACGTGGTTGTGGTGGGTCACCAGGGAGACCAGATCAAAGATTACCTGAAAGACGGTAGCGAACTCGGAGTCAACATCGAATACACTCTCCAGAAACAGTCTTTGGGCATGGCAGATGCCCTCAAAACCGCGGAGAAGCTGGCAGAAGACAACTTTTTTGTCGTCAATGCCGATGATGTCTTCGAAGCTTCCCTGATAAAACAGATGAACAAACAGTTCCGTGAAGGGGACGCTGAGATAGTTCTCTCCTGCAAGCCTGTAACGGAAACATGGAAGTTTGGAATAATCCAAGTTGAGGACGAGAAGGTAACTGATTTTGTTGAAAAGCCTCCGAAGGGCAAGGAACCAAGCAACTTGGCTGTTGTTGGCGTCTACATTTTAACCAAACAGATTTTTGATTACTACAAGAAGATTCCTGTTTCTGATCACCAGTATGAGGATGCGATTCTGCAGTTCATTAAAGACAGGAACGTTGTCAAAGCCGTAAGCTATGACCGATTCTTTGCAGGATACAAGTATCCATGGGACCTCTTCACAATAAGCAAGCACCTCATGGACAAAAAACTAACTAAGCAGACAATCGAGGAGGATGTGACGATTTCTGAGCAAGCATCAGTTGAGGGCAACGTCTGGATAGACAAAGGAGCAAAAGTGTTCGCGAACGCCTGCATTAATGGACCCTGCTACATCGGCGAAAACTGTGTTGTTGGAAACAACAGTTTAGTCCGCGACTACACTTCGTTAGGAAGGGGCTGTGTTGTTGGCTATTCATCAGAAGTCAAGCATTCTCTTGTGGGTGATGACTGCTGGTTCCACACAAACTATGTCGGCGACTCCATAATCTCAGACAACTGCCTATTTGGCGCAGGAACAATAACTGCCAACTTCCGTTTCGACGAGAAGAATGTCCAAGTTTGGGTAGGTGACAAGCGGGTGGATTCAGGCACAAACAAGCTGGGCGCCATAATAGGAGACAACTGCAAAACAGGAATCAACGTCTGCCTCGAACCCGGAGTAAAGATTGGTCCCCAAAGCGTGGTCGGACCCAACGTAGACCTTCAGGTAGATTTGGAGCCAGAAACAATCATCTTCGTAAACAAGAAAAGCTACGTCAAAACAAAAAACAGGATAACCGTTACGTCAGAGAGCAAACAGCAGCTAATGAAGAAACTAATGAAAAAAGACTACTGACGCTTGTAACCCTGTAATCTCAATTTTTGGTCTTTCAGACATCAACGCTACATACATCAGATATGCTAATTTCTAGATATATGCCCTAGTCACTGAGATTTATCGGATCTAAAATGAATCGTCAAAAAGAAGAAATCTATCGGAAGGCACTATGGACGAATCATAAATGGGGTAAAGGCTCTGTTGATGAAATCGTCCAGTTGCCACAAAACAGTGGAGAGCTACAACATGACATAAACATGCTTGATGTTGCCCTTAAAACAGAAACAACTGGAACCCTTGAAGCACTCTATGTTTGGAGGTGAAAGCATGGCAGACGGCGAATTTGACAACCTGACTGTTAACAACATATTGAATTTCGATGATGTTCCGGTTTTTCGCTCAGGAACTAAAGAATTAAGTATTGGCGATGCTAAACCGATTCAAGATTTCTGGACTGTAGAAAATTATATCCCTAATTCTGCACCTGAAGATGATTCAGGTTGGGGTTTTGGTGGTGGAACTTCTCATGGGTTCACAACTGACCATAAACTATTTGGTCAAGTTCAGTGTACATGGTTGCTGACCAGCAAAACACGTGGGACAGTTACGTTTTAACTCCACGATTTTACGGACTACCCTTCTTTCATTCTGGAAAATACTACACTGGCAGTATCTATATCCGATCTTCTGTAGCAGCAACTTATGGCGTTAGCGTTACCGGTAGTTATGGTTTATTTGGCAACACCTTCACTGTGCCAAAAGCAATAACCAGACCTAACACGCCATCTGCAAGTCTTCAGTCTGGAGGTTCTCTTCCAGTAGACACGTACAGAATAGTTGTTAGTGCAGTTAATGATATAGGACAAACAATAGCATCAGAGTACTATGAAATAGCTACAACTTCTGGAAATCAAACTGTACAAGTTAATTGGGATTCTGTAGATGGTGCAACTGGCTATCATGTGTTTGCTGGAAGATTATCTAACGGCGGTTCAGAATGGACTAACCCCAAAGGCTATGCAAAAAAACAAAATGCTTCGGTTATAGAAACTAACTCGTATACGTGGTCTGCGTGGGCAGATTCTGGTATGCCCTGTCAAGCATCTACCTCTGAATGGAAACGTTGTGTAATAACAGGTACAGTTCCCGAATCTTTCATGCCAACAGGCTCTCAAGAATCAATATATGTTTATCCAATAGGTGCTTACAATGGAACATTTTGGCTTTCAGGTGCAAAATTTGAAGATGGAAGAACAGCTACACCATACTCCAACAGTAAGAACGGTCATTTAATTCCCTGTTTGGACGACAGTTTAAACTTGGGGTCAAGTACAAGCTCTTACAAGAATATTTATGTCGGCTCCGGAAAAATCCATTTTGGAACCTCAGAAGACACCAATCTCTATCGAAGCGCAGCTAATACCTTGAAAACCGATGATTATCTTCAAGTTGGTAACCGTGGCATAAATGTCGGAGTTAATAGAGACGCAAGCAACAGCATTTACATCGCTTTGGATAATGCTGATAGTCCTGTTTCAGGCAATCCCACTTTTAGCATCTACAAGAAGGGGTCCCCAAATAATGACGAGGCATACTTCTCTAGCTACGATGGCACCAACACGCTTGTTTATTGGGAGGCTGATGCGGGGGCTAGTAAACTCAAGTGTTATCAGGACTTCATGATGGCCGACGACTCAAAAGCTATTGAGTGGAGCGATGTCAACCTGTATCGTGGAGGACAAAGTATCTTAAAGACAGACAGTGCACTCGTTGTGGCTTCAACTGCAAATCCTGGTCTTAGAATTGGAAATGGCTCTTACGGATGTTTGACCATCGGAGACGGAAACATCGTCAAGAACTCAGGTCAACCATTTGTCTTTTCCTCAGGACTTAGTCCTGATGGCTCTGGTTCTCGGGACTTGGGCGACACGTCTGCAGAGTGGAGAAATCTGTTCATTGCCGACGCTGGCTATATTTACTTCGGGAACGGTCAGGATGTTACTCTCTACCGTTCCGCCGCAAACAGCCTAAAAACTGATGATAATCTTCACGTCGACAAAAACTTGTATGTGGGTGCTGGAGAAAATGTATCATATGTTTACTTGCAATCGTCTAATGATGCGTACATATATCATTCAGAAGTGGGGCAAAACAGTGAGTCTTGGTTATTCCTTGAATCTAAGGCAGATTCTGGGTACCCTGCTATAGTTGCAGCATTTAGAGGTGCCCAAGATGGTATACCCGAATTTCGTCTATTGAAAGGCGATGGAACAACAGCTTCAGGGATAAGATTAGTCCCCCGATCAGAATTAATGGAATTAGGTTCGGATGTTAACCTTTACCGTAGTGACGCTAACATTCTAAAAACAGACGATACATTAGATATTGGTGAACATGAACACTTTACAAACTCAAGTCATCTTATAACGCGTCAACAATTGTCAGATCACTTATACAAGTTGAATGGGGCTACTCCTGACGAGTTTGCTTGGAACTCAATTCCACAATACATCAAATTCAGTTATAGTCCAACAGCATCCAACGAAGACAGTGCTTTTCTGTTTTGTCCTCGTTTATCTGATGGATACTATGAACCTGTACTGTACTGGAACAAGGCTTTAGCTGTGCGAAAGGACATAATCGCAGGCGGAAGATTGGACAGTATGGAAGGTGTTGTAAGCCTCTTAGGGGGTGTGGGCTGGGGACCAGATGGATATGATAGCAATCCCTTCGTCTGGCTAGTGGGAAATCAACATGGCGCTCCTAACAAAGATACGTTGGAGATACGTACTAGCACTTACGATGAAGGATGGATATGGAACTGGGGTAACATGGCATTAGGCGACTTAACTGCTCATGGGAGTATTTCGATTGACGGTGATTTGGATATAACAGGAACCTTCGATTTAAACGAAAGCCCATTGGTAAGGATTTATGCAGACGGTAGTAATGCTGTTCGCATTCAAACACCTACAGCTGCTGGACTAATAGTTGAGCAGCATTTATGGGCAAAAGACATTGCGACTGACGACGACATTACCACAGGCAGTTATGTTAACTGTGACGGCGTTAAAGTCGGCGGCACTAAAGTTGTTGGAGGTCAATGGTACCCTATATCGAGTCTTACTGTAACAGGAACAGCCGAGGATGGAGATTGTAGACAAATAGTTAATAATATTCTATCTGCTCTACGTGCGCACGGTTTGATAGCAACTCAAACTTAAAGAGTTGAAAAAACGTGAACAAAAAAAATCTGGTGGACAGAATCGAAAAAAAGCAACATTTCAGAGATAGGAAATCAAACGGAGGCAACGTAGAATGACTTTAAAACCTCAAGTTCCACAGTTTTCACCTGAACTTCAGCAGCAAATCAGTGTCTTGAATGCGCGCGTCAGTAACGCTAACCTTTCATACGGCGACTTACTCAAGGAAATGAACAACACTTTCACTGCGATGGCAACAACTATTGCTGAGCTGCAGAAGGAGAATGCAGAGTTGAAGGCTAAAAGCAAGGAAGTTGCGAAGAAACCGAAGACCGTGTAGGCTCTTCGTGTGTTGAGGCTGAAAAAGCCTTTCTATCTCCTTTTTTTGATGTAAATTTTGTGTTTTTGGTCGAAAGTAATAAGAAGTTCTGTTTCCTTTTTAGTGGCTAGGTGTATAGATGTCAGTAGCTAAAAGAAAGTTCTTTGGAGAAATAGGAACCCTCGTTGACAGAACAGTCATGGTCATCACAGTTAACGGAAAAAAATATACCGGAACCCTATCAGGCATAGACCCTGACAGCCTGAGCCTCTCACTATCTGACGCTAGAGACGAAAAAGGAACACAAACCCACAAAATATTCCTGAACGGCAGCACAGTCGCCGAAATCTTCACCATAGAAAAACCCTTCGACCTGAAGGCACTATCTGAACGCCTCGAAAAAGTCTTCCCAACAATGATCAAACTCTACGAAGACAAAGGCTTCATCTGGGTCATGGAAAAAATCAAAGTAACCGAAAAAGGCGTGGTAGAAGGTTCAGGACCAATAGCCGAACGAGCACAACGAGTCTACGATATCTTCGCTAAAGAAGCAGCATCTAAATAAACCAGCGGAAATCCGCTTCCCGATCCTTTTTTTCTACTGAAGAAGGAGAAACAA
>CAZEBS010000002.1:0-177616 GCA_964510635.1 uncultured Candidatus Bathyarchaeia archaeon
ATTGCCACTGAAGTTGAAACACAATTCGAATTCCTGTTCAAACAACTAAATGTAACAAACACAAAAGCACTAGTGGAAAAATACTGTACCTAAAATTTTTCCCCTTAAAAATTTTTGAAATATCAATTTGGGTTTAGGGTTAAATTTTAAATTTTTGAAGACTCTAAAGGGATAGTCTGTTGGTGACTTGGTTGGAGATACCTTTTAGCGATTTTATGAAACTTGATTTCCGTGTCGGCAAAGTTGAAGAGGCAACGCAGGTTCCGAAGTCAAGAAATCTACTCAAACTTATTGTTGATTTTGGCTCAGAGAAGAGACAGGCAGTTGCTGGTCTGCTGCAATATTATAAGCCTGAAGAGTTGGTTGGAAAAAAGTTTGTTTTTCTGGTGAATCTAGAGAGAAGAAAACTCATGGGCATAGAATCTCAATGTATGATACTTGCCGCCGAAGACGATGAAGAGAACGTCGTTCTGGTTGCTCCAGAAAAGGATATTGCTGCAGGAAGCAAAATTGGATAAGCCCTTTTCACAGTCTTCCTAAAATGAAAGCCAAAAGTCCAGTAATGAACCAGATTAGGGTCAAGTTTTTTGTTCTCTTAGCGTTCTTTCTTGAGTAGTCCCTGAGAAGTAGGACAGCGGACACTAATAATCCGATGTCAGTTAAGATGACTGGGGGAAGAAACCAGTCTGAAACAAGGTCCCACAGCCATGGTAGCGGGCTGAGACAAACTGCCAAGACCGAGAAAACTGTTGCAGCCACTGCTGCTGTTCGTTCCCCGAAGCGGACTGCAAGGGTTTTGATGTTGTGGGCGCGGTCTCCTTCAACGTCTACTATTCCTTTTGTTATTTCTCTTCCTGTGTTTGAAAGAAAAACGATTAAGACAAAGAGTAGTGTTGGTGTTTCAAGTTGCCCTACAGCTAAGCCTCCATAGATAAAAGGAATCACCACTGTCGCGCTGACCATCAAGTTTCCAGGAAGCCCTGTGCCTTTTCCTTCAGTAATGTATGTAATGGAAATAATCCATGCTATCACCGCCACTATTAGGCTTTCTGTATTAGTCTGGAAGGCTGCCGCTAGTCCAATTATGCTCAAAACAATGGCAAAAACAAGTGCTTCTCTGGGGCTAACGTCACCTCTTGGAATTGGACGGTTCGGCTCATTAATGGCATCGATTTCCCGGTCATAGAAATCGTTTACCAGCATAGAAGCTGCAGTCAAAGCAAAAGACGTCACAAATCCTAACAAGAGATTAACCGTAAAGCTAAGGTCGGAAACCAAAGAAGCCCCCACAATCACTGCAAACCCCATCATCAAGCAGTTCAACGGTCTAATTAACTGCAGAAGTCCCTTTAGCTTTCCCAAATCCTCAACTCCACATCACGTCAAACTAACATGAACAACCATGATACAGCTTAGAGACCAGTTACAACCCTGAAGCTTTTAGATTTATCTCTGAAAGACAACTCATGAACAATTCCGAGGGCTGAACCTAAAAACTATCAAGTAAACTTAGAAAGATAAGAAAAAAAGAGGTAAGAAAAAATTTTTTTGAAAAAAAGGATTATTTCAGGTTTTTGGACAGCTTGTCGTGGTCAACAGTTTTTTCCATGAATATGCTGAGGTTATGGTCATTGGTTTTCATGGAAAGTAGCTTCGTTTCTTCAGTTTCCAGAATGATTGTGTCGATTTCGCCCATTTGCAGCGTTTCCGTAATGTTGTCGGCTGTGTCAAAGGTTGTTGAAGAGAGAACAGCGTAGTCAATTATTTTTGCTGGGTCCTTCAGGTCTATTGATGCTGACTCTGAGCCTCTCAATATGTAACCAATGATTCCTTCCTGTTCTTTGATTTCTTGTAGCTTTTCCTGTAGTTTTTCAGTCTCATTTTCAGTGTTGTTTGTTTTTGAGTTCTTCACGAGCATTAACATTCCTTTAAACTGCTGGTTTGACTATCACCATGTCTCCTTTGGTGATTTCAAGGCTCTTGGCGAGCTTTTCTGGTATCCTGATCATGTTTTTTCCTTTCACGCTCTGATCGTCAACCTCTTTCACTTTACACACCGTAGCGTTACCGCCGAAGGTTTCGATGTGAACTTGGCTGATTTCTTCTTGAATGTCTGGTTCTCCTGTTATGGCAGCTTTCACGCGGGCACGGGGGTCGTTATTTTGTGTCCATTCGTTTAGTATCTCTGTATCGATTTGTACGGAGTCGCCAGCAAAGAATCCTGTGAGTGTGTCGACGACTAGTTTCTTTTGGGTGGAAGAAGGTGATGGGAGGTGTGGAGACTCGATGGTCTCCATGGTTTTTAGGATTGTAGGGATTATTACCTTTGTTATTGCGTAAATGTGAGCTTTATCCGCGTTTTTAGTCATTGACAGAACAAGGTACATGTCATTAATTTTTGACAGCGCTAGATTAGCCTTTTTTCCGGTTATGTGAAAGCCCTTAATGTCACCGATGGTCTTTGCTTTTTCTTTCAGGTTTTCGAAAGAATCCAGTACAGTGTTCATTGTGTTTTCGTCGTTTTCTTGTTCTCCAGTGATTATGCTTCTGTTTTGGGTAAAAATGAAGGAGTGGTTGATGTCAGGGTACGCTTTTTGGATCTCGGTCATGGCTGTCTTTAAGGCAATAGCGTAGGGGTCCCTGTTCATGGTGTTCACATCCTGCCAGACCTAAGAGATCTTTAGCAGAATTCTTTCGGGAACCCCGTCGCTTTCCAGCACCAAGTACTTGAGTCCTTCAGTGTCGCCGATTTGGTCAACCCAGTTAAGTGCCTCACGTGCCTTTTGGAGCACTAGGAGCCTGTCCTGTTGACTGCGAACGACCTGTTCAATGGCGGTTAGTTCGTGGAATGGGTTAGCGTCTAGGATTACGCTCAGGTCGCCTACTGTTATTTCTCCAAGGCTACTTTGGGCTGATTTTTTGCCAGCGAGCTTAAAGACTACCTCACGAATCTTCTTTGACCTTTCAGCTAGATTCCTTATTGAATCCAGTCTGCGAAGGTATTCCCCGAGGATGCTTTTAGTCCTGGATATGTCACTGTCCATTGCTTTTGCTATATCGACTGCGGATTCATATTCTTTTAATTCAACTACCATATTTACACCTCCAATGATGGTGAAAGAGGGAGGGCTAACCTACCCCTCAATCTCATGTTGAAAGTTTCTGTTTTCAAAGTCTAAGCTGTGTCCGTGTACGAGCCTACCATTGTGCCGTCAGATGTGAATAGGGTTACAGCGTATTTGTTGCCATTTGCGACTGTGGTGGTTATTGTAACACTGGCGGGATCGCCTGCTGGAACTGGTGTAGTATCGATTGTCCAATAATCGGCATCTCCGCTGCTACCTCCGGATGTCATTGTTGCACCGTTGACTTTTACCAAGCTAACAGTTACTTCACTTGTTCCTGAGTTAGTCAAGCTGACAGTGATTGTACCTGCGGTTGAGTTGCCTTCAACAAAGGTCATTTGTGTGACTGTCAGTTCTTTGGTTTCCATGAATCCGATGGTTAGTGAGCCCATCCAGGCTGCTACTGCGATGGATACTGCGACTGTTACTGCAATGAGTATGATGGCTGCGACAACTGGGCTTAGAGCTTTTTTACTCTTTAGGAGTTTTCTCATTTTGTTTCTTTCCCTCCTTATGAGTTCACATGACAACTATACTGTAAGCAGATTTAAATCTTACGACTTAATACAACAGATTTAAAAAACCAAAATAGAAACCGTGGAAAACCCACGAAATCCTAACAAACTACCCTAATTCTTCAAACAGGCCCAAAAGAAGTCCTGCTATCTTCTCACCAAGCTCCGTAATCACATAATACTTCTTTAGCGGATCAATCGGCACACTCTCAGCTAGCCCTAACTGCTCCATCTCCATCATCCTAGATCTGAACGTTCCGTCGCTGAGTGTCAGACCCAAATCCCGCATAAACGCTTTGGCATTCTTCCATCGTCCATTCCCAAGCTTCAAAAGAAAAATGCAGTCAATGGCATGGTCCTTCTCCAGAACAGCTTTGATACCAGAAAGCTTCTCGTCAGTGAGAATGTTCTTAATTTTTTCTTCTGTCAATACTATTCCCAACCGTTTTGTAGCACCGTTTACTATGTTGTACCCATATTTAGCATTTAACTTTATATTACGATTTTTGACATAATTCTGGTCACATGTGCTTTGATTCTTATGACTTAAGTTGACAGCAACAAGACCTCCTAAAACAGGTCAAGCAGGCACAAAAAACTGGCGGGTCAGGCAAAAAATGCGGACTGTAAATGCAGAAGAGAGTGTTTGGAGGTGGGCTCGCGTATTCTTGAAAGCGGTCGGCATTCAGCTGTCCACTTTTCTCAAGATCTCAATCACTTTTCAGTGGGGTCAAAATCGTCATCGCCCACCAAACAACATTAAATGCCTCTCCAACATAAAAATATAGCCTAAAGGTCGTGTTGATTGGGAGTGCTTAAAGAAATCAAGGTTATCCCATTAGCTGAAGAAAGCTTCGGCGTACGCTCAATGTGCACCTATGTTGAAACCTCAGACACAAAGATTCTTCTAGATGCAGGCGTATCCCTAGCTCCCAAGAGAATGGGGTATCCTCCTCATCCTCGAGAGTACCAAGCCCTAGCAGAGTGCCGCAAAAAAATAGCTGAAGCCGCAGAAAATGTTGATGTCATAACTATAAGCCACTACCATTTTGACCATCATACTCCGTCGTACACGGATTGGTTCACGAACTGGTCTTCAGCGGAGGAGGCAAAACAAATCTACGAGGGAAAAGTTGTTCTTGTCAAGAGTTACCGTTCTATGGTTAACGCCAGCCAGAGACGTCGAGGATGGATGTTCAAAAAAACAGGAGGAGGCTACGCAAAGAAACTGGAGACTGCCGACGGTAGAGTTTTCAAGTTCGGAGAAACAACTTTGCGGTTTTCTGATCCTGTTTTTCACGGCATTGAAAACTCGCAGCTGGGATGGGTAGTGATGGCATCAATTGAGTACGCAGACGAAAAAGTTGTGTTTGCATCTGATGTTCAAGGACCCATGCACCATGCTACTTTGAACAAGATTTTGGCTGAAGAACCTCAACTAGTCATTTTGGGGGGACCTCCAACATACTTAGCCGGATTCAAAGTGAAAGATGAGTCCATAGACATGGGGATTCAGAACCTAAAGAGCCTAGTTAAAAATGTGCCAACAACCATTTTGGGGCACCACACTCTCAGGGATGAACGTTGGAGAAGTCATGTCCAGCCAGTATTTGACGCTGCCACAGAAACTGGCCATAGAGTCCTGACAGCAGCTGAATTCTTGGGAATAGAAAACAATTTTCTAGAGTTTCGCAGAGGGCAGCTCTTTGAGATTGAAGCACCATGTTCAGAGTTTGAAAAATGGCTAAAAATGCCTTTACAGAAACGGAAACTAGAAAAACCGCCGATTTAGAGCCTGCTCTAATCTACTTCGTGTTTTACAAGCATTCTACGGAATTGCTTAGCGTACTGATAATCAGATTTGAGCCTTTTCAGCTCGTCTGCTTCTTTTTCAAGCTTTGCAAGTTTCTGTCGGATTTCTTGAATTTTCCTGTTCATTCTGAACGCCGATGCATCATTGTCGGCTTGTATAAAAAGCACTTATGAAAACAAAATATGTACCCAGAATTCATAATTGCTATTAATAAATCGCATCAATACGAAGAAGTTGGAGATAGAAGTTGTGGTGTCCCAACTGCAAGGAGGAAATGGCTTCAGGGCATTCAGGTCTTGAATGCAATTTCTGTCACTGCAAAAAGTGTGGAACCATAATTTATCTGTCAAAACATGAGAGGTGAAGAAGGAAAATGGAAAATCTGTTACCCCCAATGATTTTCATGCTTATCATAGGCGGGGTCTCTGGCTACTTTGCAGGACACTTTGTCAAGAGTCTCTCAGGCAAATCCTTAACCATCGGACTTATCGCTTTCTTCGTGATAATCTTAGCATACACGGGCAATCTCGACTTGAATTTCGATGCAATAGCCACAAACATATCAAACGTCATAAGTGCTATCACACCCTTAGGGCTTGTAGCTCTAGTGTCCAGTGTTCCTTTCGTAGCTAGCTTCATTGCTGGTTTATTCGTAGGATTCAGAAGGCACTAATCCGCCTTCTATTCTTTGACATACTTAACCAGCTTTGGCATAAGTTCAATTCCATTAAGGAGAACACCTAATTCGCCCATTTTACACTCTTTTTCCGAAAATCTTTGAACCCTGTCTGCCTGCAGCTTGTTTCCTGCAATAAGAAGAGGCACAGGATCGTCACTGTGAGCATTCAGCTTACAAGGTGTCGAATGGTCAGCTGTTATGCAGACAATGCTGTCTTCCAGATTAATTTGTTCCAGCATAGGTCCTACAAAGTGTTTGTCAATGGTAGCGATAAGTTGAGATTTCAATTCAAAGTTGCCGTCATGACCCGGTTCATCTGGACCCTTGATGTGAATGTAGAAGCCGTCGTAATTGGGCAGGACTTCAAACAGTTTTTTTAGTCTGAGTTTGCAGTCGTTTTTGAGGCTTTTGGATGGAAGAGGCAGATCAACTAAGCCCATTCCTGCAAGCCGCGATATTCCACGTTCAACGTTCATGTCAGCTAAGCAGACAAAGTTTAGACCATAGAGTTCGTTGAGGAACGTGAACTTTGGTACCATGCTGCCCGCGTCTCTGCTGAGGACGAGATTTGCCTTCAGTTTTCCCTCTTCGACGCGTCTACTGTTTACTTTATGTTGATCCAGAACTGTTGTAGCCTTTGTTGTGAATTCGTTAACCAGGTCTGCTGAAATCTTTGCCTCCATAGTATTGTCAAAAGGATTACACGTCTGTAGTACCATCTCAGCGTCTAGATCTGCCACACCTACACTGTTGATTCGTTTGTAGGCGGGGTCAGTGTTGCTTATGTTGCCCGAAAGATCGGTTTCTTCACTTCTTATTATCAAAGCTGCCCGATAGGTTGAGGTGCTCTTGATCTGCAAACTCGTCGGATATGTCTCCAGTTGCACCTCCTCGTTAACTGCTTGAGCTAACTCATCAGCTTCTTCCTGTGTCAGGTTTCTTCCAGCCCTTCTGTCAACAATAGAGTTGTTGTCAGGCGCCAACGTTGCAAAGTTGCACCTTAGTGCCAAGTCCCCATTTCGCATGTTTAGTCCTGCTCCAATGGATTCGAGGGCACCTCTACTTACATGATGCTTGAACGGGTCATAACCAAGAATGGAGACTACTGCCACATCACTTTCGGGCGCTATGCCCTCGCCGACTGTGTACATTAATCCTGTTTTCCCGTTTTTGGCAAGTGAATCCATGTACGGTGTTTCCGCAGCCTCAAGAGGGGTTTTGTTATCCAATTCTGGTATGGGGCGGTCGCCCAATCCATCAATAATAATGTAGATTAACTTCAACCGCGAACAGCTCCAAATTGAATTCAATTAATAACAATCATTCAAAAAAAGTTTTTCAATATACCCGACTACCATAATTGCGTTTACAATCATATTAGGAGCCTAATAGAGGTACATTGTTGAAAACAGTATTTTTTCTGAAAAAACTGCGCAGCACATTTTGTGGGGGCATTACTTTAATCTGTCAGAACAATCTTTGATGCATGAAGGGAATGCCCTTGAAAATGGGAATAATGACCAGAGACGAAAACGGATGGTGCACCACACAACTCCGAAAAGCAATAAAAAAACAAAACATAACCCCCATCTGCTTCAATCACCTGCCAATAATCGGACGCGTAAACTATGCTCCTGAAGCTTCAGTAAACGAAATTGACATTCTCAAAGAGTTGGACGCCCTAATCACCCGCCCCATCGGACAAGGCACCATAGAAGAAATCTTCTTCAGAATGAATTTCCTGCGTAAACTAGAACGGGCAGGACTCCTTATAATTAATCCGCCACTAGCCATCGAACAGGCAGTAGACAAATACTGTTCCCTCACCCTTTTCCAAGAAAACGGATTACCTGTTCCCCGCACAGCCGTCACAGAATCACCTGACGAAGCCCTCAAATGCTTCCACGAACTCGGCGGAGACGTCATATTAAAGCCCCTCTTCGGATCAAGAGGAATAGGCGCCACCAGAATCACAGACCCAGATGTCGCTGCAAGAGTCTTCAGAACCATAACCTTCCACCACGGCGTCCTCTACCTCCAAGAATTCATAAACCACGGAGGGACCGACATCCGCGCTTTCGTCATAGGCAACCAAGTAGTCGCAGCCATGCACAGAAAGTCAACAAACTGGAAAACCAACGTAAGCCGCGGCGCAAAACCTTTGCCCCTCAAACTCTCCAAAGAACTAGAAAGCCTCGCTATCAAAGCAGCAAAAGTCATAGGCTGCAAAGTAACAGGCGCAGACCTTATAGAAGGACCAAACGGACCCCTACTCATAGAACTCAACAGCCAACCAGGATGGAAAGGACTCCAATCTGTAACAAAAAAGTGCATCGCCGACGAAATCATAAACTACACCCTCACAGAACTCAAATCCTAAAAAACCCTACTGAGTCCTTCGGTTTAATCCTAAAAACATAAATACCCTCTAAAAGCCATACTGTCGGAATCAAATTCTGTCGATTGTTTCCGAACCGTATATACTAACTAAACGCCCAGTTTCCTGATGTAATGTACCTGCATGCGAAATGCCCTTTCTAGCTGTTTTTGTTTCTCCGAAATTCTACAATCCCTCAAATTTTAGCTCTTGCAACGGCTTTACAGCCAATAGATAACTCTTTTTCACCAGAAAGAGACTTTACTGTTTGAGTTTTGAGCTAAAAAGCGTTTGAAGTCATTGTGTTTCAGAAATCTTTTTTATTGATTGCCGCGAAAGCTGACGAATCGAACAAATTTTACGTTTTAATTTCAAATTCTCTATGTCGTGTATTGAGACTTTAGCATTTTTACGGCACAGAGTGTCTATTTCTTGCCAACTTGGCCATGAAATTGATTAGGATTGGAACGAATACCGACGAAAGCTAGAAAGTAGAAAAGTAGTCCAGCTAGATGGTGAACTGCCCTTTTGTCATACGATTAAATGCTGCAAGAAGAAATGGTTTAGAGCGGGTTCTTTCCATGGTGACAGTTACTTATATTTGATGTCTGTTCAAGGGAATGGTTTTAACATGAATATGTGCTATAGCATAAATGTAATTATTGATTTTTAACTTGTTTGGGCTCATGTGGGGCAACAGTCAACTGTTGTCAGCTTTTTTCGATTTGTTTTCATGTTATATGTGTTTAAAATCAGTTAGTGTATTTGTTTAATAAGCAGTTTTGTGATTTGTGCCCGTTTGTCAAGAAGCGAAGAATATTAAACCCTCAATGTTAAATCCAATAAAAGAGGAGTTGGCGTTGGACAGAATCGAAATCTTGCCAGTAACTGGCTTGCCTATCGTGAAAGAAGGCGATGACCTAGCATCATTGATTTGTCAAGCTGCAGAAAAGCAGGGAACTCCCGTTCAGAACAGTGATGTCGTCGTAGTCACTCACGTTATAGTTTCTCGAGCAGAAGGAGCTGTTGTAAACCTTGAAGCGGTAACGCCTTCAGAGTTCGCCAAGTCTGTTGCTAAAAGAACAGGCAAAGATCCAAGGCTTGTGGAGGTTATTCTCAGAGAATCCAGAAGTATTGTCCGAATGCGTGAAGGAAAGCTCATCACTGAGTCTAAACAGGGTTTGATATGTGCCAACTCGGGAGTTGATGTTTCTAACGTTTCGGGAGAGAATAACGTAGCGCTTCTGCCTGAAGATGCTAATAGGTCAGCCCAGACAATACGAAAGAAGGTAATGCAAATAACGGGTAAGGATGTTGCCGTCATTATTTCGGACACTCACGGGCGTCCTCTTCGACAGGGTGAAATCAACATAGCCATAGGCACTTCCGGGTTTGAGCCAATACGCGATCGAAGAGGCGAAAAAGACCTTTTCGGTTACACAATCAGAGTTAAGAGAACCGCAATCGCTGACGAGTTAGCCTCAGCCGCTGAACTGGTCATCGGGCAAACAAACGAAGGCATCCCTGTAGCAATAATTCGCGGGTATAATTACCCCAAATCTGAAACTGCAAAGGCAACCATGCTGATACGCCCTCCAAAAGAAGATTTATTTGTCTAAAATTATCGGAACAAGAAAGCAAATGACCACAAAAACTGACGTCATAATCGTCGTACTGAACCATACAAACGGCGGTCCCGTTACTGAAGAAGCTGTTGCCATGGACGCAAATGTTCCAGTTCAAGTCGCCAACAATGTTTTGAGAGAGCTTCGTGAAATTGGACTCGTCGAATATGAAAACGAACTAATCGAACTAACTTCGAACCAGCGAGTCAAACTTGCCATTCACGCCATCAACCATGGAACGGATATTGAAAGAGTCTGCAAGGTTCTTGAATGGAAAGAGTTTGAAAATTTTGCAGCTACAGCCTTTGAAAAAAACAATTTCGCTGTCAAACGCCGATTCCGTTTCAAAGCATCAGGAAGAAGATGGGAAATCGATGTCATAGCGTATAGTGAACCAATTATTGTTTGCGTAGATTGTAAACGTTGGCGGCGTGGTTGGGGAAATTCAGCAATAATACGGGTTGCTGCGGCACAGGCCCAGAGAACAGAAGCTTTAGCCAAGAATCTCCAGAGCATCCAAAGAGAAATAGGGTTAACTGATTGGAAAGAGGCAACTCTTTTTCCTGCGATTTTATCGCTGTTTCCGGGGCCTGTAAAATTCTACGGTAAAGTTCCTGTTGTTCCTATTCTGCAGCTTCAAAATTTTTTGGATGAGTTTCAGGGGCATGTTGGCGAATTGGCTCATTTCAAGACTGTGTTGGGACCTAAACTATCCGATTACGTCAATAGGTGAGAGTAGTGCTTTTCCTGGGATTCCTTTTCTGAAGCGGCTTCTTACTAGACCCTTTTTTCCATGTAAGGCAACAATTTTTCCTTTGATTTTATGTTCGTCAATTGGCCACGCGACTTTCCTGCCTACAAGTTGGGCTGCTTCATTAATGGTTTTGATTTCTGGAAACTTGAGGATGCATTCTCTTGTGCCCTGATTGCTTGCCCCCGTTCGATAGCAAAGAATGTAGCCTGCAGGTTTTTCAGGCAATACCAAAATCCCCCTGATGGCGTTAATTACTACGCTTTTTCTGCCTAAATAATTTTGCATCAATCTAGTTAAATTTCGGAGATTGCTTGAACAACTGTTTTCTTTACTGCCTTCAGGGCAGGATATAAACTAGATACGCAAAGAAGCCCCAAAATGGTGAGCAGTAATACTGACAATGAAATCTGGGAGGATTGAGAGATAACGGGGTCGTGAATCAGAAATTCGAAAGTTATGAATAATCCAGCGGAAATTCCGATTGCTCCACTTACGAGGATTATTAGGAGGGCTTGGGAGAAAACGATTTTGATTATTGTTCTTGGTTTAGCTCCCAAGGCTCTCATGATGCCAAATTCGTGTTGTTGACTTGAAATGGAGAGCATCAGGTAGCTGAGAAGAGCGATTGAAGCGGTTGCCAGAGAGAAGAAGGGCAGAAGCATAACCAAAGACCAGATATTGCTTAGATAGCTCACATGTTTATCCAGAATCGTGTTAAGCTCCACAACCTTCAATTTCTCAGCTGAAGTCTCGTTTTTGATTTGGGAAAGAATCTCATGCTTTTCTGATGACTCAATTTGGAGAAGAACAATGTTGTAGCCTGCTTCTCCGATGGCTTTGTATAACGTTTCTAGGGGCAAATAGACTACCTTTCCGTTGTTTAAAGGGTCAACACACACCCCAACTATGTCATAGGGTCGTGAGTTTTCAAAAACCTTGATTTTTTGTTTCAAAGAGTCTGTAAACAAGTTCACAGCTAACGAGTCACCGATCATGCTGCCTCCTTGTTCGATTTCCCCAACTTTTCTTCCAAAAATCAGCCAATCATTAACAATCTTTTCAGGTTCTATGCCCAAAATCAATGCTTCCCCAGAGCGGCTACCGCCAATAATTACGGCCTCTGTTTGCGAAACAGGATCAGTAACAATTCCAGGAACTTCCTGCACAGGGCTCTCTAAAATTAAACGGGCATCAGCTCCGTTAACTCCCTGAATATTAGCCAATTTGCTTACAAGAGATTCGGAAATACGTAACTCTTGATCAAGATAATCAAGTTGCATTATCTCTTTTTCTCCAAAGAACCGTGAAAGAAGATTAACATAGCGATCTGCTAGGGCTGGATGAGCTACAAGAACAGTGTTTCTGCCGACTGCGCGCTCAACGTAGCTTACTGTGGTCTGGTTTGCTATTGTTCCTCCGGCAATCGTTACGGTAGTTAAGGTTAGAACCACAGTTAGGCAGATTATTGTTTGAGTGGTCACAGCTTTTCTGCGTAGCAAATTTCGGAAAGCCAGCTTGAAGGGCAAACCGAGTATTGAAGGGAGCTTCTTTCCTAATCCAGCTGTTGTTTTGAGCTTATAGATTGGGGACATTGCTTCTGCTGGTTTTGCTTTGGATGCTTGACGTATGGGTGAAGCTCCGAAAACGTGGGAGAAAATGAGGAGAATCAGTGAGATAATGATGATTATTTCTAGGTTGAGAGTTTGGGAAATTGAGAAGCCTACGGCGTTCAATAGCGCTGTAGCAACATAAAATGTTGCAATTCCAAGAACTATTCCAGTTAATGTGCTGAAGAAGAGTAAGAGAGACAATTCCGTGATGAAATAGGCGAAAATGGAGCCGCTTAGGCATCCTGACGCCTTCATAACTCCGATGTCTCGCATCCGTTCAGACATTGTAAGACGGACCAGAAAGGAGGTAATTATTGGACCTGTTATGATGTTTAGAATGCTGATTGTGAGAATGACTTGAGAGAGTATGTTTGTGAATCCGCTAGTTAATCGTCCCCCTCTCGCAAAATGGAAGATTTCGAATCCTAAGTTGGCTCCGAAAATAACAAGAAAAATTGTCGCAGCTGTAACCAGAGTTAAACCTACAATAGTTAACACTGTCTGAGTTTTTCTTCTCGCCAAATCTTTGACTGGAAAGGAGATTTCACTCATTTATTCTGTGAGCCTCCCGTCCTTCAGAAGTAAGGAACGGTTTGCCAGCTTCAGCAGTTTTTCGTCATGGGTCGCTACGATAACGGTCTTTCCTTCATCTTTGATTTTCTCAAGAATGCTGATTATCTCTAGACCTGTTTTTGTGTCCAAGTTTCCAGTAGGCTCGTCTGCAAGGAGAAGAGGCGGATCGTTGGCTAAGGCTCGCGCAAAGGCTACCCTTTGGCGTTCGCCTCCGCTGAGCTGGGCAGGAAAGTGGTTACCTCGATTATCTAGGCCAACAAGTTTAAGCAGGGTTTCGGAACGGCGTTTGATTCTTTCTCTTCGCCAGCCAGCTAACTCTATGACAAATGCGATGTTCTCAAGGGCAGTTAGTGTTGAGATGAGGTTGTAGGATTGAAAAACGAAGCCTATGTATGCAGAGCGAAAGGTAGCCAAAAAATCCTCGTCATATGTTCCGAGGTCATGATCGAAGACAACAATTTTTCCGCTTGTCGGCTTATCTAGGGCTCCAATTAGATTCAGGAGCGTTGACTTTCCTGCACCGGAGGGTCCATGGATTGAGATGAACTCGCCTTCTTCAACAGTGAGATCCAAGTTTTGTATAGCTTCAACAATCACTTCATCGATCGCGAAATGTCGGCATAAATCCGAAGCCACAATAGCTCTCTCTTTCATTTTTGCGCCTTCTCCCTTTTTCGTTTCCAAAGAGTCTGTTTAGAGTTAGATAACAAAAAATGTTTGAAAGCGTTATGGTACAACTGTTTAACGAGCGTGCTCGTTGATGAAACTGTATCCACGCACTTCCCATTTTAGTTCGGTAAGCGGGTTTCTAGCTGCTTCTGATGTTAGTTGCTCTTGGGCTAATAGAAACACCTTGCATGTTTTGTGGAAAAAAGCCTACCTTTTTTGTGCAAAAAGTGTGAGTGTTTATTGTTGGCTCTGGAACATTTCACAATTCCCATACAGATAACGTGGATGAGCTGAACTGCTGTCTTTTCGTTGGAGCTTGAGTGGGCATTCTCGTCTTTGTGTTGTGTGGTGTTAGTTGCAGGTTTGCCATCTAACAGTTTGATGAAACTGTTAGGTATATTGCTTCAGCCTCAAAATGTCGATTTAAACCCCAATTTGGGCTTCTTTTGGATGTTTTAGAGTCCGAAACGCCGATGCGAGAGTAGCTTCAGGAAAATGATGCTGAAAATGTGTTTTTTCTGAATAATTTAAAACCTTTTTTTCAGCAATTTGGGGAAGTATCTTCTCCAGTCCAAGTGGGCATATCTTGACATAGCAGAGCCGACGCCGACCATGCTACGTAGGGTCCAGCCGCCGTAAACTGAAAGGTCGAATCCTGTGAATCCGAAAGTCTCGATTAATTCTGTCGCTCGTAAGTGACGTAGGGCATGTGTTCTGAAGGGTTTCATGTGAGCCCTAACGGGTTTAGGCTTGGGTTCTTCCGGATCATATTGGCTGTATTTTTCTATAGGATATTTTAGTCCTGAAAATGTTTCTTGGGCGTACTCCCAAGCTTTCTGTCGGGTGAAAGGGAACACCTTGTCGCTTCCACGTTCACGGTAATAGTTGTAGAGGGGCTCTGTCCATGGTTCATAATTTTTTTCAAGGGGCAATGCAATCTTCCGTATTTTTCCATCACGCTTTGCGGTTCTGACTGTGAAGATTGCGGCTTCTGTTTTGATATCTCCGAGCTCGAAGGTTTCAAGTTTGACGTCCTGTCCTGTTGGTCCTCGTGCCACCGTTTGGTTGTGTGCCACATCGTAACTGTTTGTGGCTCCGACGATTTCTGATGCCCTGGCACAGAAAAGATAGGCCGCCATTAAGCAGAACTTTGCCTCTTTTTTGGTAGCTACTTCTATTCTTTTTCTCACTGTTTCGACTTCGGGTAAAGTCAGGTCATCCATCGTTGTTTGCCGCTCAGGTGAACTTATGAAAGCCCCCGTATTTAATATTAACAGTTGACAGGAACTGTTAACTTTGTCTGCTGCACCACAATGAGAGCCCATTTTGGCAACTGACGAATCGTCTTTTTTCATTCTTGTGAATCCAAAGATTGCTTTGGTGAGTAGTTCTAATTAGGTAATACTGCTTTCACTAACCTCACCAGCTTGTCCAGAAATACTCCCTACAACTACCAAAAGTGGCTAGTTTTGCCTACTTCATACACTACACAATACGCAATCGTCAGGATTAAAGCCCAAAACAGCGCCCTTTCTAGCTCTTAACCTCCAGAAAAATCAAGAAAAAAGTGTGGTGACGCCGCAAAAGACTTCCCACAAAAGTAATAGTTCTCTTTGAGGCGGATACAAAAGCATCAACGAGCTCCCTTTCAGGGCTCAGTTTTTCCGAAAACTATCAAATAGTGAAACTTGAGGTCACGTGTCTTCAGTGCTGATAAGCCCCTTTTCTTGAAGAGGAGCTTAGCCTGTTCCTTCGAGACTCTAACGGATAATGGGGGCCCAAAGCCCGTATCCTCTTTCCTGAAATCGACAATAGCTATCTGCCCATCTGCTTTGAGTACCCTTCGCATCTCATTGATAATCGCCTCCTTGCCGCGGAACTCATGAAGAGCATTCACTGACAACAGCAAGTCCACGCTCTTGTTTTGAAGGGGTATTTCGTTTTCTTTTGAAAGCAAAATTTCAATGTTTCCGATTTTTTGCTGTTGAATCTTCTGCTCAAGAAACGCTAACATTTCTTTTTGGATATCGATGCCGTAGACCTTCCTTACTTTGCGGGCGATTGGAACCGTGAAGTAGCCTGTTCCGCAGCCCAAGTCAGCAACCACATAAGATGACTTCAGCCCTAGTAGTTCAATTATTTCTTGGGGGTCCTGCCAGTTCTTTCTGTCCTCTGACTCCAAGACCGCTATGTGTTTTGGGTCAAAAATGTGTGATTCAGCCATTTCTGTTGCACCTTAATTAGTAAATGGTAATTTTTCAGATAAAGCGTTGATTTCGGTTACTTTTTAATTAGCTGATTTTTGGACTCAGGTCACTGACTCGAAGCGTGTTTTCGAAAAGATAATATCTTCTCTGTTCTGAGTTACTATTAGATGAGTGTAGTATGCCTGCTAATCTTCCTGCAGAAGCCAAACAGAAATACCGTGAAGCGTCTTTGGCTAGGAATCCTGAGGAAAAAATCAAGAAACTTCAAGAGTTCATGAGCATGTTTCCTAAGCACAAGGGCACAGAAAACCTCAGAGCTCAAGTCAAAAGGAAGATTTCGCAGCTAAAACAGGAGATTGAAGACAAAAAACAGAAACGAACAGGCGTATCAACAGGACCCAGAGACTTTGTAGAAAAAGAGGGAGACGCCCAAATCGTCCTTTTGGGACCAACCAACGTTGGCCGTAGCAGCCTCCTGTCCACTCTAACTAACGCGAAAGTGGCGATCTTAGGCTATCCATACACCACAACAGAGTCGACGCCGGGTATGTTCAATTATCAGGACTTGCAGCTGCAGATGGTTGAGACGCCAGCCCTTATGGAGGGTTCCTCAGAGGGGGGTGCTTGGGGGCTTCAGACTTTGACTTCTGCCAGGAACGCTGATGGTCTTGTTTTGATGGTTGATTTGTCGAAGGATCCTGTTGAGCAGTTTTCTCTTATTAGTAAAGAGTTGGAGAAGTCGAAGATTCTTACTAGGAAGCCTAAGGCTCGTATTGAAATTGAGAAGAAGCATATGGGCGCCAAGTTGAAGTTTATTGTTTTGGGGAAGCTTGTTGATTGTTCGGTTAAGGATTTGACGCGACTTCTTAAAAGCTATGGAATACGGGATGCCACGATAAAGATTCGGGGCGAAGCTACCCTTGATGATGTTGAGGAGGCAATTTTTGAGGGAAAAGTGTATCGTCCAGCCATAATTTTAGCCAACAAGGCAGACCATCCGCTTGCAGCTGAAAGGTTGGAGCACCTGAAGAAGGCTGTGGGGGATGAACTGAAGATTGTTGCTGCATCCTGTGAAACAAAGGCAGGCATAGAAGAGCTTGGGGCTGAAATGTTTGGTATGCTGGACATTATTCGGGTATACACAAAGGAGCCGAACAAGAAGGATGCTTCCAAGCGACCATTCACTATCAGGAAAGGCTCTACTGTTTTTGATTTGGCGAAGCGGATTCACACCGACTTCTATGAACAGTTCTCTTTTGCTAAAGTGTGGGGAAAAAGGCTCAAGTTTAGTCCACAAAGAGTCGGCGGAACATTTGCCCTTGAAGACGGCGACATAGTCGAACTCCACACAAAATAAGATGGCACAAAAGATACGATTGTCTTCGAAGCTTATATCAACATAAACTTTTGTTGCGTTGGCAGACTCATTTTTGAACCTAAAAAGCCAGCAACGGGCATATTTGGGCAAAGTTCTGTGGAGACAACGAGTTTTTGTTGCGCGGAAAAACTGAAAAAATACTGTTTTCAACAATGTACCTCTATTAGGCTCCTAATATGATTGCAGATGCAGACTGTTTCGATGTTTCTTTGGCAACAGGCGAACTGAGATAATGGGCGAAAATGGACGAAACTGGGCTTCTTTGAGTGTTTTGCTGCAATTCTGTTTGTTCAGCAAGCAGGTTTTGACATCTACTACGGAATTTGGCCTGCTGATGGGTGAGCCAAGTCTCTAGTTTTGTGTTGATGAACGAATCTCTTGATTCTAGGCAAGGCCAATCTTACAAAAGCATACACTGCTAGTAAGTGGAGATAGAAAGGAAGAGTTCCCAAACTGAAGAAATAGAAATAGATCGTATAGGCGATTATACCAAGATAGACAATGAAACAAAGGATTCTGAAAAGAAACAGATAGATCGTGCTCAGGCGCCAACTAGGAAATCTTGTATTCAGTTCATAGCCTAATACCATGAATGTGAATAGTGAAATGAAATAGAGTAGCTCGTTTGTGATGACTGCGAAAAGTAATGTTAATGCACCGAAGATACTGAATGCGGCAAGCACTTTATCCTTGGGGCTAAAGAAAGCACGCAAACTTACGTCTTTCGGCTCCTGTTGACGTAGCATCAATTACCCTTTTTCTGCATTTGACTATATAACACTAACAGATGCATTCGGCGTTTTTCGTTGTTTACCAAGTCCTTTTCTGGTCCAATTTACAGGTAAAACTGCAGAAATCTTGTGGAAAACCGAGAATATTACCAAAATTATTTCTTAGCCGCCCCTATTTTTCAATGCAAGTGTATATTTTGTGGGCTTTCGCTTGGTTTCGCTCTCCTAAATAGTATGCATTACCCGCACATTGACGATGTTTCTTTATACAATTGCCACATTATGAGAACTGGGCAACTTTTTGGAGGTCAAATGGAGTTAAAACACGATTTTTTAGGGGAAAAAACGGGGGACAAACATGTTTTATTCTGTGTTCTGAAGGCAAGCATCTAACAAATTTTTTGTGTTTTTGGCTTGTATATAAGCTTCGAAATTTAACGGCGAATGCTGTAGGGCTTTCTTAAAAAGAGTAGCAATCCGTGTTTATTCGCCTATGGCTTGCATGATGATTGTTCTTTGTCTGGGGTAGACGTCTGTTTCCACGAAGACTAGGGACTGCCAAGTACCAAAAACTGCTTCGCCGTCTATGATGGGCAATGTTCTGTCAGGAGGCAGCAGCATTGATCTGAGGTGGGAGTGGGCGTTTGATGGGTGCCTGTAGCCGCCGTGCTTAGGAACTATTTTTTCCAGAAAGTCCTTAACGTCTCTGTCGAGGCTTGGTTCATGTTCAGTTAGTATGAGTACTCCGGTTGCGTGAGGAGCAAACACGTGAATCAGCCCGTTCTTAATTCCGGACTTTCTCACAACCTCATGAACTTTGCCAGTTAAATCCACCAAATCTATTGGGTCCTTGGTTGAAAAAACAACTTGCTCGTTGAAAACCTTCACGTCAATCTTCTCCTAGCTTTAGAAGGGTACAACTGTTAGGCGTAAAAACGTTACCGCCAAGAAATGAAGGCGTTTCCGCTGTTTTTGAGGGAGCGCGTTGATGCTTTTGTATCCGCTCCGCTAAAAACACTAACGAATCCAAGTAACAAGAAGTACTATTTTTCTTTTGCAACCATTACTTCAGTTGCCTTGATTACGGCTTCTATGCTGTCTCCAAGCTTTACGTCCAGTTCTTCGACAGCCTCTTTGGATATAATCGCCGTTATTACCGCAGGCGCGTTTATTTCGATTTTGACTTTGGCTGTTATTATGCCCTTTTCAACATTCTTGACTGTACCCTTCAATTTATTTCGTGCACTTATTTTCAATCCAATAGCCTCCCAACTTGTATCGTCGCCCAGTACCTCACTCATGTAGCATTCGGCTCTAGCATATTCCGCAAGCAGAGTTTCTCCCAACTCCATGAGAACGGCTCCACCGCCCCCTTTGCTTCCTCCCTTATACGTCCTCACTACAGGTTCGCCCAAAGTCTTCTCTAGTTTTGCTAGGTAGTTCCAGACGTACCGATAGGACATTCCAGCCTGTTTTGCTGCCTTAGAAATAGATTCTACTTGCTTGATAGTTCTCAGGATTTCTGCTCCGCCTTTTCCGATTAACGGGTGTCCCTTATATTCAAGCCAGAGTTTGCACAGAACCTTGTGCTTGTTGTTTGTGAGCATGGGCTTCAACATAAATTATAGCCGTTGTGCATATAAAACACTGTCGGGTGTCTTGCTACAAAGTTTAGCCATAAAGTTAAATATAGGTGTTATGTTCTGTCACGCATAACGGTGAAATGTATGAAGAAATATATCGGAGTCATCTTTATCGCAGTTATTATAGTAGCAGTCGGTGTAGCTGCATGGCAACTAACTGCACCAGGAGAAAAAACAATTCTGACAGTTTCAACAACAACCAGTCTCTATCAAACCGATGTACTAAACGTCTTTGAAGCTGACTTCGAAGAATTATACCCGAACATAGACGTCGCCTTCCTTTCACAAGGGACAGGGTTAGCAATACAAACAGCAAAAAATGGAGATGCAGACATGATTCTTGTTCACGATGCCACTCGAGAGGCAGCTTTTCTTGAAGAAGGTTACGGAGTCAACAGAAAAATCATTGCATACAACTTCTTCGTTATTGTTGGTCCAGAAGACGACCCTGCCGGCATAAATGGACTTGGTCCACTAGAAGCTTTGCAGGCAATAAAAGAAGCTGGTGAAGCAGGTGAAGCAATATGGGTTTCCAGAGGCGACACCTCAGGCACCCACGGAATGGAGAAGCGACTGTGGACTGCTGCAGGTGAAGACTCGACAGTACTCAGAGAAACAGACTGGTATCTAGAACGAGGGGCGGGAATGACTGAAACATTGACTATGGCAAACGAGAAGCTGGGATACACATTAACTGACATGGGAACTTACCTGAAAACCCATGTTCAAGGTGTCATCGATTTGGTTATTCAGGTTGAAGCAGGACAAGAAACATTGAATGTTTACAGTGCAATAGCGTGCGATCCACAAAACGCCAGCTTGTCCCATGTGAAGTTTGAGGCAGTAATGAAATTCATAAACTTCTTAGTCTCCGACGACGCTCAAGACACATTTGCCACCTTCGGTGTGGACGACTACGGTCAAGCTCTCTTTAATCCTGCAGTTGATCTTCTTGAACATAACACAGACCCCCCAATAGCGGGGTGGATCAAAGATGCCGCGTTCATAGATGGCTCAGAATGCCCAACAAATAAACGCTACAACGCTGGCGACCTAACCTTCGTAAATGCAGTAGCGTCCTTAAATGCTATGATTTACCCATTACTAAAATGAGCGAATCATAAGTGACAGCAAACATAGTAGATGGCGTAATCAGAGCATTTCAACTTATTTTTTCTCTTGACCCAGAAGTTTACAGAATCACTGGGCTATCTTTGTACGTGTCTGGGTTAGCCGTTGTACTAGCCACCCTATGGAGCATACCTATCGCTACAGTATTGGGGTTGAAGACCTTCAGAGGAAGAAAATTCATACGGGGCTCCTTCAGCGCCTTTATTGGAATTCCCACTGTTGTACTTGGACTGATATTTTATCTGCTATTTTCACGTGCTGGACCGTTAGGATTTTTCGGACTGCTACACACCCCCCTATTGATTAGCATTGGACAGGCTGTCCTAATAACTCCCATACTTATCAGCTTCATAACAAGCGCCATTGAGGCTATCGACATGGATCTCAGGGATTTAGCGAGGACGCTGGGATCAACAGAAATCCAAGCATCATTATCTATTCTCCGAGAAGCTTCTGGCGGCGTGATACTTGCTATTCTAGCAGGCTTCAACAGGGCATTCGCCGAGTTAGGCATCGCAATGATGGTTGGAGGCAACCTCTACAAGAGAACACGGATTTTAACAACAGCCATAGCCTTGGAGACAGGGAAAGCAGAGATAGCGCAAAGTATCGCTTTAGGCGTCATACTTGTGGGCATCGTTTACGTCCTCAACATAACCATCAGCTACCTGAGGAAGCGATAAAGAATGACAGAACTGATAGAATTACGTAACCTGTGGAAGTCCTTCGGAGAGGCAAACGCGCTTCAAAACGTAAATTTAATTATTCCACGAGAAAAAATAATGGCATTATTGGGACCAAGCGGGTCAGGAAAAACCACACTTCTACGAATAATTGCAGGTCTAGACACTCCAACCCGTGGAGAACTATATTACACAAATACCAAGATAGAAGCTAACGACCAAGCTAGTCTCAGACAGAAAACCACCTTAGTCTTTCAAAAATCGGTGTTCTTCCACACAACAGTCTACAATAACGTTGCCTTTGGTCTAAAAATAAAAGACGAGCTCTCCAAAGAAGAAATCAGCAACAGAGTAAGCGAGGCTCTGGCTCTTGTAAGGCTTGAAGGGTTCGAGAAGCGACAAGCAAAAAAACTGTCCGGGGGAGAACAGCAGAGAGTGTCCCTTGCACGGGCATTAGTATTAGACCGAGAACTATTGCTTTTAGATGAACCAACAGTAAATCTTGACCCCAAAAATGTTTCAATAATTGAGGAAGCAATTCGACGCGTAAACCAAGAGAAGAAAACAACAGTAGTCTTGGCAACACACAATATGTTCCAAGCAGAAGCCATCAGCCAACGAGTAGCATTGCTCATTGACGGAACCGTTAAGCAGATTGGAACAAGCAGGGATGTTTTCGGGAAATCAAACAAACATCTAGAAAGTTTTGCGCGCCTCGAAAACGTTTTCTCAGGAATATCTAAACACACTAAAGAAGGCACATCAATCATAGAAGTTAATCAGCAACTAAGCATTGAAGCAGCATTCAACAAAACTGGAAAAGTTACAGTTCATGTGAGACCTGAAGACATTCTCCTTTCAACCAAAGCTCTGAAATCTAGTGCAAGAAACGTTTTCAAAGGAACAATTGTTGGAATCACAGACCTAGGCGGAATAGCAAAAATAACTGTTGACGCAGGAAAAAAGTTCAGCATCCAAATAACAAAGAAATCGTTAATTGAAATGAAGCTAGCAGTTGGCTCAGAAATCTTTCTAGCCTTCAAAGCTTCGGCAGTTCGCCTAATCTGACATTACATTCAGGCTTCAGTAGCTTAATGATTGGCGCTGAAACATCTGCAAAATCAACATAAGAAAACCCGCTAAGCCAATAAAAATTCCTACCACAACAAGAAACGTCCCTGAGATGAGATTCTCTGGGTCCATCACCTGACCGCTCAGGGATGTTCCCTGAAGAAACATTGCTAAACCCACAATACATAGAGCGCTGGCAAAAACCATCACTTTTGTGTTCATCCCAACCACCTCATATATTGTCTCAGCTTTAGCCAAAAAAGCATTTACGACGAGAGAATATGAATAGAAAAGAGGTTTCTGAAACCAAAAGCAATTTTACGCCGCTAACAGAAACGTACAGAACAAACAAAAAGGCTGATTAAACCGTGATCAAAGCAGTGATATTTGACCTTGACGGAACATTGGTACCCTTTAGGCTCGACATTAAAGCCTGCAGAATAAAAGTCATACAATATCTCACAGAACAGGGTTTTCCCTCTTCACTCTTCTCCATGAAAGAAACCGCTTTCGACATGCTAGTAAAAGTGAAAAAGCACATAACAACAATGGGAACGAACACGCAAAAGTTCGCAGAAATCAAAAATGCGGTTCATTCTATTGTAGAGAGCTTCGAGTTGGAAGCTGTACGATCAACAGAAATGTTTCCTGGTGTGCCAGAAACCCTCAAAAGCTTGAGAGGCATGAACCTAAAGATTGCCTTATGCACCATAAGCGGCGAGAAGGCAACAAAACATATTATTGACCGCTTTGGTCTTGAAGCCTTTTTCGATGCCGTGATTATGCGAGAAGCCGTTCCGGCTGTGAAACCTCACCCCATCCACTTGGAAGCTGTCTTGAAGGCATTGAAAGTTAGGGCTCAAGAAGCTGTCTTAGTGGGAGACAGCGTCAGAGACGTAATCTGCGCTAAACACCTCAATGTTCTTGTTGTAGGAGTGACAACTGGGCTTTCGTCCATGGATGCCTTGGTTCACGCGGGCGCTCACTACATAGTCTCTTCAGCAAATGAAATACCACTTCTAATAATGCAACTTAACAAAAGGCTCACTGATAGCAATAATCTGCTTTGACACTATTATTTGTCTAGATTAGTCTTTCACAAGTGTTATACCCTAAAGCCCCATTTTCAGTTGACTATGACGCCTGAGTGTACTATGATTGAAACTGATTCAGAACCAGCCACAGAAACTTTGGTGCATGTTTTGCATGTGGACGACGACGAAGATTTTCTGATAATCACAAAGCGATCACTGGAGAACCAAGGTTCGTTTCTAGTGGAAAGCGCGGATTCGGTTAAGAAAGCGTTACACAAAGTTAGGAAAAAGGCGTATGACGCAATCATTTCTGACTACCAAATGTTTGGCAAAACGGGGTTAGAACTTTTTACAGCAATACGAGACGAAGGGAAAGATGTCCCCTTCTTTCTAGTCACAGGAGAAAAAAGAGAAGAAATAATGAATGAAGCGCTCAATCTTGGGGTGGACAGGTGCTTCAGCAAAGATAGAAATCTTGAATCATTGTATGCTGAACTTGCTTCTGCGATAAAAGAAGCTGTGAAAGCTAGACCATCATCAGATGCTGAGGTGGGTGTTTAGTTTCGTCGCGTTTAGCTCTTCTGTTCTGAATCCGTATTAACAAGATTACTGATCTATAGTCTCATTTCGTAATTATTATAGCTCAATTCATTTAATCTTAGATAGATTTTTAAAGCTCAACTTCGAAGTCGAATAGGACGGTGAATCGGCATATGCCTAAGTCATCGGGTGAACTCCAAAAGAAAACAAAAGCCAGCATAAGCCCTGAAACATTGATACACATTTTGCTGCTAGATGATGATGAAGGATTCTTGAAGAGCGCTAAACAAATCCTAGACCTTCATGGTTCCTTTAAAATAGAAACCGCCCTCTCTGTCAAGGAAGCTGAAGAAAAACTTGAGCAAAAACCGTATGATGCGATAGTTTCGGATTATCTAATGCCTGAAACAGACGGCTTAGAATTCCTAAAAGAACTGCGGGATAACAAAAACGATATCCCATTCATTCTGTTCACTGGAAAAGGCAGAGAAGACATAGCAATTGAGGCCCTTAACGTTGGCGCCAGCAGATATTTCAACAAAACTGGAAAACCTGAAACAGTGTACGGGGAGCTAGCACACGGCATAATAACTGCCGTGAAAGCTAGCCGTGCGGAAAAAACGCTTCAAGAGTCTGAAAAAAAGTATCGTTTGTTGACCGAAAACACTACCGATGTTATATACATTCAAGACATGAACTTAAATGTCACATATGCGAGTTCTTCTGTGGAAAAAATATCTGGTTATTCTCCTGAAGAATTGTTAACCTTGAGGCCAGACAAATTTATGACACCTGAATCTTTTGAGCGAGGAGTAGCTGACTTCAAGGAGACAATTGCTTTAGCTGCGGAAGACACAGATTATGAAATTCCACTTAAGCAATACGAGTACGTACGCAAAGATGGCTCCACCTTTTGGGGCGAACTAAAAATGAAAATGCTCCGCGATTCCAACAACAACTTTGTTGGCATTCAAGGTAACCTAAGAGATATCACTGAACGCAAGGAAGCCGAAGAAAAGTTAAGTAGCATCATGAGTGAGCTTGTAGCAATAAATGAGAAGCTGGGCGTTATCGGCAAGTTGACTCGACATGATGCCCGAAACAAGCTCGCTGTTATCGCAAACAACGCTTATCTGGCTAAACAGAAGCTGGCAGCCAACCCTGATGCCCTAGAATTTTTGGGTGGCATAGACTCGGCAATTGATCAGATGGAGAAAATTTTTGATTATGCAAGAAACTATGAGATGCTGGGCGTAGAAGAACTGTCATTTCTTGATGTGGAAAAAAATATCGACGAAGCAGTAATTCTGTTTTCAGGCTTAGATAGAGTAAAAGTTGTGAATGAATGCCCGGGATTAACTGTGATGGCTGATTCGCTGCTGCGACAACTCTTCTATAACATGGTTGAAAACACGCTAAAATATGGAGAAGAGGTCACCCAAATCAAAATTTACTGCAAAGAAGAGCTGGCGCAACTGAAACTGGTTTATGAGGATGACGGCGTTGGCATACCTGAGAACGAAAAAGAGAAAATTTTCCTTGAAGGATATGGCAAAGGCACAGGCTATGGACTCTACCTAATAAAGAAAATCTGTGAAGCGTACGGCTGGACTATAAAAGAAACGGGTGTACCTGGCAAAGGAGCTCAATTCACCATGACCATACCAAAAACAGACCCGAAAGGATTACCTCTCTACCGTTTTGAATAATACGCTTCAGATGCAATCAAACGGGTCTAAAGAAATATCGGCTCCATGCAGGCCACTCGGATGAAACTGACGCTTCAAAATCAATTTTCACGCTCATTCCAACCTTGATGTCCTCAAGTTTCACGTCCCGAATCATTCCAGGTAGACGAAGACCATTCCGTAATTCTACGATGCCTACAATGTAGGGTGCCATATCCTGAAACTGCTCTGGCGCAATGTAGATGATTGTATAACTCAGCAGCTTTCCTTCGCCGTCAACTTCTATCCATTTTAGGTTAGTGGAAAGACATTTGGTGCACATTGGTTTTGGCGGCAACAACTCAGTTCCGCATTCAGTGCATTTGGCTGCCATTAAACGCTTTTCGCTAGCAAACTTGTAGAAGCTTGATACAGTGAAAGGAGTTTCTTCAGACATCTTTCTAGTCTCTCCTGTAAATGTGGACGCATGCAGTGGCTCCGGAGCCTCCGACATTATGGCTTAACCCTATTGCTGCATCATCTACCTGCCTTTTGTCAGCTTGTCCCGTGAGTTGTAAGTAGATTTCGTAGGCTTGAGCTGTTCCGGTTGCGCCGACAGGATGCCCCTTTGATTTTAGACCTCCACTTGGATTAACCGGAAGCTTCCCATCGATCTCAGTTACTCCTTCTTCTATCAGTTTTCCGCCTTCTCCAGGTTCACAGAAGCCGAGGTCTTCGTAGGCCAGTATTTCGGCGATGGTGAAGCAGTCATGAACTTCTGCAACATCCACATCCTCTGGTTTTAGGCCTGCCATACTGTATGCTTGTTTACCCGCGAGCCTAGCAGCTTTTAGGGTTGTGAGCTGTTTTCTTTCGTAAAGGCCGATGGCGTCGCTCGCCTGTCCCGAACCGATAATGTGAACGGGCGTATCAGTGAATTTTTTGGCAAGGTCTGGATGAGTTAAGATTAGGCAACTGGCTCCGTCGGTTATGAGAGAGCAGTCATAAAGTTTTAGGGGCCATGCCACAACCTTGGATGTCAACGCCTTTTCTAGAGTGATTTCTTTTTGCATGTGAGCCTTCGGATTCAAGGTTCCGTTGTGATGGTTCTTCACGGCTACATGGGCCATCTGCTCTTCGGTTGTGCCGTACTCGTGCATGTGAGCAGTAGCCATGAGGGCATACAGTCCCGGAAAGGTTATTCCATTCCATTGTTCGAAGGGCATGTCAGAGGCCATAGCCAAATATTCTGTTACCTCCGCGGTTGTTCGATGAGTCATCTTTTCTGCCCCACCAACCATTACTATCTTGTGCATGCCCGAGAGTATGGCAAGGATTCCAGCTCTTAGGGCAGCCCCTGACGAGGCACAGGCAGATTCAAGTCTTACTGCAGGTTTTGGCAGTAGTCCTGCCCAGTCAGCTAGTGTGGGTCCTGTGTGTCCTTGGTGTTCGTATGATTCGCCCATGTGACCTACAAATAGGGCTTCGATGTCTTTCACTGGGTCTAGGTTTGGGCATCTGTTGTAGGCTTCTTTTGTGGCGTCTGCAAAAAGTTCTCTGCAGTACATCCCTTCTAGGCGTCCAAACTGGGATAATCCTGCTGAAACGATTGACACGAGGGGTTTATTGACCAAACACAGGACCTCATTATTGTGTGGGTGATAGCAGGTAGTAAAGGTTTTACCTGAATAACTATTTAACGGAATTCTGACGCTATTCTGGCTACAGTACCCTATTTTTTATAGAAGGGCTTTCACTTCAGCAGGCCAATCATCTCTAATGGTTCCAAACACTGGCAGCCCCCTGGGCATCATGTTCGCAGGGATTTTGTCAGGTCCGCCAAGGGCTTTGCTTATTTTTTTTCGGACGCACTCAGCTTGTTTGTCGCCTTTGCAGTATGCTTTGATGAAGGACACTAAAGCGTATTTTTTGTTTTCATCTTTTTGGTATTTCCTGAACAAGGGGCAGTTTTTGATGTTGTTGCAGTGTTTCATTGGTGGCTGCTCCTTTTGAGTAATGGTGAGAATCGCTATTTAGCGAACAGTGTGTCGCACTGTCAAAGAACAAACGCGATATTTTGTGGATTGTTTTTGCCGATAGTTTAAATTATTGAAGGGGGGTATCTGTTGGATATGAGCCCCAGTAAATCTCGCCGACGTAGACCACGTAAAAAGAAAAGCAGCAACACAAAGCTGATATTGATTGTAGTAGCTGTGTTGGTTACTGTTGTAGTGATAATTGTGGCGTATAACATGATAGGCAGTAATGGTTCTTCAAATGAACCTCTTCCAAGCAGCAACAAGGTTCTGTTTGAAACAAGCATGGGAAACATCCTAATCGAGTTACGGGATGACATGCCCATCACAGTAGACAATTTCAAGAGTCTTGTTCAGCAGGGAGTGTACGATAACACGATCTTTCATAGAGTTGTAAATTCACCCCAGAATCTTGTGATTGTTCAGGGGGGAGACCCCACTGGAACAGGCTATGGAGACCCATCGATAGCCAATATAGATGATGAGTTTTCATCAAATCCTGAGCACAACAAGAATGTAAGGGGAACTATTGCCATGGCAAACAAAGGACAAGATAACCCAAACTCTGGAAGCAGCCAATTCTTCATCAACGGCGCATACAACAGCCACCTTGACAATCTACATCCAGTCTTTGGCGAAGTAATAGAAGGAATGACAGTAGTTGATGACATCCTAGACGTAGAAACAAACGGAGAACCCTACAACAAGCCACTAGAAGACGTTACATTGATCAGGGCACGGTTTGTTGATTAGCACCCAAGTTTTGAATATAATAAAATTTTATTTGAGTGACGTAGAAAAAAAGACTATGCCTCCAAATTGGCTGATTCTGGCGCCTGCCGCAGTTTCCGCGTCAACTATTCTTGTTTTAACTTTCTTGTTCTGTGAAATCTGCAATAGCCTGTGAATTCTGTTCTTGCTTCTACTGCCCGCCAGATACTGGTCTGTGAGGAGCAGGTATGCATTCCTGAACTCGTTTTTTCGGTTTCGGTCATAGATTTTGTCCTCGATCTCTTTTAGCGAATACAGAACAACTGCGTCGTCTCCAGCACTGTAAAGATTCTTCTCCAGAGCATTGACTATTTGGTCTGCCTCTTCTGAGGTGGTTTCCGCGATTATTTTCGTGAATTGTTTGGTTTTTACGAGTTCAGCTACTTGGTCGCGGCTGTCTGCGGAACCCACTAGCACGGCGAAGTTTGTACGGTTGGGGCTTTTGGACTGAATTAGGTACCTGTGATGCTTTCTGATGTGTTTCATGAAATCTGTTGTATATGTTGTTCGGGCGGGGGCTGCCACAACAACGCTTTTTACGCCCTCTCGGAGCACTGGCTTCAGTACGTCAATAACTTGTTCATAAAAGTTGTATAGAATGTTCTCGTCTGTTCGCCTTCCTGCAAGATTCACCTGTGGAGACGGCTTAGCAACACGACTGAAGATTCGCCAAATCGCTGCATGGTCTGCTTCAAAGCCCACGAGAACCGCCACGGGATACCCGCGCCTGTATCGCCTTTTCCTGTTTGCTTTAGTCACCTTTAGTCTCCTGTTCATTCAAAGTAGGACTGGAATCGGGGTTTTTAGGGTTTTCACTAAACTGCATGTTAGTTGAGGCGTTTGCCGAACATTTATATGCCTTAACTCTAAGTAAATCCAAAATTCGATTGAGAGTGAAAACGTAAATGGGTGATAAAGCAAATCCTGCCCCTCTGGGGCTATTAGGCTTCGGAATGACAACAGTTCTGCTTAACATGCACAATGCAGGTCTCTACCCCCTAGGCGCCATGATACTTGCCATGGGACTGGTATACGGTGGATTAGCTCAAGTAATAGCGGGCGTAATGGAATTCAAGAAAGGCAACACTTTTGGCACACTAGCTTTCAGTTCCTACGGCTTATTCTGGTGGTCTCTGGTCATTTTGCTGCTGCTTCCCAACTTCACACTACTGTCTCCCGCAGTTGAAATTCCTGACAACACTGCAATGGCAGCGTACTTCTTCATGTGGGGAATGTTCACGCTTCTGATGTTCTGCGGCACATTCAAAGCAAATCGTGCAGTACAGTTCGTGTTTGCCAGTTTGACTGTTCTGTTCTTCTTGCTGACGGCTGTAAAACTAACCGGAAATGCTGACATACAGCTGATAACAGGAATCGAGGGCATAATCTGTGGAGCAAGCGCCATCTACACGGGCATAGCTGAGGTCCTGAACGAAGTCTACAACAAAACCGTTTTGCCATTGTGTCCAGTAAACAAGTAAAGGATTCACAACTCTTTTACGCGTTTACGTCTATTCTTTTTTTAGAACATTTCATCCTTCAGGCAGGTTAAGTTCGTGGACAGATTTCTGTACCAAAAAGAGATTGTAATTGATGATTCTGGCTGGGGCGACCTAATCTTAGGCGTAGTTATAGGTGCCCTCAAGCTTCCAGAACACAGATATATGGATCGTCGCATTCCTGTTTCATCGTTTCAGGCTCCAAATTTCCAGAATAAGCAGTATCTAGAGGATTCCGTGAAGATTGTCCAAGAGATTATTGAGGTGATGCAGCCTGACAGCGAGACAATATTCAGGGTCTGCTCCGGCTACGTTCTCTCTCGAGTACGCGATTACCTGAGAAAACAGGGATTCAGGGTTGAAGTCGTTGAGGTTACGGGTGAACTCCAGGAAATGGTTGAACGAAGCTTCATTAAGTGGTGCAAAGAGGTGGGAGTAAGTTTTGAGCTTCTTCAGGGAAAACGGAGCTTCAACACCTTTATTGAGTGGGTTGCAGAGAAGCCTCATCTCAGGGAACATCTAGTGAAGACAGGATGGAAAAGCTGGAGCCAACGATGGCGAGACAGAGTCTACAACATGAAAAAATAAAATTTTAGCTTCAGTTTCATTCGACTAGCGTCAAAAGGTCTCCGCGGACATAGTCCACGAGTTCGTCTTTGGTGCTTTTGCTAAACAATGTTACTACGCTGTTTCGTGTGATTCCCATAGTTAATCCATGTTTCTGTGCCTCAAAAACAACATACCAGATTTGCCCATGCGACAGATAGTCTTGATACAGTTGAGTGTCGGCAAGGTCTGACCCAGCTAGACACAGCTTCTCAACTCCAGGAATGTCAATTTGATCAAACCAAATGAGGCGTGTTGCCTGCGGATTTGACTCATGAAGCACCTTAAGGGTTTCATGGGGAATCTTCGTTTCCACTATAGCCTTGGAGGTTATGAAAAGAACTTTGCTGAGCTTGTTAGCCACATGATTTGACAACAGTTTTTTGACCCCCCGAGCCACAGAGGGCGCAACCACAATCAGGAAGGTTCGGTTATTGAACTCGGTTATCCAGAAAGTGGCTTCTTCAGTGACAGGGTTCTCAATCAGCCTCCGTTGGTAGTATCGTTGCCGCATAAAATCTGCGCTGAAAATTCCTGATATCAGATTCTGTTTGAGATCAAGTTCCAGAATTTCCGTTACCAGAGTCACCATTTCTCCTTCACTGGTTTCGTAACTTTCCTCTTCACGGAAATTTTTCAGCTTCTGAACAATCAAACCAAAATTGGTTTCTTCTTTGATTTCGAAGACTTTAGCGGGCAGAACCATGTTTTCACCGACAAAGAGTTTGTTTTCTAGACTTTAAAGGTTCTGCGAACAAACCAAAAAGCAGTATACAGTAATAATACGTGAATGCAGAAAAGGGAAAAAATGTTTGAGGCAGCTTATCGTCTTCTGCGTCTGCTGCCTGGCTTGTACTGGCCGCTGTCTCGGCTTAGGATGAAACGTTTATGGTAGGAACTTCTGTTGTTGACTCGTGGAGCCGTAGAGTGTCGTTCCCTTGCTTCCAGTTTAGGGGTTATGGACCTGACTTTGCCGGCTTTAGATAATGAACCGTGAGATGGCACAATTTCACATCCTTTGTTATTTGATGAAAAATACTAGACAAAGAGATTCTTATAAACGTTCACAATGCTCAACGTTACTAAACATATATCTTTGAGAAAAAGGAATTCAATAACATGAAAGTTTGGGGTGAACCTGTTTGAGAGAGGCAATAATCTTAGCTGGAGGAGAAGGGTGGCGACTGAAACCCGCAACTTGGGTTCCAAAACCGCTCCTGAAAATAAACAAGAACACCTTGATTGACCATCAGATTGAGTGGCTTCGTTCTCACGATTTCGAGAACATTATTGTGGCATCCAACAGAAAAGACCTCACGAAGCAGCCAGTTGCATACTCCTTAGAAGAAGAAAACTTGGGCACTGGAGGCGCTACAAAAAAAGCCTTTGAGCAGGTTAAAGGAAAAGTAGCCTACGTCATGAACGTGGATGACCTTGTCTTCTATGACCCCAACGAACTTTTTGATTACGCCGGAAAAGGGGCAGGAATACTGTTGGCTAAGCCTCAGATTCCCTTCGGAAAGGTTACGTTGGCGAACGGCATAGATGTTATCAGATTTCAGCACAGAGAAACCCTTGACTTCTACGTCAGCACAGGCCATTATGTCTTCAAGAAGAGTGTAGTTGAGAAACTGTTTCCTGAGAAGGGCGACTTCGAGTTCACTGCTATGCAGCGGCTGGCGGACAAGAAGATGCTTCAGGGATACACGTACCATGGAATGTGGTTCACTCTCAACACCATGAAAGAACTTATGCACGTAAGGAGATTCTTCAAAGAATAAGGGCAAAGTTATGAAAATCTTAGCCCTGATTGGTAGTCCCAGAAAAGAGGGAAACACTGACCTGCTAGTTGACCAGATTCTCAGAGGCAGCAAGACAAAGGGGCATACAACAGAGAAACTTTACCTCTACGACTACACCATTTCATTATGTACTGACTGTCGTAACTGCAAAAAAGGCGATTACGAATGCTGCATAAACGATGAGATGCAAAAAATTTACCCAAAAATGGAAAATGCAGACCTGATAATTTTTGGCACTCCTATGTACTGGTATGGTCCCACCGCAAAGATGAAGATGCTGATGGATAGGATGCGCCCCTTCGTCGCGAATGGACGGCTAAAGAACAAGAAGGCTGTTGTTGTGGTGCCTTCGGCAGAGGGCCCAAAAGCCTGTGGCCCCATGATTGAGATATTTCGTCTGAGTTTTGAGTATCTGGGAATGGAGTTTGTGGGGAAGGTTCTTGCTAAAGCCTTCGATAAGGGGGCGGTTGCGGCGAATCAAAATGAAATGAAAGGGGCTTACGAGCTGGGCGCTTCGTTATAAGCATATTGTTCCAGAGTCAACAATGTACACTCAGGGTTTTTGGGCAAAATGGGTAGGCTTAGTTGCCCTAACTGTTTGACGGCTTTCGTTTGTAAACCATTATTGCCTGCAGCATGGCGGCTGCAAGGGTTGTTAGGATCAGGGGGGAAATTGTTTCGGGTATGGGTTCTGTGTTGAAGGTTATTGTTGTTCCGTTTGTGGATGCTATGATGGTTCCTGAGGCATATGTTCCGTAGATGTCTACGCTTTTTGTGATGAGTTTCTGTATTGTTTCGTTGTGGGGGTGACCGTATTTGTTGTCTATCCCCGCACATATTACTGCGTATTCTGGGGCTACGATGTCAAGAAATGTTTGGCTTGTGGCTGTGTAGCTTCCGTGGTGTCCAACTTTCAGCACGTCACATTTGAGGCTGACAACTGAACTGATGAGCATGCTTTGTTCTGCGGGTTCTTCTGCGTCGCCAGTGAAGAGAAAGCTGGTGTTTCCTACCTGCAGTTTAGTTACGACGCTGTTGTCGTTCAGGTCGCTGAATTCTAGGGGCTGAACAGGGTTAGCTACGGTTAGGTTTGCTGTTTCAGTCAGGATGTAGGTTTGTCCTCGCTGCGCCACAGTCAGGTTGTGGGCTTGCGCCGCTGTTATGAAGTTTGTGTATGTGGCTGAGGTGTGGGATTGATTGTTTACCAGTACCTCGTCTATGGTTAGGGTGGAGTTCAATATGGCGATGAGTCCGCCTATGTGGTCTTCATGCATGTGAGTGGCTATTACCAAATGTATGTGGGTTATGTTCAGGCTGTCAAGGTAATTGAGGACGGTTTGAGATTGGGATGCGGAGCCGCCGTCTATCAGCACATCCTTGTTTGCTGTGTCGATGAAGATGGAGTCTCCTTGTTCAACGTCAATGAAGTGGACGGTTACGTTGCCTCCAGTTTGAGCTGAGACTGAGGGAAGAAAGCAAACAATCAGTAGGGTTGCTAGAATGGCGGCGGTTATTCTGGTTTTGCGGATTTTATTTGCCTCCAGCCGTGCTTGGTTAATGTGGAATTTTCGAAGACTGTTTTGGCGCCGCATTTACATGTGGCATGAATTCTGTATGTATTTTTCTCTGTTTTGTGGACTGAACCATCTAAGACAACAATTTTTGGGGTGCTGGAGACGCTTTTTTGGTTATAGAATATTCCTAGAGGGCGCCTGCAAGCGCTGCATCGTAGAGTCAGCTTCTGCCCCCGTTGAGTGTCCATCTTGCCCACAGAATGTCCTCTCCAGTATGGTCTAGGTTATGTTGTTACGGAAAATAAATGCTGTTGCAGACTTCAGAGAGCTGGGTGAATCTGCATAAAGGAGTTTTAGGTGTATTGTCTGAAGGTGAAGTCGCATTTTGTGCATCTGAAAAATAGTGTTGAGCCTTCGTCGCCGCCGCGGGTTTGGACTTGCCAGAAGTATGCTGTGTTGTTGCCGCATTTTGGGCACGCTATTTGCTGTGTGGGCATGGTGCGTACGTCATCTTCTTTTCTGATAACGGTTATGACTTCTTTTTTGGGGTGGTTTATTTTTTTGGCGTCGTTAGCTGGGTTGTGTTTTCCGGGTTTTTTGTATCCGCATTTTTGGCACATTAGACGTAGAACACTTTTTCCTTCCTCTTTTTTGCGGAATGTAGTCAAACGGGTTCCGCAGTCTGGACAAAACTCCATGACAAACACCGAATCTTATGCGACAGACAAACACCTTTAACCCTTAAAAATTTTCTTAAATCCAAACAAACAACACACAAACTCTTTCTGAAGAAAAACAGAAAAAATACTGTTTTCAACAATGAACCTCTAATAGGCTCCAAATATGCAAAGAAAAAGTTAGGTTGGCTCTGCTGTGTCCCATAGGAGTTGGAAGTATTCTCGTGCGAATTTTACTAGCCCAATGTGGTTGCTCCAGATGACCAGCAGTCCAGAATAGCTACGTTTCGTGTCTGCTTCGCCGAGAAAGAGGAGGGCTTCTTTGCCGTCTGCAATTACTCCACCCCCAAACAGGTTGTCCCGCAAACGGGCATCGCCTAACAGGGCAAGCTCTTTTTCGCTCCATTTTCCAGCAACCATAATCTTGACGCCCACGCCAGTGTCCCGCACCTGAGCCAGAAGGGATACAGAAGCATCAACAAAGGGTTTCGCGAAGGCGGGCACAGCAATCAACAACTCGCTTTTGGCAGCGTCAAGCATCTCCTTCAGCTTCGCCATTATGCTAAATTCGCCCCGCAATATCCAGATGTCAGGCTTCTCCATCAGCTCCCGTTTCTCGTATAGGGGCTGAAGCTCACCCAACACAACGCGCTTCCAGCCATTCACCATATCCTCAAGCCGTAGCCGTGCAGCTTCTAATGATTCAGAGGGTGCTTTGGGGAAATAACGTGTGGGTCTGCCGCGTTCAGCTTCTACCCAGCCTTTTCTTTCTAGGGAGTTCAGAGTTTCGTAGACTTTGGAGTAGGGGATTCCGCCGTGTTCGCTGACTTCGCTGGCGGTCATGACTCCCTGTTCGAGGAGAATGAGGTATGCTCGTGTTTCGTATTCTGTTAGTCCTACTTCGTGGAGAACCTTTTTTGCATCTTCGCTGACTGGCGTACTCAACCCTTTTTCACCTTCTGAAAAGTTTGGAAACCTTCTTATATGCTCTCCAGCCAAGTAAAAAATGTTACCCCCAAGAGTGGTGTCAAATTGCAGGTTATAAAAGAAACAAAATCATTGTGCCCAGAATGCCTCAAAGTATTAGATGCAACCATATTCGAAGAAGACAACAAAGTCTACATAGAAAAAGAGTGCCCAGACCACGGCAAAGTCACAGAACTATACTGGTCAGACTACGAACAATACCAAAGAGCCGCAAAAATGCGAAGCGTAGGCATTGGACTGGAAAACCCACGCACAGAAACCAAAAAAGGCTGCCCATACGACTGCGGAATCTGCCCAGAACACAAATCCCATACTGGACTGGCCATCGTCGACGTAACCAACAGATGCAACCTAACTTGCCCAGTTTGCTTCGCCAATGCAGCACAAGCAGGATACGTCTACGAACCCACAAAAGAACAAATCTTCGAAATGCTCGAAAACCTCAGAAACAACAAACCAACCCCGCCACCAGGAATACAGTTTTCGGGCGGAGAACCAACAATACGAAAAGACCTATTTGAGCTCGTGAAGAAAGCAAAGGAACTCGGCTTTCGCCACGTAGAAGTCAACACAAACGGCGTTCGCCTATCGAAAAGCGTAGACTTCTGCCGAGGCTTGCTTGAAGCTGGAGCAACTACAATATATCTGCAGTTCGACGGCTTAACCTCTGACGTTTACAAGTTCACACGGGGCGTTGACCTTCTTGAAACCAAAATGAAGGCTCTTGAGAACTGCCGTGAAGCAGGACTCAGCGTCGTACTAGTTGTTACGTTGGTTAAAGGCGTCAACGACCACCAGCTCGGAGACATTATTCGATTCGCGATCAAGAACTTCGATTTAGTTCGATGCGTCAACGTGCAACCAGTCTCCATTTGTGGCAGAATCCCACAAGATGAACGAGAAAAAATGAGAATAACAATCCCAGACTTCATGAAACTTGTCGAAGAGCAGACAGACGGAAAAATAAAGGTCTCAGACTTCTATCCCGTACCCACCGTAGTTCCCATATCAAAGGCCATCGGCGCAATACGAGAAAAAAGTTACGTAGAATTCACCGCTCATCCCCACTGCGGAATGGCAACCTACGCCTTTGTTGACGGCGACGACCTGATTCCCATCAACCGCTACGGCAACGTTGACAAATTCATCGGTACCCTCGAAAAGGTCTACGAGGAAGCCTCAAAAGGTCACATGAAAAAAGCTAAGCTACGGCTAGTAGGAGCCCTCCGTCACATCAAATTTGGTTTGCTACGAAAATATCTGCTGCCCATTCTGAGAACTGGCTCTTACGACTCTCTGGGTGACCTCCACAGGAAAATGCTCCTGATCTCATCTATGCACTTCATGGACCCCTACAACTTCGATTTAGAACGAGTCCAAAGCTGCTGCATCCACTATGCTGTCCCTGACGGCAGAATCATCCCATTCTGCACCATGAACTCAATCCACAGACAAGAAGTAGAGAAAGAAATGGGCGTCCCACTGGAAGAGTGGAAAAAGAAAAACAAGATTGGAATCGGCGAAGTATCCTAAAATAGGAGAAAGGCTATAAGGAGCGATTCTTTTTCAAAACTCTGGTGAAGATACAATGGGCGGAGGAAAAAAGAAACAATCCCTCAAACAAATGACCAAACCAAAAGCACCTAAAGAATTAAAGCATAAAGAAAAGAAAGCAGATGAAGCACCTGCTGCAAAGAGAAGCATCGGATTGACAATGCCTGACATCGACAACAAAAAGGTATTGGGCGAACTGAAAGGATTGAAAGTTCTTACGCCCTCTGTGGTAGCTTCCCGATATAACATACGCTTGAGCTTAGCAAACGCTTTCCTAAAAGAGTTAGAAAAACGAAAAATGATCGAGTACGTTTCTGGCGGCAAAAACCTCAAAATCTATAAAATGCTAGCGCAATAGTATTAGTATTAGATAGTTTGTGGAGGAATTGTTTAGAATGGATTTTCCTGAAAGAGTGTACACTAAGGACGAAGTGAAGAAAGCTAAAGAGCTCATAGAGCAGGGCTACAAACATGATTTAGAAGCAAAAGGAAGCCCTGAATTTGTTGCCCGAGTTAACAAAGCCCTAAAGTTGATTGAAGCTGCTGGATACTGCGATTTTGTGCAAACATACATCAGAACAATCCGAGAAATCACTGGATTAAGTCAACTCCGTGAAGAAGAAGCCGCCATATGGTTCAATGTGAAGGCTCTTGACGACCCCATCGAGGATGCGGGATTCATTATCCAAAAGACGCAACAGATGAAGGAGTTTATCGAAGGAAAACTCTACTACGAAACTGCAGAAATCAAGGCAGTGAACAAACGCCTAGAATTCGTTAAAAACCTAAGAGACAAAGCAGACGACCCAGCCATAAAGAAAAAATGCGAAGAAAACCTCAAACGATGGAAAGAACAACCATTCCCTTAACCTTTTTCTGTTCAAGTTCACTTTTCTTTTCTGACATTTTGGGTTTGAAACTTGCTCCACAAATCAGCAAAATTCCAAAAAAGGTCTATTTTTAACGATTTTTTTGATTGACTCGATTTTTAGCATTTTCTAATATCGTGGAAATTTCATTCACCATTCTTTTTGCAGATTTTGCAGTAATTTTCTTCTTAGTGTGTACCAACAAGCTTCTTGTCTTGTAAAAAGAAGAGAGAGCCTCACATTCTTCTTCGGTTAAAATTTTAAATTCCTTCGCAATACGAAGGTCTTCTCTGAACGTGAAGAATCTAGTTCTTGCCTCTGCTGGTAAAATTGTTTCCGTAATATCTCTTAACTCAACTTCAAAAAGTATAATCGCTGATATTACTGCAGCTCTGTACTCTTTTTTATTAAGAAGTCTTGTAGGTTCATTATACAAATTTATTTCCAATGATTTCGAAAGTTCATCAAATATTTTTTCGAGCAATGAAATGAAATTGTCATCAGGAGGTTCTGGAAATATAGGTCGTTGAATAATTGTAAATCCTTCGGCAACAAAAGGAATTTTCGACATTTTTTCCATTATAAGTATAACTTTACGTCCCTTTCCTTTTGCCATGCCGACATCAGCCCATACTGAACTGCTGACTCCATCAGCCACAATAATCGCAGATTCTTCAATCAACATAGAGATTTTTGCAAGAATGTTATCGCCTATTGATAACACATCATTGGCGGTGATTGGGGTGAACCCAAAACGTTCAACAATAGGAAAAATGTACCTCTTATAATACGTCTGTAATTTGGCAGGGAGTGCAAAAAAACACATTCTTGTTTCTGAATCTTGAGGCAGAGCTAATGTGCTAAACATTTTCTCATCACTTATTGGGATGATGTTTTCTTTTAGATTTACTTTCCAATACTCATCAAGTTCTTGAAATAGCGTCGTTAGAATCTTGTTGTAATCCTTAGTACTCCCTGGTAGAGAAATAACTCTTATCCCACGACGTTTAAACCTTGCAATCTCAACCATGCTTGGATTAACTAAAAAAGTATAAGCCGAACGTCGTAGATTTCCTAATCTGTTACCTATTATGTTCCATAATCGTCTCAAGTCAGGGTCTTCTAAACTAAACCCTATTAGAATAGGGGTTGCAGAAATCAACAAATTTGAAACATAAGTAGAAAGCAAAGGATATCGATGAAGAAAGGTGTCGTAATCTTCTTCAGTTATTATCAGTCTTCTGGGATGGACAACGTCACCATGAAACTTCAAAATTACTGTAAATGTTTCTGCCGTGCTTACAGAAAGTTGGTCTTCGTCAAGAATTAACCAATGACTCTTTCCAACTGATTCATAAGCTTTTTCTAACAGACAATCAAAGTTTGTTGTTATTATAGTCTTGAAATCCAGTTTGGAAAATGCAATATGAGCAGACCCAGGTTTTGCATTATTAAAATGAAGAGCCTTAATAAGTTCTTCAACCATTTTTGACCTGTCAAATTCTTGATGGAATGCAGAAATTGCATCCGTTGGAGTTGTGAAAGGATAATTTTCCATTAATCCTGCAAAATGTTTCCCCAAATCATTTCATAGTGGCATTTCAAGATCTTCTGGCAATTCAGCATTTTTTGAGAAACCAGCTCCGATTATTGGAATACACTGCCCGTTAACGATATCAGATAGCAAAGGTTTTGGAAATAGTTTTAAATATTTCACAAATTTGCCTCCAAAAATACTTTCGATGTGTTATAACGATGTTTTTTAATTTGAATCTTTCTCTTAAAATATGAAAAAGGGATAAACTGTCAATTGAAATCATTATTTATTTTCTTCCAATGTAAAAAAAGGGGAATTTGCGGGAGATTGTGGTTATGACTCCATCGTTGAGTGAACAGCCTTTCCCATGACCATTTCTCTGGTTAGTTTAGTGTACATTTACCATTCTTTTTGGCGTTGATGGGATATCGTCTTTTTGAAGATTGCAAGGACAAGAGTTGCAACCAACAATACTAATGGAAGGCTCCATGAGAAACCTTCTGGAACTACATTGGTGCCTACAATTTCTATTATGTGAGTACTGTGACTGTATGTAATGTCAATAAGGGTATGTGTACCATTATACACTCTTGTGTAATCTACGCCCTCAACTAAAAGGTCACCATTCCAATAAATTGGATATAGGCTACTAACTAATTCCTCAGGAATTGCTATCTGGCAAAAGCCACTTGTTCCAGTTGGACCCGTAACACTGAAGCTTATAGAGTTTCCGTATATTCCAAAGTCAAAGTTTCCTAAAGTAGAGTTAGTCAATACGCTGACCGTGTATAATCCAGAAACATAATTGAAAATGAACTCGTATGTGCACATGCCATCTATGTACGGAATGTCACCAGTCTTAACTAACCACAAATCGAATTCGCTAGCGCCAAAGGAGTTTGTGAAGCCTGCTACCGCGTATCCTCCATCAGAAGATTCAACTACCACGTTACCATGATCCCAACTTGTTCCTCCGTATATTTTCTTCCATTCAATATTTCCGTCCGCATCTGCTTTGACTAACCAAAAATCTTCATTTCCTGCACCAGACGAGTTTGTGTTGCCCAATATTACGTATCCTCCATCGAGGGTCTCAGCTATAGAGCAAGTCCAGTCTGAATCTGGTTCGTATGTCTGTCTCCACTCAACGTTCCCATACTCATCAGTTTTAATCACGCCAAAATTTCCAGACGTATAAACTGCTAACGCAAATCCTCCATCAGATGCCTCAACTATCGAATTACAGGAACCACTTCCGTATGTGCTGTTCCACTCCATGTTCCCCAACTCATCAGTCTTAACTAGCCATACAGTGCCAGTCACATCGCCTGCTAAGGCATATCCTCCATCGGAGGTCTCAACCAAAGTGTAAGCAATTTCATAACCTGAACCTCCATATGTTTGGTTCCATTCTACAACTCCAGATGCATCCGTTTTAACTAGCCAAAAATTATGGTTTGCAGCACCAAAGGTCGTGGTAAGACCTGCTAGTGCATATCCTCCATCAGACGTCACAATCACCGAACGAGCAACCTCATCAAATGCTGCTCCGTAGGTTTTGTTCCACTCCACATTTCCCAACGCATCAGTCTTTACAAACCAAACATCAGTGTAGTGCATATCATAATCAGGTTGTGTAAACCCTGCTAAGGCGTATCCTCCATCTAATGTCTCAACCACTGAGAAAGCTCTGTCACGACCTCTTCCGCTATCGTATGTTTTGTTCCATTCCATGTTCCCAAACTCGTCTGTTTTGACAAGCCAAAAATCATCGTCTCCAGAGACAAAAGACTCAGTGTAACCTGCTAAGGCGTACCCGTCATCGAGCGTCTGAATTAACGAGTAAGCTTCATCATATCCTGCTCCGCCATAAGTTTGGCACCATGTTTCCGAGGATGCCCCCACTGAACCGATTAAAGCAAAAATAAGCAAAACAAGAAGTATCATGCTTGAAAGAAAAAAATTTTTACAAGACACCATTTCTCCCCTCGAATGCTTTAATCTTTCTAAATAAGAATTTTTTTGTCAAGAAAATTTTACCAAAAACAATCAGGGGCAGTCAAAAAAACTTGACCAGTTGAGAACTGATCTTTTGGTTAGTTAAATATTCAATTACCGCTCTTATGATTGTTGATGGAACAGCTGCTTTTTCAGCACTATGGCAGCTAAACTGGCAACCGAGAATAAGGGTAATATTATCCATGAGGGAAACTCTGGAACTACAGTATAACCAAATTTGTATCCTTGATTATCTACAATCCTGCAGTTTCCTGCTACGTCATACAGAATGATTATGTATGTTATCGAAGTGCCAAGGGGACGCGCAGGAATTGTTCCACGGTATTCACCGATACTCGGGTCAAAAGTCATTGTTCTGTTGTACCATCTTGTTTCGTTATCTACACAATATGAAATCAAAACACTTGCTACTCCAGAACCCCTGTCGACAACATTAGCCGTTATAATCACATTAGTTGACGGTTCCACAATAAATGAAGGAGGTTGCTGGCTACTGCTGATTATTTGCGGTGGCTCAGTATCCTCTACTAACTTACAAACATCAATTATCCCATTGAGCCTAACACTACTGTAGAAGGGACTTTTGGCTATAGTGATATTATAGACATCTTCATAATCAGGATAAACCGTCTGTGAAAACTCGGTTCCTTTGGCACTAAATATTGACCCATGATTGGCACTAAGAACATCTAAGTAAACAATGAAAGGCTCACTATTAGTACTATGAGCTGAAAGGTCTATTTCAATCCAATATCCATCTGAGGCATTAAAAGAACCCACAAAAAGGTTGCTGAATCCATCCAGAACTTCATTAATAAAAAAACGTTCATCCTTTACAGTTACCAAGAAATCACTGTCTGCTTCAATTATCCCCACATTTAGAATGGCTACCCAAACAGAGCAGAAAAGCAGAATCAAAACGAACGTTGAAACCTTTCTCATTCCAAACGTTAGATACATCTTCAGTCACTAGGGAGTACAGAAAAAATTACAGATAACTCTCCCTGAAGAACACAGGTGTTCCTGTTCCAGAACATGTTGGGAAGAGCGCATTACTGGAAATAGGATTCCTCGGGCAAACCTGAAGAACCTACAAGTGATCATATCCAGAAGCGCTCATCCCATAAAACTGGCAAAGCCAAAGTACATAAAAAAAGTTCAGAAACTAGAATCTAGATTTTAGATAATCTGTTTAGTAAAAGAAGCTTGACTTTTCCAGCTTTGAGAGAAGTGCTATAGTCCCGAGGTGAGGAGGGGAGGAGGAAGAAAAATGCAGCGGTTGTTGTTGCAATTAAATCCTGAGATTTCCCCACCCCAACATATCGCCTCTCTTTTTTTCAGTATTTAATCTTTGTTGAACAAATTTCAGGGAACATTGTCATACTAAAGTATTGGAGAAAACAGCAGCCATCCGCCTAGGACTAGTTCAAAAATCAGAATCAGCAGTCCTCCGATGCTCCATAGGACCTTGAACTCAGTTTTTACTAGTTTTATTCCGCTGCCAAGGCCATAGACAATGCTGGCAACAACTCCGAACCAACCGATAGCCACGTATGTCTTGATATATTTCTAGTGTATTACCAGCGTGACAAAAAATTGAGATGTTCTAGCGGCTGGTTGAGTCCTTTGAGTTATGGGATTTCGCGTAACCAGGAACCCAAACAGGAATGTCTTTCTTCTTTTTGTCAGGCCCCTTCCAAAACAGGTAAACTAGTGTGATTATTACGCTCCAACAGAGTCCATTAATTAGAGCGGAGACAAGAAGGTCACCAGAGATTCCAGCTATCAGGATATTGTTCTCAGAGCTTCCGAAGAAATCAACCACTAATGATCCTGGTGGCACACTTGGAAAAATCAGGGTGCCAATGAAAAGGGACAGGAAGGATGCTAGAAAAACAATTAAGCCTAACATTTTTAGTAGGTTTTTGGCTGACTGGATTTAGTGTTTATGAAATGGGAATCATTATCCGAAATGATTTTTTGTTGTACACAATACTCATATTATGTCGCAATATTTAATAAATACCTGTGACTAAGCATATAGACAATAAACGGTGAAAACCATGAAACCTTTCACAACAAATTTGGCACTTCAAGACTCCCTGAGTTCAAGAAAGAGAACAGCCAACCAAAACACAGAAGATTTACCAAAAGAAATCCAACACAAACTCAAACTAATAGAAAAAGCCTTCAAATAGCAACATACGAGTTCACGGATTACAACACAATTTCGCTGTCCGGTTCAACCCTGACTGTGAAGTGCCCCATTCCCGCTAAAAGCGGAACAGAAAGCAGTTGTTATGCACCTAAAGGATGAACGCTCCCATTTGAACTAGTTTGTATCCCGCCGTCCTTTCCTTTTCGATACTTCTGTATCATCCTCAGGCAGAACAGTATTGAAGATTGCTGTTGAGTTTTTGTGTTAAAAACCACTCAAGAGCATCAAGTACTGGAGGCAGATTTCCTTTTGGCGGGATAAACATTCCACGCGTCAGGATTCTGGTACTTCACTACTGGACCGTCCCTATCAAACAAGTCATGCAAAAGAGCCTCGAAATCCTCTTTTGAGCCCCGTCTTTGTGCTGCGTCTACCCAGTTTGCTTTGACTCTCGAAGGCTCATCAGCATCAATTGTCTCTACGGAAGGGTTATGCTTGACGCCATAATTTACTAGTTTTGCGATAATCGGATCCCATCTAACTTTCTTGATCGTTTTCACAGATGAACCTCCTCAAATATCCTAACCATTTTAATATTGAAGACTATCTCCATTCATTCTTTATGCGGTCTACTAGATATATCAGATATTTCGGGCATTGACATATTCTGAAAACGTACACTCCTCAGCATTTTTCGCAGAAATATTGCGTGAATTGTTCATTTTTAGAGTAAGTTGAAATGTATATTTTGATTTCATAGACATTATATACTAAATCAAACTTTTGGGAATATTGATGGTGACATATGAGCACCGAAGTTCCCTTAGACAGAGTGCTTGAAAAGGTTAGGGAAGCAATCGCTAATCAGCCAACTGCAGAATCAGATAAAGAAGAAAAAAACCAAATCAAATGTCCTCACCATTTTGGTTATTTGTCTGAATTGCCCAAAAGCAGCTCCATTCCGGAAGAATGCTTCTTCTGCCCAAAAGTAGTAGAATGCATTGCCCCGCAATGAGACACAATTCGTATTCACGATACTAACCACGGATTCTGAAAGATTTTATTGGAATCATGTTATTCACATTATCGGAGATAGAACAAAAGTGCGGCAACACCCAGCGGATAGACCATTCTTAACGTTGAATCATTCAATTAAAGAAAGAGAAAGAAAACAACTCAGGTTCGCCAAATGCACAAACTGTGGACGCGTGACACCATATCGCCTCAGTCTCTTGAAAGGAAAAAGGCTAACATGTAAAGCCTGTAACAAGCCCCTTACATTAACCCGCATCTAACAAGCAAAGAAAAAATTTTGTCAATATTTCTTGACTAACTGAAAAAATGAATCAAACTGCTTGGTCAAGATTTCTTGATAAAAAACCTTTTTTATTCACTTGCCAAAAGTATGGCGAGTGCCTATGATGCAGAGTCTTTGTTTTGTGAGTATTGTGGGTCATGAATTATTCCATCTAGAGGAACAGGGGAGGTTGACCCTTTGAATCCCATCACGTATGCGATAAGGGAAATCAGAAGACGCAGATACAGAACTGCAGTAAACATTGCAGGCTTTGTTATTGCCATCACCACCCTAATTACGCTGGTCATGGCTGCAAGAGGATGGGAAACATGCACAACAGTTCCCCTCAACAGCATAGGAACAGACATTATCATATTCTACACTGCACCAATCAAACCATCAGGAGAAGGCTGCTACATCGTGAACCACCTTTTCTCGTACCCCTTCAATCAGAGCCTTATAACTGACTTCGAGACCGTCCCAGAGGTTGAAGCTGCTGTACCGATAATGATGCACAGACTCCGTGCTATGGTGTTCACTGGCATAGACCCCTCAGAAACAGAAACAAACGCCGTGTTGCCTAGCTCCGTAATCGAGGGCAGATACCTTACACCCGACGACGAGTACGTAGCGATTATCGACAAAGAATATGCTGCACTGAATAATCTCACTTTAGGCTCAACAGTAAATTATGCAGCAGACTTCGAAGTGGTGGGCATCGTCGACGTTAGTGCAACAAACATCATGAAGTCCCACATCTACGTGAATCTGCCAATCGTTCAAAAGGTCTTGCCACAAAAACCAATCGGCCTAGTGAATATGGCCCTTATTCGAACATACAACCCAAACATGGTAAAACAAGCTGCTGCAGCACTTGAAGAACGGTGGCCTGATGCCCGCACGATTACTGGTTCAGATTTGGCTGAAACAGCGTCTGGCGTTATCCAAATTAATGAAGAGACTGCGTGGAGTATTTCTGTTGCTTTAGCGGTTATCACAGTTCTTTTCACAGTCAAGTCTCAGCTAGGTAACATTGCGGAGCGCACCAGAGAAATAGGAATATTGAAGGCTATAGGCTGGAGCAACAGTAATATTGTCAACCAGATTGTCACGGAGTCCCTTATACAGGGAGTTATAGGCGGACTATTAGGCTGTGTTTTAGGTTACGTTTTTGCCTCTTTCGTTCTTTCCACTATCGGCGGAGAACTTGGTGGAGCACTAAAATTTGTTTCAGTAGACCCTGTGCTCCTTGGTGTGGGATTCGTTATAGCATTAGCGAGCGGGGTTGTGGCAGGATTGCTTGCTTCATTTAGGGCAGCCAGATTGGTGCCGGTTAAAGCAATTAGAACACTGTAAACGGAGAAACAAAGAAATGACCACAAAAAACGTTATCGAGTTGTCGAATCTGACAAAAACCTACCGGAAAGGAAGCGTGGGCACAGTAAAAGCTGTAGATGATGTCAACATGGAAGTTACAGAGGGCGAATTCCTCACCATATTGGGTCCTTCTGGAAGCGGCAAAACCACCCTCCTTAACCTAATAGGAGGACTTGACAAACCAACGGGGGGCACGGTAATACTTGACGGATTAGACATTTCGAAGCTGACTGAAGGCGAACTGGTTAATGTTCGGCGCAAGAAGATCGGTTTCGTGTTTCAAGACTTCAATTTGATTCCCACCTTCTCTGCCCTCGAAAACGTGGAAGCCGCGTTGGCACCGACAAATCTGCCAAAAAATGAGCGTCTTGAGCGTTCAGAGGAACTTCTTGGACTGGTGGGACTGAAAGAGAGGGCTGACCATTTGCCTGCAGAATTGAGTGCCGGGGAACAGCAACGAGTCGCCATTGCGCGGGCATTCGCTAACAAGCCTAAGGTTCTGCTGTTGGATGAGCCAACAGGAAACTTGGACACAAAAAGTGGCAAAGAAATTCTGGAGCTATGTCATCGGGCAAGCAAGGAGCAAGGTCAAACTGTTGTGGCTGTTACCCATGCCGCATACGTTAGAAGATACACTGATCGTCTGCTTTTTATGAGGGACGGAAAGCTTTTTTCGCAGATGCCTCAAGAAGAGTGTGAAGAGTCAGAATAAAAGAAGCAACCAAAACTTCTAGGTCTTTGAACATGAGTGTGCTAGAGCAGATTTCGAACCCCTATCTTGCGTCCCTCGCTTTGGGTCTAGTGTATGGATTCACGGTTTGCACATCATCGTGCCTCCCGTATCTGGCAAGTTACATTGCCGGAATCAAAGCAGGATTTCGCAAAGGAGTAGCAGTCACTGCAATCTATAACGCAGGTCGCGTAGCAGCCTACGCGGTGGTAGGAAGTATAGCAGGTTTACTGCGAACATTTATTGACGATGCATTCTTTGAGACTTATCAGACCATCTTTTCTGTGTTCTTTGCTTTTGTCGTCATCGTTATTGGCATAAGCATTTTCTTCAAAAAAGGTTCCTGTAGCACGTGTGTGCCAGAAAACGTTGAGCCACAAAGAGGTTTAGAAGGTTTCAGGCAAAATTTTGATGTCCGAGCATTTTTCATGGGCTTCACTAAAGGTTTTGTGTTGTGTCCTCCTCTTGTTGCCTTTCTCTTATATGCCATAACAAATTATCAGGCTAATTCCACTGTTTTAGCGGTTCTTTTTGGACTTGGAACGGCACTGTCTCCAATGCTGATTCTTGCAGCAGTGGTTGGATGGCTCCTAGAAAAAGCTCCACTCCTCAGAAAGTGGACATCAATACTGGGCGCGATAGCACTTATTTTGCTTGGAGTTTCCATTTTGGCGCTCGCACTAATCGAATCTCTTTAGCTATAATATGCGAGTTACTTTTTGTTTTTTGATTTTTTGCGCTTGAACAGCACATAAACTGTAGCCGATACTGCAATAGTTACTCCTGCAGTTAGGGCTAGACCCAGTTCATTGGGTATGTTTGTGCCTAGGAATCCACCGTTTTCGTTTATTGGAGATGTTACGGGAGCCATAAGAGGGAGAACGTCAACGTCGTCGCTACTAATTTGGTATAGTGTATCGCCTATTCCATCTTCAGTAGCGTCGGTTCCGTTGTAGTCGCTCCAGTAGTTACCGCTTATCCCGTTATCCCAAATATTTAGGTGCTGGATTGTGTGGGGGTCAGTGCATTCACAATCATAAACCTGCATTGTGTTGTTAACGAAACTATTGTGATATAACCTGTTGAAAACAGTCTTGTGGGTGTCTGGTAAAGGTCCCATGAAGAGGCCTTGAATGTTATTCTCTATGTGGTTGCCGACAACTGTGTTCGGGGACTCGGCGAGGAATACTCCCATGTTACAGCCCATTATTGTGTTATATTCCACAGTGTTGTTTGCTGTCCAAATATAGATCCCAATGTTGAAGTCTAGAATTTTCAAATTTTTGATTGTCACGTTACAGCTTGTAATGTTAGATAATTCTATTCCAAAGTCCCATGAACCAACAGGCAGAATTCTTGGGACTGATTTTAGCGTGTGACCGTTACCATCAATTATAATGTTGCTTGCATTTACAATAATTCCATAAGAGTCCTCGATGTCACCTGAGAATGTGTAGATGCTTCCGTTCCGATAAATCTTGTTTGTGCCTTCAATGCTTCCGTCATCGCGGATGAAGATGATTCCAGATCCGTGAACAGACAAAACAGGCACTAGAAACAAAGTGACCACGGGTAATATTGTTAGAAGTGCTGTTGCTTGCTTCACGATAGTCTCAGCTCGAGTCTAGCCAATTTCTTGACCTCAAAACAGTTTTTCCCGCCGCCTTTAATTGCAAAGCATCTTCGTAAGGGCACATTTCAACACAGCGCAGACACAGTATACAATTGGAGGTCGTAACGTCTCCACCCTTCTTGTCATATACTTCGGTGACCTGTGTCGGACAAACTCGTTTGCATATTCCACATTTTGTACATTTCTCCTCCACCTTATCTAAGCGGAGAACTGACACCCATTTGAAGGGCGGAAAACGACTGAACAGAGAAATTAGGGCGCCTAATGGACAGATTCTGCACCATGCCCGCCTATAAAAGAATGAAACCACAGTGACTACACCCAGCACTAGCAGGTTTACTGAGGTAACGTAATATCCTAATTCATAGAAGTCGCCTGTTGTAACCTGAGAAATCCACTCTGGACGAATCAAACCAACTGATGACTCAAGTAGCACACAAAAGGGTTTCATTGGACAGAATTGACAGAACGGCGCAGAGAAGTACTGGTAAACAAAACCTCCTTCTTCTGTTCCAGGAACCAGCTGAGCATTTACTATGGCTTCTGAGCCGAAAATGACGCTTACAAGTATAAGGAGAGCCAGAATTACGTACCCAAGCTGATGAAACTTTTTGTTGAAAGTTTCTGAGAAATCTCGGTGCGGTATCTTCACAGCCTTTCTGATGTAAGATAGCACATCCATGTACAAACCGAAGGGGCACACCCATCCACAGAAAAGTTTGCCCAAAAGAATAGACAACAACATAACTACCGCGACAACGACTGCCAACCTGACTAGTCCAGGGGAGGTGTAGGTTACACCCCAGCCGCTGGTGTTTTCCCAGAAGGGGTAAATGGAGGTCTGAATTTCCCAGAGAGCACAAGTTACGGTTCTGCCACAAGGGTAGAAACAGCCAAAAAAGGGGACTGGAAGGCCATCAGCCATTTCAACGCCAAACACATCTGTTGTAACCACAAATTCGTGTACAGGAATTTTGCTGGCTGGCTGTGGCAGTATCTGATGGTCAATGAATATGCCAAAGAAAATCAAGTACACCAAGGCTACTTGAATGAACAACCTTAAAGAACTGATTTTTCGTGTTTTTTTCCGTAGTCCAGTCACTGCCACTACTGCGCTAATACTCACTGTTGTTACGGCTGCAGCTACTACAAGAAGGTTCGGTTTAAAGGGTGACCCAACAACTGGTGGTGGGTTGGATGTGTCAGCTGAAGGATCAATCACAGTCACGCCTAGCCTGTCGTTTATGTGACCATATATTGGAAACACGTTCCAGTATCCAGCCATGTCAAGCTCCTGAATTACCGAGAAGTCTCCGGTCTCGTTGTCAACTTGAACAGACTGATCGATCCAACTGTAGTCTGGCCTAACAAAGGTCACCCTTACTGTCAGGTTCAAACCGTCTTCTAGCCCAAGACAAACTCTTCCTGCTACGATGACGCTTTCGTGTATGTTGATTTCAGTTGCTGAAATGTTGGCAGTAATGTGTGGGCCATAGCAGCTGGAAACGGGTTTGCTAACAAAAATTGCAGTACAAACTACGGCAACGGTAACTGTGAGAAATATGCATAGTATAGCCTTAGAGTTTATGCCCGTCTTTTTTTTCACCCATGGGCACCCTGAGCCCCTTTTTTGGCGATTACACAAAAAAAGTTTTTTATCAAGAAATCTTGACCAAGGCAATTTTGTGTTTGTGTGGCTACATTTTTTCTATGACAATCTTTGTTCCGCTTTTGACTTTTGCGAAGAGCCCCAGATTCTTAGTTACTTTGCCGACTATGTTAACGGGGCTGTATGGCTGCGTTTCGCCGTAGAAGATACAGAAGGCGGCTCCCATAGGCCAGTAGGCTAGGGTACCTTTCTCTACAGTTGGTTTGGATTTTTCGTTGCCCATTTTCACGGGAATATCAAAATAAACTTCTTCTTGCCACAGAGCTGCTCGACCCTCAATAGGAAGCTCCCGGACAAGGGCATCCGTGGTTCTCGGAGAAATGATGCGGACAAGTTCTCCTTCTGCGTTGCCGACTCCATCAATAACAAATCTGATTGGAACACGAGAAACACTCATATTAGTCACTCACCAACCTAATGTCCTCTAGCGCATATTATTTTTTTGTCAGTTTCTTTCTGTAAAATATGGCTGTCAAAGCTGCTGTCAAGAAAATTTGACAACGCAAATTTCCGGGTATTTTGTTTGTGTGTTTGAATTAGAGGATATCGGTTATTTCGGGGCGCAAACGTGAAATTATGCGTTTTTTTTCTGCTGTTTGAATGTGAAAGTCTGGAAACTGGAGGAGTTAGTAAACTTTATATTCGAGTTGAAAGTTGCTGTAGCTAGAATTTACCGAACATAAAGGAAGTGTTTGTATGGCATATTTAACAACTCAGGGTGGACAACCTGTTCTTATCCTTAAAGAAGGAACATCGCGCAAACGTGGAAAGGAAGCGCAAACTAACAATATTATGGCTGCAAAAGTCATCGCCGAAGTTTTGAGGACAACATTAGGACCTCGCGGCATGGACAAAATGCTCATTGACGGCCTAGGCGACATAACAATAACCAACGACGGAGCAGCAATCCTTGACGAAATAGACGTTCAGCATCCAGCTGCAAAAATGATGGTGGAAGTAGCTAAAACTCAGGATGACATGGTGGGCGACGGAACAACCACCTCCGTAATCTTAGCTGGAGAACTTCTGCGAAAAGCTGAGGAGCTTCTGACCCAGAACATTCACCCAACAATTATTGTGCAAGGATATAGAAAAGCAGTTGACAAGGCCATTGAGGCCCTAGCCAAGGTGGCAATTGACGTTGACCTCGATGACCGTGAAACCCTAAAGAAAGTCTCCATGACTTCTATGGGAAGCAAGGCTGTTGGTGACGCCCGGAGCCACCTGTCTGACATCACCATTGATGCAGTGAAGATGATAGCTGAGAAACGTGGCGACAAAATAATAGCGGACATCGACAACATTCAACGCGTCAAAAAAGAGGGAAAGAGCCTCCGCGACACACAACTCATCAAGGGCATAATCGTCGACAAAGAAATTGTTCACGCAGGTATGCCAAAACGTGTAGAAAACGCAAAGATTGCCCTCCTAGACTCACCCCTAGAGGTAGAGAAAACCGAGTTCTCAGCAGAAATCCGCATAAGAGACCCCACTCAAATGCAGGCATTCCTCGACAAAGAAGCATCAATGCTCAAAGAGATGGTCACGAAAGTCAAAAAATCAGGCGCAAACGTTCTCTTTTGCCAGAAAGGCATCGACGATATGGCTCAGCATTTTCTAGCAAAAGAGGGCGTTTTAGTTGCGCGCAGAGTTAAGCAGTCAGACATGGAGAAGCTAGCCCGAGCCACTGGAGGAACAGTCATCACCAAACTGGATGACATGAAGAGCACAGACTTGGGCGAAGCAGGTCTTGTGGAAGAACGCAAAGTCGGCGACGACAAAATGATCTTTGTGGAAAAATGCAAAGAACCCCGATCAGTCGCAATTCTTCTCCGTGCTGGACTAGAACGAATGGTTGATGAAGCCGACAGGGCAATGAATGATGCACTATCAGTAGTCGCTGATGTCGTCAAAGAAAACAAGATCGTTGCTGGCGGAGGCGCCACAGAAGCCGAAATAGCAAAAGTTCTTCGCAACTTTGCTAACAAGGTGGGCGGCAGGGAACAACTTGCTATAGAAGCATTCGCGGATTCACTGGAAATCGTACCGAAGACGCTGGCTGAAAACGCAGGCCTAGAGTCTATAGACATTCTTGTTGGTTTGAGGGCAGCTCATGAAAAGAAGAACGGCCACTTGATGGGCGTTGACGTTTTCAAAGGCAAAATAGTTAATAGCTACGAGAGCGGTGTTGTTGAGCCCTTGAAAGTTAAGGAGCAGGCAATGAAGTCAGCTGGAGAAGTTGCTTCCATGATCCTTAGAATCGACGACGTGATTGCCTCAACGAAACCAAAAGAAGGCGCTCCTCCAGGCGGAATGCCTCCAGAATACTAGAAAAACAACTAAATCTCTTTCTTTTTTCCTCTCTTTTAATTTCTTACGTTCTCTTACATTTCTGCAGAAATAAAGATACCCCTTTGAACTATGTTGTTTTGTAAAATTTAGTTGTAAAATCTCAGAAATCGCTTTTTTGAACACAATTGTAGTACACTTTTTTGGCTTGAAAAATAGTGTGACGCGTAAAACTAAGTTGTAGTACAATCATAATACTTGTTTTTTTGCCCAAAATTTTTGAAAATTGTATTACAATATGTTCCCTCTCGCTCTCTCACGTGACGTGTGACGGCTAAAAAGGCTAAAATGTACTTCTTTCCTAGAAATGGTAGAAAAGCGGTGTGATACGTTTTTCTCTAGTAGCTCATTAGTTGCTTCTGCATGTCACCATCGCGGGCAATCGAGTTTATGGTTCCACCGTTTGCGTATGCCTTACAAACTTTCAATATGACGGTAGGCTCTCTGAATCGCACACTTTAAACACATATACAAAAGGTTCCTTAGAGAATTGATGAAAAACTGAACCCTTTTTTTGAAACACGGGTTGAGATTCCTCGAATAAGGCATGGCGAAAAACGAACACTTAAGACACTCATTAACGACGAAGCTCTTTTGTTAGCTAAAAATCTTAGAAAAGAACTAGAATAATGGAAACCAAGAAAAGTGAAGCTAAATTAGATTGCAGTTTTATGGGTACTATAAAATTGGATTTTTTTCCCGAGCGGTTTAACTGCATCATCAATACACTTTATTAAAGTTGATAAAACAACTTCAGGTTTTCCATATTTTCCAACAAATCCGTTAGCACCACACCTAAAGGCCTTAAGAGCGGTTTCTTTATTGTCTGTTACAGTGAAGACAATAAACGGAATATCATTGCCGCTATCTCTTAAAGATTTAAGAAACTCAAAACCATCCATCACTGGCATCTGGATATCACAAACTATTGCAACATATTCTTTTCGGATCATTTTTTTAGATGCCTCTTCTACAGAAAAGGCTAAATCGAAAGTGTATTTGCTTTTCAAATTTAGTCCTTTTTTTACGCTTTCTAGCAAAGCAGAATCATCATCAACAAGAAGAACTTGACCGTTTTGTTCCATGTGTATCCCTCCTTCAATTCAACTGATTTTATCCTCAGAAGTTTTTACTTCGAACTTTCCCTTTGGAATAGTTATTGTGAATCGTACTCCTTTTCTTGGAGTTCCCTCTTCCTTTATTGTCCATTCATAAGCTTCGCAAATTTTTTCTATTATATAGAGTCCTAATCCAGTGTTTTTTCCATAGCCTTTTTGGAAAACTTTCTCTTTTTCGTTTTCTGGAATTCCAATTCCGTTGTCTTCATAAATTAACTTCAAAGATTCGTCCACGACGTTACAACCAATTTTTATTTGTGTAACAGTTTCCCCATGTTTCAAAGAATTATCCATCAGATTATAGAATATTTGTCTCAATAGCGAATCAGCATAGACTTCCAGCCCTTTGCACTCGTTAATTATTTTTACATTATTATGGTCTAGGATTTTTGCAGCCTCATCAAGACATTTTTCTACGCTTTGAAATGAGAGTTTTTCAACACCTACCATTTCATATGTTTTTGAGAAGGAGAGAATTTTTTCAACATGATCTAGGGCAGATTCAATATTAACCAAATATTCAAATGCCTTATGGTTTTCGGAGAGATGTATCTTCGCCAAATAAGCATTATTCGCAATGACAGATAACTTATTTCGAGTGTCATGCCTCGTAAATTTGCCAACAACATTTAGTTTTTCATTAATTTTTACCAAATCATTCATAGTCTTTTCCAATAAACTTTCAGCATTTTTAGATTCGGTGATGTCCCGTCCGTAAATGTTTGCGTAATCTTCATTAGGTATTGGAGCAACCACAAATGAAAACGTCTGAGTGCCTCTTTCTAATTCAACCGTCTCAGAACAACCTGACTTCAAACTATTAACTATCGATTTCTGCAATTCTTTGGGTATATACTTAATTCCATTCCTATCAAATCTGAAACAGTGCTTCTCTGCAGCTTTGTTTGCATAAAGAACCTTCCCTTCTTTACTTACACGTAGAACAGGATTCGGATCTTCAGAAGGAAACTTTGCTAGACTTGAAATCTGTTTTTCCTTATTTTTGTGGTCAGTTATATCAATGATTAGACATTGAATTCCGACTGTTTTTCCCTCTTCTTTCATCAGGTTCATATAAATTTCTGCCATTCTTTTGGTTCCACTTTTAGTAAGATAGCGGGTAATGAATTTCTCTGGAGTTTTTCCGCTCATTAGTGCATTTAACATTCGAGTGTACTTTGGAATATCCTTCACATGAATAGCGCTGACTTCTGTGAAATTCTTTCCCACAAGATCATCTCTAGAATACCCAGTCATTTTTAAAATTGAATTATTAACGTCAGTAATTATTCCATGAATGTCCGTGACTAATATTCCATTAGGAGACAACTCAACAATGTTTCGATATTTCGCTTCTGATTTAATTAATTTCTCTTTAGCTTTCTTTCGCTCTGTAATGTCCTCTCCAGAACTCAAAACGCCGCAAATTTTTCCACTTTCGTCTTTAAGCAGCGTGTTTCGCCATCGTATTATTCTTTTTGAACCGTTCTTTGCTAGTATGGAGTTTTCATGATATTCAACGGCGTTAATCTTTCCAGACATTAGCTTGTTGAAGTATTGTTTTGTCTGTTTCCTAACTTGTCTTGGTAGAAAATTGCTAAACCACTCTTTTCCAACAGCGTCTTGTTTTGTAGTTTCTAATATTTCAGCACCTTTGTTGTTAATGAAAGCTATGCGACCTTTGGAATCTAGGGCAATCAACATAACCCGTGCAAGATTCACGTAAGATTCAAATTCTTCTTTTAATCTTTTATTCTTAATTTCAGCATTCTTTCCTTCTGTGATTTCATCAGATATGACTTGAACGCCTGTAATTCTTCCATCTGAATCAACAATTTTGTTATAACTTGAAAGGAACCATCTTGTTCCAGAAGGCAAATCTATCCTATCTTCATAGATTTCATGTTTTGACTCTTTAACTTCATCGCTGATTCTCTTCATCATTAGGTTGCCCATATCCTTTCCGAAGACTTCAATGACGTGTTTTCCGACAAAATCTTTTTCTGATTCTACACAGAGGTATTTGCGGGCTTGACGATTCAACAATAAAATATTGCCATCTAAATCGAAATGACCAATTCCAATTTTAGATGTATCCAAGAGAAACTGTAATCTTGATGAAGTATCTTCAAGTTGCTTTTCATACTTTTTTCTTTCAGTTATGTTATTTACTAGTTCTAAGGCTGCAGTAATTCTTCCATTTGGATCTTTAATTGGGGTTACTGTGATTTCTAACCAAACATCATTGCCTTCTATATCTTTGACTATCTGTTCATGAACAACAACGTCTTTGTTTTTTTCAAAGAGCTCCTTAATGCCACAACCCAAGCAAGGATTTTCTAGTTTGTTTATGAGGGCATAGCAATTTTTTCCTGTATATATATCACCAAATATTTGCTTTAGAACATCGTTTGCCCATAGTATTCGGTAATCTTTTGAAATAACGGCAAGTCCTGCGCTCATATTTTTGGTTACTGTTTGCAGTCTTTTTCGTTCAAGGTCTAACTTAATTTCGGTTCTACTTTGTTTTACAACCTTCTTTAATATGTGTGAAAGCTCGCCAAATATTGTCACTGGCTTCCCATTTTTGTTCAAATAATAATCTGCACCAAGATTCAGTGCCTTGATTGCAACTTCTTCTCTGCCTTTTCCTGTGAACAAAATGTATGGAATATTACTGTCGCTCTCTCTGAGTTCTCTCAGAAGGTCTAAGCCGTTTTTCTTGGGCATTTCATAATCAGAAATAATCGCATCAAAATGTTTTTCTTCGATTTTTTCTAATGCTTCGTCAACAGAGTTTGCGGATTCTACTTGAAATTGCTCTTCAATTTCCAAAATTTGTTTTGTGGTTTCTAGTATGCCTCTTTCATCATCTACATGCAGCACATAAATGACGTTATCTGCTTGTTTGCAGTCGAATCGAGTGGGTGGATTTTCGAGAATGACCTCAGTCAAATAGTGACACTCTCTAAGATGACTCAATGGATTAACTCTTTTCTGTGTAAAGACGACTAATAATCAGTTACGACCTCAGAATAATAATTAACACTCAATTGCATTGTTCAATGTTTTAAAAAATATGGGAAACTGAACACTACAGAAGATGTAAATTACTAATGAATCAAATGCCTCTGTTTCGTCTTTATATAGGGTGAGAGAATAGGAGTTAGATAGATAGCTGTTGGGTTTGGGGTTAAAATTTAACCAAAAAAATCTGTTAATGCTTTGTGACCCTGATAGGCTGGTCGTCACGTATTGACTATGCCGACCTGACTGATGTTATGGGGCGTTTTGAGGCTCCGACCAGCCATGTCTGACGGTGGTCTGGAGGGCAGGAGTCAGGCTGACCTGACAAAGACCAGACTTTTTTGAAGCCTCACTTAAGTCTCTCCAATGCCCCTTATAACTACCCTGTTTAATCTGCCTGACAGTCTCATAACCAACTAATCTTATGAACTGAGCTAACTTCGATTCCCGAACCCTCATCCACGTACACGCAGGCATCCCGACGAATTAGCAAATTTTTTTAACTCATATTCGCTTTCACATTCGCCCTGTAAAAAATAGGTTACTGCAGCAGGTTGCTAGCAATTTATATAATTGTACGTATCTTTTGTTTTGTAGAAAAGTTAATCTGTTTTTCTTGCAAACAGTTGATTGTTAAATAGACACTGGACTCAAACTGAACAGGTTACGCTGTTTGGGTCATGCACGTTAAGGTCAGTTTATGGTGAGATAAGATGACACAAGAAAAAAGAAACAAGTCTCTTACGTTGGGTGTCGATATCGGGGGCACCAAAATTAATGTGGGGTTAGTGGATGCTGCGGGGCGCCTTTTGTTTCTTCACCGATCAGAGTTTCCTGCATCAAAAGAGCCAGAAAGGGTCATCAACGACATTTCAGCTGGCATACAAGTTTGCTTCAGCAAAACTGGTCAAAAAGCGACAGCTCTTGGAGTTGGCGTAGCCGGCCAAGTTGACAAGAAAGGGCTTGTGCGTGGTTCTCAGAATTTGGGCTGGCGTAAGGTTCCTTTAAAGAAGATGCTTGAGAAGCAGCTTGGGTTACCTGCGGCGGTAATTAACGATGTCAACGCCGCTACATTAGGCGAATGGCAATTCGGCTCAGGAAAAGGTGTAAGCGATTTGGCTGTTCTCTTTGTGGGCACTGGAGTAGGCGGAGGAATCATCACTGACGGAAAGCTTCTGTCCGGATGCAATAACAGCGGCGGAGAACTCGGACACATCACCATTGTCTCTGATGGAAGAAAGTGCCATTGCCCGGGTAAAGGCTGTTTGGAGGCTTATGTGGGTGGCTGGGCAATCGCTGAACGGGCACGAGAGACAATTAGAACGTTGTCAACTGAGGGAAAGCGGTTGCTGACTATGGCAGGCAACATCCAGCAAGTTACAGCAGTTACGGTTAGTCAAGGTTACCGGGAAGGCGATTTGCTGGCTCGACTGATGGTGGAGGAGACGGGACGATACTTAGCTGCGGGAGTGGTCAGCATCGTTAACGCCTTTAATCCGTGTCTTGTGGTTCTTGGAGGCGGTGTTATTGAAGGCATTCCTGAGTTGATTCCCATTGTGAACGAAATCACCCGAAAAAATGCCCTAGAAGCTAATGTTGAAAAACTGAAAATTGTAAAGGCTGCTCTAGGTGGCAACGCTGGAGTAATTGGGGCAGCAGCTTTAGCTCAAAAGCTGCGAGAATAAGGGTGAACGACTTCTGTTTCCTGTTTAAAGAGTGCCTTTTTGTGTTGTCAAGCAAAAGGTTAAAGTTCCTCCGTGCAGACGTTTGTTAGACGAGGAAGTCAAATGTCTGTTTCAGCCTATGTGTTGGTTACGTTAAATCCAGGCACCGAGAAAAATATACTCCAGAAAGTTACTCACTTCGATGAAGTCATAAAAGTAAGTATGATGTATGGAGAATACGATGCCATCATTAAAGTTTGCACTGAAAATCTGGATCAGCTGAACGCATTCCTTACAGACAAGCTGCGAGTGCTGCCCGACATCTTTCAAACAGCCACACTAATAGTCGCTAAAACTCATATGGGTAAATAGATTTAACAATATTAGCTTAATGTAACAGATTGTTGAAACAGTCTTTTTCCTGCTAAATCACTTCTTTAGAGACTTTGAAGTGGGAATTTCTTCCTGCACTAACGTACTCTCCTCCAAGGTTACGTACAATAGACGCGATTTTACCGAAATTATCGGAACCCAAAAATCTCCGTGGTTTCACAATGATGAACTTTCCACCATCCTCAAAGAATAACATGCCAGCAAGTTCTGAAGAAAACGCCTGTTTAATATCGTTGATGTCCCGCTTTTTCTCTGATGGCGCAACAGAAGTCACAAGAGCGGCGGGGGCAGTAGCTGGTGTTTCAGTTGCAGCTTTAAGGGACTTGGAAACTTCGGTGAGATCCCCTGAAATCACCTTCAGGACGCTGAGAAGCTCATCAACTTTTCGCGCTAACTCTTCTAGGTTTATTTTTTCTTCACTCATACCCATAACCTCTGTTTGAGACTATTTTATCATAAGTTACTCTTTTGTTTTGTCCCACCCTAAACAATGTTTAGAACATTAACTAAAACATGGCAGGTATTACAAAATAATTGTGAAGAAGCACATTTTGGCAAAATACTAAGAAAATTCTTTATGATCTGTTTCATCCTTCACGCCCAAACACTGTTTCCGCATACTTGGGCGTCAACATCAAAAACGTTGTTGCTGCCCAGACTTCTGGCTGGCTGCAAGATCTTTTTAACATTAAATAACGGTGGAACACAAATAGTCAATAGACACGAAATGTTGGAGATTGACGGCAGCCAGAAAAGCGGCAGCGGAACAATATTACGGTTATCCATCGCCCTTGCGGGCATCCTAAATGAACCCTTACATATCTACAATATTCGCCATAAACGCAAACAACCCGGACTGCGCCCCCAGCACCTTGAATCAGTATTAACCGCAGCGAAATTATGCAATGCTGAAACCGAAGGCGCAAAGCTGGGTTCTCGTGAACTATGGTTCAAGCCGAACGGCATCATAAGGGGTGAGGTGAGAGCTGAGATAGGTACTGCGGGTAGTATATCTATGCTGCTTTTGACGGTTCTGCCTATCTGTGCCTGTGCCAAGGGTGACGTTACTGTCCATGTTGTTAATGGGGGCACGGATGTTCGTTACGCCCCTACGATCAATTACATGAAACATGTGCTTTTACCCACCCTTGAGCTGATGGGGTTGAAGACTTCTTTGACTGTCAGAAAGTTCGGGTATTATCCTAAAGGCATGGGAGAAGTCATCCTGAAGGTCAGCAATTGCTCCGAACTAAGAGCCATTTCCATAACGGAGTTTGGCGAAATAGAGAAGGTTGAAGGCGTTTCAGTCTGCACTTTCTTAGAAAAACAGATGGTTGCAGAACGGCAAGCTGAAGCAGCCGCGAAAATTCTTAGAAAAAAAGGTTACGACGCAGATATCAAGGTTGTTAATGACAAATCTAATTCTCTACAGAAAGGCAGTTCCATAGCATTATGGACGAAAACAAGCAAAGGCGCCATAGTCGGAGGAGACGCTATAGGAGAAGTTCGGAAATCCAGTGAGGCTGTAGGCAAAGAAGCCGCAGAAAAGTTGCTGAAAGAAATTGAAGCCCGTGCGGGAGTAGACGTTCATCTTGCGGACATGCTTGTGCCTTACGTTGCGTTGGCAAAGGGCACCTCAACATATACTGCACGAATGATTACAGACCACATAGATACCAACATTTGGTTGGTTGAAAAAATTCTAGGCACAAAAATTCAAGTCACACGGGCTGGAAACATCTATGAAATCGAGAAAAGCTGAACTGAAGAAAGAAGGATGGGTTAAGCGCACTACAATTGATGAATCAAAATTGAGCGAAATTGTTGGCGAGTATGAGAGTTTAGGCTTTGAGGTTCGGTTGGAACCAGTGAATTTTGACGAGTTAGATGAAAAGTGCCGAAAATGTTACGGAAAGAATCTGGATAAATTTAAGACAGTTTACGTTAGAAGAAAGCGTTGTTGAGTTTTTTGTTTTTAGAAGCGCATGATGTAGATGGGTTCATCTAATCCGAATTCTTTGCCGCAGGATTTTAGGAGCCTAAGATATTCTGTTCTGGCTTCAGCTCTTTCTCTTCCTTTCAATTGAATAAGCTCTTTTTCTAGGAGTTCTATTCTGGTTTTCAGTTCCTCGGTTCTTCTCTTCTTCGACAAGTATGTCCCCCTCAAAATTGATAGTAAGTCTTAATACACAATACATACTTACTGTCTGCTATTTAAACTTAGCACACTACAAAGTTGTAAGCTTCAGATGCACCGTTGCTTTGAAGCCAAAATCTTTTTACATAAACAGGAAATAGACTTGTTTAGTCAAGGAAGAATCACTATAAACACAAAAAAAGCTGTAGTATACATTGGCGTTCTGCTGGTAGCTTTGAGTGTAGTAGCAATAGTTTTTGAAAACAACTTAAACAACACCAGCAGCGTCAACCTAATTCGGGTAGCATGCATCGGAGATAGCATAACCTATGATTACGGCTACCCAGATAAACTACAGGGAAGTCTTGGAGCTAACTACACAGTGAGGAATTTTGGTTTGAACAGTGCAACAGTGTTGCTCAACACGGAAACGCCATACATGTACCATGATGAGTTCAGTATGTCGAAATATTTTCTACCAAACATTGCAATTGTAATGCTTGGAACCAACGATGCCCGCACAGACCACTTCAAGTCAATCGACAACTTTGTTTCCGACTACAAAAAACTGATCAATGAACTTCAAGCCCTTGAAAGCAACCCCAAAATTTTTCTCGTGAAACCTCCTCCACTTTTCAATAACACTCTTTCACTTGAAAACGAGAACTTGTTAGAGGGAATAATCCCTCGTATTGAGCAGATAGCTAGCGAGAAGGGGTTGCCTGTTATCGACGTTTATTCGGCGTTAGAAAACCATCTCGAGTATTTTTCAGATGGTGTACATCCCAACAGTGAAGGCGCAACAATCATAGCCAACGAGGTTTACGAGGCAATCATTCATTCAAATGAAGCGTCTTAACTCACATTTTTTGGCAGGTTTAGCCGATGAGGGACTTCAAGACAGGGATTCTTTTCATAATAAGAATCAATCCTAGCGTAATGAGAAGAGTGACCACGGTGATAACTGGGATTCCGATTAGAGGATTCATGACGGTTATGCTTAAGGTGAAGCCCAAATAGCCTCTTTGAAGCGTTTCCATGATAATCAGATGGAACATGTATATTGGCAACGTGTTTTTTCCGATTAAATCCACAAGACGGGCGACGAACGGGTGAGCGCTCTCTGACCAATCGGCAGTCAATTTGCTCAAAAGCAGGAATATAGCAACTGATGCTACCATCACATTCACGGATAGGTAGTCAAAAAAGAAGTAAGGTCGACCTATAGCCTGGAAATGAAAGTGCATAAACCATGTGCTAGCTACTGTAAAAATAAGGCTCACAAAAAAGAAGGCATACAGAACTGAAGAGCGGATATTTATCCTCTGCAGGTATGTGCCCAGAACAAAGTAGCCTACAAACCCGCCAAGAACAAAGACTGTGTCGTTCAGGGAATAGCCCATAACCATTTGAATGAAGGGCACAACGGCTACGCCTATGAACCACAGTATAATGAGGTACTTCAGGATTTTGGGGTCGTTGCAGGATACCACTGAACGCAAAATCGGAGTAATCAAGTATAGTCCGGCGATCAAGTAAAGAAACCAGAAGTGATAGTAGGAACCAGAAAACAGGCTGTAAAAGGACCCTGAAACAAGGTTATCAAAAGTGATTGGCGTCTCACTAACAAAGAATGCCCAAACCAGATAAACTACTGTCCAAAAAAGGAAAGCTAAACCGATACGATTAAACCGTTTTCTCAAAAAAACTCGAATAGGCTCATTAATCTTGGAGGGCTGAAGCAGCAAGGCGCCACTCAAAATAACAAACAAAGGAACACAGGGCAACGCAAAGGACTTGTAAACGGCAGCAGACCACCAATACACAGGCGATTCAAGAGCCGTTTGCTGTATAGCAGTGTAGTACTCGTTGGATGCATGAAGCAACAGCACCATGATGATGCCGCAGGTGCGAATAGGGTCTACGGGAAGACAAAAGCCATTTTCAGTTTCGTTGTTGTCATTTCCAGAAAGTACGATCGGTAAACACAATCCAAAGGTGATTACCGACCTCATTCATTTTTCACTTATTAATGTTGCTGCATAGCAAGAATTAAAAGACATTTTACTAACTTTGAAGCGTAGAAATCAAAATGGTTATAAGTCGCCTTTCGTGCTCAGCTTATTTGAGGATAATTTCGTGAGTTTATGGAAACTTCGTTTTTCCTTAATAGGAACCTTAGCACTCATTATCGGATTGTCTACACTTTTCTTTACAGTCATTATGGCTTTGGCTGGCGTCAATCTGCTGTTCATGCCATTCATTGTGGTCATCTTCAACATAATGCAGTGGCTCATCGCCCCATACATCATAGACGCCATATACCACGTTAAAGAAGTTAAAGCTTCAGAGGACCCCGCTTTACACGCAATGGTAGATAGACTGAGCAAAAAAAGCAGAATCAAAACACCGAAACTCATGAAGGCAAAAATGCCCATACCTAACGCCTTTGCCTACAGTTCACCCATCGCAGGAAGCAGAGTTGCAGTAACAACAGGACTTCTGGAGACCTTGGAAGCAGAAGAGGTGGAGGCAGTAATAGGTCACGAGTTAGGTCACCTGAAACACAGAGACGTCCAAGTAATGATGTTCGTCTCCATCCTACCCGCAGTCTTCTACTACATTGGCTACTCGATGCTCCTCTCTTCCATGTTCAGCCGCAGAGACAGCAGAGACAACGGAGGAGCTGCAATTATTGGACTTGCAAGCATACTCATCTACTGGATACTCACCATCTTCACGCTCTATCTGAGCCGAATACGAGAATACTATGCTGACCGTCACAGCGCATCCATCGTCGAGGATGGTTCTCGAAAACTTTCTGAAGGACTAGCAAAAATTGTGAACTCAACAAACAGAGTAAAACGAAGCCGCCAAAAATCAACTGGCTCAAGCTCATTCAAGGCGCTGTTTATCTCTGACCCAGACCGATCTGAGGTAGATTCGGCAGCATTAACGTATTTGGGGAGCGGAAGGGATGACAGGAGGCTTGTTGAAGAGGTTTTGCGGAAAAAACTAACCACTTTTGATAGGATTATGGAAGTCTTTTCTACTCACCCTAACATCGTGAAGAGATTAAGGGCTCTCCAAGAACTCAATTAATTGCAGCCTCAAACTTCATGGTTTAGACCAGATTCTCTGCAACTTTCAATATATGAATGGACTGCGTGTCACAAATTAAATAAGTGAAACACACCAAAGGAACAAGGGTGAATGAGACATGGGCTTGACCGTTCTGAGGAAGAAAAGCTACTATGCTTTAGGTGTTGCCCTAGCTGTTTTTGGTGTTATAATGTTACTTATCGTTGTTTGGAAATGGTGGGACACAGACGTTTTCTCAAGTCCAGACATAATCTCGGCAATAAGCTCAAGTTTTGACACAGACATGCTAGGCTTTGGATTGGGAATAAAACTACTTCACGGCACCATTTTAGGAATTGTGTGCCTTGTAGCAGGTTCGGTAATTCTGGTCCTAAGAAGAGAAAAAGTCACCGTGACCGAGGAAGTAACAACACTACTTGAGTGTCCCCTCTGCAAACATCAATGGCAAGAAGCCATGTCAAAAGCGCATCTGGAATCTATCGGCTACCCGAATGTGCGATCCCTTTCTAGACACAGATGCCCAAAATGTGCTAAATTCATCCGCCCGAAAATTGCTAAAACAGAAAGTTGAGGCTAAACAGGCTAAAAAACGTCAAGCATTTTCTTCAGTGATTCTGCCTCTTCTCGTAGCACTGCAACTTCGCATTCTAGTGCAACAGCTTTGCCTTCTGCCTCTTTTCTAAGGCGTTCTATTTCCACAATAAGCTCAGCTTTTTCACTTTCTAGGTGTTCAATTTTCTCCCGTAGACTCTTCAAGGTTACCATTATGTTTCCCTCACTCTTGAATCGCTTCTGAGATGATATAATAATTATTACAGACGAAAACATAAGTCAAAATCAGACACATAACTCATAATCCATGAACCAGCAAGTTAACTCTGGGAGACAAACAACAATGAAAGAACCAAACAAAAGAAGGAAAGCTTCCTACACAGGGGAGAAGTTCAAGTTTGAAGTTCCCTCTTGGAACCAAATTTACAGTTTGCTTGTAAAACTTGCTGAAACGGTTCGAAAGAGCAAATATGAGCCTGACGTTATCGTGGGCGTTTCCAGAGGTGGCTGGATTCCATCACGAATAATGTCTGATCTGCTAGAAAATCCTAAACTAGCGAACGTAGCCACAGAATATTATTTGGGAGTCACCGAAACCAAACAGGAACCCAACCTCACACAGCCAGTCTCCATTTCAGTTAAGGACAAAAAAGTTTTGGTTGTTGATGATGTGGCAGACACGGGCGAAAGCCTCAAACTAGTAAAGTCTCATTTGAAGGAACAGGGTGCATCCGAAGTCAGGGTCACCACCATCTACTACAAACCGTGGAGTGTCACAGTTCCGGATTACTACGAGAAAGAAACATGCCGTTGGGTCATTTTTCCGTGGGAGCAAAAAGAAGCTGCCAGAGAAGTTGTGGAAAAATTCGGAGCAGAAGGAAGAAGCGAGGAAGATGCAAAAGAAAAACTAATCAGTTCCGGGCTGGACAAGGAATTGGTTGAACGGTTCATCAAAGAGGCTGCCGAGGAAGAACCATGACAAAAAAAACGGAAGAACGCATCATGATGGTCGGTTTCAGGAACGTCCAGATAGACGACATTAACGGTTTCCTTGAAAAATTCAGAGAAGAAAACATGGGCGCCGCGGTTCAGTTCTTTGACGCAGAACATGTGGCAGGTCCCGAACACCTTTATTTTGCTGCATTACACGCCCTGAACGCCTTCGACCAAAACACAACCATCTCAAACAATCTATCGGTTGAGGCTCTCCTTTACGCTTCTGCCCAAAGACAAATCAAAAAAGCTGTGCAGATGCTGGGAATCAAGCAGGAATCCTCAGAAATTGCAGTTGTGATAATGACCGAAAAGGGTCATGGAAAACCCGAATGCTTAAGCCAAATTACCGATATGGTCCCCGGCGAACGGGACGACGCCGTGCTAGAGTTAATAGACAAAAAAGTGGATAAAATCAAGAAGGTGTTCGGGATTTCTGACCTTGAAGTCGAGGCTGAGTTAAAGAAAGAGGGACTCGAAAGAGAGGCCTTAACCGATCTTGTGATTGAACGCATGGCACTTTTAGTCACTAAGAGCTAAAGCAGCCAAAAGCATTTCGAGGCTCACAGGACCCTCACGAAGGATTCTCGGCTTTTCTGAAGTCAAATCAGCCACTGTTGACGGCATCCCATGAGCCGCAGCTCCACCATCAAGAACAACATCTACCATACTTTTCAGCTCTCTAGAAAGTTCCTGAACTGCCCGCGGAGGCGCTTCACCTGATCTGTTGGCGCTTGACCCAACCAAAAGGCCACCCGACAAGCGAATCAAATCAAGAGCAACATCATTACAAGGTATTCTCAAGCCCACAGAATCCCAGCCGAAAGTGACAACATCAGGAAGAGCAGGCTTCCTAGGAAAAACCATTGTAAGAGGTCCAGGCCAAAATTTTGTTGCCAGCCGCTTTCCGTTCGAGGAAATGATGGCTATCTTATCGACCTCGCCAATGCTTGATGCCAATAGTGGCAGAGGCTTGTTTCGTTCACCTTTCACGTCTAGAAGTCGCTGTACGGCTTCAACATTTAGGGGATCGCATCCCAAGCCGTACACGGTTTCGGTTGGATAGACAACCAACCCTCCCTTTTTCACAGTCTTAGCTGCTGCCGTGATGTTGGTTTTTGTTGCTTTCAGAACTTTCATGTTTTCGTCAAATCGATATGGGGGAAGGGTCTATTAAGGTTCTACATACCCTTGAGGCTAGAGAGCATGCGTTCACAAGATAAAAAGGTAAAGAAAAAAGAAGAGAAAAGGGGCTGCTTGTTTTTATCTTGCATGCGATTTTACTTTGGGTCCAAGAATTGTCCAGAGCCATTCCGCGAATTCTCGCAGGTTTTTGGTTTGTATGTAAATGTCTCCGGGACCATTTATCTCTGTAACTAGTCCTTCGCCGCCTAGGATAGTGGATTTTAAGCCTCCGAACTTTCTGACTTTATAGTCACAAGAGTCGCTGAATGCCACTAAATGGAAGTTGTCAACTATCAATGATTTGCCGGCTTCTATAGTATGTTTGTCGATGGCTCCGAAAGTGTTGATGAAGAGTTTACCGTTCCCAGAAACTTTGATCATGAATAGACCTTGACCGAAGAGCCCTTTCGTGAAACCTTGCCATTTGATGTCTAATTCAACGTTTTGGGTGGATGCAATGTAGGAGGAAGATTGTATGATGTAGCCTTGGTTTGGTTTGACATCCAGTACTTCGATGTCGCCGACAGGAGCAGAAACGAAGGCAACCTCTGCGGGCGTGCTTTTTGTTTTGTAATCGTTTACGAAAAAGGATTGGCCCCCGAGGAGGGCGAGACCCAATGTGCCTAAGATGCTTCGTTCGCGTTTGCGAGTCTTTACGTCTATGGTGGGTTCCATGTAGGTCATGGCGCCAGCTTCGGCAGTTACAGTTTCGTTTGGTTCCAGCTTGATAACAAGCATTGAATATGATGGTTTGTACTTGATTTCGTAATCCATTTTTTCCCACCTAACCTTTTCAAACAACAATTAGCAGCTAAAACAGTAGGGTATCCAGATTTAAACGTATCCTCAATCTTTTCTGGGGAGTAGTAAGAGTTTTAAGTTAATATTTCGCCGTCCCTTATCCTACATAAACTGGGTATTGATTGAAGATGGTTCGAATAGCGGTTCTCGACGAGGAACGATGTGAATCCAAACGTTGTGGTAGACCATGCTACCGTTTCTGTCCGCCAGTGAGAAACAAGATTGAGGCAGTCGTATTCGAAGGCGACAAGCCCCAAATCGTGGAAAGCTTATGTGTAGGATGTGGCATCTGCGTGAGGAAATGCCCCTTCAAAGCCATCTCCATAGTTAACTTGGCGGACGAACTGGAAGAAGACTGCAGCCACAGGTTCGGACCCAACACCTTCAAGCTCTTTCGTCTCCCAACCCCCTCCCCAGGCGTAGTTTTAGGTCTTCTGGGACAAAACGGGATAGGAAAAACAACCGCCCTTCACATTCTTTCCGGAGAAATCAAACCTAACCTAGGAAATTTTACTGAGCCACCAAATTGGACGGAACTGATTCAACATTTCCGTGGCTCAACCCTTCAAGACTATTTCCAAAGACTCAGCGAAGGAAACATGAAGGTCGTTCACAAGCCCCAGTACGTAGACAGGATATCACGGGTTGTTTCAGGCAAAGTAGGAGCCCTTCTGGAAAAAGTCGACGAACGCAACAAGTTGGGTCAGCTCACCGAAAAGCTTCAACTTGACACCATCTGGAACAGAGACCTCAAGGTTCTAAGCGGGGGAGAACTTCAGAGAGTGGCTGTCGCCGCTTCCATTTGCCGAGAAGCAGACGTTTACCTTTTTGACGAACCTGCCAGCTACCTAGATGTGAAGCAGCGGCTTCAGGTTGCCAGGGCTATTCGAACCCTCAAAGATGACGGAAAAACGGTTATTGTTGCAGAGCATGACTTGGCTATTCTCGATTATCTGTCCGATCAAATCTGCATATTCTATGGTGACCCCGGTGTTTACGGCGTAGTTTCTCACGTTCACGGAGTGCGAGTTGGAATAAACATTTACCTTGAAGGCTTCATTCCTGACGAGAACGTGCGCTTCAGAAAAGATGCCATAATCTTTCACGTGAAGCCTCCATCCGCGGGATTGACCATGGGCGAGCCTCTGCTACAGTGGAGTGAAATCAAGAAATCTTTTGCAGATTTTGAGTTAAAGGCGGTTGCGGGAGAGGTGAAACGGGGCGAGGTGGTGGGAATTTTTGGACCCAACGGAATTGGAAAAACCACTTTTGTGAAGATACTTGCTGGAATAGAGGCGGCAGATTCTGGAGAAACATCCGCTGAGGAGGGCCTGAAGGTAAGTTATAAGCCTCAATATGTTTCGTCTCAGTATAGTGGAACCGTTGAAGAACTGCTGAAGGAGACAGCCAGTAAAGAGTTTGGAACAAGCCTGTATCACAGTCAAATTCTGCAGCCCCTAAAAATTCCGATTCTTCTAGACCGTGACGTGAATGAATTGAGCGGAGGGGAACTTCAGAGAGTTGCCATCGCCGCGTGCCTGTCCAGAGAAGCAGAGTTGTATCTTCTTGACGAGCCAAGCGCTTACTTGGATGTAGAGGATAGGCTGTCTGCTGCTCGAACCATTCGTCATGTAATCGAAAACAGGAAAGTAACAGCTTTCGTGGTAGAGCATGATGTGGTGACACAAGATTTCATAGCGGATCGCCTAATGATTTTCACGGGAGAACCTGGAGTTCGCGGTTTTGCTAAGCAGCCAACAGACCTTCGTAACGGCATGAACAGCTTCCTCAAGGACATGACAATCACATTCAGACGAGACCCACAAACTAAGCGTCCAAGAGTGAACAAGGAAGGTTCCAGGCTGGACAGGGAACAGAAAGAATTAGGCGAATACTACTATCTAAGCGCTGAAGACTAGCAGACAGTTTTTTGTCAACGAAAAACAGGAAAAATTAGGGCAGTCCAGTGTCTACTGGCTGGATTTCGGTTAGGTTGAATTGTTCGATCTCGTTGAACATGTAATCTGTTTGGTTTAGGAGCATACTTTCCAATTCGCGGATTCGTTCCATTTGTGGCGCATTTTCGGTGTCAAGTGTTTGCTCACAGGTAATAACTGCGTATTCCACAACAACACAGGCCATTACTACGGCTGTGGTTACGAAAAATAATGCAATTACGCTTGTTTGCACTCCCACCCACACTCAATCTAAAATGAGCATTTTTTATATTATTCGTTATTCTAATGCGAAAGTTATTTTTTATCCAACTGTATTCCCGTTTTCACATTAAGTCTAAAAAAGGACATAATAAACAAAAACTGGACTAATGGGGCAGAGAAGCCGAAAAAATAATATTGTCAGCGTGTTGACGTAATCAGAAAGGATGGTTCTGCTATTGGATTCAGAATGTTTCGAATGCCAAGTCATGGACTGGAACTATTTCTACAGGCTAGCTAAGGAGGTTGCTAACCAGATTAATAGTTCAGGCTTCAAACCAGACATAATAGTTGGCTTAGCTCGAGGAGGCTGGGTGCTAGCCCGAGTTCTCTGCGATTTTGTGGGCGTAAAGGACCTCGTTAGCCTAAAGGTTGAGCACTGGGGCGTAACAGCAACACCAGACGGAAAAGCCAAACTGAAACACCTCCTAAACGTTGACCTGACTGGCAAAAAAGTGCTGGTTGTAGACGACATCACAGACACTGGCGATAGCATGCGCGTAACAGTTGAATACCTTAAAACTTTGAATCCATCCGAAATCCGAACCGCCTCATTGCAGCATCTGACCTGCGCCAAGTTCAAAGCAGATTACGTTGGCGAAGTATTGCCCTGGAGATGGGTGATTTTCCCGTGGAACTTCACAGAAGACATGTGCACACTGATTCCGAAAGCATGCAAACGCCTAAAAGTAGAGGTTGACGGCGACGTTGACGTTACGGAAATCAAAAATGAAATGAAAGAAATGTACACTATTGACATGACTGAAGAGACCGTGGCGGATATTCTGAAGGAGATTCGGCGACGTTACCACATTCAGAACAAAAAGAAATAATCCGCCTTAATGCCACGTTTACATTAAGGCATCTTTCAGGGCTGAACCACACTTACATGTTCTGGTTTTCGGCATTTGAGGAAGCATTTCTAAGATAAGCTTCTTCAAATCTTCGTTACTTTTCTTGGCTTTTTCTATAACCTCTTTTGTAGAAACTGGGCTCTCAGCCCATACATCATAGTCAGTCACTATCGAGATTGAGACGTAGCACAGCTCTGCTTCTCTGGCTAGAATACATTCTGGATAAAGGGTCATGCCCACAACGTCTGCTTTCCACATCTGGAAAAGTCTGGATTCTGCTCTGGTTGAGAATCTTGGGCCTTCAATGCAAACGTATGTTCCCTTGTCTTTAACGTCTAATCCTAGTTTTTGGGCGGCTTTGATGAATAATGGTCGGAGCTGTTCACAGAAGGGGTCTGCCGCGGAGATGTGGCATACTTGTCCTCCTTCATAGAATGTGTCTAACCGTTTTTTGGTTCGGTCAATAAACTGGTCTGGAACAACAAAGGTTCCGGGACCAAAATCTTCTCGTAGACTTCCTACTGCCGCTGTAGCGATTATCTGTTTTACGCCTAACTGTTTTAGTGCCCATACATTTGCTCGATAGTTTACTCTGTGGGGAGGAATTGTGTGGTTTCTGCCATGTCTGGGAATAAAGGCTACCTTAACGTTCTTGTAGACTCCCATGGAAACGAGGTCTGATGTTTCCCCGAAAGGAGTGTAGACCTTAACTTCTTTGACATCCTCAAAACTATCTTGGTCATAGACACCTGTACCGCCTATGATGCCTACCTCAGCAGTTTCTGTCACAGCCATGCTAACACTTCCCACATTATCTAAAGAAATACATCAGGAAACAATTTAAGTGATTCTGGAATCCGAAACAACTCTTATGCATCAAATCACACGTAAAAGTTATCTTTCATCAGTTACATTCACATTATTTGAGGAATGAAATTTTGGCGAATACGCTTAAAGTTCTCATAGTTTACTACAGCCAAACTGGCAACACAGAGAAGATGGCTAGGGCGATTGAAGAGGGAGCGAAGTCTGTTGTGGGCATTGACGTAGAAGTGAAATATTTTGTTAGACCCGAGGAGCTGGAAGAGGCAGACGCCATAATTCTTGGGATGCCCACATACTACCATGAGATAGGCATGGACATGAAGAACCTTTTAGAGGGGGCATCCAAGCAAGAGATAAACCTGAAAGGCAAGGTGGGGGCAGCCTTCGGCTCATATGGCTGGAGTGGAGAAGCCCCAAGCATGCTGACAGAGATCATGAAGAACCAATTTGAAATGGATGTCATTGAGCCCGCTCTTCGAATAAAGTATAATCCAGACAGCAAAGGTTTGGAAGAGTGCCGCAAACTTGGAAAAACCGTTGCCGAAAAGATTTTGAAGACAAGCATGAGTTAGGCGATGCATGTTTCGTTTATGTTTGAGTCTATATAGGTGTGGATAGATGCGGCGTGCCAAATTGTGTCTATATAGATTCAATAGGGTTACATATACTATTTTGGAAAAATATTTAGATTCGGTTATATATGTTGTAAGTATATAAAATATAAAAGGGTAATGAGACCAGGTGGACTTTTCAGCTCCGTGATACAACCTGAACAGCACATTTTTTTGTTTAGTTACAAAGGTATAGTGGAGGTGAAAAAATGAATATGGAATATGGAGACAGATTTCAAGTCAATTCTAAAATAGGCATCGCAGTAGCCATAATTGTGGTACTGTTAGTAGCCTTCTTAGGAGTCTTCTTCTTAAGCATGTGGGTAAACGTGCCGGTAGGCAACGCCGTTGTAATGGTTGACCCCATGAGCGGCAAAATCACTGGACCAGTCCTAGGTCCCGCTTGGGCAACTAAGGCTCCGTGGGTTAACGCTGTCCAAATCAAAGTTGCAGTAGATACATTGGGAATGTGGGGCGACGGATATGACCAGACAGCAGACTTTCCGACAGTAAAAAGCTTTTCAAAAGACCAGTTGGAGATGGAGATCGATATCATGATGAGGTGGAGACTTGACGCTTCGAAAGTTACGGAGTTGTATGAGAATCTGCCCCAAAAGAACTGGAAAAACGACATTATAGCATCTATTGCACGGGAACAGGTCAGAATAGTCACTAAGGAGTTCAACACAATCGAAACCATTGAGAAACGAGATTTTGTGGCTCAGACCATGCGGGATGCTGTCTGGAACAAAATCAGCTCATCAGTTCCGTTAGCTGGCGCGGTTATAGACTTTGAGTTTGAGCTCAGAAACATAGGATACCCCGCAAGGTATACGTCATCTATTGAAGACAAGCTGGTTGCAGAACAACAGAAGATTCAAGCTGACTTTGAACGGCAAATAGTAGTCATTAACGCCACTGCAAACGCTGAGAAAATTACTATTGAGGCAGCAGCCAAAGCAAACGCTACAATCATTGAGGCGAATGCAACAAAGCAGGCAATAGAGCTTGTTCTTGAGGCTGCAGGAGTAGATTCAAGTAACGAAACCCGAGTTGCTGAACTCTATCTAGTGGTGCAAACTCTACAGCAGATAGCTCCAGACATTGACATGCTGATAATGGCTCCTGACGGAACTCCTATACTACTGCCCTCCCCAACTGGCTAAAAAAGTAGCCAGTAACCCCCCTTTTTCTCAATTTTTTCCTACACAAAATGTCAACAACTGGTGCCAGATGACTTCTTTATCATTTGATTAGCTAAAGACTTCAACTTCACGTAAGCATCATCGGGGCTTCCAGAACTCATAGCCAGTTTTTCGAAAGGGCACACATCAGTTTTGTTACGGTTCAGGATGTTCGTAACTTTTCTTTCAAAGACGCATTCAATGTTGTTGTCTTCAAGGACCCTGATTCCCGCCTCGCTGATGGTTAAAGCAAACATAGCAGCCAATTCCGAGTAGACACAGAGCATGGCTGCTGCCACACCAACAATCTTGTCAGCTGCTGAGGCTCCAACCAAATTTTTTTCCTGTTTCTCGATGGCTTGTAGAAAACCGCTTATTCCCTGCTTACGTGTTTCAAAAATAACATTTCCACGCTTCACAATCACTAAACTAAGGTTTTTTTCGGTCAGCTTCAACTTGGCAAGCTCTAAGTCTTGGTTCTCCATAATCATCAATTTCCGATGCTGTAAAAGATTATTTGCGCCGATTTTTTGTCCTGAACAATTTGTATCTTTTTAAGCGTGGCCAACCTGATTTTGCGTAGGGCAGCATGACGGGGTTTTTCTTTAGCCAATTCAGCATATGAAAGAAACTTTTTGCTCGTTTGTTGTCTCTTTCTTCAAGGGGTTCATAACCCAAGTTCCGTAACTCGTCAAGGTAAGCGATTTCTGTGAGGTCTTGTGCTTCTCCTTCCACTTTGACTCGGATAATTTTGTCTTCGCCATATTTCTTTTTCAGTTTCTCGATGGCAGTGTCAAAAATGTAGCCTCTGCAGATGTGAATTTCTTCGTCGGGCTTTGGTTTCATCTGAGCAAGTAGCTTGGAAACGATTTTTGAGGCTTGGGTTAAGTATGCTTTTCGTGAAAAGAAATTAGCTTTGAAATATTTCACGTCAATGACTTCGTATGTGAATTCGTTGGTTGAATCGCGATATGCGCCGATGACAGCGCCATAAAGCAGGTCTCCAGTTCCTGCATCATCGATAATAATTGTCATTCGATGTTCCCTTTGTTCTTTCAATGGATTAACTGGGGCTAAAATAAAAAGGATGTGTTGATTTTTTTTCTTTACTACAGCTTTTTGGCTGATTATTGGTATCGAAAAGCTGAAGTGCGCTTGAAGCCCCATTGTTAATGGGGAGGTGAAGTGCCATGCCTGTTGTAAAAATTATCGAGTTAATAGGTAGTTCTCCAAATGGCTGGAGCGAGGCTGCTCAAAATGCTGTGACTGAGGCAGCGAAGACGATTAAAAACATCAAAAGCGTTCATGTTAAGCGTTGCACAGCCAAAATAGAGGACAACAAGATTGTGGAATATAGTGCTAACGTCAAAATTGCTTTCATTGTAAAAAGATAAACTTGAGTTACATTTCAAAATTCCATAGTTTCTTTCAGAAGTAGAGACACACAAATCATAAATAGACACTTTATCTTCAAAATATCATCCAACCGGAGACTGAACGCTGTGGGCTTCTTCAAAAGGTTCAGAAAACCGAAAACGACGGTCACCTTCAAAATTCCAACAACAACCGTGGCTTTAGGCTCAAGCATAGACGGAACAATCAGTATATCCTCCAAGGAAGAATTTGACGCCACTGAAATCAGAGCAGAACTTCGCTGCATCGAAAAAAGGAGACGAGAACAATGGGTGTACAACCAGCGCCTCAGACGCAATGTACGTCATGTATACTGGGATACAGCTACCCTACTCTCAGAAGATTTGAGGGCAAGCGGTCCAATGCACATCGTACCCGGATTCAGGAAAACGTTCCCAATCACAGTGAACATTCCGGCCAGTGGACGCGAAACATTGGACGGCATCGATGCAAATGTCTCATGGTATATCAAAGCCGTTGTGGGAGTAGATGACCGCCCTGACCCAACTGGTGACACAATTGAACTGCAGATAAGTCGGGCTACAGCAACGGTAATCAAAGAAGAAGTGAAGATGGTGCCCTGCGAGTATTGCAGAGCGATGATGCCTCAGACCTCGAGTTCATGTCCTATATGTGGTGCTCCCAGAAAAAGCTGAAAAAACTTTTTTTCTTTGATATTCTCGATCTGGCTTTTTTTGCTGAAAAGGGCATTTTTGGAAATGCTTATATCACAGAATGTGGTGTTACCTTTTCGTAAAAAAGTATTACTGAGTTGAGCGTATGCACATTCCCGACGGGTTCCTGAGCCTAACAATCTGCGCATTAATGTACGCAATATCTGCAGGGTTCCTAATCTGGTCATGGAGAAAAGCCAAAAATGTGTATACCAGCACCGTGACACCCTTGTTAGCCGTTTCAAGCGCTTTTGTTTTTGCGGCGCAGATGATAAACTTTCCAATTTTGTACGGCACAAGCGGACACTTGGTGGGCGGAACCTTTCTGGCAGTGCTTCTTGGACCATATGTAGCGATTCTTAGCATGACAATCGTTTTGATGATGCAGGCACTGATTTTTGCGGACGGCGGCTTATCCACATTTGGCGCAAACGTCTTCAACATGGCAATCATCGGGGGATTGAGCTACTTCATAGTCAAGGCTTTGACACGAGAATCCGAAAGCAGTAGCAGATTCTTCTTAAGCGTTTTTGCGGCTTCATGGATTTCTATGGTGGCGGGGGCAGTAACCTGTGGTTTACAGATTGGTTTTTCTCCCCTCTTTTCAGAAGCAGGAGGGGTAGTTGTTACTGTTCCAGCAATGCTTTTTTGGCACATACTGATTGGTTTGGGAGAAGCTGCAATCACAGCAACTTTACTAACGCAGCTAAAACGTATGCCCTCAACACTTCTGTCCAGCTTCGCAGTTTTGGGAGGTAGACCCGAATGAAAGGCTACGTCAAGGCGCTGATTCTCATACTGGTTTGTCTAGCTGTTCTAATACCCTTTGCTTCAAGTGACCCTGATGGATTAGAGAAGGTCGCCGAAACTCTTGGAGTAGAAGAAACTGAATCAACATCAGTAGGTCTGATGCCAGATTATACTGTTCCAGCAGTTGAAAACGCCTACAGTTCAACTCTTGCGGCGGGCGTTACCGGAGTCTTCTTAGTCCTAGGCGCAGCCATGTTGCTTGGAAAGATAATAACAAAACCTAACAAGCACTAACCCGCGAATGCTAAAATAAGGGGCTTCAAGCCAACGAAATGATTATAGGACAAACTTGTTCTGAAACTGGTGATGAAAGATGAAGACTCAAGTTAGAAAACCCACTGAAAAAGAGTTGCAGGATGCAGAATCTTGGTCAATCTGGGAAAAAGAGGAATCCGAGTTTCCATGGGAATATTTTGAGCAGGAAACTTGCCTGATACTAGAGGGAAAAGCTGTTGTGAAAACCCCAGAAGAAACAGTTGAGTTTGGGGCAGGAGACTACGTTGTTTTCCCTGAAGGACTCAAGTGCACATGGGAAATAAAAAAGAAGATCAGAAAACACTACAAGTTCGGATAAGTGTTAGACTATTTCGTTGATCAGCGGGTTCGTCGCAGTCTTCTTCCACTTACCCGCAACAGCGCTTGCACTATCTTTCCATTCTTTAGTAGTTTATGAAAAAATTCGCCGTTTTCGGTTTTGCGATAAAAAGTGTGGTTAGATTCCTGAATTTCTTCGACGAACCTGTCTTTCATCAGAAACTCTGTTATCCAATGTCGGAATTGAGATTCGTTACCAAGAATTTTAATTAAATCCCATTTTGAAGCTTTTCCATTATTTTGATCTATACAATTAAGCAACTCCAACGCAATGATGCTGGGTTTTCTTCGTGGAAAAGCCAAACTTGACTCGTCCTATGATTTTTTAAGTTTTGATTGAACTTCGAACAATCTTGAATATTTGCTCCTAAGTCTAAAATAGTTTAGAATTTGGACAGACCCAGCAAACAGCATAACGCCCCCAATAAACAGAGGAATATAAAGACGTTCTTGCATTACCTCAATATTGTATATGATTTCTTGTACACCAAAAAGAAAGGTGACAAGCCCAAAAAAAAGATAGTTTTTTACACCCCAAAAAAGGTCCTTAACAAGGTCCGAAGCGTCAGTGATCAGATCGTCAAATATTGTATTTAGTGCAGAAATTCTTTCAAGATTGTCTCTTTCTTCATGATTCACTGAATCCATTTCAATCTCCGAAAACAAAGTTTGATTGACTGAACTTAAAACGATTTTTCTAGAAGTAATCGGGTCATTATTTCCACAAACAAGCACAGCAACGCAGAAGAGACAAAAGTTTTATGATTAGAGCAATATCGATTAAGGCTGGGAATCAAGCATGAGTAAGATTGTTCGAGTTGGGGTTACTTTTCCACCAGAGCTACTGAAGGACTTGGATAATGTCATAGATGAGATGGGCTATGAAAGCAGATCGAAGGCTATTCAGGATGCAGTTTCTTCCTTCATCACAGATCAACGGTTACTTCATGAACAAAAGGGACAAAAGGCGGGCGTACTAGTGATGGTTTATGACCATGACGTCAAAGGCTTAGAAGATGACCTCATCGAATCCCAGCACCATCACCGCAATATCATAAACTCTGTTCTTCACGTCCATCTAAGCGACAAAGAATGCCTTGAGGCTGTTGCAGTCAAAGGCGAAGCCGAGGACATAAGGAAACTGGCTCAAGAGCTGGCAACAAGAAAAGGAGTAAAACAGGTCAGGTCAACGATCGTCAGCTCATAAGACAGCCCGTTCATGCATCCGAAATTTTGTTTATTTTCTAAACACAACTCTCTTTAGTTATGACACTAAGAACCATTGTATCAGCACATCATGCAGGATATACGTGAAAATGTCCGTCAAAAAGGTCCAGATATCGGTTCTTATTGAAGACTCAAAAAGTCCAGATAAACCTCAGCTCAGAAACAAACATGGGCTGTCGTTCTTTATCCAAGCCAAAATTGGCGACGACAAAGTGACTGTGCTGATGGACACTGGACCATCCCCTGAAGCCCTTCTATACAATGCAGACATGATGGGCATAAATTTGGAGAACGTAGACGTGATTGTGCTCAGTCATGGACACTACGACCACACAGGTGGCTTGCATGAAGCTCTGAAACAAGTGAAAAAGCGTGTCCCAGTTATTGGGCATCCAACGGTTTTCGAGCCTAAACTTTCAATGATGCCTCATCTGCGGCTAATCGGTGCACCTGTCACATCATCTGACATTTTATCTGCAAGTGGCGTGCCAGTTTTTGCTTCTGATCCCGTGAAAATAGCCAACGGAATTACGACAACAGGAGAAGTTCCACGAATATCAGCCTTCGAAACAGTCAGAGGCTTCTGGACTGTCCACAACCAAAGATTCATAGAAGACAAGATGATTGACGAGCAATCCCTAATCATAGACATCGAAGGTAAAGGGCTGGTTGTTGTAGCGGGATGTGCCCATGCGGGGATAATCAACACCATCAAGCATGCCCAAAAAATCGCAGAAAACAACAGAGTCCACGCGGTTCTAGGAGGATTCCACCTCATAAACGCAGACGCCAACAGAATTCAAGCGACAGTAGACGAACTCCAAAAACTTGACCCCGAATTTGTTGGACCATGCCACTGCACAGGCAAAAAAGCCGCCAAGAAGATGGCTGAAGCATTCGGAGACCGCCACCATCCGCTTCACAGTGGAGACAGCATCGAAATTTAAGCAAACAGCGTTTACGGGTCTTTTAGGCGCCAGCCTCTGTAGATGCGTGATTCTCTTGGATGAATGTCTTGATTTTTTCCACAATTGCCATGAAGGCTTTTGATGCTGGCGAATCAGGATGCTCCATAATAAAGGGGTGCCCCAAGTCTGAGGCTTCGCAGACTCTAGGATCAAGTGGTATGCTTCCTAGAAAGGGGATAGAGTATTCTTGAGCCACCTTTTTGCCGCCTCCCTTCATGAAAATGTGTGTTTCTTTGCCACAGTCTGGACAGACGAAACCGCTCATGTTTTCAACGATCCCGATCACTGGAACATTCAGTTGTCTGGCGAAGGTGATAGCTTTTCCCACCACAGTCTGGCTGACCTCTGAAGGGATAGTCACTATAACAACGCCATCCATTTCGGGAAGAAGCTTCAGCACACTCAAGGGTTCATCTCCTGTTCCAGGAGGCAAATCGATAAGAAGAAAATCAAGCTCACCCCATGCTATCTCCGACAAGAACTGCTCGATTGCCCTCATCTTCAGGGGTCCTCGCCAGACTACAGGAACCTCCTTACCTGCCAGCACAAAGGCCATGGAGACAACTTTCAAGCCAAGAGGACCCAAGGCTGGAAAAGCTCCTATTGGCCCCACCTTAAGTTTTTGGTCTTCCATTCCAAGCATCTTTGGAACACATGGACCATGAAGGTCTGCATCTAAAAGCCCGACTTTGTTTTTGTGTCCTTGCATCGCAAAAGCTATGGCTAAATTGACTGCGGTAACGGTTTTGCCGACTCCGCCCTTGCCGCTTATGACCGCTATCTTGTGTTTTATCTTCTTCATTCTTGTTCTGAGAACTGTCTGCTCATCAATGGCAGGGGTTTTGGTGTTTGCTGTAGTGTGCATAAAATCACCGTTCTGTGTTGTCACATCTGGGGTGGTGCTGCAGTTTAATAATGATTTCCTTGCTCTAGACCTCTGGCTACCTTTATTCTTTGACATAAAAGAACTTAAGCGGCTAAACACATTTACTCTGAGAACGAGAAAGTGTTTGAGACATGGACATAAAAGCATTCCTTGACGTCAGTTTCGTGGATTGGGACGGCAAAATTTCCGCGGTCATTTTTCTCCCAAACTGTAACTTTCGTTGCCCATTCTGTCACAACATAAATCTTGTTCTTAATCCTGAGAAGCTGGAAGTAACCCCCTTTGAACAGGTGGAAAACCAGCTTGAGAGGCATAAAAGCTGGGTTGACGGAGTGTGCATCACAGGCGGAGAACCAACTCTTCATGCGGACCTGCCGGAACTATGCTCCAGAATAAAAAGGATGGGGTTTCAGGTCAAATTGGATACGAACGGAAGCAACCCCGCCTTGCTTAAAGAACTTCTGAAGAGGCGCCTCATCGACTACGTAGCCATGGACATAAAGGCACCATTGACCGTACAGAAATACTCCAAAGCATGCGGCGTTAATGTAGAAAAGCTGCTGGAAAAGGTGAAGGAAAGCATTGAAGCCTTGCTGGAATCCAACATAGATTACGAATTCAGGACCACTGTTGTTCCCACGATACATGATTTAGAGGACATAAAACGGATATGCAGCAGTTTAGGGGGATGCAGAAAATATGTTTTGCAGAAGTTTGATGTCAGCCTCGGAAAAGAAACGCTGAATCCAGAGTTCATGAAGCTAAAACCCTTCACAGACGAAGAAATGCAAAAATTTCTAGCTGTGGCGCAGAAGTTGATTCCGAACACGAAACTGAGATAAATTTTGGAGGGGGTGTGCCCTCACCATAGCCTGTGCCACGCCACCCGTGAAAGGACAAATTTTGGGTATCTCGCTATGAGATTATACAGGTATGGGATTTATGCGTGCAGAGCAGGTCTTCTTTTCGGTGAGAGCACAGAATATACTGATGTCACCCAGAGACTAAAGGTTTGAATACAAAAAAGGTGATATCTGCAAAGGAAATTGCCTCAATTTTTTACAAGCTTGGTTTTTTCTTCATACAGAATTTAATTGTTTGATGAAGCTCCAGATATTATGGCGGGGATGAAGAACTGTAAAAGGGGTTTAAAAGCCAATCTGCGAGCATTTTAGGTAGGTACATACAGCGAAAAAGGGGGACGAACTGATAAATACCTGAAGTACGTTTGAGGTGTATACCATCTGTGCTCCGGTAGTATAGTCCGGTTAAGTATGACGGCCTCTCGAGCCGCCGACCCGGGTTCGAATCCCGGCCGGAGCACCAAACACTTTTGCTTCTGTTTTTTCTGAAAAAATACTGTTTTCAACAATGTACCTCTATTAGGAGCCTACTATGAGGGGGCGATTGTTAGTTGATGCTGACGAGTATGACGCCTGCGACGATTAGGATGGCGCTTGCAACTAGTTTCAGGGAGACTTTTTCTTGTTTTCTGAGGAAGATGTAGGCGAAGAATAGGATGAACAGTAGCTCAGTTTGCAGGATTGTGGCAACTATTGAAACCATCTCTTGGCTTAAGGCAACAAATGAGAGGAGCCAGCCTGCGGCTATGCCGACTCCGGGCTTCCAGAAATTGCGAATCTCGTTAAGTGAAAACCGTGGAGTTTCGGTGTTCCTAGAGAATATGATTACTAGGAGGTAAACGATTAGGGATGTAGTGTATCCTGCCGCGACTCCTAGCAGCGGTTCGTTGTAGAGGTTCAGGCCTTCTTTTCGTACTATTTGGGAGAATGCTATGGCCAAAGAACCGAGAAATGAAATGATTATGCCCTTTTTTGTTGTGTTTTTGGTTTGGGCGTCGCCGTTGTTTATGCTTCGTCCAATAAATATTACGCCGACTATGATGCAGATGAGTCCAATCCAGTTTTCTGTTGTCAGCGCCTCACCCAGTAGTAAGGTTGCTGTGATTGATGTGTATAGGGGGTAAGTTGAGAAGATGGAGGCGTTTGCTGACATGCCTGCGGTTTCCATTCCCTTGAAATAGAATAGTCTCGCTACTCCAGGGGCAAGGAGTCCCGCAAGTATGAAAAGTAGTAGTCCTTCAGGGTTTATTGTGTTTAGGTCTGTGAAGGCTAGGGCGAGGGGCCAGAGGATGATGTTGCCCATGATGGTGACGGTTAGGGATATGTAGAGGAAATTTGATTTGTGAAGGTTTTTTCTGACTAGGGTTTGGGATAAGCCGAAGGATAAGGCAGATAGCAGAGCCAACAGGACACCGAACATGACTGTCCCAGAACAGCATGGAAGCTATTAAAGGCAACCCCTTTTTATTGTCTAGAAAGCTTCTACCAACCTTGTTTTCGTGCCCAAAAAGCTAGGTTTAATCGATGATAGGTCTAGGCACAATTAAGAAGGACTAGTCTTACAATGCTACATGCATATTTCAGATTCATATGTTTTAAATACTTTTTCTCACATTTTTTTATCATTCAGGCATCGTGGTGCGTGAGGGACATGACACAAATTCTGGAAACTCTGCTCAGTTCTGGAGTATTAATCCCCGCAATGTGGTTAAGTCTAGGTTTTGTTATCGCATGGTTCTTGTTGTCAGCAAAACGTCATGTTCCGTTAAGTCATGAAGAGGCTGAAACTCTCTGGAAGTTCCATAAGCAGAAGGACCGGTGTGGCGCTGAAGGCTGGCAGGAAATAGTTCATGGCGACAAAGTAGTAGGGTTTGAATGTGAATGTGGACATAAGCATATCCAAACGAAGCACCTTATTACAATAAACGCGTAACGGGAATCAGATTCAAGAAATTTTTTTGGTTGAAGTTGGTTAAGAGTAATATACGTGTAGGCACCTATTTTTTATGGACACATAAATGCCAAAACGAAAGTTGATGCTTCTCATCGGATTATTTCTTACAATTTCATTAGTTGCTGCATACATCAGCCTAGATTGGGTTACAAACCACCCACCTACCATACCGGGAGAGATCGACCCAGATGACAATACAAACCCACCAGCAGACGATAACACAAATCCTCCACCAGACGACAATACAGACACACCTCCTGACGACAATACTGATACCCCACCAGATGACAACACGGACACACCACCCGACGACAACACAAACCCACCAACAGACGACAACAACGAACCCCCAACAGACGATAACAGTAACCCGCCAGCAGACGATAACACAAATCCTCCACCAGACGACAATACAGACACACCTCCTGACGACAATACTGATACCCCACCAGATGACAACACGGACACACCACCCGACGACAACACAAACCCACCAACAGACGACAACAACGAACCCCCAACAGACGATAACAATGAACCACCACCAGATGACACACCCAGTTACTTCTTGAACCTTACAATAGCTGAAGCAATAGGAAATAATGAGGGCGACCATGAAGATGCAGGAGATTACATTTGGGACAGTTCCGATGCCATCACAATAACCTTGAATACCAACTCCATTAGCGTCGATAATGAAATCGGCACCATAATTGACGGAACAAAAATAACAATTACAGCTGCAGGCACCTACAACATAAGCGGCATTTTGGCTGATGGACAGATAGTTGTAGACACTGCTGATGGAGGGATTGTAAGACTTGTGTTCAATGGAGTTAACATAAGCAGCACTGCAAGCGCTCCTGTTTATGTTGAGAACGCAAACAAAAGCATCATTGTCCTTGCCGACAACACAGAGAACTATCTAACAGACAAACAGGGAAATGCAGACAACAGTACGCTTCTTAGCAGAGACGACCTCACAATCTACGGCAACGGGTTACTCACAGTAATCGGAAACGATAATGATGCCATCCGAAGCAATGATGGACTAATCATCAAAAGCGGAAACATTACAGTAACCTCAGTTGATGATGGAATCAGAGGCAAAAATTATCTAGTGATTAAAGGCGGAAGCATTACGGTTAATTGTGTTGGCGACGGACTGAAATCAGACAACACCGCAAACGAAGGGAGAGGCTACATCTCTATCCAAGACGCCACAATAGACATCACTTCCACGGAAGGAGATGCCATTACTGCCCAAACAGACCTTTTGATAGCGGGTGGAGCCTTCACGTTGACAAGTGGCGGTGGAAGCACTGTAACACCCAATGACAATTTGTCCACTAAGGGACTAAAGGGCGTGGTCTGCATAGTCATAGAAGACGGAGATTTTGTCATTAGCTCTTCTGATGATGCAATTCACTCAGACCATATGATTCTCATAAATAATGGCACATTCGATGTTTCTTCAGGAGATGAAGGACTGAGCTCATATTCATCAACCGAAATCAATGACGGAACAATCGCCATAACGAAATCTAATGACGGAATACAAAGTGGGAATATCACAATCAACAACAGCAACATTCAGGTAACTTCAAGCGACGACGGAGTCAGCAGCACCGACTTTCTGACAATAAAGGGGGCAGAAATTACCGTAAATTCTGTTGGCGACGGACTGAAATCAGACAATAACGAAAATGCCACTAAAGGAAGCATGTCCATTGAGGGCAGTACAATAACTGTCACATCTACCAGCGGAGACGCAATCACTGCTCAAGTAGACCTGTTGATTACTGATGGAACATTCCAGCTGACAAGTGGTGGCGGAAGCTCTGTGCCACCTAATGACAACATATCCACTAAGGGGCTGAAAGCTGGAGGCAACATGACCATAGAGGACGGCGAGTTTGAAATCAGCTCTTCTGATGACGCAATTCACTCAAATGACATAATTAGCATCAACAACGGCACTTACCAGCTTGCCTCAGGGGATGATGGCATACACGCAGACAACTCCGTAGAAATCAATAACGGAACCTTCGTCATATCACAATCCTATGAAGGAATAGAAAGCACAAACGTAACCATAAACGATGGACATATTGAGATTACTTCAAGCGATGACGGAATCAACGTAGCCGGAGGGGATGGGGGTGGAATGGGCGGCTTTGGAGCTCCAGGTGAATTCTACATATTCATCAGGGGCGGCTTCATTTACATTGACTCAGGTGCTGATGGACTAGACTCAGACGGATACATCGAAATGAGCGGAGGCACCGTAATTATTGACGGCCCAATTCCAGGGTCCTTTCCCAATGGTGCCGTCGATTATGGTAATGGTGCATTCAACATGACAGATGGACTATTAGTAGCGGTGGGAATGTCTGGTATGAGTCAGGGACCAAGCCCAACATCAACTCAATACTCCGTAATCGTAAACCTTAACACCCAGAGACCAGCCAACACATTAGTGCATTTCCAAACATCTTCAGGCGAAACAGTTCTTACTTTTAATCCCACAAAATCATATCAATCGATAGTTTTCTCTTCGCCTGACTTGGCACTTGGTTCATATGACCTGTATTTGGGCGGAAGCTCCACAGGCACGCTCTCATACGGCATATATGAAGACGGAACCTACACGCCAGGAACCAAATACACCACATTCACTATTTCACAGATTACAACAACTATTGGTGGCGGCGGAGGATTCTTTTGGCCGTAATATATCTTCACTCGTCTGGTTCACATTGAGAACAGGGAGACAAAACGCCTGGTGAGCTTCTGCACATGGCAAATTTTCCTATGGCAGACCGTGGACGAATGTTGTCAGACAACAAGCCCCGAACAATCTCAGGAAGAACATTGTCAAACTTTACCTCCAAAATCACACTTGGTTCCTCACGTATTCCAACAGTGGACGTTTGAGTGTCAAAGAAGGAAACAGGACCTAAACCGGTCTGCAAACCAATATCAAAAGTGACCCTTACATCGCCAACAGGATGAATGTATGCCTCCCGAAGGTAATCCACCAGCACCACAGGACGCAAAAGATTACGGCGGCACTCCAGATAAAAACATCTCAGAAGTTTGCTATCGGAATTAGCCAAAAAAGTAACGTCCCCGCCTATGATGCGGTCAGCCTCTTCTCTAGTAAGCACTGCACTCTCTTTACATACGTACTCGTTGAATTTTCTTTTCCGCTCAAACTTGATGAAATCGTCACATAGATTGTAGATTCGCATCCGATACTTCTTCCGTATAGGAACCCCAGCCATCTTATCAAAAAAAGCCGAGTTCCTGAAGTCATCAAAATAGAGGCTTCGAATATGGTAACGTCCATCAGGTCCAGCATGAGAATCCAGCCTAAGAACTGCCCCCAGCTTCTGCCTAAGAATCCTGTACTGCATGAAATTGAGATTATACTTCAACTCATGCCTAAGTCGATGTCCGTCTTGGTCAATCATAAAAATCACTCGCGCCTCGCACTCAACTTGGCAACGACAACAAAAAGAAGGCACACAAGACCAACCAGACCAAGAAGCAAAAGAACATTCCAGACTGAAAACTCAGCAGTGGACTGACGCTTGTTGTTTCCCCAGCCAGGAGTCGCCGACAGCATATGATCCCAGTTTTCTGACCCATCAGGTAAGCGCCCAAAGGATACATCTTGAAGCTGCTTTTCATAGGTTAACGAATCAATCAAAGTTGTGCCATCAGATGCGAAGAGAGCAATCGATTCTCCATTTGCGTTGAGACCAAAACCACAATGGAGCCCATCTGAATCAGAAGCGTTGTCAGCCCAAATCAACAAAAAGCCGCCAGCGTCTATGGTTGTGCCTTCTGGGAACTGCCATTTCATAGGATTATTGAGGCTATCAGTCAAATACATGCCGTCAAGCTTGACCGATTCGTTGCCGCCATTATATAGTTCAATCCAATCTGGGTTGTCGCCTTCAGGTCCCGCAATGGTAGCACCGTTATCAGCCATAAACTCGTTGATAACCAAACCCTCTGGAACTTCATCCACTTGCTCAGTAGGTCCATTATTCGACTCACTCGCCTTGTTCTGCAGGCCAGGAGTCGGCGTCAGATAGGTCCAGTTCGCAGTTCCGTCAGGCATTCTACCATACGAAACGTCATCAAGCTGTGCATCAAACACTATAGAATCAATTTCAGTTGCGCCATCACTTGCAAAAAGACCAAGAGCATCACTATTTGCATTGAGACCAAAACCACAATGGAGCCCATCTGAATCAGAAGCGTTGTCAGCCCAAATCAACAAAAAGCCGCCAGCGTCTATGGTTGTGCCTTCTGGGAACTGCCAAGCATTGGGATTTGCAAGATTGTCAGTCAAGTACATGTCGTCGAGGTTAATCGATTCGTTGCCGCCGTTGTAGAGCTCAATCCAGTCAGGATAACTGTCGTCAGGTCCTGCAACAGCAACATCATTGTTCGCCATGAACTCGTTAATGAAAAGGTCTTCTGGAACATCAACAGGAATGGACTCACCCGGGGTCACAGAGTCGCCCAAGGCATTTGAGGAACCTGGAGTTGCCGTCAAGTATGTCCAGCTTGTACTTCCATCAGGTAGCCGTGCATACGAAACATCATCATACTGCTCAGAATAGATAAGGGAATCGATTACTGTTTCGCCATCTGCTGCGAAGATTGCCACAGCTTCACCACTCGCGTTGAGACTAAAGCTGGCATGCAGTCCTCCTCTGCTGGGAATGTTGTCAGCCCAGATAACTAGGTAGCCTCCAGCGTCTATGACTGTGCCATCTGGAAACTGCCAGTCGTCTGGGTTCGCAAGGTCGTCAGTCATGTACATTCCGCTAAGGTCAATTGCCTCAGTGCCGCCGTTGTATAGTTCGATCCAGTCAGGATAATCATTGTAGGGACCCGCAACAGCATCATCATTGTTGACCATAAACTCGTTAATGAAAAGATCCGCGGGAACAGCAATGGAAGCAGGTTCGTTGGGATCAACGACTGTGCCCAGACTATTTGATTGCCCGCAAGTCGGTGTCAGGTAGTCCCAGCTTGAAGCCCCGTCAGAGACTCTGCCATACGAAATGTCATTAAACTGTTCAGTGTAGTCGATGGAATCAATTAGCGTCGCAGCATCGGACGCAAATAGACAGACGGCTTCACTGATTGTGCTAAGGCTGAAACTGGCATGCAACCCACCTCTGTCAGGAAGGTTATCTGCCCAGATAACGAGGAAACCGCCCGCAGTTATGGTTGTGCCAGATGGAAACTGCCAAACATCAGGATTGGCAAGGTCATCAGATAAGTACATCCCACTGAGATCAATGGGTTCTGTACCGCCGTTATAGAGTTCGATCCAGTCAGGATAATCATTGTAGGGACCCGCAACAGCATCATCATTATTCGCCATGAACTCGTTAATGTAGAGGTGTTCTGGAACTTCAATGGGGATGGGTTCACCGGGCACTACAACAGTGCCTAGGGAATTTGATTCATTGGGAGTAGGTGTCATGTATTCCCATGTTGAGCTGCCGTCAGGCAGTCTAGCATATGCGACATCGTCATGTTGCTGGGCAAAGGCTATTGAATCAATTAATGTTTCGCCATCTGTCGCAAGGAGGCATATTGATTCTCCTTGGGCGTTAAGATTGAAATTTGCGTATCCCGGTTTGGGAAGAGTAGAATTGCTTGTGTATATGACCAGATATCCTCCAGCGGTTATGGTTGTGCCAGATGGAAACTCCCACTTGGGGTTTCTCAGGTTATCTGTTAAGTACATTCCAGCTAGGTCAACTGTGCTGGTGCCACCGTTGTAAAGTTCAATCCAGTCAGGATAATCATTGTAAGTACCGGGAACAGCAGCGTCATTGTTTGCCATAAACTCGTTAATTACCAGATCGACAGGAAGACTTAGAATCTGATTAGACTGAGCAGGTGTTACAACTTCACTCAGTATCTGCCATAAGCCCTCACCATCCGGAAAACGGCCAAAGGAAACGTCTGCATCAAGGGCAGGATATGAGATGTTATCCACAAGCTCATAATTTGAGCCGTCAGCCATGTACAGGTACAGGCTGCCACCGCCCTGGTTGAGGCTGAAGGGTGCATGATTGTTGCCTTCACCAGGTTCGTTATCGAGCCACAGCAACAGAAACTCTCCATCGTCAAGATTCTGTGGAGGCAATTCCCATTTGTTTGGAGCTCCAGAGTCGTCTGTCAGGAAAAGGCTGCCTGTGTTCACCATGCCGGGTCCAAGATTGTAGATTTCCAGCCACGGTTCGTAGTCGCCTTGATTGTCGGCGATTGTGCCTTGGTTCACGGTCATTAAATCGTTTAACTGAAGGTCAGTTTTTTTCGCATAAGCGTTAAGCTGTGTGTTAACATAGGCTGCTCTTCGGGTCACAAAATCGATTGTTGCCTCGAGTGTAGGCTCGAAGTCTGTGGCGTTTGTCCACAGGTTAGGGTCACTGTAGACTTCGTCGCGGATAAGGTCAGCCAACTCTTGAATTCTAGCGCCTAAAGATTCTGCATCAAAGCCGTCTCGGAGCATCTGGGCGAGGGCACGAAGATATGTGGTGTTGTATGATTCTATAGCCATAACATTCTTCACCAAAGCTAAGGTGTTGTTTGCGTCTTCAACTATGCCACCAGGTGGTCTGAAGAAACCAAATCCGCTAATGGTTGTTGGAGGAAACACACCATACTCTACGGGGTCGTCACCAGCTCCCATCATCCCGAACCCGAAATTTCCAAATGCCAAGTTCGCATCCCACAACAGGTGTGTGAATTGGCCAGTGTCGCCGCGTTCGTAGAGGTAATAGTTACGTGCGTTCCCGATGTAGGAATCTAGGCTGACGAATAGGTCAAGAAGGGCCAAAGAATACATCGTTGATTCAACATCAAAGATGGGCTCAAGTTGTTCAGGCAAGGCTGATGATGGCGCATTTGTCAGGACATTGGTTAACCATATCAGACTTGACCAATCGTTTACGTCTTCATTGTTCTTGAGTTCGTACAATCCGTAGTAAGATTCAGGGTTTTGACCACGATAAGAAAGAGTGCCCTGTCGCTCAACCTTGAACAAGTTTCCTGCCTCGCTGTCACCAAAACGGCTTTCAACAAAAGTGTTGTCGATGTGTTCCATCGCCAAATAGAAACCGTAGTATTGATCGTTAATATACAGGCGCGTGTACACGGAACGGGGCGCAGGCACATAGTTGCTAACAAAATCCATGAACAGTTTCTCACGAATCATAGAAGGGTCAAGGGCACCATTGTTCAGATTCAGTTTTTTGAGACCAAAAAAGTTTGTTTCTTCACCGTCTCCCTCATCATACAAGTTAAAGTCGATTCGGAAAGGCTTCTTAATTTGGGTATCCTCACCTCCTCTAGGTCCAAAGAAAAATCCGCCCCCACCGAAATTGAAGCCGAAGGTGGACAAGCCTTTGAATCGTACCCCAACAGGGTCCAGTTCTATACCATGAGAAAAAAAGCGGGCTGGAAAATAGGGGTCTGCCGTGTTGCGGTCATTGTCATGTCCAGCGTATAGGGTATCGTACCAGTTTGGGTCATCAAAATACAAGCGAATCTCATGGACGTAACTGTCATCAAAAAAGACATCCGCTTCATTGACCACAGTGACTTCACCAGCCCAAGAATTATGGTCTACACCGCTAGTTTGGACAACGCCAAATAGTGTGCCAGCTAGCAAAAGTGCACAACAGAGAACAGCCAACGGCAATCTTGACTTATTTAAGTGCAACCTAGTTGTATCCCCTTTCTTTACCATTCGATTTTCCGTTCACAGTAGCTGAAGAAACGGAGTTAGTTAAGCAACATCAGCGTTATAGCTGACAAGGGCTGCATCCTTTACACCCTTAATCTTCAGCAACTCATCCACTTTTGATGCATCTTTAGATTTCATTCGAACTTCAAGCATCAGTTCCACCCCAGCAGAGGTTACGGTTCGAGACCTGAGTTTGTTTTCTGGAAGGGCTTCTTGGACAGCTTCTTCAGCGTCAGTTGTATAGTGTATCACCAGCAGATATGGGTCGTTGCTACGCAAATTTACTCGGCTCAGCGCGAACAAAAATAACCCGATTATCGGGGAACCCACTATAGCTACCATGTATAGACCTGCACCACTGATGATTCCAACTGCTATTGCCCAGAACGTGAACACTATATCGATTGGGTCTTTGATTGCTGTTCGGAAGCGCACAATGCTCAGGGCACCAACCATTCCCAAGGAGAGAGCAAGGCTGGAGCTGATGGGCAAAATGACGAGTGTTACCACAAGCGAAATTAGAACTAACCCAACGTTGAAGTTTCGGGTGTAGATTACTCCTCTGAAGCATTTACGGTACATATAGAAGATAAAGAGGGTCACCATAAAGGAGACGAACAGGCTCAATAATACGCGCTCGACTGTGAGTGATAGATACGCACTGGGTGGATTCAAGAAGTCAGACAACATCTCTTCAAGAGTCATGAAAGACCATCCAAACGGTGCTTTGTATAGTGCTATTTATTAAATCTTTTTCATAATTAGACATATATTGCAAACTATACATTTTCACATTTCGTTGGCAACTAAACTAATGAATACAGTTTCACTGTTTTTCTTCTATTCCGCTGATGAGTTCCCGCAGGTCCCTGCCCACATACTCACCAACGTAACCACCCTCCAGCACGCAGAAAACTGGCTTCCCCAAAGCGCCAACCATTCTTCCAATCTCCCTGTAGCCCTCAAAAGTTAACCCCACAGAAGCCAAGTCTCCTTGGTGAGCATCAAAACCCGCTGAAACTGCAACAACCTCAACTTTTGTCATGTCCACCTGACTCAATGCATTCTCCAAAGTCTTCAGGTACAAAGAGTCGCCAGCCGAATAGGACAAAGGAAAATTCAGGCAGTTTCCCTGAGACGTGAAACCTGTTCCTGGATATGTGGGATATAGATGCAAAGAAATGAAAGTGACTTTTGGGTCTCCTTGAAAAATCTCTTGAGTCCCGTTTCCATGATGGCCGTCAATGTCCAGAATTAGTGCTGATTTTCCCAGCTTTTTGACTGCTATGGCTATGTTGTTGAAGTAGCAGAAACCTAATGTTGATGCTCCCATGGCTCTGCCGTTTCTGCCAGCATGATGACCTGGAGGTCTCATGAAAGAAAAACCGTTTTCTTGGGAAGCCTGAATTGCTGAGCCAGCGGAGAGTAGCGCGTATTTGTAGATGTTTTCAGGCGCGGGTGTGTCTCCGTCGAAATAGCTGCCAGCTTCTGCATTTTTGATCCAGTCAACGTATTTTTTGCTGTGAACCGCTAACAGGTCTTTCTGTGACGCTGGCGTTGGCTCCAGAAACTCGTATTCTCCTCTGAGAAACTCTAGGGCTTTCCAGACGCGTTCAGGTCGTTCTATGTGCCCTGGCCAGTTGTATTCTAAGCATTTTTCTGAAAATATTAGCTTCATTTTTGTTGCCTTCCTGCGAAAATCGGTCTTCAGAGAAAATATGTGAGAACATGTTTTATATTTGTCTCTTGTTTTCTCAAATTTTTTGCTGCTTCAGCGCCCAAAGTGAGGGGAAAGGAACTCTTTTATCATTAGAAACGCTAATATTAAGTGGGGGGAGGGGGATTTAACGCCTGAAAAGACAACTATTTCTCTTATCAAAGGTGATGTGGGGTCACTAGCTGGTCATCATGTGGTACCTAAACCTCTTCTTGACATCGGAAAAAAGCGTTTGAAGGAGGCACAGAACAAGGGACTCATCAACAGCCATTACGTATTCAACGCAGGAGACGACCTTGAACTCCTCATGGTCCACCAAAAAGGAGAAAGCAACCCCAAAATCCACAAACTAGCTTGGAATATTTTCAAAGAAGCAGCAGACAAAGCCAAAACCCTCAAACTCTATGGCGCAGGGCAAGACCTTTTGAAAACGGCTTTCAGCGGAAACGTTCGGGGGATGGGCCCGGGCGTGGCTGAAATGGAAATCGAAGAGCGCGGCTCAGACCCCATCGTCGTTTTTGCAGCCGACAAAACAGAGCCAGGTGCATTTAATTTTCCAATGTTCAAAATTTTTGCCGATCCCAGTAACACTGCGGGGCTTGTGATCGACCAGAGCATGATTGGGGGCTTCAAGTTCGAGGTATTGGATGTAATGGAAAACAGGAAGGTGGTCCTGAAGTGCCCTGAAGAGATGTACGAGCTGATTGCGTTGATAGGCACGCCTGAACGTTACGTGGTTTCTCATGTTTGGCGAGCCCGAGATGATCTAATATGTGGCGCCACTAGCACGACTCGGCTGTCGCTGCTTGCAGGCAAATACGTTGGAAAGGATGACCCTGTTTCAATTGTTAGGGCTCAGCACGGTTTGCCAGCCCTTGGAGAAGTTATTGCGCCGTACATGCACAGCTTTTTTGTTGAGGGATGGATGCGGGGCAGTCATTGGGGTCCGCTTATGCCCGTGGGCTTGAAGGATAGCCGATGCACGGTCTTTGATGGTCCGCCCAGGATTGTAGCTCTTGGGTTCCAAGTCGCAAACGGAATGATTGCCAGCGACGACAACGGTGAACCTTTGATAAGTGATCTGTTTGAGGACCCAGCCTTTGATTTAGCTCGACGAGAAGCCACAGAGTACACTACTGTTTTCCGGCGCATGGGAGAATTTGAACCTGCACGTCTGAGTTCTCATGCAATGGAATACACTACTTTGCCGAAGGTTTTGGAAAAGCTGAAGACAAGATTCGTAAAGATGGGCTCCTAACTTCTCTCTTTTTTATCCAAAACTTCTCTTGGTGTGATTATCTGCGGTTTCAGACCGAGATTTTACTCAGTTCTTGGCATCTAGAATTAACGGTTTCATAGAGGGCTTTCCTAAGCGCTTCTCCAGATAAATTCCTCAGTCGCAACAGTCCGAGTTTCTTGGCGAGTTCTAGGTCTCCTAGTGAGCGAATCCAGAGTTCAAAGTCTTTTCGTGGAACATGAAATTCGATTGACTTCAAATCGACTGTCTGTAGTTTGTCAACGAAGGCTTGGAGGCGGTCTGCGTAAACGCCTGAGTAATTGTTGATGCCATAATAGAAGTGGAAGGCTTTTTCCACAGGGACGGAGCTTAGAATGTTTGAAGCAAGCTTCTGGTCAATTTTTGGTAGCCCTAGCGCCTGTTTGCCGAGGCTTGTGATAGCGTAGTGATGTGTCTGGGGCACAGAAACATATTTTGCTTTTATGAGACCAAGTAGATATCCCATTGTTGATGAAGGAGTTAATCCCGTTTTTTCGGATAGTTCTTGGGTGGTCATCGGCTTTCCTGCAGCCCATAATTCCATCAAAATTTTTCCCCTGATTTTGCTTGCGCTCATTTTCTGGACGCCTCAAAAACAGTATCATGTTTCCAGATTATTATCTTATTCGGTTTTGCAGTTGTGAGAGAATCGTTGCTGTGTATTCATGAGCATTGCCACAAAATATAAAAGGACACAAGCACGAATACGATAGGCATGAATTATTTATATATAATTAAGGTTCATGTTTTGAGTAAATTCAACGTTAATTCATTTCTAAGTTTTATATTTAATACGAGGAGAATGATATAATTGAATGATATAGAAGTAGATACGGTAACTAAACGTTTTGAAGACATGACAGCTGTTGACGGACTTTCCATGACCGTTGAGAAAGGAGAACTCTTTGGTCTGCTGGGTCCCAACGGCGCCGGCAAATCCACTCTCACAAAAATGATTTCTGGGAGACTACATCCCACATCAGGCACAATCAAAGTAGGAAAATACAACATCAAAGACGAGACCATGAGAGTCAAAGAGCTATTAGGCGTTGTTCCCCAAGACATCGTACTGTATGACTACTTGAACGCCCGAGAAAACCTCGATTTCTATGGCAGACTCTACGGTCTGTCAGGAAAAACCCTCAAAAACCGAATCGATGAACTGCTAAAGTTCACGCAGCTAGACGAAAAGGCAGTGAAGCGACACGTCTCAACATATTCTGGAGGAATGAAACGTCGTGTCAACATTGCTGCTGCTCTTCTGCATGAGCCTCAGGTTCTGTTGTTGGATGAGCCTACTGCTGGACTTGATCCCCAGAACAAGCATGCCTTATGGGATATTATCGAGGTTTTGAAGAAGCAAGGGAAGACCATCGTGTTGACGACACACATGATGGATGAGGCAGAGGAATTGTGTGATAGAGTTGCGATCATGGACCATGGCAAAATTATTGCATTGGGCAGTCCAAACGAACTTGTTAAGAAAGTTAAGATGGAGAACACGATAACTGTCGTTCCAGACAAAACCTCGCCTAAGCTCATTGAACAGATTAAAGGTATTGGCGGCGTCAAAAACATCTACACTGTCTCTGACGAAGATGAGAAAGGCGAGACCATAAAGGTGATTACTGATTGTCCAGACGACATACTTCCTGATGTAGTGTCCACGATCGTTAGTACTGGAATAAAGGTTTTGTCTGTTCAGCTTTCCCGAGTAACCCTTGAAGACGTGTTCATTATGCTTACGGGAAGGAGCTTAAGGGAGTAGAGATTTTATGAGCCTCAAAAGGTCATTAAACCAGATAGCTGCAATAGCAAAAACCGATTTTCTTGGAGTCCTCAGAAACAAAACTGCCATCTTCTTCACGCTCCTCTTTCCGCTGTTCTTCATAGTTATAATCGGATTTACTTTCGGTCAAACTGGCGAAACAGAAGTGAGTCGCATCGCTGTTGGCGTGATTAATCTTGACGGCGAACTGGTTACCGTAAACGCTACAGATTCATTCAACAGCACAATCGGAGACCTATTTGTTGAAGGATTGGAGAATGTCAACTTCACTGTTACTGGCTACGGAGAGTACGGCGACAGAGACACAAATGGAACAGCTGCCTACGCCATCAGCCGAGGAGACATAGATGCAATTCTCATTATTCCCGCCAACTTCACAGAAACCCTCACCTTCCAATACATTGACAATCGGGGCGTACCTCTCGCAACCAAGTCCAACCTTGAGCTCCACGTTGACCCAACGGATACCACTGGCGCTTTGATAACACAGCAGAGCGTTTTTGGCTTCATCTCAGGATTCATAAGGGAATATCAGAACATTGCCCTCGAACAGGCTCCACCAGAAATGAAGGCCTACATTGAAGTCGTTGCCGACCCCCTTACAGTCACAATCAGTGACGCCGACGTCACAGAATCAGAGTTACAATGGATAGACTACATGGTTCCAGGCACCCTAGGTCTGGTTCTAATCTGGAGCGGATTAAACCATGCTTCCATGACCATCGCCACTGAGCGCACAAAGGGAACTTTTCAGAGGATGGTGATAGCTCCTGTTTCTCCCACGGTTGTTCTGCTGGGCAAGCTCATCTCAGCCTTGGCAATAGTCTACATGTCTGCCTTCATTATGCTTTTGAGTGGCGTTCTTCTCTTCCAAGTTAATCTCTACTGGGACATTCCAGTCATTGTTTTGGCGATTTTCTTGGGGGCACTCTCAGCCATTGGAATCGGCTTGATAATCTCGTCCCTTGCAAAGAATGAGGAGGCTGCCAACTCGATCTCTGTAATAATCAGCGTTCCCCTACAGTTCTTTATCGGAGCATTCTTTCCCCTCACCCTAATGCCAGAAGCTGCTCAAGCATTCGGAAATGCTCTTCCTTTCACAAAACTGGTAAATGCCATGCAGGATATTATGACAAGAAACTTGCCCTTCGATGCTGTGATTCCCGAAATAGTCTATCTTGCTGTGGCTGGTCTGATATTGTTCTTGATAGGGACAATTGCTTATCGAATGTCTCTGAAGAGGCTATGATGAAGGTACAGCATGTTTATTAGCCCCCTTCTTTACTTGTTAATCTGGTGTAATTATATGGCAAAAACTGTCAAAGAACAGGTAGCCCAATGCATTGAAGAAGTTAGACCCCAGCTACAGGCTGACGGCGGCGACATAGAGCTTGTTGATGTAGAGAATGGCATCGCAAAAGTGAAACTCAAAGGCGCATGCAACGGTTGCCCAATGTCAGCTATGACTCTACAGTGGGGAGTCGTAAGCTGCATAAAGAAACGAGTACCAGAAATAAAGAACGTTGAAGTAGTCAAGTAGCACCTTCAGCAATCAAAAGCAAAGCAACAAAATTAACCTGTTTCATCGGTAATAGCTAATCTTTTCCTTCTTTATCGGCGGCAGCTACGATTTTATCATTGTAAGAAGCATCTTGAAACGTTTAGGGGCCTTCAGGGCATGGGGCTCGTTGGCGGGCATTATAATCATCTCTCCTTTCGTTAGTGAAAATTTTTTGCCCGATATATTCACTTCGACGGCTCCATCTAAAGTATAGACAAATGCATCGAAAGGCGCTGTATGTTCGCTCAGTCTTTGTCCTTCATCAAAAGCGAAGAGGGTCACAGTTCCAGTCTCCTTGTCAATTATTGTTCGACTTACTACCGACCCTTCCTGATACTCAATCAAATCAACGAGCCTCTGTGGCTGTGCAGAAACGTTTTCACCAAGTTTTTGGTTGTCTTTCATGTCTTCTCACAACACAATCCAAACTTTAGTTTTCTTTTAGGTGACAATGTCCGCCTGTTGGGCAAAACTTCTCAGCATGATTCTCAACAGCCTGGAAGAGTGCACCAACTGTTTCTTTGTTGGCAGAATAAATTCGTTTTTTTCCCTGTCTCTCTAGGTAAACGAAGTTGCATTCAAGTAGAGGTTTAAGGTTGTGTGAAACCATGCTCTGTTCTTGCCCAAGGGCTTCAGCGAGTTCATTCACGCTCATGGACTGGCTCATCAACTGCTCCAGAACAGCTAAACGGGTAGGATTCGATAAATTCAGGAAAAACTTGTAGCAGGTTTCACTCAACCCTTTTTTCATATTTGATCCCCGAGCTTTTTTATCCAAGTATTGCTTTAAGGTCTTTCTCTGCTGTAGTTATTGGCATAATGTTGAAGTTCTTTACCAGAACCGCGAGTATGTTGGGTGTGATGAATGCGGGCAAACTGGGTCCTAAACGGATGTTCTTGATTCCCAAATGGAGTAACGTCAGCAATATAGCCACAGCCTTCTGCTCATACCAAGACAGCACCAACGAGAGAGGAAGATCGTTGACACCTACACCAAACACATCTGCCAGCGCCACAGCCACTTTAATTGCTGAATAGGCATCGTTGCATTGTCCAACATCAAGAAGTCTCGGCAATTCACCTAGGGTGCCTAAGTCTTTGTCAAAGAACCTGAATTTGCCACAAGCCAAAGTAAGAACGATTGTGTCTTTGGGAGCTTTTTCGACCAATTCAGTGTAGTAGTTTCTTCCAGGCTTTGCTCCGTCACAGCCTCCCACCAAAAGTATGTGCCGAAGGTTCTTGTTTTTCACTGCCTCAACAACCTTGTCTGCTACACTCAGTATTGTGTTTCGGGCGAACCCAACCATCACACTTTTTCCGTTCGTATCCTCTTTGAATCCAGGCAACTCCAACGCCCTTTTGATAACTGGACTGAAATCCTTGTCAGGAATGTGAGGTACACTTGGCCATCCGACGAGTCCAGTTGTGAAGATGTTGTCTTCATAGTTTGGGAGGGGGCGTTGAAGACAGTTTGTGGTCATCAGGATTGCTCCGGGAAATGCTTTGAATTCTTTTTGCTGGTTTTGCCACGCAGTTCCGTAGTGTCCAATGAAGTGGGGATACTTTTTTAGTTCTGGATAGCCGTGGGCGGGCAGCATTTCTCCGTGGGTGTAGACGTAGATTCCTTTGTCTTTGGTTTGTTTGAGAATTTCTTCTAGGTCTTGGAGGTCGTGTCCAGAAACAAGAATTGCTTTACCTTTTTTAGCGCCAAGAGGCACTTTTGTTGGCACAGGATGCCCATATTTTCCGCTGTTTCCTGCGTCTAGAAGCTCCATGGCTCGAAGGTTTATCTCGCCACATTTGAGAACCAATCCAACAAGGTCGTTTACCGATAGGGATTTGTCTAGGGTAGCCGCAAGAGCCTCATGAATAAAGGCGAATACTTTGGGGTCTTTCTGTCCAAGAATGTATGCGTGGTCAGTGTATGCGGCTACGCCCTTGATTCCATATATGAGGAGCCACTGAAGAGAATGAACATCAGGGTCTACGCTTGGGTCGGATTTGATGCCCACCTTTCTGCCCTGTTCAACTAATTCTTCGACTGTGCCTTTTGGGGTAAAGCTTACGGGATCAGAGGACATCACTGTTCCTCCTGCTTGTTCAACTTGTTTTCGCAAAGAGTCGCGTAGTTCTACAGTTTTTTGGATCAGTTCCACGAATCGGTCTGGGTCAAAATTCACGTTTGTGAGGGTTGCGAAGAGGGCTTCGCATGTGAATATGTCAACTTGTTCATCGGTTATTTCGTGTTTTCTGGCTTCTGTGGCTACTTGCGAGAGCCCCTTTAGGGCATAAATTAGGAGGTCTTGTAGGGCTGCTACTTCTGGGCTTTTTCCGCAGACGCCATATTTTGTGCATCCTTTTTCGTTGAGGGTTTGTTCGCATTGGTAACAGAACATTTGGTTTTCGGTCATTGTTTTTACATCCACAACATTTAATGAATGATTTTTCATATGTATATTCTTTCATATAAAGTCATCGGTAACCACAAGAACAGCAACACCACACAACCAATAACATCCAATTCGATAATACCTCATTTAATCTAACAAAAATTCAACCATTACAACAATCTTAAATAGAATCAATGAATTAAGGAGTAAATGATACATCATGCCTAGAGACCCAGTCTGTGGCGTAATTCTAAACGAAAAAACAGCAAAATTCCAGATGCGCCACGAGGGCGAACTGTACTATTTCTGTAGCGTCAAATGCAAAAAACGATTCAAGAAAAACCGAGACAAATTCGTCAAGTAACCCAAATTTTTGCAAGTCCAGAGTTTCTGGGCAGTTACAGGTACGCCTCTGTGGCATATCTCCGCATCATTCTGTGACTGTTAAAGTAGTATGCAACCTTTCCAATCGAGTTCTCCATCATCTTGATCCAATCATCCCTGTTACTGTAGAATTTGGGGATAATCAGATACTCCAGTTTGTCATACAACTGCGTGATTTCGTGGCGTCTTCTCTCCGATTCATCCAACTTTTCTTTTGGGTCAGGACCAATCGCCCAGCCCGTGACACCCTCAATACAGCCCTCAACCCACCACCCATCCAAGACACTGAAGTTAATCACGCCATTATGGGCTGCCTTCATTCCGCTTGTGCCGGAAGCCTCAAAGGGTGGAATAGGCGTATTCAGCCAGACGTCTACGCCAGAAGTGAGTTTAGCGGCCATCTCCAGACCATAATTCTCCAAATAGACGATTGTCATCATGCCCTTTAGATGTTCTCTCATTTCGTGAATTTCTTCGATTAGCCGCTTTCCCATCCAGTCATTAGGATGAGCCTTGCCAGCATAAATCACCTGAATCTTGCCAACCCTGTTGTTGATTTCTTCAAGCCTCTTGAGGTTTGAGAACAGGAGAGTTGCTCTTTTGTATCCTGTGGCTCTGCGGGCAAAACCCAACGTAAGCACATTGGGATCAAGCTGGACATCTGACCGTTCACGAACATAACGTATCAACTGTTCTTTGCCTTCCATGTGAGCCAGCCAAATCTCCTCGTCAGGTACGCTATCTACTCTAACAAGTAATTCAGGCTCGTTAGCCCACCCAGGCAAATATCTGTCATACAATCTTCTGAAGCATTCACAAGTCCAAGTGAAAGAGTGAACGCCGTTGGTTATAGCCGAGATGTTATAGCCTGGAAACAGAGTCAAAGAAAATTCTTTATGCCTTTTTGCTACCCCGTTCACATACTTGCTTGTGTTCAGTGCCAGACGGGTCATATTCAGTTGGTCGTTTCCCCCAAGCTTCTTCAGGATTTCGAGGGGAATCACGTCACCCATCAACTTTTGGACAAGATCGTAAGAGAATTTGTCGTGACCCGCCTCCACAGGAGTGTGAGTGGTGAATATGCAGAGGTCTCTTATGTTATCCACTTCTTTTCCGTTATTTCTCAGAAGCTCCAATGTGAGCAGGCTGGAATGGCCTTCATTCATGTGATATTTTTCGATGTTAAAGCCTGCGGCTTCAAGCATCTTCACCCCACCAATCCCCAAAACAATCTCCTGCTTCAGCCTGTACTCCCTGTCGCCCCCATACAGGAAGGAGGTGATTTCTCTATCCTCTGGAGTATTTCCTTCGATGTCTGTGTCAAGAAACAGCACAGGAACAAGCGCGCCTCTAGGGCTTTGGTAATCGTAGAGCCAAGCCTTCACTTTGACGGGACGATTCTGTATTTTCAGTTCAACTTGGTTTGGCAGTTCATTCATGTATTTCGATGGCGTCCAATCGTCCGGGTGTTCGATCTGTTTTCCGTCCTTGAGTTCTTGTTTCAGGTAACCCTTCTTGCTGACAAGAGTGACGCCGACCAAAGGAATTTTGAGGTCTGCGCTGGATTTGATGACGTCTCCAGCTAATACGCCTAAGCCTCCGCTGTAAGTGTGAAAATCCTTGTCTAATCCGATCTCCATGGAAAAATAGGCTATCTTCTTTCCCCGAAGGAAGACATGCTTGCAGTATTCACCACAAAAATAGTAGGTTCTTCCCCTCACTTCAGCCTTGTATTCTTCTTTCGGTTCAGTTAAAGGCAAACCGCAGACAGGATCTCTGATCATAACCAAAAACCTCTTGATTCACACCCGCTCTCAACTATTGTAAACCGTGACCTTTCTTAGTTTTCCTTCTCCTTTACGCTGACTGAAGCTCCATCAGCAGTTTTCTTCAACTGTCTGATTCTTTTTTCAGTTGCGGCAAGAACCTTTTTGCGTAGCGCTTCTCCGCCAATCTTCTTCTTTGAAGCAGTTATTCTGGCTATCAGGTCAGCTAGTTCATCATCGCCAACAACATAGCGGAGCCATCGTTCAAAATCGTTTCTTTCCATGTGGAACATGATAGAGCTTACGTCAACCTTCTTCAGTGCTGAAATAAACTCGTTTAAGCTGTGGACAGTCAAATCAGAGGAACGGGCGAAGTCGTAGGAGAAAGTGAAGCCCATCCCGGACGGAAGGCGCCTCAGCAGCCTTTTTGCCGCGAGTTCAGGTTTCTCCAGTTCCAAGCGGATTCTGGCTTCAAGGTCAGAGAGGATTCTGGAGTAGACGGCAAAGGCTTCCACTGGGCTGCCCATGGAACTGAAGTAATTGTGCACGTCTCCGGGTCCGCCCCCTTTTATGCTGAGGTAGTAGAGGTGGTCGCTCATCTGGAGGTAACGCCAGAGCTTGATTAGGTCTTTGTCGCCTATTCCCTTCACAAGCTGCTCCAGTTCCTTCAGGGAGTCGTAGCAGATGTTCTGCATGGGGTTACCGATCCATGCGCTGGGGTCTCGTTCAATGTCAGCCCATGAAACTGTGTTGTATTCGTGAACATCTATTTCGTCCACTGCCTCGTGGAGTTCAATGACTTCTGACGGGGTTCGCCAGTTTAGGTGATGCCATCTGTTTACTTCACGGGGTAGTGCTCTGAGGAATTCGTGGATTCCACATTCTGGCCAGTGGTGTTCCCCAAAGGTTTCGTAGTCAACAAAGATCGTGATTACCTGTCCTTGGGCTGAAGCTAACCATCTGGCGTACTTGGTTGCATCTAGGGGGTACTCGTTCCACCATGGCGAAGAGAAACGGAATCCTATGTCGTCTGAAAGACGGTAGTTGCGGAGCAAAACGCGGAGCTCCGAGTCTTTGGCTTTGTAAACGTAGTTGGGGCTTCTTCCTGCAAGGATTCTTTCAATGCCTTCTGTTACTGTTGCCTTGTATCCCATCTTTTCCATCGTTTTCGCGATGGCATTGTTGTAGAGCAACTCAGTGTTTTCAACGGTTTGTGGTTCAACGTTGAAGAGGTCTTTCACGAGTTGCCGATGCATTTCTACCTGTTCCACAAACTCTGAGCGGTCTTCACCATAAAGGCCTGCTAATGAGTGGTAGTATGTTTCGTCCATGAATTCGACGCATCCAGTGTCAGCAAGTTGTCTAAAAGATTCGATGAGTTCTGGTTTCCATAGTTCACATTGTTCAAGAAAGACGCCTGATATGCCGTAGGTCACCTTGAATGGTTTTCTCGATTTCTTGCTTTCTTCAATCTGTTCAAGGACTATGTTGTTTGTGGGGAAGTAGCATTTTCTTGCGGCTCTTTCGAAAACGTAACGGTTAAGCCCATTGTCGAAATAGAGGTCAAAAAGGTCCTTTTTGGTCACTTTTCCTTTAGCTAGCAGATCTGAGTGAAAGTTTCGGTTCAATCTGAAGGGCTGATGAACCTCAAACATTAAACAAACATCTGTCATGGTTGACCACAAAGCCAAAGGACATGCATGATTCTGAGATGCAAAGAGGTTCTCTGCTCCTTTTATAACTTCTTATTTACAAATATTTTTTTGTTTTCAATTATTTTCTTAGTTGATTCAAGACGGAACTAGAAACAAAAACAAGAATAGTTTTGTTGGGCTTGCTTTTTCTGAAAAAAGCTATTTTTCAACAATCATCTGCTATTAGGCTCATAATATGCACAGCATCGAATAGCTGAAGATTCCAATCTAGCAATTTGAGTAGATTTAAATAGAAAAAATGATCAGTAAAACAAAAGGGGGTTTTATGTTACATGTCGATTGAAGAAGAAAATAAGGCACTTGTTCGCAAATTCATTAAAGCTTACAACGAGCGAAACTTGGCTGCCTTTGATGACATAGTGGCACCAGACTATTATGACCACATTCACCAACAAAGAGGACGAGAACCCTTCAAACAACTATTCACATTGGCCTTTGATGCCTTCCCTGACTGGTACGAAGCCATTGAGGACATCATTGCTGAAGGAGACCAAGTATGGGTCAGAGTGTTAGCCACTGGAACACACAGTGGCGACTGGAATCATTTCGGAGCCCACTTCCCTGCAACAGGCAAGAAACTGAAAATGAGGATGGTTTTCAACTGGCGAATATTGAATGCTAAATTCTTGGAAGGCGGAGAAGTTGATGACCAAACGGACTTCCTAAAACAATTAGGTGCTCTCGAATACACGGAACAAGGAAAAAAACTCTTCCAAGAATAACTAAATCAAGAGATTCTCTAGAACGTCTTTTTCGTGGGCTGGTCTAACAAAAGCCACATCCTCAACATATGCCCTTAATGGCTCAGCTACGCTCCAAGCCTGAGAAATACAGCCTTGAGGAAGATGGGGCTCATCACCATCAAAGATTTCGCTGACTGTTCCTAAGCCAGCTTCGCGTATTTGTTCTTGGAAAAGGGGCTGCAGGAAGGTTTTGAAGGCAAATTTTCGCCATTTTTCTTCATGATTTTTTGTTTTCAGGAAGGCGGTGACGAAGGGCCCTAGAAGCCATGCCCAGACAGTACCGTTGTGGTATGCGCTATCGCGGTGGTTCCAGTCGCCAAGATAGGTTCCAATGTATCGTGAGTCAGTGTCAGGAAGTGTTTTCAGTCCATATTTTCCCCACAACCGTTTCCATGCAACATCAACAATCTTCTCAGTCATCTTCATGTCAATTATGGGAAAATCTAACGACGCCGCAAATAGCTGATTTGGTCTCAACGACGCGTCAGCGCCAAAATCGCCGACCACATCAAAGAGGTACTCGCGTCTTGGATTCCAGAATTGTTGTGAAAAGCTGGCTCTAGCCCTCTCAGCCATATTGCAGTAGTTTTCTGCTTTTTCAGGTTGATTGAAGCGCTTTGCCAGCAGCTCCATGGTTTTCAGGGCGTTATACCAGAGGGCTTGAATCTCCACTGCCTTGCCGTCTCTGGGTGTGACAAAGCGGTCGGGTGTGGTGGCGTCCATCCAAGTCAACTGGGGACCATGATCAATCAGCCCGTCGTCGTCCATGTGGATGCCGAAGATTGTTCCCTGAGTGTGATATTCAATGATTTGCTTCATGGTTGTCCACAGTTTTTCCTGAACAAACGTGTAGTCGCCTGTGTACTTGAGGTATTGAAGAATTGCATTGAAGAACCATAAGGTGGCGTCCACGGTATTGTAGAGAGGAATGTCTCCAGCCTTGTCCGAGAAACGGTTCGGAATCACGCCCTTATTGCAGTACCGCTCAAAAGTCAACAAAATCTCCTGAGCATCCCTGAATCGTCCAGTTACAAGGGTAAGCCCAGGCAACGAAATCAGCGAGTCCCGTCCCCAATCATCAAACCAGTGATAACCCGCAATCACAGACTTCCTTCTGGTTGAAGCACGATAAACAATAAACGAATCCACAGCTTGGATAAGCCACTTCATCCAATCATCCATTTCAGAGGCAACATGACGTTCCTTGAACTGCGTCACTAAGCCTTTGCGCCGCTCCAACTCCTCGCGATATAACTGTTCAATGTCTTCTGTTGTTTTGCCAAAAGATGAGAAGAGGCTCTGGGCTTCGTCACCATTTCTTCCAGCCACAGCAAGAACATGAAACCGTTTAGTTTCTTTGGGTTCAATGGAGAAGCTGAAAAATCCTGGTCTAAACTGGTCGTCGACACTGCTTTCCATTCTAGCGGCGTCACTTCTGAAAAAGAGTTTTTCAACCCACCAGCTCTCTTCCACAAAGGAGCCGTCGTGGCTGGGTGCGAGAATCAGGGATGAAAGGGAATCTGAGGTTTCAATCAGCAAAGCGTCTCTGAGGCGTTTTTGGATGAAGCTCCACTGCAGAGCCTTCTTGTTGGTCATGCTGTAGATGTGCCTTGAATTGACGAGGGGCGAGACATAAATAGACAGTTTTTCTTCAAGGGGATTAGAAACCTCGTAGATTACTGCTGTTGCGTTTTTCATGTAAGGCATAAAAACTGTTTTCTGGAGCGTAACGCCCTCCACTTCATACTTGTAGGTTGGGAGAGGGTCTAGAACAAAACTGGAGAGATAACGGTAGCCTTTGGGGTGTATGACATCATGGAACTCGTTTGCGCCGAGGGCGAAAGTTTGTGTTCCAATCTTCAGTTCTTCATCAAGTTTGGTTAATAGAATCCAGCGGTTTATGGGTGGATTAAGGGCTGCAACAAGGAGACCATGATATTTTCTGGTGTTGATTCCTAGAACTGTCGAAGAAGAGTACCCACCTAACCCGTTGGTTACAAGCCATTCTCTGCCTAACGCACTGTTAACGTCCGAGAGAAGGTCTCGCGCAAGAGCAATTTTGGGTAGGTCCACTTTGGCATCCCCTCAGATTTAATATAAGAGCTTAGCTATGTTTTTTCCTGTACTAACCTTGAAGTGGTTAGCTACGGTGCCACATTTACTTCTCAACAGCAGAGCATGGGGAACTGGAAGCTCAAGCTCTGTAAGTGTTTCAGCGTAGCCCATACCCTTAGCAACAACCAAATCCACGCCATTGTAAACATCCAGAAACTCACTTGAACATTCGTCAGGAAACAGCCCAACAGAATCTGACCCAGTGGACATCACCCTGTCCGCCACCTTATCCATCCCAACAAATTTGGCATCCTCCAACAGGGCATCGTTAAGTATCGGAGCTGCCTTAACAGCCACTGTGACATGGGCACCAAGATTTTTCAGCTCTTGGACAAGCAACGTGTCGAGGGCAACTTCTCCAGCGTTGTCAGTCAAGTAAAGAACTATTTCCGCCTTCTCTGCCTTGGCGAATATTTTGGAAATCTCATCCAGTGCTAAGTCACTTTCAGCCTGTTGAAGCAGCTTCTCAAGATCCTCGAACTTGAAGGGGTTGTCGGGCAAATCAAATTCCATGATATTGCCAACGATGGCAGAAAGACATGCATTCCTGAACCGTTGCTGCGGCGAAGTTTCCTTCTGGATGATGCTTTCGGCTAGAGGAACAACTTCCATAGCCTTCCTGTTGCTAAACTGTTTCTTCTGTTTGTATGGGTCAGGGTTTCCTGTCATCTCTTGTATTAGCCTATCCCGTTTTGTTCCCAAATCTGCTGGATTGGCTGTTGGCTTGAATTCTTCTGCCAAGAAACGTAGGACTGCTGACAACGTTTTGAATTGGAGCGCCTTGTCGTCTGTGGCTTGTTGGATTTGAAGGTAGCCACGATTAAGGATGCAGGAAATACATCTTAGTTCAACTTTCAATCATCAGTTCCCCTAACAGACAGCTCTAAATCGGTGCATAGTCTTTCAAAATCAAATATTACATTGCTTCACTTATGGCTTCTGAGAATTCCATAAGCACTTTCCGCGGGTCTTTGGCTTTCACTATTCCGCTCGCAACCAAAACTCCTTTGGTGCCAAGCTTCAACGCGGCAGCCACATCCTCGCCCTTAGTTATTCCGGCACCACAGAGAGTAACTACACAAGGGTTAACATGCTTGACAAGGGTAACCATCTCTGTGACCGCATCAGGCTTAGATTGGGAAACAGGAATGCCGGTTCCTATCAACTCAGGGGGCTCCAAAGAAATTATGTCGGGCTTAAGGGCTGCTGCAGCCTCGCTCACGGCAGCGTTGCTAGTGCATACCACAGAAACCATGTCTGCTTCACGGGTCCTTGCAACTATAGCTTCTATGTCACATAGTTTGAGTTGCCTCTCCGCGTGGTTGATTAAAGTGCCGATTGCTCCAGCCTCTTTTACGGATTCCAAGAGAATATGTCCAGTGGAACTGCCTGGAACTATGGGGTCAATGTGCTGTGAAAACACTGGAATTGAGACGACGTCACAGATGGCCCGTATGTCTACGACTTGGGGCGCCACACCAATGGATACCCCTGTTTCTTTGCTCACTTCTTCTGCGGTTCTTGACAGTTTAAGGGCTCTTTTTCCAGTGGCTTCAGAATAAGTCTTGTAATTAACTATGATGATTGGGACCTTAAGTTTCATTGCGTTCCCTGCTTAATGCTACGTATAAGGAACTTAAAGATTTAGCCTCAAGAAATTAACGTTTCTGTTTGTCCAGAGCACAAGAAACTCTAGCAGACGACAACAAAAACTAACAGCATTAAAGAAAGGGCTGTTCATTCCATGATGGTGATATCACCCCTGTGTTTTTGCACAACTCCCACTTTTTTTATGATCAAACTTCTGTGTGTTTTTCAATGTTAGATAGGTAGTAGAATCCAATCAAATAGATTATGACTGCAAGGAGAATAATTCCTAAACCAAAAATTGGATCATCTTTTTCTGATCCAGAGGGGATAGCTAAAAAACCACTCCAAATACTGATGGATATAATAAACGCTATATGAAGAACATAGAATTTGTGTTTAGTCTTCAAATTAATCCAAACCTAACTATTTATTACTTCTAAAAGAAAGTTGTCAGTTCAAAACGTCTTTTTTAGATCTGAATTTAACTAACATAAGAAAGTTTTCATTTTATTCAGCTAACCAAAGAGCAGACGACAGCAAAAAAATAATACCCGTTAAAGGCATGTAGCATAGGGGAGAAAATCCGATTGAGAGACGCAATGTTTTTTCAATTATGTAGAGAGTTCGTAGAAGACAGTTTGAAAGAAAACGTGCAAAGCTCTAATTGCAGCTTAATCAGTATCCGATAGCTGATTCTCAATTTTTGCCGCAATTTCCCGTAATTTCTGTGTGATGGGATGCTCTTTTTTTTCAAAAGTAAACAGATATTCTCCTCCAGATTGGAGCACATCACAGGAACAGGGAACAAGGTCAACAATGGGTAACTGGCGAGTATCAAGTTTGATGTGGGTTTTCCCTGACAAGACTGTCTGGGGAGCTTTGTTAACTATGATTCCCGTCTTTTTTTCATAGAGGTCATAGAGTTCCTCAATCATCCTCTGGGTTCCATCCACATCTGATCTGTCTATAGAAGTTACCACAAGCACCATATCCGCTGCTACAATCGCGTTGATGGATGAATACTGAAGCCCAGGACTAGAGTCACAAATCACATAATCAAAACCCATGTCGTCTAGAAGAGAGTCTTTGAGAGAAAGAAGCCTGCCAAGAGCTTCCATCTCCCATTTCCTGTCCTTAGCCGACATATCCCGAATTGCTGCGATGGAAGGGTTCGCCAAACCAACAAACAGCTGCCCCCCTTTCAAGTAATAGGGGGTACATTCTGTCAGAACGCTGTCTATCTTACAACTTTTGTTCAGGTAATCATTCAACCAATATTTGTTAGTGTTCTTGAATGTGGAACTGAGGCTTGGAGCTCGAAGATCCAAATCCAGCAGACAGACCCTTTTGCCCTTGTCAGCGAATATCATTGCTAAGTTCAGTGACAACAAAGTCTTTCCGGTTCCGCCTTTGTACGAGTGAAGCGTTATGAGCAATGACCCTCGAACCCCTTGCAATTTTTAAAGTTCAACGATTGCCTTGAACACCAATCCTTGCTAGCACACTTTTAATCCAAGTTCACATATGAAAGATGTGAATATCAAAATAAGACACACAGATTCATCCAAGAAAAAATTAAGAAAATCAAAGGACTGAATTGACAAATTTGTTGAGAACAGAAAACTCTTTCATACTTCATTAACAAATATTTTCTGATCGTTTCTGGCGGAGTGAAGATGAGGAGACCAACTGGAGGAAAAAGAAACCCCACGGTTATAGGGCAAGTGAGGAAGCCTAAGCCCTCTTTGAAGGATAATCAATGGGTTCTGAAGCTTCTGGATGACCCCAACCTCGCCGCAGACGTGAACTACGACAGAGAAAAGATCGTAACCAAGACACGGGGAGGAAGTCTATGCGCAGCATGCAAGGGCGGCAAATTCCTGTGCGGCAAAACACGGTGCCCCCTTGTTGTCCGGTTCAGTTCCTACTTCAGGTCCTCTACTCTTCTTCAGGGCACCGACTTGGATGGAGCTTGCCCGCCGGGAGTTTTTGTGGGACGAATCGGCTACCCTTACGTTTATGCAGGACCTCTTGTTCCTCCCATCCACGAAGACACAAGTCAATTTGACCAGCCTGAATCATGGTTTGGCAAGTCTATCGACGAAATTGTGGGTTTCCGTTCCATGCTTGTAAGAGGAAAACACAGGGTTCATGTGAAAAAGTTTGAGGAATCTGGAAAAATCATGGACCAAACAATCGATTTAGCCTTGTCAGTTAACCCCGTTGATGTTGAGTTGAACCTAAAAAAGAAGCCCGCCGCCGCTCTTGTTCTGGATGACCAGGTTCAGCCCTTCGGACCCTCCGCCCTCGTCAGGAACATGCGGGTCTCAAACCCCAAGTGGGATCATCACATCCAGAAAGCCTACTTCGACGATGACCTGAAAGCCTCCGAAGCTGTCACAACACTATTCCAGAAAGGAACCATGGTCACAAAAATTCAACGAGCCTTCAGCGTAGGCGCCTTTGGAGTGAAGGATCAAAGGCGGCTGGTTCCCACACGCTGGAGCATAACAGCTGTGGACAGCATCATCTCGAAAGAAATGATGGAAAAGATCAAAACATTTCCTGAAATCAACGAGTACCGCGTCTACGAGTCCAAGTATCTGGACAACCAATTCGAAGTCCTGATGATGCCCAGAGAATGGAACTATGAGGCAATGGAAGCATGGTATCCAGGCACAGTTTGGAATCCAAACGGCAGAAACATACTCCTCTTTGGGGACTGGGAAGGCTATAACGGTCGAACCACCTACGCCAGCATCGGAGGCTGCTATTACGCGGCACGTTTAGCGGTCGGAGAACTGCTTATGAAGGAACGAAGGCAAGCGTCTGTGATTGTTTTGAGGGAAGCCCGCTCTGGCTACATCATGCCTGTGGGAGTCTGGCAGGTACGCGAGAATGTGAGGAACGCCATGCTGCAGAAACCACATAAATACAACACGCTAAACGAGGCGTTAACACGCATTGGTAGCCAGTTCCAGATTCCCATGAAACAGTGGATAGAAAAAAGTATGCTGCTAAAGAATGCATTGTTCCAGAAGAGATTAACAGATTACTTTCGATAGAGAACATACATTCTGATTACTTGTATCTCCAGAACAACATGCCACCATCATTGAACTGCCCACACTCATAACTGAATCCTCGGTCTTTCAGTTTTTTTGCTTCATGAATGTTCAAAGCTATTTCAGTAATTGTTTCTCGTTCCTGGTTTGCGTATAGGTCTTCGTAAAGCTCAACATATCTCTGTGTGGTCATTATGCTTCTATGACCCAAGATTCGTTTTACATGTTGCATATTTTGAGTTTTATGAAATTCTCGAAGTGCCTTGCAATGTCGGAAAGTGTGAAAGTGTATTTTTCTGAATCTTGGATTGTTATGAACTTCTGCGAGTCGTTTCATTCTACTCCAGAAGTTGGATTGCCGTGTTGTCCTACCACGTTTAGGAAATACTAGATTCCCATTTTTTGTTAGATTGCAGAGTAAATCAATTAGTTTTTTTGGAACGGGTACTAGTCGTGGATTTCCGTTTTTGCTTGATTTGATTGATATTATGTTTCTTTCTTTGTCTATGTCTGTCCATTCTAACCTTTCTGCTTCGTTTTTTCTACAGCCTGTTTCATATATTAGATTACAAAAAGCTAACATTGATTTGTTTGTATAATTAATTGCTATTTTCAGCTCTTCGTCTGTGGGAATAAAGACCTGTTTGTGTTCTGTTTTGTATTCTGGTTTTTCCCAAGTTAAGCCCATATATTTCAGGAATGAGTCGTATGCAATAGTTGCTGACCTTTTTGTGTTGTTATCCTTGAATTTGGTTGCAATTACTAGTTTGATTGACTCAGGATTGTTTATGTTACCATCTTTTGCTAGTCTTTGAACGTATCGTGTGTATGTAGTTATTGTCGTTTCTCTTCTTCCAAGTTTCTTCAAATGCCATGAGAAGTTGACTAGTTGGTTTTTTGTGTTGTTTGTGCTCTCCCGCAGAGCATTTTCTATTTGGGGTTCTACTTTGACCAAGTTTTTCGTCCCCGTTGTCTGGGTGACGCATATTTGGCGAGAACCTGTTTGTTTAGATCTGCTTATGTGATTTTTCCCTGAAAAATTAGGGTCAGAGAATCTGTAACCACAATACCGACAAATATACCTTTGAATATCCCCAAAACTTGTGTATCTGAACCCAGCCTTCCATATCCTTTGGCTTCCACATTCAGGACATGAAAGAGAAGTGTATGTATGTGAGTGTGTATATGTAGATTCTTTTTCTTTGTTTCTTTCTTCTCTCTTCTTGTCCCATACACTCATACACTACAACACACATACACAACACAACTCTATCCTTCAAAGAAGGAAAGAGAAGCGTTTAGTTCTGGAAAATAATCCTTGATGATTCGCTTAATATACACAGACACTCACACACTCGTCTTAGGTCTCCTAATTTTGTCATTAACATAGTCTAATTCTATGTGTCCGATTCCTTCGATGACACGTAAATATTCCATGACTTTTTCTTTGGTGAGTCCGCTGTTATACATTTCATAGGCTACCGTTTTGGATAAAGAAATGGGTTCTCCGTTGTTTCTTGTAATGGCAGCTTGAAGCCTTTTATTCAGATCATTAATTCGGTTTTTTCGAGTTTCAGCGCCATCCTTTTTGACCAACTGTTAAGAATCCTCCTTTTCCAAGTGGTAAGATATTTTCTTGTGGTAATGAAAAATTACAAGAGGAATCTGGATCTATTCCATTGTCGGTAGAATCCTGGGTGTTCTCATTGGATGTCTTGGCGGACTGATGTGGCTTCATTTTTGGGTTCTACCTCTTTTAAATTTGTCAATATGCTCTCCTCTAATTTTTCTATAAAACAACCACATTTAGGGCATTTCTTGGGTTCTTGGATTCTTGGTGTCCAAACGTAACTGCATTTGGAACAAACGATTGGGGATTAACAAATTTTTTCTCTCCATTGTTTTTTATGATGAATACATACAATTTCCTGCTAATAAATATTTAATTTACATAAAATCTAAACACATTTATTTAAATATAATACGTGTTTGGGCTTTTCTAAGAAGACCTTATATGCTTGTTCTTTCTAAAGTTGAATTGATGAGTTTCAAACGTGAAGCATTACTGAGTCCTGAAGATGAAGTTCATCTCGCAGAAAAGATGTTGCCTCTTTGGATCTCGGGAGAAAAAGGAAAAGAAATAGCCAAAAAACTAGGTTTCGGCATTCCAGGAACAATACTAGCTGAAGTGAAACCTCGATACATCTACTACTTCCGCCAAAAATTCAACAAAGGTGAATACATTAATGAACAAGGTAAAGTGAAGAACACACATCTCAAACAGTTTGGGGGAAAATTTCCAGTTCGGAAAAAGCCTTCATTTGCTCAAGGTGAAAAACGCTACGGTACTCGACCTGATGACCTGAAGCTATTAAGCACTAAAGAATTTTTGGAGCTGATAGATGAAAATTTGGGTTATGATTCTGCTTATTCACGAAGGTCAAAAAGTTTCTTAGCTTTGTTATTTTTTTCCCCTCTTAGGTCAAGTGAGCTGACCCTTCGAACAATTTCTGATTTCGAGATAAATGAGGATGAAGGCAAACTCGTAATAAAACTGCTAAGACTGAAGAAAAAACATAAACCAACAGATAAATCAGAACCATGCTCAGTTCCTCTCGCTTATCCCCTGATGAACACGGTCATTGAATGGCTCGAAGGGGAAGAATGGAAAGATGAAGAAAAAAACCCACACAATCGACCATTTAATTTTAAGAGTGGAACAGCCTCAAATATTGTAAAAGAAACTCTAGGTGAAGAATATTATCCCCATTATACGAGATTCAGATTTTTGACGCTGGGAGCTTCTGACCCTAAAACTTCAATCGCTGAACTCAAAGCCAAGTCACGATTGACGTTGTCAGCTTTGGGAATTTACATAAAATCACCTAAACAACTGGAGGACAGTTTCGACAGAAGACAAATTGAGAGGTTAAAGCAAGAGGGAGTGATCTGAATGGTGTTTGGTAAAGAAAGGTTAGTCCCAACCAATGAACTCGATTGGTTCTTAGATGAAATTGCTTATTACTGGAATCAGGGATGGAGTGCTAAAAAAATCGCTGAAGAAATGGGGATTGGTGAAGAATACGCTAAAAAGGATGCAGAAAAATATGGAGTTCCATTTGGAACTGTTGGGTACCCAGAACTAAAGGTGAGACACATTTACTACTTTGTTGAACGTTATGGTAAAGCGTATGGCATGACTCCAAGACGTAAACATAAGACAAACGCATCTAAAACACAAATTCCACACTTCCCCGACATGCCAACTGAAACGGCGAACTATCTAAGGGATAAGGGTCTTTTAATTGGACAATAGTTGAAATAAAAAGGTCAAATCTTTCCCCTTTTCTGAAAAGAAAACTTTTTTGGGGTTTTCATTTTTTCCACGAACTAAAACAAAGTCGAAAAAAGTTTTCCAACCGAGTTTTCCACAAGTTTTTCCACGAACTCAAGAATTTTCCGCAAGATTCCAAACGGATTCCACACGGTTTTCCAAACGGAAACGATAGGGTTTTCCGTTTCTTTTGGGTTGCTGGAAAAATGAATTTTGGCGTTTTGCGGTTTTTTTCCGAAAAGGGGCTTTTTTTGGAACTTTTTCGGCTTTTCCCAATATAAACTATAATTTATATCAATAACAATGTGCCTAAAGTTGGAAAATTGTTTTCCACATCTCCATTATATGATTTAACTGTCAATAACGGTGTGTTGTAGTTTTTTGTGTTTTCCCACGAAAGAATCGTGTAGGGCTGAATGGGAAGGGAAGAGGTGAAGATTGCTGAAGGTTTGCTCAATGTACTCAGTGCTACTGCTAAATGCTGTGTCTAGCTTATGGCGGTGGTGTGAGAAAGAAACACATAGATTGTTCTTTACTTTCGTTCCCTCTGAACTTCTGGCTACTGTGAGGACAAATTTCTTTTACAAGTAGAACTTAGATAAAAAAGGGGAAATGCTTGAACCAAGAACTCTATGACCAAATAAAAGAACAATTTGCTCCAATTTTTAATAAATTTTACAAGACTTCTTCTTCATATAAAAAATATTTAGAATCATACACACAACTTAATTCTAGGCTCTTAAGAATCCAATCAATTGGAGAGGATATGAACGAATTACAAGAAATTGTAAGTTCAAAGGATATTCCATCTAAATATCATGGAATAATGACTGCTTTCGCTTATCTCTTGCGGGTGGAAGTTTTAGCAACATTTTTTATTGATCTTACATTGTTATTGCTGATTGATGAACATACTTGTCTTCATCTCGACCCAGATGATACACACAAGTTTGTTAGACATGCTTCTTCATTAGAAGATATAGAATCACCCGATTTGCCACTTTCTAGAAAACTTGCTTTTCTTGAAACACACAAAATCACTTTCTTCAAAAGATATATAGATAAAACCCTCCGAAACAGAATAGCTCATGGTAACTTCTTTGTTGATGTTAATGGAGATTTTTATACAATAAATCCAAAGGGAAATAAAAACAAAGAAGACCTAATACAAAAAATTAACAAATTAACTAATTTAATTAATGCGCTATCAAAGGTCTTTATTGAAGAGTTTAAGAAGTCAGATGTTTATCCAGGGAGCACAAGAGAAACTGCTTGAAGAAGAGCATTAAGAACCATTTTTTTCTCCTTTTCCATATGATAACCAATCTTCTTTTAGAATATTCTCTAATTTCGTAAGTAATTTTTTTTCTCGGTCTTTCTTAATAGCTTCAATAGGACTCTTTTGAAAAACCAAATCATCAAGCTTGTCGAAATCACTATGTGCTTTAGCTAACCTAATTTTCTCATCTAGCTCTCTAATTCGCAAAGCGTCGTCTTGTATTCTTCTGACATCTCGGTAAACATTAGTTAGTACTATTGTTTGATCTGAACTCAACAATCTCAATTGACCACTAGCTATTGCAGAATCCCAAATATCTGGAAAAAACATTACTTCTTTGCCGATTGTTCTTTGAATTTCCCTAAGCTCATCTCGTAGGTCTCGGCATAAATCCTCTTTTTTTGTTTTTTCCCTAGTTCTCTCATTGTCACTTTCTATAGAAAAAGCTAGTAAAACACCCAATGCTCCTGCAAAAAACTCTGTTATGAAACTGAAGAAAATCGGAACATCAATCAAGTAGAAGAGAACACCCATTAACATAAAAATAAATACAAAAATTATTGTCCATATTTCCCGTCGGTTGAAAGTTAACTCCATTTTGTTCCCTGAGTAACACTTTAGAGTGAAGTGCTTTTAAATTTGAATGAGGACAAATTTCTTTTAAGAGTAGAAATGAAATTGTGACTATTGTTCTATTTTATTTAAACTTAAGCCTTTATTTTAATTATTTCCACCAAAAAATTTGCCAACCGATTGATTATTGCGTCCTCATTAATTATGCTATTTCTTTTTGATGGTGTATCTTTACTAACAGATTACAGGCATGGATAAAAAAGTAATGAGAATAAAAGATAAATATTAGTTAAATCTATTATTATAGAGGTGCTGTCATGAAAAGAACAGCATTACCGTTAGCAGTCATATTTGTAATTTTATTTCCTTCAATTGCTTATGCACAAATTACAGAATCCTACAGCAATCACGCTGATGTCAACCCTGCTGCCTTCGACCTTACCATTTACAGTCCAAACAATCAGACAGTTTATGTTGACACGATGCTTCTCAAATTCAACATAACTTGGACAGCATATGTATGGTTTCCCTTTCCCGCAGCTCCAGGATTAATAGCAGATTACTCTTATAGTATCGACGATGGACCTCGAGTTACTATTGAGTCAAATCAGTCATCAAATGACGAGGTAATTTATCATCCAAACGGCAATTTTACTCTCAACCCATCTTTTTCATATTCAATGAATGTTTCCAGCTTGGCAAACGGTTACCACAAACTCGTGATAATCGTGGGTTTGTACAGGCATTCTGACTATTACTACATCAATCAGTCTACTAATCCAACTCTGTTCCAAGTTCAAAACTCAACAAACCCACCAATTCCAGAGTTTCCCCTTTGGCTTACTTTCCCATTATTTCTAATTGCTACTTTTTCTATAATTGTTGTTAGAAAGAAATTGGTGAAGACAGCATAGTTTTTTCATGTCATTCTTTCTTTACGCGCACAATGGTATGAGCATAACTACACTAGTCTCGAACAGACCATAAAAAAAGAAAAGGGGGATATGTAGTCGTTCTTGCGTATTGTTAGCTCGTGGGATGGAATAAATCAATTTGCGACAGCTGTTCTGTTGGTAATAGGTTGTTGTAAATGAAGCCGCCTTCATACTTGCTAAGTTGGGCATAAGCTATTGGTTTGTTGTCTGTTACTGTATCCTCGTGTATGGTTACTGAACCATTAGTCATCGTAATGTATCCAATTCGGTAGACTTCTACTGAGATTGCGTTTGGTATGCCTGCGCTGGATAAACCATAAAGGCTCGGCTGGGTAAACCCTTTTTTCATTGAATATGTGCCGACAGAGCCGATGGTGTGGCTTAAGATAGACTTATCGGCTGCCCAATTATAGTTGAAGGTGCCCCCTATGGATCGATATTTACTATGGTATACCATGTCGCCTCTGTAACTGGTTAAGGTAGCGAAGTCATCTTGGGTGAACGCACTATAGTTCGCTGTTCCGACGCTCCATCCATAATATTCGGTTGACCCTGTATCTGCAACTATCTTTACTCCGTAGGCCACAATAACTCCGTCGCAAGAACTAGTCATGTCCGGAATGGCTGTAAAGTCCAAGAAAACTGCAGACGGATAGTTACTTGTATGAACCATGGTTTCATTAGTTTTTGGGTCTACATAGGAGGCTTTTTCTGGCGGCAGAGGACCAGCATATGCATAAGCTATTTTGACCTGAAAATAAGATTCAGGACCAGCCGACTCTATGGAGGACTCTACTCGGTTAACTGGTTTACCCGTTTTTGTTAACTGTGTAGAAGCGTATATTGCTGCAAACATGAAAAGCATTAGAATGGCTGTGAAAACAGCAAAATATAGCGCATAACGGGGTTTTTTGGTCACTTTAGGCTTTTTTGTCAATTTCCCCTCTCCTTAATACCAGTGTGCATATATGAAGCTCCATCCATTTCCGTATGGATGGTCTGGCGGATTCTGTGTATACGCATCAAGCCACCAAAGTTCCCCAAAATAAGGTGGCCATGGCGGATCGCTTGGATGATAGAAGGCAGCGTTGGCAGAAGATTCAACTGAATATACAGGGTCTATATAGCCCTCGGCTTCTAGGTAAACAAACCAGCATTCATACCATTGATAACCGGGTGGGTAATCCCAAACAGGATCACTGTAGTCTGTGTAATAGTTGTGATCATCGCCGTTGATACAGGCATCGACACTTAGCCCGATAACCATTTGAACATCTCCATCTCCGAATTGGGCTTCCCAAGCCCACTGAGCCCAATAAAACATAGGTTCCGGAGGATAATAACAAAGGGTGTATTTTGCCGTTAGACTAAGTCCTGTCATCGAGTCCTCTGAATCACCCATCCACACGTCGTGATGGCATTCGCAGTACCAGGGGTCTTGATTGTCATAGTAACTATAATCTTCTCCGTCAATATCATGCTGGTAGGCGCTTGTTATGTGCAATGTTGATGTCATCAGCACAGATATCACGATCAAAAGGTAAGCAATTTTTGTAATCATTTTTTTGTGCATCGTATTTTCATCTTTTCAATTATTCGTTCTCTTTCTGTCCTTCGATTAGGGCTAGGCGGTGACACACCTCCGAGACAGTTAGCCTCGGCTTGAAACATCCATCATAATTTCCGTTGGATGAAAGCAACACAATTCTGCGTGCGAATGGTTGCTTTACCTCCCACTAGGTAGAATCAATAGTTGATGTATATAAAATCTTTTTAAAAAAATATGTGAAAATACTTTTAAAATTTAAAATTGCATTATATATTCATAAAAAAATCTGAGCATATAATATACTCAAAGTGTCTTGCCCACAATCAAAGGCGGTACTAGATGCGAAATGTATCAAATATTCTCTTTTTCTAATAGTTGATTTTTAATCTCCACTTTTTCACATTTTTTTCTAAATACATATAATGTGGCAAATAGAATTGTTCCAAAAGAAATTAGAATTAACATTGTTTATCGAAAGCTTTCTTAAAAAAGAGGGGTGTTGCGGGAGAATAGTGGAGATGTCTCCAATCGTGAAGTGAATAACAGATTACTTCAGGAACTGAAAGGGTGTGAAATCGTTTTGTCTACTTGGCAGAGATGCTGTTTCAATAAGCATCAAACGGAAGCAGAATCATTTTTGGTGGGCTTTGCGATTTCCCATAAACTTGATTGGGTCATTTTTACGACATCAGCCTTGTAGATAACTACGCCAGTGTCCTCGTTAACAAATGAGTGTACACGATAAAGATCAACTAGCATGCCGGTTTCCCTGTCAAAATAGCATCGACCCCAGTCTTTAGAGGTGTTCCACGACACTAAGTTTGTTTCTCGTTCACCGCTCGAGTAGGCTCTGAGTACAGTTTCTGTTATCGTCAGCGGAACGGTTGGAAGGAGGTCACCTACCTTGAGATTGGCTGCGCAGAGAGGAACACCTAGTTCAGAAAAGTTGAGATTGCCTGCGTTATCTGGATTCAAATTGGTAGTCAACTCAAACGTTTCAGATCGGTCCTTGAACTGCAAGGTGTAAAGCTGCTGAACAACGGAACCAGAAACACCAATTATGTCAATTCGCACCCAATCTGTGTTATTTTGCTCAAACGATGGCACTTCAATCACTGTTTTGGGATCGCTTGAAGTGAAAATGCCATACATTTCGTAGTAAAAGAAATCGCCCCTGCTAACTCCAGCTTTCAAGGTATCAACATGAGATGCTGTTACTGATGCAAGGCATGAACAAAAGAGAAGAGCGATAGCGGCATACAGTTTTATTTTCATGTATTATCTTTTTGCTCCTTTTTTCATTTTTTGACAAAAAAGGGAGGAAGGTTGAGGAGATTTACCGTTTTTTGAAGATTATAAGGGCTATGGCCACTAGGACAGCTACAGCTACTGAATCGGAAACGTATGTGTAGGTGACTGGTTCAACTTGAAATTTTTTGATGCAACTGTTGCCAGTGTCAGCTATGTAGATGTTTCCTGAGCTGTCAACTGCCACACCTTTTGGGGTGCTGAATTGGTTGTTGTTTGTGCCGTTAGTTCCCCATGTTCCCATGAATGTGCCAGTGTTTGTGAACTTTTGGATTCTGTTATTATGGTAGTCTGCAACGTAGATGTCTCCGGAGTTGTCAACTGCAACGCCCTTCGGATTATGTAACTGTCCAAGGTCAGCACCATAGCTGCCCCATTGAGCTAAGTAGTCGCCATCGGCTGTGAATTTTTGAATGCGATTGTTGTGATAGTCAGCAACGTAAACGTTTCCTGAGTTGTCAACGTCGATGCCGTGAGGATATTTGAATTGCCCATCGTCAGATCCGTAGCTGCCCCATTTGGTTATGAATTCTCCTGTGTTGGTAAACTTTTGAACACGGTGATTGCCTGAGTCAGCAACATAGATGTTTCCAGAGTCATCACATACAATATCATAGGGGTATTCGAATTGGTTAACGTCATCACCATGGGTGCCCCACGTCCCCAGAAAGGTGCCCGTATTTGTGAACTTTTGGACACGATGATTGCAAGCATCAGCAACGTAGATGTCCCCTGATTCATCAACAGCAAAGCCCATATTATAGTTGAATTGCCCAGTTTCAGTGCCATAACTGCCCCATTCTCCAAGAAAAGCGCCATCACTTGTAAACTGTTGGATGCGATGATTGTAAGTGTCAGCCACATAGATTATTCCATCACGGTCAACAATCACATCGTAGGGATGGTCAAATTGTCCGTCGCCATTGCCCAGTGTCCCCCACTTAGTTACGAATTTGAATTCAGCAGGGTGCGCCAATGTTGGTGCTAAAAAGACTAGAAAACACAGAAGAAAGACTCCAGCAATTCTAATAGACATAAATGAAGCGCCATGATTGGCTCTAATTTCTTTAAGTTTTTTAAAACACATCCAATTCAAAAGACTCGTTTCATTCCCCCTCCTTGCCAACGGGGTAAGCTTTTTCAAATTAAAGCTTTTTTATCAATTTTTCTTGACTAACAAAATTTTATCAGTAATATGTTAGTCAAAAATTCTTGACTAATATAATGTTGAATTATACTGCCCTAGTCAAATTTTCTTGACCAAAGCCCAAACGGAAATAGGGAAGCATACCGAGCAATCACAAAATGTTGAATACCCGCTTGCAGTCGGAAAATCTGTTTCTTGTTGAGGTATTCTATGTTTTGGGGCGGAGTTTTTTCTAGAGTTATTTACTATCTAAGGGCTACCTATTGATGGGACTGAAATAAGCATTAAAATGCTTACTGATCAATCTCTTTTTCAATAAACAATGTTCTGGGCGGTGTGAAGAAACGAAGAAAAAAGATGAAGTCCAAGTAGTTGCAAAGATTCTGCGAGTAGCAGCCAAAGGCACTAACGAGGGGGAGATCATGAATCGATGCAAACTGGATTCTATGGACGTGGAGAATTATTTGTCAGCCTTGGCAGAGTTAAGTTTGCTTACCATAGACGACAAAGAGGAAATGGGTTGCCGAACAACTGACAAGGGATTAGAATTCCTTAACACATATCATCGACTTAGATGGCTCCTGTGGGGCAAAGAAAACGATTTCTTGTTAGTGCGCCTTCTGGAGCAGATGAAAAAGAAGGAGCAGCATCCCTTCTATGTAAGCTAAAGCAACATCATAGAGGTTTTTTCTATCAACCCTGACATATTACCACTTTTGAAACAAGCGTTAAAGTTGCTTGAACACCCTTTTGTATAAGGTCGAGGTGGGGCTTTGTGACTGAAGAGAGAAAGGAGTTTGATGTTGTCGCCGACATTCTGCGGATAGCTGCTTTAGGCTCCAAAGAATCTGAGATTCTAGTCGGCTGCGACCTAGACCGCGACAGCCTCGAAAAATACCTGCCGGTCATGATGCTTCTGAAACTCGTAAGCGTAAAGAAGGAAAACGAAAACTATTATCGAACCACAACCAAAGGAATCGAGTTTCTCCGCTTCTATCATGGTTTACGATGGCTCCTGTGGGGAAAAGACCTTGACTACGTTCTAGTCAACACCATGAACAAGCTGAAGAAAGAAAAGAAACCCTACTACGTAAGGTAACAAGAAGTTACGTCTCAAAAGAAGTCTGCGAGCTTTCGGCTTTCTGACCTCCGCAAAATCTCGGCACATTTCTTAGGGTCCAAGGCTTTGAATTCCAGTCCTAAACTGGTCAAGATTGCCTGAGCGCCTTTGGCTAAACGTGGAGCCACAAGAACTCCCCTAACTTCCCTATTCGCCATAGTCTTCACATAATCAACATACTTTGCCAACTGTAGCACCGCATCTCTTCCAGCCGTTCTCCTTTTCAGTTCAACCACAACCAACCTTCCGTTTCTGTCAACACCATAAACGTCCACAAATCCGGGTTCAACCTTCTTCTCGTACGATATGGGCTCGAAACCCTCCTCAAAAAGAGATGGATCAATCAAAATCGCCCGTTGCATGTCCGCCTCGCTGGCATGCAAAGAAAATTCTCCCCGGTCAATCAAGCGCATGGCAGAAAGGAGATAAATCTTGTCAAAGGAGATGCTGACTGACTCGACAGGTTTACGGCGAACAGCCCTAACCCGCAAAGTCTCCCCTTTTACGCCCGTTTGAAATAGGCATCCTGGGGGTTGCCAGTTGACAGGTTCATATCCGTTGGGGCGGTGAACCAGAACTGAGCCGTCCTCTTTGATCATGACGATGCGTTCTCCGGGTTCCAGTTTTGAGCTTGCCCGTCCTGTGTAGTTCACCCAGCAGTTGCCTACAAGAATCACAGCTTTCCGCTCCGAAACAGCCGCTTTTATGAACTCCGCTGCCTCTTCAACATCTGGATTCTCTAAAGTAGCCACAGGTTTCCGACTGGACATGATGACCGCCAACAATCTTTAGAAGAGCGAAGACAGATAAAAGTTCTGAGAAGCATGCGGGAATGGAAAGAAAAGCGCAGTAACATGCGACATTATGACAAGCAAGCAGCAATCTACAATGTGCAATACTTGGAGGAACAAGACAACAAAATAAGTGATATCCTAACAAGTACAGAACTCAGTTCAAAGGAGCTTGTCCTAGACGTGGGATGTGGAACAGGATTTCTCTTCAAGCACATCAACAAGCGAGTGGGACATTTGGTGGGCATAGACTTGTCACAGAAGGCTCTTCAGGAAGCAAAAAAGCGCACAAAAAACATGACAAACGTAGCTCTAGTTCGCGCAGACGCAGACAACACGCCCTTTCAAGACCACACATTCGATAAAGTCTTCGCCATAACCGTGCTGCAAAACATGCCAGACCCCACAAAAACCATTTCTGAGATGAAAAGAGTCAGCAAACCCCAAGCCATCTTTGCAGTAACTGGATTCAAAAAGATGTTCACACAAGAAAGTTTCGTTGACCTTCTTGAGAGGGCGCAGCTGAAGGTTTTAACGTTGAATACGGGTCAGCGACTGAAGGGGCATGTTGCCGTGTGCACAAAGCGTTAGGCAAGAACTGTAGGCTTTATCTAAAAGCTTTCGTGCATATTTTGTAGATGAAACTGATGAGCAGAGCCGCCTACCGAGAAATTATTCAGCACCTAATGGAGATGTCTAATCCCACAAAAAGGGACGTTGACCACCTTAAGGTGAAGGTTGCAGGAAAACACAGCTTAGACAAGGTTCCATCCAACTCGGAAATAATACAGCACCTCAAACCTGAAGAAAGCTCCAAACTGCTCCCAATACTACGAAGAAAAACAGTCCGCACCATCTCCGGAGTAACAGTAGTCGCTGTGATGACAGAGCCTTCGCCCTGCCCCAAAGATGAACCCTGTGCATACTGCCCAGGGGGACCTACTGAGGGCGTTCCTCAAAGCTACACGGGTCACGAACCAGCCGCCTTGAGGGGGGCACAAAATGACTACAATCCCTACAATCAGGTTAGAACCCGTATGGAGCAACTGGAGACAATAGGGCACAAAGTTGACAAGGTGGAAGTCATTATCATGGGCGGCACCTTTCCCAGCACACCCCCCGAGTATCAAGAAGACTTTGTGAAACAGTGCTTGGACGCCATAACAGAACAGAAGTCAGGTTCTTTGGATGAGGCAAAAAAGCTGGCAGAAACCAGCCGAGTCCGCAACGTCGGAATCACTGTTGAAACCAGACCTGACTGGGCAAGAGAGGAACATGTTAACAAAATGCTTTCTATGGGTGTGACAAGGGTGGAATTAGGCGTTCAGAACGTTTACGATGACATTTATGAGAGCATCAATAGAGGCCACCGAGTGAAAGATGTCGTAGACGCCACCAGAATAATGAAGGACGCAGGCTTGAAGGTTGTTTACCATCTTATGCCAGGTTTGCCAGGCTCAAGCTTTGAACGTGACCTCAAAGGCTTCAAGGAAATTTTTTCGAGTCCAAAGTTTAAGCCTGACATGATCAAACTTTATCCCTGCTTGGTGATTAAGGGAACAAAAGTTTATGATTGGTGGAAACAGGGAGACTACAGCCCCTACACCACAGATGAGGCGGCTCAGCTAATCGCGGAACTGAAGAAGTTTGTTCCTCCGTGGGTTAGAATCATGAGGGTTCAAAGGGATATACCGGCAAACCTTATTGAGGCTGGAGTGAAACTGAGCAACCTTAGGCAAATCGCTTTGGAGAAGCTTGGAGCAGAGGGTATGCGATGCCGTTGTATAAGATGCCGAGAAGTGGGTCACAGATGGCTGAAGGACAAAGTGAAGCCTGACCCAGAAAAAATCGAAATCAAAACAGTATCAGAAGAGGCTTCGGGTGGACTAGAACTGTTCATTTCTGCTGAGGACCCAGTCAACGATGTTCTGCTTGGTTATGTCCGATTACGTATTCCCTCAGGAGCAGCTAGTAGACCCGAAATAGTTCCTGAGACGACAGCGATAGTCCGTGAACTCCGAGTTTTCGGTCCTTTGGTTCCAGTTGGCAAACATGTTGCAGGGGCGTGGCAGCATAAAGGCTATGGCAGCATTCTTTTGTCTGAGGCTGAACGAACCGCCAAAGAAGACTACAACCGAGGCAAGATTACGGTAACAAGCGCCCTCGGAACAAAACAATACTACAAACAGTTCGGCTACGGCTACGATGGACCATACGTCTCCAAACAACTCAACTGAAGCTTTGAAGTCGTCTCTGATTCTTTTCATATGGTTACAAGAACTGGTTTGCTGAGGCTCCTGCACAGGTGTAGCTTATTGAGGAATTCATGATGAAACTTTCCACTATGTGTAAGTTTCACTTCCTGTGTAGTAGCCTACTCAGCCCAGTTCTTCTTTTCTAACTTTTACTTCCCATACAAAAAAAGGGAAGGGGGAAATTGGGTTTGTTTTGTGTTACTTTTTGCAGCATTTCAGCAATGCGTATATGGCGATTATTATTGCTATGATGACCAGCACTATCAGTATCAGAATGTACATTGTTTGGCTGTCTAGACGCGTGTTAACATCAGTGAGATCGCATTCTGGTGGAGTTAGGTCGACTCCCTCAGAAACTGTCAGGTAAGTTGTTTCTGTAGAACCATAGTATCCGCCAGAGCCTGCAAAGGTAGCGATGATCATATATGTGCCTACTTTGTCAGGGTACCAACCAAAGCCATAGTTGCCGTATGCGTCGCTTGTCGTAGTGCCGATACTCACGTAACCACCATCAGGATCGACCGCCTCTAGCGTCACTGTAACACCAGTTACATCCATTGGGCGCTCAAATTGTTTCCATACGTACAGCATCCATGCGCTCATGCTTGCGTCAGATACTACGGGAACTCCGTTCGGGAATCGTATTTGCAGATTAGTGTCTGAAAGACATCCTGGAGACACATCCATCACAGTGCCTTTGAGTGTAACAGCTAATTCGGTTGTGGCGTCTTGTGGGCATTCAACAGTTATGGCACTTGCACCCTTACCAACAGCATATAGTCGGTTGTCGTATGTGTCGAAGCCTACCATTACGCTGTCTCCGATGATTCCACGTCCTCCCCAACGGGTTGAACGGAACAAGCCCTCAGCTTGCCAGATTATTTCACCGGTTTGTGCATCAAGGCATGTAAATGGTGCACCACGTGGCATAGGTTCGATAGTAGAGTGTTCCATATGCGCTGAATAGAGTTTGTCGTCAACGATCCACAGGAAGAATTGCCACCAATTATTGGAGAACAAGTATTCCTGATAGGGGTCTTCTATAGGTACTTGCCAAAGTATGTCGCCGTTATCTAGGTCGTAGCAGTAGATTACTCCGCCAGCACCAGATGAGTAGAGTTTGCCGTCGTAAATCAATGGTGGGCGTTCTCCCAATTCTGTCCAGCCATAATAGTTCATGTAATATTCGCCTTCACTTGGACCCCACAGGTATTCACCGGTGTCAGTGCTGAAGCAATAATATTGCAACGTATCATGTACCCAAAAGACTGCAGCGCCATCTTCCAAGCTTATTGTGTTGAATTCGAATTGTACTTTACCTGCATCCCACCAAGCGGGGGCAGTCCAAGTTTCACTGAACAGAATGTCTCCTTCATTACCTGGTTCCAAGCTGATAGCCCAAGTTTTGATTGCGTCTAAGCCGTATTCAAGACCGAATATTTTGTCTTCCCATCCATAGGCACGAATTACGGAACTGCGTCCTCCAAAGGCACCTGGAGTTTGAGAACCGTCGAATGTAAATTCAGTTATGTACCCGCGAGCTGCCATTTCTGTTAGTTCGCCATCTTCCTCTTCTGCTGCGTCAAGTGTTCTATGTCTATATCCGTAGAATGATCCGCCTGGAAGCCAACTGCCTGCGTTGGGGGCGTCTATGCCGAAGGGTTCGACAAAATCTACCATGCTCCAGATGTATCCTGTACCAACATCGTCGTCCTTGCTGACGCTGACACGATAGAGCCAGCCATTTTCATCATAAAGTGTAGTACCAGAAGGCACGTTTTCTATTGTAAATTCCCACTCGCCAAGGTAGGGGTCAAAGAAGTACCAATCACTGCCGATAGCTACCCAGAAGTATGGGTAGACTGCATGATGGTTATATCCGCCCCACCTCAGATTAAATGCACCAGATATCGTTCGGTTGTCCATAATGACTTTGCTCCACATTTCTTCACCAGTACGCACGTCTACAGCAGTATAATACAGTGGTAGGTCGTTGGTACGGTGGCAATAGATGAGTATGCCATTGATGATGATTCGGTTTGTCCATTTGCCTTCATATGCGTCTCCGTGACTGAAGGACCATTGAGGACCTTCCTGGTCCGCGGGACCTCCATCGGAAACACCTTCCATTCCTGCAACACCTCCCTGATAGATCTCTTTTGTCCACAGGATGTGCGCAGTCTCTGGTGCTTCTGCGTTACCAGCAACTACTGTTTGCATCGAAGAGCTCGCCCCAAACCAGTTACCTGTAACGTCAGCCCATTCTCTGAGCTGTGCATCTATTGGACGAGTCCAATATTCGCTTGGTAGAGCATGACCAGGATAGTATTCAATCGGGTCAGCTTGTACTTCAAGTTCAACTACTTCGCTGTCGCTTGCTAGCATAACTGTGCCGAGGGGAATGCCTGGTGCTGTTTTTCCTTCTTCGATCACTTGTTCAGGGAAATGTGCCTGAAGATAGTAAGTGCCAGTCTGAGTCGGCAAGTATGTTCTACCGGTTCCGCCTGTTGAATCGGTTTTGATGTCACTAATTGTGTCAGTTTGACCGTCAGGTCTCTCGATTGTTATGCTAATATCTGTCCAGCCCATCTTTACACTTGACAGCTGCTGGAAGATACCGACGTGCAACAGAATATATTGGTTTACGCCTACGGGGTTAGGTACAACACCAAGAAACGGATAGGTTGTCTGAGTTTCTTGTGCTGCGGCAGGTGGTATAGCAACGATTAAAGACGAAAGGGTAAACATTAGAACTAAAGTTATAGTGGTGATTTTTGTTTTATTTTTCAGTTTCATCATGTTTATCTCCATTTTTTGTTTTTACGTCCTACCTCTTTGCGGTTAGTCGTAGTTAAAATGTGGTAAGTCGGTATCCCACTGACAAACCACAAGTTTTTTAACCAAAAAACACACATTTGTAATGGAGAGGAATGTCAACTTCTAACAAGGGGGTAGAGGTTTTACAAGGGTTGGGATTAACCCTGTGTCAGTCAAAAATCTACTTGGCACTCTGCCGATTAGGATGCCTAGACGCAAGAACCATTTCCAGAAACACACACATAGCCAGACAGGACGTTTATCGAGTAATATCAGACCTTGAGAGTTCAAGGTTGGTAGAAAAAGTAATAAGCCGACCGACCAAATTCAGAGCAATACCACTAAAAAAAGGAGTTTCATTCTTACTCAAACAGAAACACAAAGAACTTAGCACAATAACGTCACAGACCAAAAATTTACTAGAACACTTTAATCCCAGCAACGATGAAACGATGACAGGAAAAGCAGAATTTGTTTGGGTCCCTTCAAAGGAAGCCATCTTGTATAAGATACAGAATGCTATTGAGAATGCCCAATCTTCTATTAATCTCGTAAGTTCTTACAAACGGATTTCTAAAATTTCTGTTTTTTCTGAAGCTCTGGAGGGGGCATGGTCTAGAGGTGTCAAGTGTCGCATCATCATGGATAAACCTGAAAAAAACAGAGCCTCGGATGAAATTTTGAACTTCCTAAGTAAAAGCGCCAGCTGCAAAGTCAAGTTTCTTCCTTCTGCGCCAGGTACTGTAATGACAATATATGATCGAAAAGAAATATTGTTCATCACAGACCCAAATGCTAGATTATCAGAGTCTCCTGCATTATGGTCAAACAATCCAAGCTTAATTTCTGGAATGTTGGATTATTTCACAATTTTATGGACTACTGCACTAGAAGAACCAATATACAACATCGATGATGACCAAATAATCAATTTTTAACATGACGCAGTAGATGCCGGGCAGAATAATCTTAAACTTTGTCGAGTTCGGCGACGGTTGTAACGTACTACGTCTCTGGTGCCGTTAACTGAATCCTTTAATAAACTGGTCGAAGTAATGGAATATGTTTTCAGCATCTTCCGCTGAGGATAAGCTGAATAGGAGAAGAAGGGATTGAGTGAAGAGTTTCCGGGTTACAGGGGACAGGCATTAAAGCTTTTGAAGAGTGTGGGAGCCGAAATCGGTGATGTGATTCGCGTAACCAAAGAAGGGGAGAGCTGGGAGGGCATCCTTATTCCCCGCTCAGAGATTGGGGACGAATATCATGTTGTAGTTAAGATGAAGAGCGGCTACAATGTGGGAGTTCGCATCGACCACTCGACTCAGATAGAAAAGGTTGGTGAGGGAATCAAACCAAAATTCAAGCCTCCTCCACTTCCAAAACAGAACAAAAGTTTGCCACGGATAGCCATCGTAAGCACTGGAGGCACCATAGCCAGCAGAGTTGACTACAGAACAGGAGGCGTACGCGCCGCCCTTTCTGCAAGCGAACTCTACAGCGTGGTTCCTGAGCTCTCAGAAATTGCTGTGGTGGACACTGAGATTCTTTTCAGTATCTTCAGCGAAAACATCACCGCGAAACATTGGATTGAAACCGCGAAAACTGTTGCCAAGCACATCAGAAATGGCGCATCAGGAGTTGTGGTAGCCCATGGAACAGACACGTTAGGGTACACTGCCGCAGCCCTGAGTTTTGCTCTCCAAGACCTGCCTGTGCCTGTGATAATGGTTGCTTCCCAGAGGTCAGCTGACCGCCCGAGTTCAGATGCTGCAACTAACTTGGTGGGAGCAGTTAAGGCTGCTGCTTCTGCTCCTTTTGCTGAGGTTGTGATTGCGATGCATGAAACTGTTTCGGACACTTCGATAGTTTTTCATCGTGGAACAAAGGCGAGAAAGTGTCACACGAGTCGTAGGGATACCTTCAAGTCCGTGAATGCTTTGCCTATTGCGAGACTGGAAGATGATAAGCTGAAGATGTTGACGAAAAGTTACAGGAAACGGGATACTTCGCGGAAACTGAAGCTAAATCCAAACTTTGAGGAAAAGGTAGCTTTGGTCAAGGCTTATCCTGACCTAAATCCACAAGTGATCGATTGGTATGTTGAGAAGGGCTGCAGGGGAATCATACTTGAGGGAACAGGACTGGGGCATGTTGGAGATTACCTGTTTCCTGCAATCCGAAGGGCAATAGAAAAAGGTGTTATCGTGTGCATGACTTCACAGTGCATCTGGGGAAGATTGAACATGAATGTTTACGATCAGGGCAGAGACCTTTTAGCCATAGGCGTTCTCTCCCTCGATGACATGCTTCCTGAGACAGCTTTCGTGAAACTCAGATGGGTTCTAGGTCAAACAACAGACACTAAAGAGGCGAAGAAGCTTCTCATGAAAAACGTGGCGTATGAGTATTCGTCTAGAACAGTCTTCGGAGAAATCGGAATCTGAGGGAAAAGGACATGAGCAACAGCAAATATTCTAAGATTGGTTTGAAGGCAGGACTTGAGATTCATCAGCAGCTTGACACGAAAGAGAAGCTTTTCTGTTCCTGTGCGCCCAAGCTGTTCAAGGAAGAGCCTGAATATACGTTCCTAAGAAGGCTGAGACCAACCCAGAGCGAGTTGGGTCAGGTTGATTCAGCGGCTCTCTTTGAGTTTCAGAAGGGAACACGGCTTCTGTATGAGGCAAATAATGAATCGGTTTGTCTGGTGGAGATGGATGAGGAGCCTCCCCACGACCTCAATAGGGAAGCGGTGGATATCTGTCTCATAGCATCCCTTATGATGAAAGCAAAACCCGTGGACGAAGTTCATGTTATGCGCAAGACAGTCATTGACGGCTCAAACACAACAGGATTCCAGCGAACATGCGTAGTATCATTGAACGGCGAAATCGACATCAAAGGAAAAAAGGTTGCCATTCAGCAGGTTAGCCTTGAAGAGGATGCAGCACGAAAAACAGGAAAGGATGGACAGCTGACCCGCTACAGAATTGACCGTCTTGGAATACCCCTCATCGAAGTAACCACAGCTCCAGTCATCTATTCTCCAGAAGAAGCAGAAGCAACCGCTTTTGCTATTGGCAGAATCTTGAGGGCAACCCGCATGGTTAGACGGGGATTGGGAACCATTCGCCAGGACGTGAATGTCTCCATACGGGATGGGGCACTGATTGAGATTAAGGGTGTTCAGGAGCTGGAGCTTGTTTCCAAAGTAATCGAAAACGAGGTGCAGCGGCAACTAGGCCTCCTAGAGATACGGGACGAATTGAAGAAACGGGGAATAAAAGAAACAGACATCACCGAAAAATTTGTTGACGTCACCCAAATTTTCAAGGACACAAAATGTAAGGTTATTGCGAAGGCAATTAAACAGAAGAATCCTGTGTTGGCGATTAAGCTACCTGGATTCGCGGGGCTCCTCAAAAAAGAGCTGGCCTTAGGCATGAGGCTTGGGTCAGAGCTAGCTGGAATGGCTCGTTTCTGGGGAAGAGTTGGAGGAATATTCCACACCGACGAGATGCCTGCCTACGGTGTAACCCAGAAAGAACTTAGCCAGCTCGGAGAACTTCTAAAACAAGGCCAGATGGATGCTGTGGTTTTTGTGGCAGACACACCAGAGAATGCGACTGATGCCCTGAAGGCGGTGACTGAACGGGCTAAGACAGCTTTGAAGGGTGTTCCCGAGGAGACCCGTGCAGCGAATCCTGACGGAACAACTAAGTATATGCGTCCTAGACCGGGGGCTGCTCGGATGTATCCGGAGACTGATGTGCCGCCCATTCAGGTAACCAAACAGCACATTGACGAGTTGCGTGAGCGTCTTCCTGAGTTGCCTGAGCAGTTAATGAAGCGGCTGATGGCGGAGTATAAACTTAATCAGAAGCTTGCCAAGCAGATTTTAGACTCCGAATATCTTGAGCTGTTTGAGTGTTTGGCAGGGGAGAAGCAGGTTTCTGCGACTGTTGTTGCTGTTGCGTTGACGGAGACTTTGAAGGCTCTTAAGCGGGATGGCGTAAAGGTTGAAGCGGTCAGTGACGGGCAGTTCACAGAAATGTGTAGGCTCATCGGTGCAGGAAAAACTGCCAAGGAGAGCATTCCTGAGATATTAACTTGGCTTGCAGACAATGAAGACGCAACTGTCAAGGAGGCTCTTAAGAGTCTGGGGCTTGGGATGATGTCGCGGAAGGAGCTTGAGGATTTGGTGGATGATGTGATAGAGAAGAACTCGGAGTTTATTGAATTGCGGGGAAAGGCTGCCCTTGGAGCGCTGATGGGCACAATAATGAAGAAAGCAAGAGGAAAAGTGAAAGCCCAACTAGTCAACCAAATACTGAAAAAAAAGCTAGAAGACACAGCTTCTTGAAGGAATAACCAGAATGTGCGAGAAGACTTTCGGGATTAACTAACCGCTTTCTTCTGGAAGGTTGCAACATTTATTTTCTCAGACAGTGAAGTAGAAGGGAGGAGTATGAATTGGCTGATGCGCTGATTGGAACAGCGGTTCCCATTCTTTTGCTGATGACAATAGGGTTTCTTTCAAGAAAGTTTGGGATTCTGAAGCTGGGGGACGAGCGGGTGCTTAGCGCCTACGTCTACTTTTTTGCTTTGCCAGCCCTCTTCATTGCCGATTTAGCGGAAACAACATTTGAGGCAGAGACACTTACATTCATTCTCGCAGGAATAATCCCCGTGTTCATAGTTGTGGCAGTTTACAGTCTGCTTTACGTAATCTTCAGGTTTTCAAGAAACAGCTTCTATCTTCTCACCTTAAGCACAATCTTTGGTAACCTCGCCTTCTTCGGCATCCCCTTCGTAACTTTTGCTTTCCCCTCAGAACAACCCGAACAACTAGCTACCCTCGCAGCCGCAACCATCGGCATCGCATCAATAGCAGTCTCAATAACGATGCTTGAGTTTTATCGCCTCGGGGATTCAGGGAAACGGGAGGGACTGAAGCATGTTGCCACACGGCTTACCAGAAATCCGCTGATTGTTTCGATTGTTGTAGGCATCCTGATTTCGGTTGTTGGAGTGGAGATTCCTTCTCCAATGTCTACTTTTTTGCATATGATGGGCGGCACCACCTCTGCAGTGGCAGTTTTCATGTTAGGAGCTTTTCTGTACGGAAAAAAATACGAGAACCTGACCGTGGCTTTTGGTTTGAGTCTGCTGCGGATAATTTTCTTGCCTGTAGTGGCTTTGGCTACATTGAGTCTGTTCAGGTTGCCATCCACTGACGCGTCTGTGCTGGTGCTTATGCATGCTATGCCAGTTGCCGTTTCCTTGTCGGTTCTCAGTGAACGATACGATTTCCACAGAGAAACCGTCGCATCCTTGACTCTGATTTCTTCAGTCGGCGCAATAGTCTACCTCAACATATGGCTGGCAATACTGGGAATGTGATTACAGCAGTCCTTGGGAATTCCCAGAAAAAATACTGTTTTCAACAATGTACCTCTATTAGGAGCCTAATATGCTGGCTGTTCTGGACAACAAATAATTACGCTGCGCAGAAAAACAGAAAAAACCATTTTTTCAACAATCATCTGCTATTAGGATACTAATATGTGTGATTACTGTTGCTAATCGCTTTTGTGTTAATGCATCGTCGATTGCAGATTACGACCAACAAAGTTGCAGTGAGGAAAAAGGACAGAAAGATCCATGATGGAAACTCTGGGTTTGAATTAGGCATTGCTTCTGCGTTTGGTTCAGTCAACAAAGGTTGAAAAGTAACGGTTCCTAAATCGAAAGCATATTTAGAATCATAAATTGTTCCTCTGATTGCTTGCGTGTCAGTTGTTCCCCACCAATTATTCGTAGCGTCAACGTTATCTGAAGTGCCTTCCAAGTAAACGCTGTTTTCGCCATAGTTTTCGATGTTATTGTAACAGATTACGACCGACGAACAGTTACCTAGATTAATTGCAATCGATGTGTTGGAAATTGTGTTGCTTTGAAGGGTTATAGGTAAGCTAGCAGATACCCCGGTTGAACTGTTTGTTATCAAATTCTTTTCAATCACTGCTGACCCTCCGTCTCCACCGCCAATCCCCACAGAATTATTAGAAATCGTATTGTTCCGAATAACAACATCACCCGCACCATAATCATATTCGTTGAATCCTGAGTAGACAACATGACCTATGGCTATCCCTTTGCCATTGTTTGTGACCAAATTTCCTTCAATTAGTGAGTCGTGAGCTGCCCTAATGCCAGTTATACAATTAAAGATCACGTTACCTGAAACTTGGGTGTAATCTGCTTTAATGGTGATTCCATAGCCCCCAAGTGGACTTGTGATAATGTTATTTGAGACTTCACATGAAGCTCCGTAGGTTAAGACAGCAGAAGAGGGTCATTAGGTCGTGTAGCCCAATCAAAAGTAGGCTGTCCGCCAGATATCACATTATTTGTGACAGTAGAAGAATGTGCTTTGACTATGCCAATGATTGTATTGCTTGAAATAGTTCCTGAGGAGGCTTCAACATCGCCCGTGATTCTGTTATTCAAAACTTGAGATGAGCCGCCTTTAACTTTCCCAGTAATGTCGTTATTTGAAATTACTGAGGAATCTCCAGCAAAAACAGCATAACACAGGCTATAGTACAGTGCCCAAGCTTGCCCCTCAGCAGATGCACCTGTAATTGTGTTGCCAGAAATTAGTGACGAATCTCCTGCAGAAACTGCATATGGCAATGAGCTAGTGGAAGAAAAATGCCTACCCGTAACTGTGTTGCTAACGATTATAGACGATGCTCCAACAGCTAACTCTCCGACTATATCGCAGTTGGCTATTTTCAGAGTAACATTGCTGGCTATCGTTGTATTTTCAATAATCGTATGTTCTATTACACATCCAGAACCAGTTTGTTCATTCCAAGGAGTGCTATTGGGTCTGAAGTCTATCTTTCCTGTTGCGTTGCCTTTGTTGAAATGAATCTTTTCGTCACTGCTTCCCATTGCCCGTAACGTTCCTTCCACCCTTATGTCATATATGCTTAAATTCACGGTAACTCCTGCTTCGATTGTCAATGTTGCACCATTGCTTACAAGTAAAGGTCCCGTGAGGCTGTATGGGTTATCCGCCTTTGTCCACGTGGTATCCGAGTTGATTATGACAATTTCTCCAGGGGCTTGAGCAACAACTCTTGCAGTGCCAGTTAACGCCAAGCCTCCAACCAGAAGGAAACACAAAAGTGCAGACAATAATAGTTTCATTGTGCAAAATTCTCCTTCACAATTTTGTTCCTGCCAATTATGACTGCAAAGGTTACCACCAAGAACAAGGGTAGAAGTAGCCATGAGGGAAATTCTGGGATTGGAGTAGCCATTTCTTCGGGGTTTGGTTCAGTCAGGAAAGGGTCAAAAGTTACTGTGCCCAAGGTGAAGTCGTTTTTGTAGTCGTAGATTGTCTGGTTTATTGCTTGTGTGTCGGTTAGTCCCCACCAGTTGTAGGTAGCATTAATGTCCTTGTCTGTTTCCTCATCCAATTGGATGTTGTAATCAGAGTTGTCGTGAATATTGTTGTAGATGATTGGAGGCGTTGCACCATAGTTGGTTATGTACAAATATAGTCCAACAGAATTGTGTGCAATAGTGTTGTTTTGAATTGTAGGAACTAAAGTACCTGGCTCAAAACAGGAACGCAATACAATGGTGATGCCACGAACATTGTCAGTAATCAGATTTCTTTCAATTAATGGATAAGCAACCCTGGTGCCACCAAGCATTTGGACAACATAGGTCTCGATGCCAACTCCACAACCTGAGATGGTGTTGCCAGAAATAACTGAATACCCGATACAGCTGATTCCGACGTCACAATCCATGATGGTGTTGTTCGAAACAACAGTACCCGATGTGCTACCTGCAGCAGAAATCTTACCGCCTGTAATGGTGTTATTCGAAATTATTTCGCCAGACACTGTACCTGTGATTATGTTGTTAACAACTGTGTTACCATTAACGTCACCGGTGATTGTGTTGTTTGCAACTACTTTTCCAGAGACTTTACCGTTAATTGTGTTGTCCACAATTATTGCTTGTCCTAAACCGGATATCTCAGCATTGACAGCGCTCTTGCTTACCTTTACAGAAACAGAACCGATGTCTACAAAAGTTGTGTCTAGATTTGTATTCTCGATTATACAGCCTGAACCTGTCTGCTCGTCCCAGTTACTGCTATGGTGTGTGAAAATGATTTCTCCGCCGTTGAAGTAAATCTTTTCTGTTTCAGTGCCCCGTGCTTTTAGAGTTCCATTAACCATTATGTAATACTCATTTAGGTTGACGGTGACTCCAGTCTCAATAGTTAATGTTGCCCCATTACTAACAAGAACATTCCCAACCAAAGAGTAGGGACTACCAGCCTTCGTCCAAGTAGCATCTGAACCAATAATCCCAGAGACGTCGGTATACGCATAAGACACATCAAAATTTCCAGCAACAACCAAAATCAATCCACTAACAAGCACAATTACAGATAATGTGCATGAAAACAGTTTCTTTACAGGGCGCATTTCATTTTGAACCATAACAACAACTGATTGCGCTAACAAAAAAGCATTTTTGTCAAGAAACCTTGACCAAAACACGCCTCTGCATAGTCAAGAAAAATTGACCAAATTATAGTGTCTGTTTGGCGGGTTAGGAAAGTGAGATAAAGAGGTGGAAGACTGATAAGGCTATGTGCATATTTTTAGCTGGAGGAATAGATGATGGCTAAAGTTCGGGTTCGCGTTAAGGCTCCCTTCGGAGAAGTCGTTATCGAGGGAGAAACTGCCCAAGAAATTCTGAAAATATTGGAAACTATGCCCCCACAATTCGTGAATGAAGTAGGCGAACTCATATCTTCAAACTTGACGCCCTCCCTTAAGACACAACTAGACGGAATAATTGAACTCACAACCGAAGGACCAATCATAACCACCAGAGAAAAACTCACCCACTACGAAGCCATTGCCCTAATCCTGTTCGCCTCTGACGACAACTCCAGCACAGCCAGCCAAATCAAACGGCTTCTGGCTTCAAGCGGAATCAGATCCATGGTGCCAGCCCGCCTCAACGAAATGACAAAACGGGGAATCGTCTTTAAACCTGACCCAGCAAGACCCGAATTCAAGTTAACCACACAAGGCGAAAGATGGGTAGACGAAGAAGTGCTGACGAAGCTCAGAGGCGTAGCAACTTGACCGAAAAAGAGACGGTAACAGTCCACATCAAATATCAAGACTTTGAACAGACATTCACGGGCGATGCAAACGAGGTATGGATAAGCCTCAACCAATTCTTCAACGAAGTGGTGCCTGCCCTCAGCATAGTAAAGAAAGCTCTCCTTACAGTTGACCTTGAAAGCCTTATCGAAGACTGCAAAAACGTTATTGCCGTTGCCCCTGAAGGCCCAGTCCTTTTGGTTTCTCGAAATAAGCTAACAGACAGCGAAACACTGACCCTGCATCTTCTGGCAGCCTACATCGGCAACAAGCTCGGGCACTCAAAAGAGGTTCTGACCAAAGAAGAGCTGCAGGCAGGGCTAGGAAAAAGTGCGAAGATAACTAGCACACGGCTGGGCGAACTCATCCGCGACGGCCACGCAATCAGGACAGATGAGGGAAACTACGAAATAACGACATTGGGAATAAAGCGGTTTCAGGAAGAGGCTTTGCCTGAAATCCGACAAAAACTCAGAAGATAAATCGGGTTAGGCTTTGAACCATTTGAAAATCAGGTAACGGATAGCCTCAGCTTCTAGGTCAGGTATGGCGACAATGAACCGTTTACGCACAGTCGTAGCCAACCGCCCAGCCTTCACAATATCCGTCGCCGTCAGCTCATCCTTAGCCGTCCGCACCGAAATCATGTACGGCGCATGATCCACACCCGGACCAACCTTATACACCGCAAAATCGCAACCAAACTTTATTCCAGGCGTAACAATAAGCTTCTGACCCCGCAAATCACGGTACACCGCATATTTTGCATCAAAATCTTCATACAACCGCCTAGCCCTTCGCCGCAACTTCGAAAAGCTGACTCCTTTCCTTTCTGGTCCCCCATAAACGCTGATTTCTCCGACCTCCATAAGATACAGTCCCTCCATAAGGTCAAGAATAAGGGGAACATCAAACTCGGGAATTTTGGGTTTAGGAATACCTATGGGCTTGCCGTAATATCCCATTTTATAGAGTTTCGACCCTTCTTTAGGGTCCCAAACTATAAGATAATTGTCTAAGAGTTCAGTTTCTATCTTCTCAGGCATACGACTTCACTTTAGATTGTGAGGGCCAGTATGCGGGCGGCGTCTGAGGCGGCTTTAGCCTTGTCCGCGGCGTCCTCCAGATGCTGAACTACAGTCCACAACAAGAACATGGGTGGAGGGTCCATTTTGCTGGCTATGATGTCCACTTCCAGCTGACGGTAAATGTCATCTACAACCCGTTCTGCTGCGTCAACTTCTCTGGTTTTTTCCAGCGCTTTGTTGGTACCGTAATTTAGTGTCATAACTGTTTCTCTGAGCTTAGAGATGGTGTCAAAAACAGCATCCGAAAGCTTAATCAGGTTTTCCTTTATGTCTTTCGGAACATCCCAGCCTCTTTCCATAATTTGAATCAGCCTAAAGGCAATTCCTTCACAGTAGTCGGCTATTTCGCTTGTCAGGTTAGTGAATCGGAGGAAGTCTTCGCGGCTCATCAATATGGCGCCTATTTCGGCGAGTTCCCGTGAAACAATGCGTCGCGTAGAGTCCACGCCATTTTGGGCTTTTTTGATGTCGTCGAACAGGTCTTGAGCCATCTTTTTGTCTCCACTTACAAAGACAGTTACTAGTTGCGAGATTTTGCGGGAGATATCCACTACTTCTCTGAGATGGTCACTTGAAACATTAAGTGCCTTTCGTTTTACACGTTCTTCTGTCTCTACAGGAAATACCATATCTTTGCCCCATCGAATTTTCGATTTTGTAACCAAAATAAAGTAGATTAGAGTCTCTTAAAAAGTGTTTAGCTAGTTTAGTTCTATCCTCTACAGTTTTGTACAGTTTTCAGCGTTCTATCAGTTGCCCCAAGTCTTCAAAGTTTATTTTATTGCGGAAGTAGGCGTGAAGCATCTCAGGAAGCTTATCTACCTCGCTTCTTACTTGCGTCCAACTGTCTCGGTCACGCAATGTTAAGGTGTCATCCTCAAGGGTTTGATAGTCGATGGTGATGCCTAACGGTGTTCCCGCTTCGTCAGCTCGGGCATATCGCCGTCCAATGGATCCTGAAGAGTCCCAATCCACACTGAAGCCCTCGTTGACCAGCATGTGATAGATTTCATCTGCCTTCTCAGGCAAGCCGTCCTTGTTCATTAAAGGAAAAACACTGACCTGCATGGGCGCAAGGTCACGAGACAAACTCAGGACAGTCCGCTTTTTTCGTTTTGTGTATGCATACTCTAAGGCAACATAGACGAGTCTGTCTAATCCGAAGCTGGGTTCGATAACGTGAGGAACAAATCTTCTTCCGCCATCCTCAGATTCCTTGAAGGCGGTCAAGTCTACGCCGCTGGATTTCATGTGCCTGCTCAAATCAAAGTCTGTTCGGTAGTTATGTCCTGAAACTTCTGTCCAGCCCCACCGCTCCAGATACACTTCCTGATCAAAGCCCTGTTGAGAGTAGTGAGCGCGTTCATAGTCGAGTTTCTCGATGAAACGCTGCTTGTCTTCCGGAACTCCTAGTTCCATCAGAAACTTTTTGGCCTGAGCCATGAAGTAGGCTAGCCACTCCTCCTTGATGATGCCCTTGCTCAGTGCCTCTTTGATTGTGAGTGTTACGGGTTCGGTGTTGCCTTTCAGTTTGTTTTCAGCGAGTATAAATCGTAACGTTTCATCTGCCACATCATCAATAATGAGGCACTTTTTGTCTTCTGGGTCCAAAAAGAACTCGATGTCTATTATCGTGAATTCCCGTAGCCGCACTGGACCCTGACGAGGAGAAATCTCGTTTCTGAGGGCACGACCAATCTGGGCAACCCCCAAAGGAAGACGACTTCGGGCACTTTCGAAGATGCGCTTGAACTCCACAAAGATTCCCTGTGCAGCTTCGGGGCGTCCATAACCAATTGAGTCAGAGTAGGGTCCAATGGTTGTTGTGAACATGGTCATGAACTGTTCAGCCTTGTCGAAGTCTCCGCCACATTCTGGGCAGCGGATTTCTAGCTTTTTGAGTTCATTCACAACATTTTGGAGCGTAAGCTTTTCGGTTTCTGTGTCAGTCATTTTTCCGAATTCTTGAAGCAGATGGTCAGCACGGAACTTGTTTTTGCATTTGGCGCATTCAACTGTGGGTTCCTTGAAGTTTTCTACGTGACCAGAGGCTTCCAGAACGTTGCCGGGCATAATCACTGGCGTTTCGATTTCAAGAATAGCTAAGGGCTGAAGATAGAATCTTCTGAATTTCTCTTCTAACCGTTTTTTGAGCGATGCGCCAAGGGGACCATAGGTTATGAATCCGCCGACTCCCCCATAAATTTCGTAGGAGGGCCAGAAGTAGCCTCGACGCTTTCCCATCTCGCTTATGATTTCATACTTGTCTTTTGGTGGTTTCACGATTTCTTTCGCTCCGCATCTATCAGTGGGATTCTACACTCCTACAGTATTACATCCATAAAAACTGTTCATTTCAGTTTCGCCAACTCAGCCTCAAACCGTTCCTTCATACGAGTTTTCTTAGCTAACTCGCCCTTCACCTTGACAATAATGTCCACTGGAGTCGGGTCCTTATTCTGTAATATGGCTAAGTAAACGCTTGCAAAGTCGCCAATAGACATGACAGAAAGCATCTTCTCCAACTTGCCTTTTCCCTCTGCCCAGATTTCCAGCACTTTGTTGGCTCTGCTGAAAACAAGGTTGGTTGTTGTTTCTATTCTGTTCCTGATTTCTGGAGGCTCCTGCTGGTCACGAATGAGAACAATTGATATCTTTTCAGTGAGCAGTTCTGGGGCGTCGTATCCTACAGTTTCGTTGTGGTTCAGTTCAGGGAAGGCTTCGGCTTTGCTTGGGACTTTGCTGTTTTCGTTGAATTGGGCTTTCAGGCGATGGGCTATGGAGATGTATTGGCTGAAACCATAAACCACTGGAATGGTGTCCTTTAGTTCTGTGGCAAGCTGTTTTGCATTGTTGCTCTTTGTGGGCATGTCTGGAGCATTTGCTTTCGTTGCCATCTTCAGAGCCACTATCGCATCTTCTAATTCAGGTTCTATGTCGGAAACGATTTCCATCTTTTCCAAAAGAACTGGAAGAGGAAAGAACATGTATGGAATGGCGACGCGAGGCTGCAGTCCCTTCGGAATTATCACGTGAGGTACATTCAGTTTCTCGCAGAAGGATTCAAGTTGTCCACCTGAAGTTACTGCCACTACAGTGCATTTTCTTTGGGTTGCTGAAAGAAACGCTGTTAAGGTTTCTTCCGTGTTTCCCGAGTAACTGTTAACGAACACAAGAGTGTCCTTGTTCACGTAGGCTGGAAGAGTGTAGTCTCTGCAGATTTCGATTGGAATGGGAAGCGTGTCTCGGAGCCAGTCATGGAGAATTTCTCCGCTTATGGCTGAGCCTCCCATACCCGCCACTACAATATTCTTGGGGTTTACCCCTTCAGGCACACTAACCTGTTTCGCCCTCTTTATCGCATCTCGGCAATGATCAGGAGTCTTAAGCAGATCGCCGAGCATGTTGCTCCTGTCAACTGCTTTAACCCTTTCCGGATTGTCCAAAACGGCAACCATACACTTTTGCTCCGTTTCTAATATACAATCATATGGCAATTTGAATATTTAAAAAAACAAAGGTGAAACCACAAGACAGGAAGTATGAGGGATAGTTGCAAGGTCACCAGATGTGCCTTTTAGTCTTTACATTGTTCCGAATCATTATATACATGATTGAGTAAATTATAATTGAATTCTTGTTGGATGGAAAAGAAAGTTTTGTTACAAAGGATTAAAATTGTCGCTTCAATAAAAAAGGGAAACAAGAAAAGAGCACATACAGAATTTTATGGCAAATACTCTCTTTTCGTCTTCAAATCTTTAAGCAAACCTATCTTTTTGAAGTTTGTTAATTGGGTATTGAAAAGAGAAGAAATACAAAAAGAGAAAGTAAAGTGTGTGCAAATCAAGATGTTCCCATCAATAAACGACAAAGGAAATTCGCTGATAGGAAGCTGTAACCCTCAAGGTGAAGTCTTCTTATATCCTAAAAGAGTGGATGTGTGCAAGAAGAAATTTCAAAAAATGAATCCTACGGAATTCAGAAACTACGTTGAATGTAGGGCAAGGGCTTCACTAATTCATGAACTCTTACACTTGAAATATGAAAGTGATGAAAAGAAGGTGAAGCAATTAACAAAGAAGTATTTCACAATCTTTCATCGAAATCAAAATTCAGAACAATCAAGCGTTACACAATATATCGGTTTGATATTCAATTACTGACCACTCCAGTGATGACCCATCGTGGTTGTTTGATTACAAAATTTGCTTATAAAGCAAAAAACAAGCCAAAAAATCAACTAATTTCGGCTTTAAGTCCCATTTGTCGCCTATTTTTAGACCTAAACGTATATATTGAACATGCTTGGCGTCCGATATTAGAGGTGATAATAATGTCTGAAGAAGATTGGGAATGGGAAGACGACGAAGAAGAAAACGAAGATGAAGACTGGTAGTAGACCCATCGACTACCAAAACAAAAAAAGGAGGGGAAAAAGAGTGGGCAAGAAAAAAGGAAAAAAAGGAAAGGCTAAGAAATCCAAAGAATAACTTAGCGAGAAAATAGAATTTTTTTCAAATTGTTTTTTTTATCCTTAAAACGTAAGGAATTTGAAATTCAGGACGCGTTCGAGGTGGATAATCTTTGTATGATTATTCTTCTCAATATTTTCAGGCCATGCTTAAAGGACAGCTTCTTCTTTCCTAATCTTTTTCGGTATTTGATTGGCAGTTCCACAATCTTGTAGCCTGATCGCTTGATGTGGTGATTTAATTCTGCCTCAATATCAAATCCGTCTGATTTTGGTTTCCAACCCTTCAATAACTCAGACCTAACTAGTCTAAGACCAGTGTAAGGATCATTCAAGTTTACGCCATTAAAGACTCTTTGAGCAAAACCTAAAATTCGGTTGCCAATGTAGAACTGGTTTCTGTCAGACTCATGTTCATAGATTCTGCTGAATCTGTCACCTAAAACCATTCCAACTTCCGGATTCAAGTCTAGAACGCTAATCATTTCTTTGAGGTGTTTGGCAGGATATGTGTAATCTGCATCAGTGAAGGCAATGTAGGATGCGTCTCCATTAAGATGGTTTACCCCCTGAGACATTGCATCTCCTTTGCCTTTTCCCCTCTGAATTAACACCTCTGCCCCCAAGTCTTTAGCTACTTCAAGTGTTCTATCTGAACTTCTTCCATCAACCACAATCAGCTGCGGTTTATCCAGAGATTCTTTTAATTCGCGTATTGTGGGCGCTATTCCTTCCTCTTCATTGTATGCTGCAACAACAACGGCAAGAGGTGAATAGTTCAATCAAATATCCTCTCCAGACAGTATTTGATGAAAAAATCATCCTGCCCATTAATAAAGAAGAAAGTAAACTGGTTATAGAAGAAAGTTCTAGTCCAAAAATCACGCATTATAATTAATTTTTGCATCTGTGACAGAGTTTTGGCGTTATTTCTTGAGCCTATTTGTTAACTTTGATACCGATCGTTTCTGCCCATGAAGAAATTTTTGCAGGATCAAAGTTGTCAAAGATTGCTTTGCCCAGCGTTTTTGGCGACCACCAAATGCTTCTGTCGCTACTGTTTTTAGATTAGGGTAATTTGCTAAGACATCAGTAACGTATTTTGTACAGGCTTCCTCGTATTTCTCTGGGTCACCCGCATCACCGCTACAAACAAAGAAAGCAAGTTATTTGTCACCAAAGTCTTGTTTAAGAAAGTCTAAAGCCTCATTGTAGACTTTTCCGCTACGCACTCCAGAACCGACAATAACGTTACTGTAGGGAACCATGTTTGAAACTTTTTTCCTGTCTTTTCTTAAATTGACGACGTCAACATTTGAGCCGTATTTGCTTTTTAGCACATCAGTAATTATTTGAGCAGCTTCTTTGGTGGCTCCACCCTTACTTGTGTACGCTACTAAAGTCTTAGTCATCGCAAACACAACGCTCTACAGCAATTTAGCTAGTTGTGCGACTTTGCTTTTAATTTTGTCGAAGGATTGCTGGGCTTGCTTGTATGGCAGGTTGTATGGGTCGATGATGTGCCACACTTCAACTTTGTCAGCGCATTCTGGCGACTGCCTCAGAATAGCCTCCTCATGCTCAGTTTCCATAGCCACTATCAAATCGTAATCGCACAAATTCTTCGACACCAAACTGTCAGGAACACTCTTCAGAAAATTGGTGGCGCCTTCCTGTTCCGCATATCTTCGCGTCAAGTCAATAACCTTGTAATAGGCATAGGTTCCCGCAGAATCAACCTCAATATCTGGTCTAAGCATCGTTAGCAGCGCATCAGCCAGCGGGCTTCGGCAGGCATTTCCCGTGCATACAAACAACACCTTCACTGAATGGCACCTTCCAAGTTTAGAACCTCTAATTATACTCTACCTAATAAACCCAAAGTGTCGGTTCATTTTTTGAGTGAAAAGAAACTTATATCCAGTGACCATATTACAGAGTTAACAAGCTAAAGAGCGACTTCAATTCGCACCATTAACTAAACAACATATTAACTCAAATCAGCATAATAATAGGGCTGGTGAAACACAACGAAAGTGGGCACACTAACTTGGGAGTTCCCTCCAAGAGTAGTGGGTGGAATAGCCCGCCACTGCGAAGGCTTAGCTAAAGCCCTTGTTCAGCAAAACCACGAAGTTCACCTCTTCACCCTAGACTTTCCAGGTTCACCAAGCTATGAAGAAATGGATGGAATCAAAGTGTACCGTGCTTCAACAGAACTGGGGCACCCAAACTTTCTCACATGGGTTCTAATGTTCAACCACTTTCTTTCAAAACGAATGGCAGATGTAGTTCAGAAAGTTGACTTTGATGTCATGCACGTTCATGACTGGTTAGCCGCCTTCTCAGGAATCACCTTTAAGCATTACGTGAAAAAGCCCATGATCCTCACAGTCCACAGCACCGAAGTTGGACGCGCACAAGGTCTCCACAGCCCAGATTCCTTTTCCATCAACGGCATAGAATGGTGGTCAAACTACGAAGCTGACAGAGTCATCGTCTGCAGCCAATCCATGAAAAACGAAATCTGTAGCCACTTTAACCTGCCACCAGATAAGGTTGACGTGATTCCGAATGCCATAGACGCAACGAAATATCAGATTCCTGTTGACCGCGGAGCAGTTAGGCAACGTTACGGTGTGGGTTGGGGAGAAAAACTGATTCTCTGCGTAGGGCGACTGGTTCCACAGAAGGGAATAGAATACTTTATCCGAGCAATACCAATCATAGCCCGCCGTTATCCTGAAGCAAAATTCGTCATCGTCGGCGAAGGCTGGTCACGAGACATTCTAGAAGCTGAAGCCCGCGCCAGCGGACACCAACGAAAGATTCAGTTCACAGGTTTTGCATCTGACAAAGAAGTCATAGAACTTATGACCAGCGCGGATGTTTTGGTTGTGCCCTCAATTTACGAGCCCTTTGGCATAGTTGCTCTTGAAGGCATGGCTACGGGCGTTCCTGTGGTAGCCAGCAAAGTTGATGGCTTATCAGAAGTCATAGAACATGAACGCACAGGAATTTTCGTGTATCCACGAAGCCCTGATTCTATCGCATGGGGAATTCACAGAGTTTTATCTGACCCAGACCATGCCAAATGGTTAACTGAGAACGCAAAAGATAAACTCCACAAGGCTTATAGTTGGGAAGCGGTTGCTATGAAGACTGTAGACGTTTACCGAAAGGTGGTGGAATAATTGGGCAACAATCATTCTTTCCGACAACAACCTGATGAGCAGCCCAATCAACTGCGCCTCCTGATTATGCTCCATAACATTGGGGCAACGGAATCATCCAAATCATTAACCATCCAACAGATTTCCGAGTGGACCAGAATGGAAACCCTGGAACTGGAGAGTCACCTGCAGAAACTTATTGAATTAGGGTACGCCCAGAGATTTCGTACAGACGAAACTGACAAATACCATCTCACAGTCGACGGCATAAGAAAAGTGCTGAGCCTATACAGCTAACAACCGCAACAGACTACATCTCTTCAGATAACGAACCATTTTCAGTCAGAAGAATCCTTGGAGTTGTTCTTTTCAACGAGTTCAGCATAACGCTCAAGAGTCGACTTTGCAGCTGCGTCCCAACTGAAGAGGTCAAGAACCCGTTTTCTGCCGTTGCGCCCATATTGAATCCGCTTCTGGGGATCTGAGATTGCACTTACGACCCCCCAAGCTATGTCCTCTGGGTCGTTGGGGTTTATGTGGAAACCGCATTGGTCTGAGCCGCTGATGCTAACGATTTCTCTCATTCCGCTAGTGCCTGCAGCCCCAACAACTACAGGTTTTTCCATGCTCATAGCCTCCAAAGTGACGATTCCGAAGGGCTCGTAGAGGCTTGGGAAAGCGGCTACGTCGCATGATGCGTAGTGGGCGATGCGTTCTTCTTCAGGTATGAACTCGAAACGGAACTTTACAACATCTTGGAGGCGCAGGTTACGGACCAGACCCTCTAAGTATTCTCGCATGTCGCCTAGACCAACAATAACCAGTTTTGCGTTGGGAACTTTCTGTATGATAGAGGGCATAGCTCGGATGAGTTTGTCCACGCCTTTGATCCAGACTAGTCTTCCAATGAAGAGTATCATCATGTCATCTTTTTTGAGTCCGTATCGCTGTTTAACCGCGTCGATTCGGTCTTGGCTAACTTGGTCAGGGCTATACTTCTTCGGGTCCACACCATTATAGCAGACTCTGACTTTTTCTGCAGGGAAGCCAGCCTTTATCAGCTCATCCTGCATCGCATAAGAAACCGTTATGACCATGTCAGCCATCTGTCCCCCCCTGTTCTCTATGCTGCTGACCACAGCTGAGCCGTTGCCCAAGGTTCGTCCCCGCTCGTTGGAGTGCACATGAAAGACCAAAGGTATTCCCAGCTCCTTCTTTATGGTGATGCCTGCTATGATTGAGAGCCAGTCATGGGCGACAACCAAATCAAATTTGAAGTTTTCTGCTCTGACAAGCTCGTTTATCATCTTTGCGGCGCTGAGGTAGTTGTACATGAGAATTTTTGAGAAGAAGCGGATTCCTCTGCCCCACTTCTTGACGTCTTCCGCGACCACATCAGGGAGGGAGTCAGAAACGTCGATGTGGACTGGGCGATGAATTTCTATGCCACGAAGAAGCTCTCTTGTGGGGAGACTTCCTTGGTCGTCGTTCATTGTGAAGACTGTGACGTCGTGTCCAAGGAGAACGAACTTTCGTGTTATCTCTGCAGCGTAGGTTCCTAAGCCGCCAACAATTTTGGGAGGATACTCGTAAACGAACACCGCTATCTTCATGTTTATACACCACTTCAGATTGGCTTCTGGCAGATTAAACAGTGGAAAGCCTGTTCAGTTGTGTGGCAAAGCGTTATTTAACGGTTACTTACCGTCAATAACTAACAAACCTTGACCTGTCTAACAAAGTAAAAGAATTGAAAAAGGGTAAAAAAGGGGGCTGAATGTTTGTTCAGCCTATTTGGAAGTTTGCTTTTTTTAGCAGTATTGTGGGTTCATTGGTTCCAGTTCTTCGATGGTTGTGTTTGTTAAGGTTTTTATTTTGTTCAGGTCTGGGATTTCTCCGTAGCCTACAAGGGTTATTGCGGTTCCTTTGCCGCCGTTTCTGGCTGTTCTTCCGATTCTATGGAAATACACTGGAGCCTCCATTGGAACATCATAGTTGATGATGTGGGTTATGCCCTGAATGTCTAAGCCTCTTGCAGCAACGTCAGTCGCGATAAGGAAGTCGAATTTTCCGTTCCTGAAGGCGTTGGTGACGCGCTCTCTTTGGGCTTGAGTGAATCCAGCATGTAGGGGCTCTGCGGAGTATCTGTTGTGCCGTAGCTTTCGTGCTAGCCAGTCTGTGCCTCTTCGAGTGTTACAGAATACAATTGCCTTATCTATGTTGTCTTTCTTCAGCATCTTAAGCAGGTAATCGATTTTGTTTCTCGAATTCATGACCATGTAAAACTGGTCTAGCTGCTCAAGAGCAATTTCATCTTTGCTGACAAGAATTTTTTCAGGATTCTTCAAGTATCTGTGGCATACATTCATCACTGAGTCGTCTATTGTCGCAGAGAATAGGCTAGTTTGCCTATCTTCTGGCACTCGTGAGAGAATGTAGCTTATGTCGTCAATGAATCCCATGTCAAGCATTCTGTCAGCTTCGTCAAGAACAACAATCTTGGTTGATGACAGATTCAATGTTCCACGTTTCAGGTGGTCAATCACTCGTCCAGGCGTACCAACAACAATGTGGACACCTCTTTCAAGTGCGCGAATCTGTTTGTTGATTGATTCTCCGCCGTAAACTGGCAGAATCTTCAAGTTTAAGTATTTGCTGAATCGGCTTATGCGCTGTGCAACCTGTATTGCAAGTTCACGTGTTGGCGCCAAAACTAAGCCTTGAACTCGTTTATTGTTCGGGTCTACGCGTTCAACCATCGGTATTCCAAAGGCAGCGGTTTTTCCCGTTCCTGTTTGTGCTTGCCCAATAACGTCTTTTCCTTCCAGTAAGGGCATTATTGCCTGAGCTTGTATTGGAAAAAGTTCAGTAAATCCAAGCTCCTCTATCCCTTTCTTGACTTCTGGAGTTAAGGGTAAGTCTTCAAAGTTTTCTATTTGCATATATTATTTCCTCCTGTCACAGCAGTTTTGCACGCAGTCTTCAAAAGTCTTCAAAAAGCCTCTCGATGTAAGCATGATTAATGTGACGATACTTCTCAACAACCATCTCGCATATAAAAGGTTTACTCTATAGAGCTACACGAGTTTCTGTCGCTTTTCAGTTCAAAGAATTGCCCACCCGCCTGACTTTGTATATAAATTTTTGGGTGAAAAGACAATAACAATTAATTAGTCGAATGCCTCGATATGGTAAGTGTCTTTGGGGTGAAGGAGTCTGGTCAAACGAAGAGGGCTAGAAGCCCAGAAGATGATTATGTCAATAGCCACGCTACTTCGAAACACGACATGGAAATGTGGAAAGATCGAGCGACGAGTTGTGAACTATCTGCAACGTCGACATCAAAGGTACGGGTCTGCCCAAACTCCAGTAGAAGACATGATGAACCATTTTGAGCTCAGCGGAAAGCAGAAGAGCGAGTTCCTCGAAGCGATAAGGCGGCTAGAAAAACGTAACATAATCAAGATTTCGTGGATTTCTCCACCCAAGTAACAATTTTTTCCTAAAGTGTTTGGTTCCAAGAGATTTTGGAGCATCTTCCCTCACGAGTAACTGTGAACATTCATAGATTATGTCTACTGATGGAGCTTCGAGGCTGCTTCTGAAAACTTTGTTTGGATATTGATTTTGGATTAACAACACATATGTAAACATATGATATCGTAATGATTACGACGTGAATCGGGTTTGAGACCCCCTCTCGTAAATACCAAAGCATGGAAAGACTAGAAATGAGAAAACTCCTAAAAAATAAAAAAGCTCTAAGCCCAGTCGTTGCAGCCATTATACTCGTTGCAGTAACGGTAGCAGTCGCGATTGCAGTATCTGCATGGATGGGTTCTATGGCCGTAGACGAAATGGAAGTAAGTGAACTAACAATAACGCATGTAGAATTCAACGTCGGCGATGCTGTAGATGGAAGGATAATTGTCAATGCGGCTAATACAGGAACAAGTGATGTTACTATTTACAGAATAAGGGTTAACGGTGGAGACGAAAGCACTTGGTCATCAGATACATCAAATACAGTTGCCGCAGGCGCTTCTGAAACATTTAGAATAACAAGAGCTGTATCTTCGGGAACCAAATACTCGATAATGATGTTTACGATTGATGGAACAATGGTAGGCTCCTACACCGTCACAGCCTAAAACCATTCACCCTTTTTTTACCGAGAATAATCCTGAGTGAGCTTCGAAACTGCAGTTACAGTTAAGCTTTGATGCCCGTTTTTTGTTGAATTGTCTGAAACAATTCTGCTATATGTTGTCGTAAGTCATAAGATTTAAATCTAGTTCTGACATACTATTGTACTATGCTTGAACGAAGGGACCTAAAAATGAAAAAATTCCTTAAAAGCAAAGATGCTCTCAGCCCGGTTGTTGCAGCCATTATACTCGTTGCAGTAACGGTGGCGGTCTCTATCGCAGTTGCAGCATGGATGGGTTCACTAACCATCGGCTTCATGGATACGACAAGTGAACTAACAATTATAGGCGTAGATTTTACTATTGGCGAAACGGGAAGCATAGCTGTCCATGTTACTAATTCAGGAACATCTTATTTCACTGTCAAAAATGTAAGAGTAAACGGCGAGCTTACTAGCACATGGTCATCTGGAACTTCAGACACAGTAGGTCCAGGCGCTTCTGAAACATTCACAATAAATCAGACAGTAACTGCAGGAAGCAAATATTCCGTAGCCTTTTATGATATCGATGGGACATTGGTAGGCGCATACATAGCCACAGCTTAAACTCGTGATGTACGCAGGTGTTTTACAGTTCTGTGAATCACTTATCCCTTTTTAGAGCGTGCACGCTGTTGCGTTCATTGTGGTGTTTGCGTATGCTTCTTTTTTTATGTACTATAGTGTAGAGAAGATTTTATCTGTAGGGAATAAGGTGGCAGTCCCAGCCTTAGTGCTTAGTAATTTTCTAGGACCTGTTTGTTTGTGTTTTCTATTTTGTCTTATCCCCATCAGTATTTAACTAGGCAATTTAGACAAATTGGCTTTTCTCTGTTTACCCACATAGGTGTTATGTGCAATTTTGTGAGTGGCAGATTGTAGTTAGTTTTCTGTTCATGATGTCATATCATGTGTCATAAGACAAACTATATATGTGAGCTTGTAATATTACTACAGTCGTAATAGGTCTTAAAATAGACATATTTGTAGTTATGTGCAACGTAAATACGGATTCAAAATACTGATTCAAATGGAGGTGCCCAAGGGAAATGGTCTCTGTGTTTAAATTTTTTTCCAACATTTTCAGATTCAAGAGAGGGAAAAAAGCTGAGAACACAATAATTGCAAATGCAATGTTAGCTGGAGCGGTCATTGCATTGGGGTTTGTAACTCTAACTTGGACATATCAACAAGCCCAAGTAGCAAACATGGAATACGCTGCAACAATCGATTCTCAATCAAGCAAAATTAAAGAAAAACTAGTAATCGAATACACATGTTACAATCAAACAGATGGAAAGCTATTTGTATACTTGTTAAATTGCGGTCAAAGCAATTCAGTTGATATTAGCAATATCTGTATCAGCAATAGTTCATGGACAGAAATCTTTCAAATTGAAGAATTGAAACTATTTAATGGCACATCAATTTCTACGTTAAACATTCACGAACATTGTTACTTTGATACTTTGATTTCACTCTTAGCAGGGATTCAATATTCTCTTAAAATTACAACTGAAAGAGGGTGTACATTTGAGACTGTTTTTAGCTATTAACAATTTTTTTACGAATAGAAAAGCCGTCTCCGGGATAATCGGGACAATTTTTTTAGTCTTAGCAGTGTTGTTTCTTTATTCCAATGTTTTCTTATTCATTTTGAACAAAAACGCTTCATTTCAAGAAGAAATAAACGAAGTCAACGAAGCAAATTTAATGGCTAACACAGAAAAGATCGTGACGAACAATGTTGATTACATCCCAGGTGAAGACGAATTAATCGTCGAAGTTGAGATTACGAATAATTGTCCTATTTTAGTTGAATTAACCGCCCTTTGGGTAGTTGATTCAGTCAATCAAAATTATGGATATACTGATACTTTGAACATCTCTATAAAACCTGGAGAAACACTATCTTTTCAACAACCTATGGCACTAGAAGTTCCAATGGATGTATCAGACTTTTCATACTCATGCATCTCTTGGTTTGTAACAGACAGAGGCAATCTAGTATCTTTTGAAAAAGAACAAGAAATAGTTGTTGCCCAAATCGCTCAAGGCATTGGATCTTTAGCCCTAGATATTGAAAGATTTCGATATTTCACATTTGAAACAGAGATGAAGCTGCTAAATTATCCTGAGGGAAACTTAACATTCAACATTCCAAAGAACAGTTATGTTGCATTTGGATGTTATCTCACAAATTTAGATTCCTCTATGAAAACAATCACGATAGACTCACATTCTCTTTTTTGGCAACCAGGACGGTCTGGAATATCGGAAGGAGCATGGTTCATAGTTAATGTTCTTGAAGATGGCTCAATTAACGCCAGTTATTCAGAAATCACAATTAACTATGGTGAAACAAAAATGCTTGTTTTCGCATCTCAAAACGATTTGAGTATAGGTGCATTCAGCAGATTAAGAACAGCCAACACAATATCAACAATTGCATCATTTCTTTTACTTCATGGAACTATCGGTTCAAGAGCTTATGCCCAGAACATACCATACGTTTCATTATATTATAATTGACGAGCAAGTTATTGCGCGCGCCGAAACATATCCACCATACCGCAAGCACGTACCCTTATAGCCGTTTATCCCTCGCTGAGTTCTCGGCTGCGGATAGCATGAGCCGAGACGAAGCGAACCAGAGGTGCGCGCCCTAATCCCCTCACGTTTGGTCAAGCACAATTTTGACAAAAAGTAGATCTTTGGTTTTGTGGTAAAGCACAGATGCAAAATAATGTCTGAAGTCGTAAAGTCTAATTTGTGCTATTGAGGGGATTTGTAGTTTTCTTGCTATGAACACTTTGACTTGTTCGGGGTTTTCTAGGTTGCAGTTTCGTTCCAAGTGTCTCAGTCTTTTTCCTGTTGCTTTGATTGTCGTGTCTGTGTATGCGTTCTTTTTCATTTGCCATAAGGTGTTAAAGAGTTTATTAGTCGGGGACGGTGCTAATTTGTTGGGGGATGATGTTGCCGTCCCAGACCGACCTTAACGGGGATGAAGACTAATAGGCTGACAGACCCCTCTTTTCATTGGAACGCTTCTTCGATTCCGTTGACATGGAGCCTTCTAGTTTTCTGGCAAGTAAAGAGAACACGATCCAAGTGACGAAAGCGTAGGTCACCCCGTTTGCTAAAGCCTCAAAATAAACTATGAATTCCGAGGCAGGAAACTCGACAAGTGTGGAAATCATGTTTCCAGGGAATAAAGGAATTGGTACAGCTATTGATGCTGAGGTGAACAGCAGAAAAAAGGCGAAAAAAATTGCTGATGCCTTCATGTTTCTGCCCCCTTTTTTATTCCTCCTCTTGGATTCCGCCTTTGTTGGTTAAGCAATTCAACAGCTTTGAGCAGGTTAGGCACTCTTCTGGGATTTTGTCTCCGCTCGAGACATAGCCAAAGTAGTAGCCACATTTTGGCTCGTGTTTTTCACGGGGTTCGTTGGTTGTTTCGGTGGGGGCGGGGGTTGAGGGATGTAGGTTGAGGCTGTTTTCGGTTAGCGAGTAGGAGTGGGGGCTGTCTGCTTCGGTTGGGTTCGCTGGAGGGTCTGTTGGCGTTTGGTATTTTGTGGTTTCCTTTTCGATTTCGTTTAGTTGGTCTGTTCGTATTTTTATTAGAATGGTTATCCCCAATCTTTATATTGAATCTTAATATGTAATAAATCTTTTCGTATTTCTGTTCAACACAAATACACAAACAATCTGAACCACAAAAACATCGGGTTTTAGGCGATACCCAGAAGATTCATTATACAGGTCCCCGTTTCTAAGTTCATGGACTTGCTGAACTTCGCCGTCACAGTTAGCATTCTAAGCATCTCAGGCGCCCTAGCCCCAGGACCCCTATTCTTTGTAACAGTCTCTCATGGCGCAAAATCAGGAACCAAAAGCGGTCTACTCTTCTCAATAGCCCACGGCGTAGTCGAGTTCACCTTAGTCATGCTGCTGGCTCTGGGGCTCCTAAGCGTCGCAAACGTGCCTGAAGTCATGCTTGTCGTGGGAGTCGCAGGAGGAGTAGCACTCATAGTTTTCGGTGCCTTGCAGATACGCGGTTCCTTATCCTACAACGTCGAAGAAACAAAAACCGAACAAAAAACCACACGAAACCTCTTTCTGATGGGGCTAGCGTTAACAGGATTGAATCCTTACTTTATTGTCTGGTGGCTCACTGTCGGCGCGAACCTGATATTCATTTCTCTGGATTTTGCAGGCTTGACAGGCGTGGTTTTCATGTATATCTGTCACGTTTGGGTAGACTACGCGTGGCTCACTCTCATTGCGGGTTTAGCAAAAAAGGGCGCCAAGATTTTACGATTTAAGTGGTACCGCGTATTGATGGCTGTTTTCGGGGCAGTCCTGATCTACTTTGGACTCACTTTCCTCATAGACTCTCTAGGCTTTTGAGAGAGCACCAACAGAATGTAGGGTTTGAAGAGCGCACAAGATTTCCACCCACTACCGAAGAATGGTGACCTGCGTGAGCAGCATTTCACTCTTCTTCTCTGTGCGCTCTTCGCCACGAATTATCGGTGTTTAGATGGTTTATGTTGTTATGTGTCTTGAGCGTTTACGTACAAAAAAGGGTGAGTTAGTTGTGTATGCCGTCGATTTCTGTTCCGCAGTGTGGACATTTGGAGTTTTTGATGTTGTTTTCCAAGATTTGGTAGCCGTGTCTGTGGATCAACATTTTTTGGCAGTTGTGACAGTAGGTGTTTTCTCCGTTTTCTCCGGGCACGTTTCCCTCATAGACGTATCTTAATCCTGCCTCTATTCCGATTTGTCTGGCTTTTCGCAGAGTCGTTACTGGTGTTATAGGCTGGTCAATTAGTTTGTATGTGGGATGGAATTGGGTGATGTGCCAAGGAGTGTCTTCGCCCACATCTTTGATGAACTCCGCAATTTTCTTCAGTTCCGTTTCTGAATCGTTTAGCGTTGGGATAATCAGTGTGGTTATTTCAATCCAGATTCCCAAACTTTTGTGGAGTTTAATCGAGTCCAGTACAGGTTCGAGTCGGGCTCCGCAGTTACTTCTGTAAAAATCGTCACTGAAGCTCTTCAGGTCGATGTTGGCGGCATCCAAGTATGGGGTAATCTCCTGTAATGCCTCGGGGGTAATGTAGCCGTTGGTCACGAAAACGTTTTTGATTCCCTCTTTGCGGGCTAGCTTAGCCGTGTCAAGGGCATACTCGAAAAATATGGTGGGTTCAGTATATGTGTAGGCTATGCTGGCGCAGTTGCTCAGTTTAGCCGCCAAAACAATCTCCTCAGGCGACACGTCCTCCCCAACTATTGTGCCCCGCACTTTAGGCAACTGAGAAATGTCATAGTTCTGGCAGTTATCGCATCTGAAGTTGCAACCCACCGTGGCTACACTATATGCGCTGGAACCAGGAAGAAAATGGAACAGCGGCTTCTTCTCAATTGGGTCTACTGACCTAGCTACTGCCTTGCCATAGACGAGACTGTAGAGGGTACCGTCTCTGTTCTCTCTAACGCCACAGATTCCCCGTTTAGAATCAGCAATTTTTCGGCAGTGGTGACTGCATAGATTACAGTTAACTAAATTGTTGTCTAGTTTTTCGTAAAACATTGCTTCCTTCATCACAGAAGCCCCCACTCATATTAATACACGTAAACAGCACACTTAAACTTTCAAATGAAATCTGCTGATTAAGAGTAAACGATATAGCCTGAGAACTATACTGTGTATAACATCAAGAAAGGTGATTTTTATTGGCTAAATTCAGAGTGGAGATAAACCACAATGCATGTCAGGGTTTTGGAGCTTGTGTTGAGTTATGCTCCAAGTTTGACCTCTCAGACGAAGATGGAAAGTCTCATGTTGAAGGCGCAAAAAAGGTCTCCAGCGGAGAAGCTGCAGAACTCGATGAACTGAGTTGCCACAAGCAGGCAGCCGAAGCTTGCCCCTTCAACGCAATTCACATAATAAACTTGGAAACCAACGAGAAACTCATCTAGCTTAGGCGAACCGTCTTGACTGTTAACAAGATTTCATTGCTGGTTGGCGGAGAAGCGGGAGCAGGAATAAGCCGCTCAGGCTTTCTCTTCGCCAAAACTTGCCTAAGAGGCGGACTCTACGTCTTCGGAGCCAACGACTACCAGTCCCTCATCAGAGGAGGACACAACTTCTACACAGTCAGAGCCGAAGCCGAAATGGTCTACTCCCAAGCCGACACCATCAACCTGATGATAGCCCTAAACAAAGAAACAATTCTCCTCCACAAGGACGAACTTGCTGCTGGCGCTGGAATAATCTACGACGGAGACCAATTCAACGTAACCACCCAAGAGCTGGAAAGAGACGACATAACACTCTACCCTGTGCCCCTAGCCAAGATAGTCAAGGAGCTGGAAGGACCAGCAATCATGGAGAACACCGTGGCTTTAGGCGCAGCAATAGCCCTCCTAGACTACGACCAAGAACTCCTAAACCAAGTACTACTGGACACCTTCAAGCAGAAAACTGCTGAACTGAACATAGAAGCCGCAAAACAAGGACACAGCTACGCCAAAGAACACTACGACAGTTTCGGATACAGCCTCAAAAAAACATCTTCAGCAGGCAAAAAAAGAATCTTCCTCACAGGAAACGACGCAATAGGCTTAGGGGCCATAAATGCAGGCTGCAAACTATACGCGGCGTATCCCATGACGCCAGCCACTTCTATACTCCATTTTCTGGCGCCCTTAGACAGAGAGCACAAGATGGTTGTGATGCAGACAGAAAGTGAAATAGCGGCAGTCAATATGGTCGTGGGTGCTTCATATGCTGGAGCAAGAGCAATGACCGCCACTTCTGGAGGAGGCTTTTGTCTCATGACCGAGGGGCTGGGAATGGCAGGAATGACTGAAACCTCGCCTGTGATAGTTTTGGTTCAGAGACCTGGACCCAGTACAGGACTGCCAACGTACACGGCGCAGGGCGACCTCAGATTTGCCATTCACGCGTCTCAAGGAGAGTTTCCTAGAGTCGTCATCGCTCCAGGGAACGTTGAGGAGTGCTTCTGCATGACCATAGAATCCTTCAACTTGGCAGAAAAGTTTCAGATTCCAGCATTAATCATCTCAGATAAGTATCTGGCGGAGAGCCAAGAAACATCTGAGCCGTTTGACCAGAACAGAATCAGAATTGACCGCGGAAACATCATAACCGAATATGGTGGAACGGAGGAATACAAGCGGCATAAGATTACAAAAGATGGCGTTTCTCCAAGAACTGTACCAGGAACAAAGGGCGCCATAGTGAGAACCAACGCGGATGAGCACAATGAACTGGGCTACACAACCGAGGACCCTGCTTTGACAACAAAAATGGCAGATAAACGGTTCAGGAAACTGGATGCCCTAAACAAAGAACTGGAAAACATTGAAACTGTCAAATTTTATGGTCCCGAAGAAGCGGATGCAACAATTCTGGCGTGGGGTTCAACAAAAGGACCCATAAGAGAAGCAATGAAAATTCTAGGCAAAGAAGGCGTCAAAGTAAACTATCTGCAAGTCGTGTATTTGTCTCCTTTTCCAGCAGCCAAAGTCCAGAAAACACTGGAGGGAGCCAAGAAAACCATCATCGTAGAGAACAACCAGACCTCTCAGCTGTCCAGCCTAATACGGGAACATCTTCTGGCAACAGTGGACCATACGATTCTGAAGTACGACGGGAGACCCTTCAACCCGGAAGCCCTAACTCAGAGCATAAAGGAGGTGCTCTAAAATTGGTGACCTTAGATGACTTGAAGACGCCAAAAACCAACACGTGGTGCCCAGGATGTGGAAACTTTGGAATCTTGATGGCATTCAAAAAAGCCCTCCTAGAGCTTGGACTTGAGAGAGAAGAAGCAGTCCTTGTTTCAGGCATAGGCTGCCACGGCAAAATAGTCAACTATGTGAACATAAACGGCTTCCACGGCATCCACGGCAGAGTACTACCCGCAGCACAGGGCATCAAACTCGCAAACCCAAACCTGACAGTGGTTGGTTTCGCTGGAGACGCAGACCAATACAATGAGGGCTGGGGGCATTTTGCTCACGCCATACGAACCAACATAAACATGACCCTGATTGTGCACAACAACATGGTTCTTGGCTTAACCACGGGACAGGCAACCTCCACTAGCCAGCAGGGATTCAAATCAAAATCCACTCCCTTCGGCGTTATACCGCCCATGCTGAATCCTGTGGCTCACGCTTTAGTCAGCAACGGCAGCTTCGTGGCTAGAGGCTTCTCAGGCGACATGTTCCACCTAAAGAACTTACTAGTAGAGGCGATTAAGCATCGAGGCTTCGCTTACGTCGACGTTTTCCAGCCCTGTGTTTCCTTCAATTACCTGAACACCTACGATTGGTTCCGCCAAAGAGTATACAAGCTAGAAGAAGAAGGACACGACGCCATAGACAGAAACAAAGCCCTAGAGAAGGCGCTTGAGTGGGGAGACAGGATACCCATCGGAATATTCTACAACAAAGAGCGCCCTACATACCACGACAGCATTCCGCATGCAAAAGATGTGCCGCCAACAAAAGTGCCCACAGAAAACGTGGACATAACATCGACTCTACACGAGTTTATGTAAACTGCACTTCAGAAAAACTTAGCCTATGGTTCACTGTCTGTCTGTCATCAGTTTCATGTGAATTATGGGAGTTTTCCTTTTTGCCAAACTCTTTACCTGAGGCAACACGTCACAAAAAATTTGCCACGGTTTCAAAGCCTCCTTGTCAACTGACGTTTTTCCGTTTTGCGCTTTCAGCCTGAAGGTAATTTGTTCGATGACTAAATTCTCCGCTATCAGCTCTGGCATGCACACTTCACCTTGATTAATGAGCTTCTGGACAACAAAGTCTTTGAGTTCTTGCCCATTTTCCATCTGTTTGAAGAGCTTTGTGGCTTTTTGCTTGGCCTTAATGTGCCGTAAGGAAAAGCGTGGTGTCTTTCTGCATAAGGTGACTCGTTCTCTCCATTTTTTTAGCCACTGTTTGGTCCACACTTTCAAGAATGCCTTTATCTCTTCTTGTTTGTCTTCATTGCTTAGGGCTTCTTCGAGGTCTTCAGAGTTTATGCCTTTCCATGTCAGTTTTATGCAAGTTTCTAGGTCTTGGTAAGCGAAGTCTAGAAGTTTTTTTTCTGCGCCATAGATGTCTACGTCTGGGATTTCTTTTTCCAACTGCGTAGCTAAACAAGAAGTAATTACAGGGTTTTTGGAGGAGTGAAGTTTGGCGCTAGACATCTAAACGCCCTCAACTAGTGTGTATCATGTTTTTTGGGAATATAAGAGGTTTTCCAAATTTTGTCTTCTAAACATCCAGCACATAAAAAATGGGTGCTTGGAGGCTTTTTGGGCTTAGAAGTTGCTGTTATGCCTGGTGGAGCAGATTAAATGAGTGGGACAAACCCAACAGTTTTTAAATGGACAGCCTTTTTATGCATTAAACTATCACAGGAAAGTGGAGCGCTGACTTTGGATAAGGCAAGTGAAATGGCAAAATCGTCGGCAAGGGGCGGTTTCAAGCTTTTCATAGGTGTAAGCATCTCCAGTGTTGTCACGGCTGTTAGCTTAATCGTTGTTTTGCGTTTGCTGGCTAATCCCGACGATTATGGTATAATCACAACTGCGCTGATATTTCCTAGCATGCTCAGCTTGTTCAAAGACTGGGGCGCAAACTCGGCTATGGTAAAATATTTGGCACAATACAGGTCTGAAAACGAGACAAGCAATATCAAAAACGTTCTGGTCACGGGAATGTTGTTCGAATTAGTCATGGGAGTTTTCCTTACGTTGCTATGTTTCTTGTTGGCAGATTTTCTTGCTACAAGTGTTTTTCACTTGCCTGAGGCAAAGGTTCTGATCGAAATTGCTTCGCTCACAATCCTTGCCGATTCGTTTCTTAAGGTTTCCCAGTCCACGTTCATTGGTTTAGAAAGGCTTGAATTTCACAGTTTGACGTTAATCTTAAACTCGGGTATGAGATGTTTTCTTGCGCCCCTTCTAGTAGCCATGGGTTATGGCGTTATGGGTGCTATCCAAGGGCAGATTTTTGCACAAGTCACTTCTGGAATTGTAGGAATCATATTTTTCTATTATTTATTTCTCAGGAAGTACAAAGAGCCTTTGAACAAAACAGCCATTAAAGGAACACTAAAGACACTACTAAAATATGGGGTGCCACTCTCTGTTTCAGCTGTAATAGCGGGATTCTTGCCACAATTCTACAACACTGTACTAACCCAAACCTTCTCGGTAGCCAACAACATTTCTTACACAACTGCTCTAGGCAACTTCCAAGCAGCACTTAATTTTACAGTCATAATCACTTTTTTTACAGTGCCAATAGGCACAGTACTATTTCCAGCCTTTTCAAAACTTAAAGCTGAAGAGGAAAAAGAAACTCTTAGGGCTGTTTTCACGACTTCTGTCAAGTATGGAGCGTTGCTTACCCTTCCGGTGACTTTGATGATGATGGTTCTGTCAGAGCCCATCGTTTTCGCAGTTGTCGGCACAGAATATACTGATGCACCCTTCTTTCTAAGCATCTACGCCATTCTTTATCTCTATGCGGGGATAGGAAATCTTAGTTTAGCAAATTTTCTGAACGGTCAGGGCAAGACACAAATTACGATGAAGATGGCACTCATCACTTTAGGCATGGGACTGTTGTTTGGTTGGACACTTGTCAGCCAGTTTGGAGTTATAGGGTTGATAGCAACAAGTTTGATTGCTGGATTGCCAAGTTTGATTTACGGTTTATGGTGGATACGAAAGAATTTCGGTGCAACAGTAGAGTGGGTATCTTCAGCCAAAATTTTCTTAGCCTCTGTGATCGCTACAGGGTTCACTTATTTGCTTTTGGCGCCGATTAACTTTGCCTACTGGGTCGAAATGGTTGTAGGTGGCATATCATTCTTGGCAGTCTATTTGGTGATTGCCCCATTGATTCGAGCTGTGGACAAAACGGATATAACACGTCTCAGGCAGATGCTAAGTGGTCTCGGTCCCTTCTCCTACGTCTTCAACTTACCCCTTGAGGTCATGGAGAAACTGTCAGACGTCTTAGAATTCTAAGCGCCTACCATCTTAACCCGTTTTTGTGGCTTCTTAGCTTTCGCGGTAGGTAATCCTTAATAAATAGCTGTTTTCACCGCTGGTGGCGATGTCTCCCGCAAACTCCCACTTTTTTGAGGTCAAATTTTAACCTTCTCTCTCGCAATATACTTACTAGAAATTTCGAAAAAATGAAAACGCCAAAAATCTGAAAAAATGAAGGTTAACGAAAATTCTTGAAAAGCCTCCAGACAAAAAGACAAAAAACTGGACTTCAGATTGTCTACAGTCACATCTTAAGCATTCACGTATGCCTTTAATAACATACTTTTGAACAGAAAGAGCTTGTTTTTGTCTCTCTATTGATTGCTGTTTCTGTACTTTTTTTCAGCAATGTACAAAATCACCCCTGTAATTGTAGCAAAAATTGCAGCAATGGGCCATGTTTGAAGAGGCCTAATCACAGAGTTTAATTGTAAAATATACATAAGAAGCCCAAATATTATGTCTAATTCAACAACGGCTATACGGATTATCATCCAAAAGCTTTTGACGCTTGGCACCAGTTTTTCCCACTATACGATTATGGATCTATGGAGAATATAAAGGCTCTCTCCGAGTTTTCACTCGTTTAGCCTGATTGCAAAATTTTATGGAAATGAAAGCCTTACTAAACCTATTCGTAAAAAGAAAAAATGAGGGTGATATGGTGTAATTCCTAAGTATCCACAGAAGAGTAATGTTGACCGCTGCCTAGAAGAGAATGGGTCAAACACCAGTATGCCAGTAGTACGGTCCTGCGTCGTCTGTGAAAGGTGGTGAGCGGTAAAATGGAATATAGTACCAGTTATTCAAAGGGTCCCCTAGAATTTGATTTGTGTAACAGCCCACTTCGTTATAAAATGGGAAACCATAAAAGTCTAGTGCAAGGACATAGAATACTACAACCCCCGTTCCTTCAATATCTGCCATGAATGCGTCGCCCACTAATGCAAGTGCTCCAATAATCTGCACTGTTAAACCGACAAGCAGCGTTGGAGGGAAAAATGTGAAAACAAGGCCTACTAACCAGACTACCACATCCATTGCCCAATATTCGGCTTCAGTTGCCCAAAAAAACCATCCTGTCAAATGTTGCCCGTTTCCGTACTCATCAGCATATTGATAACATCCGGGATCCACTACTGTTCCATCGGGCATTGTCATATTAACTTTTGTTTGTCCATTACTATTTGTAAAGGCGTTCAGTTTATAGCGTCCAAAGGGGGCGATCATATTTTGGTCTATAGTGGCGTTAAGACTGACAGCTATACTCATATCAGAATTCCACAGTCCATAGGCTTTTGCATTGAAAAAGAATGTACCTGACTTGTTTTCGTAACATATGCTAACATCTCGGTTAGCAATTACTAACGATTCTTCACGAGTCACCTTTTCGGTTATAAATAGGGAATAAGTCATTGAACCAGTTATCGTTTGGTTTATGGTTGTTGTTGCTATGCCGTTATGTATTGTTTGGTCGGAGGATTCTTCTACAGTGTATTCTTCTCCATCGTCTGATTGAAAAGTCGCTTGGTATACAGAACCTTCTGATATCCCACTTTTCAGTTGGTATAAGTAGTTGAAGTTGACTGTCGTTTCTATCCCGTTATGCATGGCATCGGAGGTACCCTTTCCCAAAGTTATTTGACCCAACGTTTCACTAGTGTATTCTGGCTTCTCTGAAGAATTGTATCCAATAGTTACTAGGTATCGATCAGAGATTCTTTCAGCTAACATATCGGCATTTATTGTCGTAGACCTCGAATTGGTCTCTCCGAAGATTATTGCTGGCGTTATTATTACAGCAAAGATTAGAATAGCCAGTAAGACAGTGACTTCTAATATCTGCTTTCTTCTTTTATTTTTCATTTTTTCTTCCTCTTTTTAATTTCTGCAGTTCTCTTTCTGCCCTTCAATTAGGGCTAGGCGGTGACACGCCTCCGAGACAATCAGCCTCGGCTTGAAATAGCCTTCAAGACTTACGTCGGATAAAATTCGATAACTAACCAATCAGATATGAATTGTATTATTACCTCCCCCTGCGCAAGAATTACGCTTTGATAGATACAAACTTTTTACAAAGAAATATGTAAAACGTCATTAAACACCAAAAATTGTATTTTATATCCAAAATAACGCCTAATTCAAAAAGACCCTTGCAGAATACTGCCTACAAAAAAAGGTTTTTTCGATGTGTGGCGTATCAATTAATTCATTTATTTGAATCGGTCTTCAATTTTCATCTACATACAAATCTAACAACAAAAATTGAATTCTTCCAAATAAAAACAAGAGTGTCAAAATGCTATCATGCATTAGTATCCAATAGGGCTAAGATTGAAGGTCAAAATCTGGTTTTGAGTATGTCTGCGATTGATGGCGAGAAACTCTTCAGAAAATCTAAGTAAACCCTAGTAATACTTAATAAATAGCTGCTCCCCATTCAGTTAGCGTCACAAGAAATTAGGAGAGTAAGAAGCTCTTGGCTAAATTCAAGATAATAGTTTCAGACCCAAAAACTGGGAAGTCACAGTCCGTGGAAGTGGAAGGAAGTCAGGCGGTTCCCCTAATCGGCAGGAAACTTGGGGAAGTTATTGATGGAGCCGCTGTTAAGTTGTCTGGATATAAACTGAAGATAACTGGAGGATCCGACAAGGACGGTTTCCCAATGAGACCAAACATCCACGGCGGAGTTCGCGTAGGCGCCATCCTAAGTGAAGGCGTTGGCTTTCACCCATCTAGCAAGGGTGAGAGAAAACGGAAGACTATTCGCGGCAACGTTATAACCGACTCGATTGTTCAAGTCAACATGAAGGTTGTTGAGAAACCAAAGGGCAAAAAGGCAGCAAAGCCTGAAGCAGAGACCGCACCCGCCGAAGAAGCAACCGAAACAACCTAGTAAATCATTAACAATAAGAGTTGTTTGATCATGCTAACTGAAATCATGACTGACAAGCAACTGATTGACCTTTACACCTCAAACGGCTTTCTGGTGGCTGTGGATTACCCAAAAAAAGAGGTAAAGCTGCATACAGTTGATTGCATGCTGGCTGACCCAATCAGCAGAGTTGGAGTCAAGCCGTCAAAGGCGCGGGAGAACAACACTGGAGAGTTCTGGTTTTCAGACAGCCGCGAAGAAGTTATTGCGAAGGGAAAAGAAATTGCTGAAAATAAAGGGTACACCTATATTGTGTGTCCCATCTGCGACCGCTAATGTCGCATATTTGTAGTCTAACAGCAGATGATTGTTGAAAACAAGCTTTTTTCTGAATTTCTTGGATGAACAGTTATTTGTATTTGTGGAAGCCTTTCCCTGCTCTTTTGCCTGTCCAGCCCTTCTTCACGTAATCTTTGAGGAGTGGAGAGGGCTTATACAATCCGATGGGGTATCTGCGGTAGGTTGCTTCCAGTTTATCCAGAATCCAGTCTAGTCCCTTGTTGTCGGCGTATTCGCAGGGGCCTGAAGCCCATCCTGTCCCCAGCTTCATGCCTAAGTCAATGCTTTCTGGTTCTGCAACATCTTCTTGAACCATCCATGCAGCCTCGTTCACGGCAACAGCCCAAGACCGCTCTACATCATATCGTCCAGCCAACTCAGAGGCTATGGGCGGTCTTCCTTTTGTCCAGTCATAGAACCCTGTTCCCGTCTTCCGACCCAGCTTATTAGCTTCCACAAGAGGTTCGGTGAGCTCTAGGCGGGGCTGGTATCTTTCGCCGTGGGCTTCATGCAATATTTTGCTGACGTCATACTCAACATCTACTCCAACATAATCAACGAGTTCGAACCAGCCCATAGGAAAACCACCAACATATTTCACTGACGCATCTATCTCCTCCATTGAGGCTTCCCCGCGACTGTAAGTCCAGAAGGCTTCGTTGAAGACGGCAACAAGAATTCTGCTGACTATGAAACCTCGTGCATCCTTCTTGCATAGTATGGGCGTTTTTCCAAGTTTTTTGCTGACAGCCATTATTGTGTCGATGGTTTCGGTGCTGGTGCCGTCGCCCTTAATCACCTCTATCAGCCGAGAGAGCTGTGGGGGGATAAACCAGTGCATTCCAGCAGTTTTGTCGAGTCTTCCTGTTGCTTGTCCCATTTCGGTTACGCTCAATGTAGAGGTGTTAGTTACTATTATGGCATGGGATGGCGCTAGTTCATCAATCTTCGAGAAGACCTGTCGCTTCAGTTTCATGTTTTCTGAGACCGACTCCAAAGCCAAATCAATATCAGCAGCCGCCTTTCTGTAGGAGGTGGTTGGTGTGATTCGCAACAAAGCCGCTTCTGCTTCGTCTCTGCTTATTTCGCCTTTTTCCACAAACTTGTTTAGGCTCCACTCTATTTCCTGAACCGCCTTCCGTAGGCTGTTTTTGCTACGGCTCAGAAGATTTACTTCATAGCCTTTAACGGCGAAGGCTTGGGCTATTCCGTGCCCCATTAATCCAGTTCCAATAACAGCTACCTGCTGTATCTCTTCAGCCGTCGTTTCCTTCACCCTTTTTCTAAAGTGGAATAAACTCGTAACTTACCCTGCCCTCAGAGATAACTTTAGCCACAAGTTTAACTTTCATGCCGATTTGCACATCTTCTCTTTTGACACCAGTCAACCAAGCTAACGCTTTCACACCATCCTTAAGCTGAGCAATGGCAACAATGTAGTCAGGTTCCTCCTGGAAGCTGGCTGGCTTCACAAACACCTGCGTAAAGGTTACAATTTCGCCTTCTCCATCCAACTCTGTCCACTTCATGTCAGATGAGCCGCAGTCCCCACAATCGGCAACTGGAGGAAAATGCAGCTTTCCACACTTCTGACAGGTTGTGGCATAGACTTTTCCTTTCTTGAGGCCCTCCCAGAACTTGGATGTCCGGCTTATCGGCAAATTATAGGTTATCTGTAAGGTTCTGGCGCTCTTCAATACAGCAGGTTTGTCCATTTTTTCATCTCCTTAGTATCGTCACATAACAGTAGTGTCCTGTTCCGCCGGTGTTGTGGGCTAGGGCGGTGTAGTTTTTCATGGGAGCCTGTCTTCCTCCGGGCTTTATCTCCTCTCTCAACTGTTTTGTTAGTTCCGCAAGCATGGAGACTCCCGTGGTTCCAATGGGGTGACCTTTGGCTTTCAATCCTCCATCAACGTTAACTGGGATTCTGCCGCCAACCTCTGTTTCTCCTTCCCGTATCATGCTTGCTCCTTCACCCTTTTCGCAGAAACCCAAGTCCTCATAGGCCATAATTTCGGCTATGGTGAAGCAGTCATGAACCGTTGCCACATCCACTTCCTGTGGCGAGATTCCAGCCAGTTCATAAGCCCTTCTTGAAGCCCTAACAGAAGCGTCTAATCCCACATAGTTCGCTCTTTTGGACAAGTTAGCAGTATCCGACGAGAAGCCCATGGACTCGATCCACACTGGAGATTCTATGCCTAGCTCCTTCACTTTCTCCTCAGACGCCATCAGCACGGCTGCGGCGCCATCCGTAATCGGGCAACAATCATAAAGCTTCAAGGGCCAAGCAATCACACTTGAACCGAGTACTTTTTCCACAGATATTTCATTTCGTAGATGAGCCAAGGGATTCATGGCGCCATACCTGTGGTTTTTGACGGCAACCATGGCAAGGTCCTCTTCTGTGGTGCCATACTTTCTCATGTGCTGGACTGCATGAACGGCATAGTAGGCTGGGAAGGTCATGCCGAAGTTTTCGAACTCCCAGAGGTAGTATCCGGCTCTGCCTATCATTTCCATAACGGTTTGGGTGTCTATTTGCCTCATCTTCTCGATTCCAACAGTCAGTGCCGTGTCCGTTTGACCGCTTCTGATGGCAGAGTATGCGTTGAAGGCGGCGGCGCTTCCGGACGCACAGGCTGCTTCGCATCGGACCAAGCCTGCTCCTGTTAGTCCACAGTATTCTGCTATGACAACGGCGGGTAGGGGCTCTTCTGACCAGATGCCCATGGAGCCGACTGCCATGTAGGGGACTTCTTTGGCTGTTAATCCTGAATCTTCAAGAGATGGTTGGATGGCTTCAAAGGATAACTCGGAGAGGTTAACGTCTGACCTGTCTCCGAATCTGCTGTGACCCACCCCGATAATCGCTACCTTATTCGTCCTTCATCCCTGCCAAACACTGCTATTCTGACTTACGAGTCTTCCTCCTTTTTGTTTCCCTGACCCAAGAACGACTGAATCCTCTTTTTTGTTTCTTCTTCTGAAAAAAGCAGAGCAAAAAGGTCAGTTTCCTTCTTCAATCCAGACTCAAGAAAGGATTTGGTCACAGAATTTACTGCAGCCTTCGCCTGTCTCAGGACTACTGGCTGCCACGCACATAGGCTCTGTGCAAGTTCTTCTGCTTCAGTCTTCAGCCGGTTCTTGGGGACAACCTTATCCACCAATCTCATCTTCAGTGCCTCCTTAGCGTTTACGTTGTCGCCTAATAGTATCAAACGCTTAGCCGTTGCAACGCCAACAGTCAATGGGAGCCTTTGGGTTCCGCCCCATCCTGGAATTATGCCCAGCTTCATCTCAGGAAATCCCAGTGTCGCATTGTCGGAGGCGAGCCTGAAGTCACATGCCAGGGCAACTTCTAGTCCACCGCCTAGAGCGTATCCGTTGATTGCGGCTACCACAGGTTTAGATAGTGCTTCGATTTTGGAGAAGACTTGTTGTCCTTTTCTGGAGAATTCTGCAGCGGTTTCTGGTGTGAGTTTCTGGAATTCCGTGATGTCGGCTCCGGCGCTGAAGGCTTTGTCGCCCTCACCCGTGATTATAACGCATCTGACACTGTTGTCTCGTTCTATTTTGTCCATTGCTTCTGACAATTCATGCCGCATGATGGCGTTTATGGCGTTCATTTTTTGGGGTCTGTTCAGCGTTATCCATGCTGTTTGCTGCTCTTTCTTGAGCTTTATTGTGGTGTAGGTCTTGGACACTTTTGGATGCCTCAACTGGATGGTTTTAAGATTTCAATATAGATTTGGTTAATTGTTTGAGGATGGCTAATCTTTGAATTTCAGATGTGCCTTCATAAATTTTGGTTACTCGTGCGTCCCTATAGAATCTTTCAACCCTGTACTCGCCTAAGTAGCCGTAGCCACCCAAAGTTTGAATCGCCCAGTCCGTTGCCCTAACTGCAACATCTGCAGCATACAGCTTCGCCATAGAAGTCAACATCGGATCCGTCTCGTTTTGGTCAATGGTCCACGCCGCCCTATAAGTCAACAGCCTAGCCGCCTCGATTTCGGCTGCTACCTGCCCTAGTTTGGCGCCTATCTGCTGATACCTGATTATGGGCTTCCCTGCGGACTCACGCTGCTGGGCATATTTGAAGGCAATTTCTGTTGCGCCCTGAGCTGTTCCCACTGCCTGAGCCGCGATAAGGGTTCTGCTCACTGTAAAAAAGTCCATAGAGTGGCTGAAACCGTTGTTCAGTTCGCCTACGATGTTGCTATCCCTTACTTTCACGTCTTTGAAGGAGATTTCTCCGGTTGCTACGCATCGGATTCCCATCTTGTCAGACAAAGGCTTAACCGATAACCCAGGAGACCCTTTTTCTATGATGAAGAGGGTTTGGCTTTTGCGTGGAAGTTCTCTGTTGCCTGTCTGGCACAGAACTATGATGAAGTCGGCATGAGGCGCGTTTGTTATGAGAGTTTTTGTTCCATTTATTGCCCATTCGTTGCCATCCTTAGTTGCAGTAGTGTCTACTGTTGTTATGTCTGTTCCGCGCTTTGGTTCTGTAAAGGCAGCAGCAGATATGCTGTCTCCCCTGCATATGGACGGAAGGTAACGGCTTTTTTGTTCATCTGTTCCGTTATGCAGAATCAGGTCGCTTCCGAAGGTTCCGATCATACATGCCAGCCCCAGAGATGAGTCTGCTCGGCACATCTCTTCCATGGCTAAGCAAGCGGCTAGGTATCCCTGTCCCCCGCCTCCATACTCTTCTGGAATAAATAGACTGGAGAACCGTTGCTTGGCAGCCTTCCTGTAGAGTTTCATGGGAAACTTTTCTTTCCTGTCCAGCTCCAAGGCAACATCTGGATCGAACTCTTTCGTGCAGAAAGCTCTGACAGAATCTTTCAGTTTCAGCTGCTGTTCAGTTAGCCTGAAATCCATCAGAATTCACCAACAGGATATCTGAATGGATTATGAGGATAAAACTGTTCTCAAATGTGGTTAGCGGTCTTGGTACATCTTGTCCAGAGTTTTTCTTAGTTGCTGTATCTCGTTTTCTAGGTCATTTACTTTGGCTTGGAGGTTGTTGAATGCTTCCGTGAATCTTACTTGGTTTTCGAAGGCTGTTATGATGTCGTTTCCATGGTTTTTGAAGCCTTTGATTACAAACTCCATGAGAAACAGGAATTCCGAGTCCTTCTGGCTCAGCTGTCCTCTTGCCCGAAAGCCATCCATGAAAGCTTTAGCCTTCAAATATGCTTCCTCGTTCTCTTTTCGTGTCTTCTGTAACCTTTGAAGCGCTTCCTCTTGATTCATAAGAAAACCCCACTTGACCATTCTATCTTTTCTAGGCATTTAATATTTAAGCTAAACTTCAAAAAACCTGTTCAAGACGATCTTTTCTTTAATGAAGAAGAATCCTGAGTGTATATCCAGACGGCTTAAATAGAATTGCCGCATAGTTCATATGGGGAATGCCTTAATAATGAAAAAAACTTCATTTTTACGGTCAAAATACGGTAAATCTGAGGTTGGGCGCTCAAAAACTTGGTTTACAGTATGCATGCTTTTGTTGGTTGTTTCAGCGCTGGTTGTTGCTCCTGTTGTCTTGGCTCAGATAAACTTGGATGTTGATGCAGATTTTGAGATGGAGTTTAATGTTACCAGCACAACTGCACTATGGACAGCCGGAACCCACTCCTTTGAAGTGACTGGGGAAGGCAATTTTACCGCTCCCATTGAGGACACATTTACAATGAACGGCTCTGGAACGGTCACATACACCATGGTAGGCGGAGGCCCGCCCGGCGAGTTCGATTTAACCCTAGAGATGACGGGAAACATTGAGGATTCAGTATTAGCTGGACCATACACCATGACTGTGGTTGCTCATGCAACGACCGCCCTAGTGACTCCTACGACTCCAGGATTCGAAAGAACCGAGGAAGTCATGAACGCTGCCATCAACGGAACCTTCAATGAGCAACCATGGAATGCAACAAGCACAAGCACACTAGTTGATTTCGCATCAATTGGTACCGAGGGAACATCATTCCAGATTCGGGTCACAGGCTCCAGCCACGTGATTCCAGAGTTTCCAGCAGCGATTGCCATGCCAATAATACTGATAGCAGTAACACTAGTAGCAGGGATAATTACAGGCGCTTACACAAAAAAGCGTCGTCCGAACAAGCATTAGGTCACCTGTTTCTTGCTAATCAAGGACTTGCCATGAGGTTTGCCTAGTCCGGAGCTTGTTTAACTTTTCTTTGTCAAAAAATCTTGACTAAAGTGCATCGTTCATGGGTCAAGAAACCTTGACAAAAATGCTTTTAACGAAAAAGCAGTCCCAGTATGGAGCAGGGGTCTGATGTGGCATTGAACAGGTCTCTGCGTTTCATGAGCGTCGGATTTGCTGTTTTGGTCTGTGGAGTTTTGCTTGTTTCGTCTGTTTGTGCTTCTTATGAGCCTTCGGTGGGCGTTAAGGAAGGCGATTGGATTGAGTATGACATTAGCATAACTGGGAAGGGTAGTCCGCCTCCGACACATGATGTTAGGTGGCTGAGGATAGAGGTTTTGCCAGTTCAGGGTACAGCATTTTCAGCTAATTTTACTGTAAGATACGCCAATGGGACGATAGGTAGCGCCATTTGGGAGTTTAATTTCACTGAGGGCAATGTTGAAGGCTGGATAATTATTCCTTCGAATCTTAGTCCAGGAGATACATTTTATGATTACTCAATACACACTGGAAACCCTGTTAACGTGACTATTGAAAGTCAAGAGCAAAAGACAGTGTTGGGTGCAAGCCGAATCGTAACATATGGAAGCGACGCCCTCAGGCACAAGGAGTGGGATAAAGCAACTGGTGTGTTTCTCAGGGCTTCAGAGCGTTTCAAGAATGTGACAAACAAGGACGGCTGGTACATTGAAGACTTGAATGTTACTACACAGGCAAGCGCTACAAACATGTGGAGCCCACAGTTTCTGGGACTAGACCAAATAGTGTTCTACGGATTGGGTGGAGCAATAGCGCTGGTGCTCCTGATTTGGTTTTCAGCAATAGCCGTATCACGACTAAAGATGATAAAGGAATTGACTTTGAGTTCTTCAGCTAAGGGAAAGCTTGCAGTCTTTACGGTCATTGTTGCTGTTTTGGCAGAGATTGCAGCCATGACTTTCGTACCATTTTATGAACTTGGTTTGAGCGTCTCCGAATTTAATCTGATTCTACAAACGTTCTGGGCATCTTTTGTCTTGATGAGCATGTGGTGGAGAAGAAAAGGAAACTACTTTGTGCATGAGATAACAATGTTGGTAGTAATGTGCCAATCGCTAGTTGGCTTTTCTGCAGTGCTACTTATGGACCCCATGAGCTTCAGTTCCATGGAAGTTCTCGCCAACACAACCACACGTCTGGTAATGAACTTCCTTCACGTCATATTCTCGGTTCCAGCATTAGCCCTTGGGACATGGCTTGTTGTAATCTGGCGTCCCAACTCGTCAACATATCCAGCTAAAAGCAGGAGAATAGCCCAATTAACAGCAGTTTTATGGGTATTGTCATATGCAGTGGGTGCTTTGGATTTTTTAATTCTTCACACAACACTCTTTGGATAAAAAAACATGTGCCTTAAAAGGGATGACTCAATTTCTGCATCTGAACCCATAGTTTGTTTCTGCAAGCACCATTAAAGTATTAAGTGAATAATGTAATTAAAAGGCAGTCAAAGAAGTGAACTCTAACACAAAAAGTGATTTTGTTGGGAAAGACTATGTTTGAATTTAGCGGTGATAAAAATAAGGCAATCGCGCGTTCATTCAGAATCAAGGAACAATGGTTGAATGTATTGAAGGAAGAAGCTGAGAGACAGGGAGTTAGTCGCAATTCTCTTCTGAACAAAATTCTTCAAGATTATGCTACATTCAATAGGTATTTCAGACGATTCGGATTTGTTGCCATGGGAGAAAAGAATTTTGCAGCCATTATTCAAGCATGTCCAAAAGAAGAATTGAAGAAAATTGCACGGTCAGGTGGCTCGACAGTTAGCATAGATTTCATACGTACAATGGGGCTAGGTCTTGATCATGAAACCCTAATTTTTATTATGACACAAATTTTCGGTTACTATGGAAATTGGTTCAAATGCGCACACTACACCAAAAAAGGCAAAGAAATCTTTCATTTACGCCACGACTTGGGAGAAAACTGGAGCCTCTTCATTGCCGAGGCAGTCACATCATTTTTTGAACGTCTCTTGGGCAAGAAAGTGAACATAGAATTCATGGAAGGCGCACTAACAATAGAAAACCCCCTCAAATAAACAGCACTGAAGAAGAGCAGAAGACCTTCGTTACCAAGCAAAACCCAACAGTAGCCCTATAGCAGGCTCCACATCTATAACATACAGCGTGAACTTCATGCAACAAACCTGTGCTGTGCAGAAAAATTCAGAAAAAGCTTGTTTTCAACAATCATCTGCTATTAGACTACAAATATACGTAACAGTTGGGAAAGGTTGTGCAAGTTAATACAATGTAGTGCAGTGTAAACGTTCCTATTATAACAGCATTTGACAAGTGTATATAGAGGCGAGTTCCAACTGTCAAAGTTTTTGAATGAAGATGCGATAAAAGCTGAAGTTGAATTAATGGAAAAGGAGATTCTTTACTATAAAGGCAGGAAACATGCGATAGCAAGGAAACGATATCTTCGGCTTTTGCGAGTTTGTGGAAAAAAATGTTTGTTAGATGAACCAATTTATATTGATAGAATTTAGAAGGAGAGGGAAAACAAAATGGATGATTTACGCATCAGAGAAATGGTTACTTATGTGGTCAGATACTTCAATACGTACTGTCCAGAAAATTTGGAAGCTATGGTTCATTTGATCGGCCATGACGAGAGATTTAGGAAGAAAGTAGAAGAAATAACTGAAGCAATCATTGACCACCATGATGAACTTTTTGTAGCATGCAGTAGCGGAAAAAAAGTAGAGGACATAACTCCCAAATACGCAAAACAATGCGAAGAAATAAGGTCGAAGATGAGAAAACTAGTTAACGATTACCTTTCTGAAGAGCAAGCGTCGTAAGTCCTGAATTGCATGTAGGCGCCCGCTCCAAACCCTTTCGGGTTCAGTAGGCGGCGGTATCGCCACCAAAAAATCTTGAGCGAGCTTCGAGGCTGCTTGATTTATTATAGCTGGTAACAAGGCGAGGTTTTTTCCCAGCGAGTAGCAACTTCTCACTATAGATTGAGTTTGTTTTTACTCTTTCTATTCTTTGTAAAAAGTGTTAAATCTAGATTACTTTGAATATTGATGAAAATATAATAATCGATGATATTGGGGTGACCGTTAATGGATTTGGGATGGAGAGATTGGACACGTAACGACATAATTTATGGAATTATTGCTCCTCTTATTGTGGTTTTGTTGATTGTCGGTGTTTCACAGTTGGATACTCTTGTTGGTGACGGCGGATTCGGTGCAGTAACGGGCATCATCATGGAGCTTGAAGAGTTACTTGTGATGGTAGCAATTCCCTTGTTGCTGGGCTTAGTTTGGAACAAGTGGGCAGGAGGAGCAGCAGGTTTCATAATGGGAAGCTTATACGCCCTTTATTGGGCAAACATGTACAGGTCACCATTTTCTGGAGGAGGTTTTGGAGCCAACACAATTCTGCTAGGATATGTTCTAAGTCCAATGCTGATAGGCTACATGGCTGGAGCAATGAATAAAGGGTCAGAAAACTTCCGAAGAATGATACTGACAGGAGTAATAGCAACAACCATTGGAGGAATCCTCCTTTTTGGCGTAATCCACCTTTCGCCAATGAATGTTGTAACGGGAATCGATGGATTCCTGCTAACAGTAATTACTCGAACAGCTTGCGGAGTAATAGTACCTGTCATCGCAAAAGTTTTCATGTGGTATGGAGTGAACTCAACTTCACACTAAATTTTTGCGCGCGCACTATCGCATGCAAGTGTGAACTTCATCTACTAAAACTGTGCTGTGCAGAAAATTTTCAGAAAAAAGACTGTATTCAACAATACACTACTATTAGACCCCTAATATACAGAACAAAAATGTGAACTTTCTACTTATCATCAAAATTTACATTTAGGGTTTGAGTTACGCGTGTTTTATTTTGCTAGAATTTGCTTGAGTTCGCCAACACGGTTCTCTATTCCTTTTTTTAAAGATTGTACAAGTTGGTCTTTATTGGAGTAATATTCTATTTTGTGGAATTGTCTAATTTCCTCAAGCATGCTCTTAAGTTGCTCATTTTTTGTCTCTATGCCTTTTTTAACAAAAATCCAGACATTCTTTTTATCCAGAGTATTGAAAATTTCCAGAAGTTCAGTCCAGTCCTTTTCACTCAACTGGTCTTTTACTAGCACAATTGCACCGTCAGACTTGTATATCGGATTAAGTACTTCGGACGTGCTTATCCGATAAAAATCTGGACCTAATCTGTCAAGACCTTCAACCTTTAACTCTAGTGCCATAAGTAAATCCTTTACTGATTGTAACTCCTCAGTCGCGTCCATTGTGTAACTAATGAACATTGTAGATAATCCAAAACACTTACATGGTTTGCTTTGACATAGACCACATTTATTTGGGTATCTAGTATATGTTACATCATCTATTTTTATTTGGAATTTGTTTGCAAATGCTATTGTCCATGCTAGAACACTGGCAAGGTCTTTTTTTAACAAATCGAAGTTATGAACAATTCTTATCCGAATAGAGTGAATACTAAGGATTTAGCAACTTCAATAAAAACAACGAATATTTACACCTATTTGTCAGGTTTAGAAAACGAAAAACTAATTCATAAGAATGGTAATGGAAGTAAATTAACAAGACTCGGTATAAAATATGTAGAAGAAGAAATTCTCAAACAATCTTTGTAAGCTATTTTTGAGTGAAATAAATATTTGGTGGATACTATAAAAAAAGAAAGCTGGTCATTTGCGTTTTCTGAATAGTTTTAGTCCTTCCATTTCTGTGATGTATTCAAAACCGTTTTCTATTAGTTCTGTTGCCTGTTCTAAGTTTTGGGCAACTTTACATGTGTAGTTTTCTTCTTGTTCGAATTGTAGAAGTTGGGTATAAACTAGCGTGGTTTCAATTTTACGGTGTCCCATTTGCTGTTTAACAAATAGTATGTCTTTGGTTTTTTTGTAAAGCATTGTCGCAAAATAGTGTCTGAAGTCGTAGAGTCTGATTGTTCTTAAGGTTGGGTTTCCTAGTTTTTTGGTTAGTCGGTTTCTTGATTGTCTGAAGGATTTTCCGTATTTGTCTGCTGTTCCTTTGAAAAGCTTGTTGTTGGGGTCTAGGTCTTTTTTTATTATGTAAGTTTGAAGTCTTTTAGTTAAGTTGCTTGACATCTTCAATGTTCTGGGTGCACCGTGTTTTGCTGTTCTTGGGTAAACTGTTTTTTGTTCTAGGTCAATATCTTTGACTTTTAGGTTCATCAGTTCGATGGGTCTTAGTCCTGTTTCTTTGCTTATCATTAGTTTGAGGCTGAGTGATTGCCCCGCGTAAGCAATTAGCATATTCAGATTTTCTGTGGTTGGTATTCTGATTTGCTTAGGATTAGGGACATAGACAGGCATCTCCCATTCTATGCGGTAATATTGACAGAATTTGTCGTAGGCTAGACAAAGGTTCTTTTTGTAGCCGTTGCTTCCGTCTATTTTTGATATGAATCGTTTTACTTCCTCTGGGCTGTTCATATTGGTGTTTTTTGATAGGTGCTTCAGGAGTTTGGCGTAGTTTCTTAGTGTGTATCTGGATTTGCCGTTGTTTTCCATTTTTGCTAGTATGGGTAAAATGGGGTGGGTTACGGGAGATTTGGGCTGGTGTGCTGGTCGTAACCCGCCTTTTGTTTATGTGACGGCATTTAGCTAAACGGGCTACCCGCGTCTCCTGCAGAAATCATAGACGCCTATTCGCCCTTTCACCCTGCAGGACAGCCGTTTCACCGCAACCAACTGCATCATCAGCGACGCCAGTCGCATCATCTTCAAGCCACAGCTGGACGTTCCGTTTCTGCTCAGGAACCAAGGCTCTCGCCTTACGCCCTTACAGGCGCTGCAGTTCAGCATGGTGGGCGGAGTTTCCTCAGACCAAAGTCCGAAGCCGTCCGCCAGCTCACCAACCCAAAAAAAGTATGCAACATCGTGGAGATAAAAATTTTGATTTTGAGGAGCCATAAAGAGAGCATACTGCAACACAGTATACTGTACCTCTATTGCGATGAATGCAAACAAGAATAACCTACAGTTAACCGAGAGACAAGCGGTTCTTCTAAGCCTTGAAAATTAAATTAATTGGCTAAACCGCTAAGGTATCACTTTCGCAGTTTCTTAGAAATATAGACACGCAGAGGGCATTGACAAAAATATGAATACCCGAAGGACATCGAGAATTTGCACTCTTGTGGTTTTTCTTCCAGACACTCAAGGTACGTTTTTAATCCAATATCTTTTGCCTTACAAAGGTTCTCAAAGCTCATCTCGTAACATTTGAAATTCTTGGGGCATTCCATCTCGCTTTTGATTTCTTCCATTCTTTTACTGATATCTGCACTAATTTGTTTGTCTTGCAGTTTATCGTCATCTGTGTTTGCTTGATTCATTTTTTGCTCCATCCTCACATATGCACTAAATACACATCTAGTTTGGTATCCAACTGGCTGGATAGTGAACATAAAGAACAAATATAAGTCTTGTTCGCAGAGCCATAATCCGGCGTTAGTTACAATGACTATACCAGAAATGCCTTGTTTTCCCTTTTTTCTGTTCGGTAATTGTTTAAACTCTTAGTTTCTGGCATGTTTGAAGACTATGTACAAACTAGCTCGAGTCAAAAGACATAACAGAATCGCATCACAGCAATGCTTATATTTTCCGAGTTATGTGTAAGGTAGTTGGCGATCAAAATATGATCCAATAGATCTCCACAACCACAGATGCAACTCCTGACCCACCAGTTAGGAGCAAAGGGTGGAGTGAGCTTTTATCTGCTCGCAATGATAACCGAACACAAGCCATATAGTAGCTAGAAATACGTGTGTTATCCGATGCTAATCAGGCATTGGAGTATAAACCGAGTAAGCCCGACATGTAACGCCGTCTGGTGGATGACTAGGCTTGAGCGCTGAAGAAGGGCGCGGCAAGCAGCGAAATGCCTCGGGTAGCTGCATGCAAGCTTAGATCCGAG
>CAZEBS010000003.1:0-169051 GCA_964510635.1 uncultured Candidatus Bathyarchaeia archaeon
GCCAAACTTGAATTAGTCGCCCTAACTGCAGACAATGCGCTGAAAGAGACAGAATCTTGGGCAAACAATCACCGAAGAGAAATGGAGAACGTCTTAGACAACCTCAAATCCCTTGAAACTGTCCTTGGCGAAAAAACAAACCCCCTCGACCTTACACCGCAACTTGACGAAATCAGGGCAAGCTACGACTGTCTGGAGAACGCTTGGACCCAACGCTTCAATATACGAAACGCAAGCCTCCAAAAGTCTGCCGAAGCCTCTAGGGAACAACTCACAAATTTGAGTGATCAGATTTCAGGCATCAAAGCTAGGGCAGATTCTCTTGACATAGAAATTGAAACCTCTACCGAACAAGTTCTGGACCACAAAATTAGCTTAGCATTGTTGAATTATCAGAAGGAAAGCCTCACCAAGACCATGAAGCGCTTAGACAAGGAGCTTCAGCAGGCTCTCGTTGACTTGGATGAGTATGTGAAGAGGGCTGAGGCGGTGGGGCAAAGGCTTGTGCCCATGAAAAACACCATGGACATTCTGGAGGAGCTCCGAGTAACTGACGGTCACCTAGCTGCCCTAGCAGACGTTTCTGAAGACATAGAACGCATGTACGAATCCTACTCCAAACTGTATCTGGAACTCAAAGAGAAAGCCCGTTTGGTTGCAGAAAACCGAGAAAAAGCCCTTGAGGAAATAAACACACGAATGGATGCGTGGCGCAACGTTATCCACAAGCTTCTAGACCAAGTAAACGCCAAATACAGGAAGATTCTCGCTGAAGCCTACGCCGTCGGTGAAGTCAAGCTGACAAACGAGATGGACATAGAAGCCGCTGGCCTCGAAATCTTTGTGGGCTTCAAGGGAGGAACCCCCGTTCCCCTTGACGCTTACACCCAAAGTGGAGGAGAAAGAAGCACCGCCACAGTAACCTTCCTTCTTGCGTTGCAGCAGCATGTTCACTCTCCCTTCAGAGCAGTTGACGAATACGACGTTCACATGGACCCAAAAAACAGGGAAATCATCGCAAGCCTCATTGTTTCCTCGGTCACAGGCTTAGACACCCAATACTTGGCTATCACACCCAGCCAGCTCACCTTCACAGGAAAGGACGTTCACCTGATAACCGTCCAGAACGTGGAAGGAGCCTCACTCATAAAAGAGGTGGCATAATTGTCCACACAAAAGAAACATAGCAGTGAACGCCTTCAACGCGTCATCGAATTGTGCAAATCTGTTGAAGACAGGGGCGTGGACCCCTTTGCCGTGGATGTTGACCACATAATAGCTACACTTCAAAAGTGTTTTCATGACTGGGAATCGCCAGAGGAGCTGGCTCTGGACGCGGAGGCTGTTCAGTACCTTGCGTCGGTGATACAGAATCAGGGAGACTGGGTGAAACACCGATCAACCTCCCTCTACACTGACCCCTTCCTGATCGAAGAAAAAATTCAACGATTAAACAAAGAAGAGCTCGTCACGCTTTTCACAAAAGTATGGCACCCAATCATCGAGCAGGAACAAATTTCCATTTCTAGCCTAGCTGAAGCCATGAAATACTGGAACGACCTCCCTCCCATAGATGAAAGATGGCAAAGACTTGACCCCACACAGGTGACGGCTGGAGCCACCACACGCGAAGAATTGATTAGACAAAGGATATTGGCTGAAAAATCCTTCTTTGAAGAACTGGAAGCCTTCTGGGCAGAACTGAAGCAGAAGGTGGGCGAAAACGAAAAAATTCTTTACTGGGACTTTGTTGGCGCAGACACTTACTCCGAAACATTGGACAATGCCTACATGACAAGCTTTCTGGTAACCTACGGTTACGCAACATTAAAGCTGGACCCTCTGGAAGAGGAGATTTTCATTATACCCTTCAAAGAACCACTATCAGGGCTCTCTGACAAGCGGATGGTTTCTGTCCCAATATCCGTAAGCCATGAAGAATGGATACGATGGAAAGAGGAGAACCAAACATGAAACGAAAAGCTTACTACTCAAAAAAAATCAAGAGGGCGGCGCAGCTACTATTCTACAAAAGGCACATGAAGCCTGGCGTGAAGGGATGGGAACTAAAGAACGCGTTAGGGTCAGATTACCCCAAAGTTCTCAAGGTGCTGGATGGTCACCTAGAGAAGCTGGACCTGCAGGTGAAAACAGTTTTTGAGGGCGAAGAACCCAAAGAGAAGCCGACCCTTGAAGAACTTAACAAGGCAAGATTTTTTGTCACCCTCAGGGGCGGTTTGCCGTCTAAGGATGCTAAGATGATGGGCTGGCGAATCGACGATATTGCTGGTTTGGCTACGTCTATCTCCTACATAATCTCCAAGAAGGGAAAGGCTCCCCGCGAGGAAGTGGATGATATGCTTCGCAGTAAGTTGCCGGGATGGAGAGTTGAAATGAACCTTAATCGCTACATCAGGGCTGGATACTTGGCTGAGGACGAAAACAACATGCTTTACTTGGATTGGAGAACACGGGCAGAAGTTGACCAGAAGGCCCTTGTTGGCCTGCTGTTAGGAACTGAAAGCTAACTTTCAGACGGTTTTTTGCTGTTTTCAGTTCTGTCCACAATAGAATGCATGAGTAGTGTGCCGAATCATATTTATCTGTGGTCTGTTGAGTTTTTGTGTAAAGAAAGTGAAACATATATAAATTATGACATATGTCATACTATTGTGGTTAACATGCCTAGCCAAAAACTTATTGGCACCGCATTCCTCGCATTGATTGTTTTTGCAGTAGTGTCTGTTGGCATTATGATCTGGTGGACTACGGAAGTAGATCAACCCGACTACGTTAACGTGGAAATCAGAGAATACGAAGGACAAGACCTCTCATCAATTAATGCTTTCAGAGAAAACTCGATAAGAGGACCCCAGCAAATAGACATAGGAGACTACACCCTTACTATCACAGGTCTCGTAAACAACAACCTAACATACACATACGATGAAATAATCAACAATTTCCCGATTCAAAAAAAGGTCGTCACACTACACTGTGTAGAAGGCTGGAGTGTCACAATCTTCTGGGAAGGCTTCCTTGTTAAAGACTTGATTGAGGCAGCAGGAGTTGACCCAAACGCAAATACGATGATATTCTATGCCGTCGACAGCTACTCAACGGCGTTGCCGCTGGACTTCATACTTGATAACAACATAATGATAGCCTACAAAATGAACAACGTAACCCTTCCTCCCGAAAGAGGCTTTCCGTTCCAGCTTGTGGCAGAGAGTAAATGGGGATACAAGTGGATAAAATGGATAACCAGCATTGAATTGTCAGACAACGAAGACTATCTGGGATACTGGGAACGCCGAGGCTACCCCAACGACGCAAACGCGCGATAAACGCTCTCAACTTCTGATTCTGTTAATTCTTTTTATCCCGTTTACATCATCTTTTGTGTTCAGAACTAGGATGGCTTAGATAAAGAATTTATGGAAAGCTACGAAGATATATTATGAATTTCCGAAGCAAGCTTCATGTATTAACAAGTGATGTCCATTAAATGGTCAGAAGGAGGGTGAACCAAATTGAAACAACATGGCAGAAAATCTAAGCTGTTTGTCCTCTTTGTAACAGCTTTTCTCCTCACCGTTTCCTTCACCTCTGCTTCCTCCAAGTCTCTGCAACCTGAAACCTTTGATACTGACCCTGACTATTTCGTGGGAATGCTGATTCTTGAAAGCGAGCAAGAGAAAATCTTAGACAGCATAAGAACAATGAAAGAGCTTCAGCTCGGCAACTTGGCTATCCTCCACCCTATGGACCAAGGATGGAACCTAACGTTGGTTGAGGAAGCAATCAGTGTGGCAGACAATCTGGGAATCTACACCATGTTTGAGCCCTTCAACTTTTCAGACCATGAAATACGAATCTCTCCTGAACAGTTTGCCACGTGGCAAGCCAAGTATCCCCATCTTCTAGGTATCATGGTTGCAGAAATCACAGGAAAACAGTCTGACATGAATATGTGGCTAGACAATTCAACCGGAACCATCAGCACGCGGCTTGAAGCAGAAGAAGCACTGGTCGAGACCATAACTTCCAGAATGCAATTGGCAGAATTCAGGGCTAATGGCGCCAGAATATTTCTTCAGGAAAACGTTATTGGCTATGCGGGGGCGAACACATCTAACTGCGACGTTTTCATAAGCAAGGTTTTCAATGCCCCAAACACGGAACTGATGATTGGCTTAGCCAGAGGAATGCAAAAAACTTACAACATACCTGCTTGGGGAGTGTTTGTAGACACTTGGCGAGAATGGGAACCGCCTCCAGCAGATTTTCTGCCCAACGACGTGGAGCGGGCACTCTATGAAGCATGGTTCTATGGAGCAAAATACTTCTTCTTTGAGCAGGGCAACTTTTTTGGGACTCTCAACCGCACAGGTTGGCCCAATAAATACATCATTCTGGATGACAAGGGCAACCTAACTGGGTATGGCAAAGCAATTCAAAGGTTCTATGCCTTTTTGCAGAATGGGGAAAAGCTCGGGTATGAGCAACCAGATTACCGTTCATCTATTGCAGTGATGATTGGGCAGAGCGGATGGAGTAGCCGAGGCCCAGATTGGGGATTTTGGGAGCAGACAGACCGGCAGGGAGACTTCGATTACGAACTTCTAAATCTCTTCTTTCCTGGAATAGGCGACAATTGGCAGATTGGCGGTGCCTTAACTGGAAAGGAGTTCACAGGGTTGCCCTTTGGGATGGTGGACGTCATTTCCATCTACGCTCCAGCGTCTGTACTGAAGCAGTATAAGCTCATTATTGCCTTGGGCTGGAGCCTTATGAACGACACTATAGTAGGCAACATTGAAGATTACGTTCAGGATGGCGGAATTTTCTTTTCATTGCTAACGTTTACCCACGGCAACGACACTGTGGATGACCTTGAAGACGCTTATGCTTGGACCAAAAGTTATGCTTCCCTGTTCGGCGTTCACGTGAGCCCTCCTGAGGCAAGTCAAGGGGAAATAACGGCAGACATGTTTTTGCACAACATCACCTTTACTCAAGACACTTTCTGGTATCCTTGGAAAGGAAGAACCTATAGTTACTCTGGTCATGAGGAAATGGGTTCATGGTTCTGGAAATTCAAGTACGAACTGTCCCATAGCGAAAACACAAGCGTATTAGCTTGGGTTAACGGCATTCAAACCGAACATAACGCTTTCATCTTTGAAAACAAGAAAGGTTTAGGCTACACTTACGTTGTCAATACGCGTAACCCCAACTCTTTGCCTGACGGTGTTTTAACTGATGTCCTAACAGAGTTCATCCATTTCCTTTGCACATATTACGTGCGACCCATGGTGTATGTGCCATATCCTGAAAGGGAGTATTGGCTGAATCAGGGACAGGCTGACAGAGCCGTCTATCTTCTGCATGATAATTCGACGAGCACTGAAACCCTCACGTATTACATCAGAGCGTTGGATACCGACTTGAACGTCAATGAACATTACATAATCTTTGAGTACCTCCACAACGACTTCTACGGCATCACTGAAACAATTGTAGTTCCCCTCGAAGTAACATTAGCGCCAGACGAAGCAAAACTCTTCCTACTCCTCGAAAACACGGGTGAGCCTCGAGTGTTATCCTCGGACGCCATTTTAACTGATGCTCCAAACTTGGATGACCAGCGCTTCACAGTCTTCCTCAATGGAGTTATGCAGGCATCAAACATAACCAAGGTTCATTGCGCAGAATTTGAGCGCCCCAGCTACATCCTTGGAGCCCCCTTCAATCTAACACAAGAATATAATCCTGGAAACAGAGTTTTGACCTTTGTTTCATCTTCCAACTTTACTGTAGGATGGGACAACACAACCGACGTTTATGTGAGCCAATCCTCTGTTCCATTGAATGATGTCTCGTGGAATGAGACCCGTGGAATCCTGAATGTTTCCGCAAGTGGTGATGCTGGACAAAAGGCATCGATACAGGTGCAGACTGGAGGAGCCGAACCCTATTACTTCAAGGTTGATGGAAGTGAGAAGTCCACATGGAGCTATGATAACTCAACGGGCATTCTGTCCGCCACTTTCCTGCTCACGACCGAGCCTGTTGAGCTCGTGTTCGGCTTCAAACAGATTGAGGTGGACCGCCTGTATGTTAGTGATACGAGGGCAGATGTTGGCAGCGTGCAGACTGTTAGTTTTCATGTGGAGTGGATGTGCAACCGTACTGATGTGAAAGGCGCAACCGTTGAAGTTAATGGCACCGAATATTTGACCAACCAGACAGGATGGGCAACTTTTGACGTCAGCCATGACACGGTTGATATGCTTGTCTGGAACATCACAGGCATAGAATACCGTGGCATCACTGATTACGCGAAATCCATTGTTGACCCCTTCATTATCTGGGACAGAGTTAAGGTCACGGACCGCACGGTAATTGATGATGTTGTTGAGGCGGATTCATCAAAGACTTTGTGGCTGACGGCTGAGTATGAATACGATTCTAAAATCTTCAACGATGCGGCGGGAACGATTTTCCTTGATGACGAGCCTATGACCTGGTCTAGCAGCCACTCAAGGTGGGAGTATACTGCAACAGCAGATGTCCTTGGTCCACAGGTGTATGAGGCTACAGAAGTTGACGATAACTGGTTTGGGCTCACCGCAATTCACAATCAAGATATGGGCGTAGACGTGACTTGGGACAGAATTGAGATATCTGAGACAGTATTTGAGACCAACTTGTTGGGAGTGACGAACACAAGAGTTCACGTCACCTATAATTACACCAGAAATCCTGTTGTCAACGCAAATGTGGTAGTGAACGGAAAAACGTGCACCCAAACCGAAGAGGGTGTATATGTGTGTGAGTTAAACGACTGGGGTATGCTTCAGGATTTCGTTGTTGAGGTGGATACTCCAGACTTTGAGCAAACCACAAAAACATCGTCAACTATTCACAGCTCAAACACTATCCTCTATGTGGCAATCGGGGCTGCAATCGTTTTAGTGGTGGCATTTTTTGTGCTGAGGAGAAGGCGGAGCAGACAAAAACATGAAACAACATCCTGAGGTAACCCATCTTAACATAAGGCTTTTATCTGTTAAATTGCGGAAAAGGGGATGGGTAGAGTGAAGACCGTGGATTGGAAAATTCTTTTGATTACAGCAGTGGCTGCGTTCATAGGAAGCATTGGGCAGCTAGAATTCAAACAAGGAGCAAACAACCTCCAGTGGGACATCAAACTGCTGCTCACAAACTATCACCTAATCATTGCCATCGCAGTGTATTGCTTGTCTACTCTTCTTTACGTTTACGCCCTAAACAAAGAAAACTTGTCTATACTCTATCCCATAATTGCTACTTCCTACATCTGGACAATGATATTCTCCAAAATATTCCTCAAAGAACAAGTAGGCCTAACAGGCTGGGCAGGTGTCTTCTTTATTCTGTTAGGAGTCGCCCTGATTGCGACACAAGCAGGTAGATAACCGTTGATTGTAATAACGGTCCCAGCATGCAACGAATCCAAAAACCTTAGGACCTGCATAGAAACCCTCATGAAAGAAGCACCTCAGCTAGGAGAAGACTTCCGCATCGTAATAGCCGAGGATGGAAGCACAGATGGAACAGACCTTATTGCACAAGAACTAGAACAGGCACACCCCCAAGTTACCCACCTCCATTCACCCTGTAAACTGGGAAAAGGATTAGCCTTGAAGAAGTCATTCAATGCAGTGGAAGGTGACATCTACGCCTTTATCGACTGTGACCTTGCAACAGACATGAAATTTTTTCCCAAGCTAATCAATTCGATACGAGAAGGAAACGATTTGGCGCTAGGATCAAGATACATTAAAGGCGCAGCAGCTGATCGCGTGGTTTTACGTGATTTTCCCTCAAGAGTCTACAATGGTCTCATCAGAATATTGTTCAAAGACACTGTGCAGGATCATCAAATCGGCTTCAAGGCCTTCTCCAGTCGGCTAATCAAAGATGTCCTAAACGAATGCGTTAGCACGGGATGGTTTTGGGACACAGAAATCATCATCCGAAGCATCCACAGCAACTACAAAATTGTTGAATTTCCAGTCGAATGGGAAGAAAAGAAAAAAGATACAAGCTCCCTGAAGATGGTTACTGCTGTTGCCATGCAAAACGTGCGTGGAATCCTTGAACTGAAAAAAATTCTCTCAAAGTGAAAGGGTTTCAGTAGCTGGATATTGGCGCCATAGAATGTCATGCAAGCTGTTCACGTTGCCTTTTTTTTGGGGGATACAAAAATTTAATATTGCTTTGACAGAGTTAGACACAACAATCCATGGATGGGTTAAAGTTTGGCTTCTGTTCTCTCCGATATTGTTTCCCGGTTCGATAAGTGGCGTTTAGCTTTTCTTGTTTTTCTTGTAGCCTTTGCTGCCCTCATGCTGCTGTATCTTGATTATGCCCCGGTTCGCTGGGACGAGACCCCTCACCTGTATGGCGGACTGTTGCTGAGCCGTGGACAGTTTGATGATTTTCTGCGAGAAAATGCTTTTTATCCACCCTTATTTGACGTTACAACTGCCCTCTTCTTCAAGGCAATCGGAGTAAGCTTACTCTCAGCCAGACTGGTGGCAGTCACCTTCGGGCTCCTTTCCTTATGGATTGTTTATGAGTACGCCAACAAGTTGTATGGACCAAAAAATGCCCTACTCTCAGCTGTTCTTTTGGCTGCGATGCCGGGATTCGTCACTTTGTGTAGAATGGCGTTAATCGAGACCATGTTGATGTTCTTCTTTTCCATCTCGTTGTTTCTGTTTTTCTCGTGGATGCGCACAAAAAAAGACAGGCTGCTAATTTTTACCGGAATCACTCTTGGTTTAGGATTTCTTGTCAAGTATCAGATTGTTATTGGCGGCATAATCATCCTGATCAGTCTACTCTATTTTGTCAAGCAGCGTCTTTCAGTCAAACTTAGCAAATTTTTGCTTGTTCTGATTGTTGCAGGAGCTGTTATTTCGCCGTGGGTTATTCTTATCTATCAACAGTATGCCTCAGACATGCTAGGAAAATGGATCTATGTAATGGGCATGGGTAACGAGGAACGGCTCGCATACAGTACACGGTTTCCCACGCCCATCTTTTATCTCATTGAAATGACTCAGCCCTATCCTCATAGGCACCCGATTGCTCTTCCTCTTTATCTCCTTGCTTTGGCTGGGTTAGGGCTCTGGGCTTGGCGAAGAAATGAAGGCGACAAATTTTCCTTAATCACCTTCGCGACCGTCTATGTCATCTTTACGATTATAACCAGCAAAGATTGGCGCTACATAACCTTGATTTTTCCACTCTTGGCTGTTTCCGCTTCAGAGTTGCTTGTGTTTCTCATGGATAAAGTTAGGGACAGGCTGAAAATGAAGCACATTAGCTTCCCAGACAAGAACATTACTAAAGTGGCTGCCGCTGCCTTGGCAGTGTTTGTTGGTGCTTCGTTAGTTTATAGTGCATGGGAAGCCTACCTCTGGGTAGAATTTGATCACGTTAATATCCCGATTGATGACGCAAGCAAGTATGTTGTTGAGGGTGTAACCCCAGACGAAAAAATAATTGTTCTTTGTGGCGGAAACTACTTCAGCGCAGACATGGTGGAGTATTATCTGCTTGTATATGACCCAAATCAGGAGCAGCCAATGCAATATCCTGAGTTGCCTGTTGATGCCTACAAGCCAGACTTCAATTACACTTACTTGATTGAAACCTCCGAAAACATCAACGTGAAGTACCTGCTGTTGTTTGAGCACGGCAACATAACATACTATGACTCAGACCTACGATATTCGGACGTGTTAAATGCCATGCTTGACACAAACAGATTCACAATTGAAAAGGAATTAGGAACTTCCCCTCGCCGGATATTCATCCTGCGATTCTTGTCAAACTCTTGAGTGAACATAAAAATGATGCAACGACGTGACCGCAAGCTTGCCATAGCCATACCCGTTTCCATAATCTCCGATATTCCTCATCTACGAGAGAAAACATTGGAAATTGGTTTGATTGCAAGAGCAGCAGCTATCTTCCGTGTCAACGAAATTCTCGTCTTTTCTGATATTGCGGGCGCCAGCCAGAACCGGGACAGGAATCTGATTGTCACATTGTTGTCTTATGCGGAGACGCCTCAGTATCTGCGGAAACGGCTGTTCAAACTTAAGCCTGAGTTGCGGTATGCGGGGATTCTTCCGCCTCTGCGTACGCCCCATCATCCTCTAGAAAGAAGAGCACAGAAGCTGAAGTTGGGAGAGTACAGGGAAGGCGCTGTAGTGTCAGTTACTGACGCTGGGTCCATGGTGGACGTAGGCGTAGAGCGACCGTTGCCGCTTCCTGGCACACGACTGTCTGTAAACAGAAGGGTCACCGTGAAAGTAACGAAAACTGGGAAGCATCCCGAACTTGCTTTGGCTAAGCGTGAGGGGATAAAGTCTTATTGGGGCTACATTGTGAAATCTTCAAAAGCTTCTTTCGGGCAGCTAACCAAAACATATCACTATGATTTGGTGATTGCAACATCCAAACTGGGAACGCCCCTCGTGGAGGTTACTGATGAGTTGGCGGAACGGTGGAAAAAGTCCGGCAAAGTTCTGGTGGCTTTTGGTGCACCAACTCAGGGGCTTCAGGAGATTGTGGCAAAAGAAAACCTTAGTTTGGACAAAGTTGCCGACTTCACTATCAATACTATTGCCTGTCAGGGAACTGAAACAGTAAGAACCGAAGAGGCACTGTATGCTTCTTTGGCTCTACTGAACACTATCGGCAACTGAAAACGGGGACAATGACTGCGGCAGTTATGTTGCGGTTGTTGCTGCGGGGCGACTTTCTAGTTCAATGGACACATTGTCTGTTTGGTTGTCACGTACTATCGTTATGTTGATTGTTTGTCCTGGCAAGGTGTATTCTTCTAGGTACGCTGACATGTCATCTATGTTGGTTATTCGTGTTCCGTTAATCGCGATGATTATGTCGCCACCAATGACCACATACTCGTTACCGACTTGGACCTGCTCTGTTCCGCCCTGCAAGCCTGCATCGTCTGCTGGTCCTCCACTTGCAACATCTGCAATCAGCCATCCATAAGTAACGTCGACGCCTATTTCTTCAGCGATTTCATAACTCATGTCGGTTCCTGAGACGCCCAACCAAGGATGATCATTATAGGAACCTTTGTTGATTAAGTCCCCGATTTCCCTTAAGATCGTGTTTGACGGTATAGCGAAACCTAATCCCTGCGAGTCTTCAACAATAGCTGTGGCTATGCCCACAACCTGACCCTGATAGTTCAATACTGGACCTCCAGAGTTGCCTGGATTAAGGGGCGCCGTAGTTTGGATGACGTTCGCTATGACATATCCTCCAGTCGTTTCCGCACTCAATGTTCTGCCTAAGGCGCTGACAAAGCCTGTGCTCATTGAGCCAGCTAATCCGTAGGGTGTGCCGACGACCATAACTGGGTCACCAACCTTTAGGTTTGATGAGCTGGCGATTTCAAGAGACACATACTCGTTTTCGGGGGCTTCTACAGAAAGCACTGCTAGTTCCGCGTATGGGTCTGAGCCAAGGACCTCTGCTGGGTAGGCGTTGCCGTTTGAGAAAGTCACTGTGATGTTGACTGCGTCGCCTGCCACATGATAGTTTGTGACTACTACAACATCTCCTGTGAAGTTATAGACAAAACCCGACCCTTGAATCTGGGAGTAGATTTGGCGCCCAAATAAGTTGTAACCGGAAAATATCATTCCGCGGATTACGACAACCGAGTCTGCAACTTGGGCGTATAGCTGGGAAACTGAAACATTGTTTTCTGTGTATACTGTGACGTTTTGGGTGTTCAGATTTTGTGTTGATTGGAGTTGGGCGAGTTGTTCTTGTAGTGATGTAACCTGAGTTTGCAGGGCATCAACGTCTCCTGAGGTAGTAGAGTAACAAATCAGATACCCAAGCAGTCCTCCTGAAACTATGCTGCATATGACTACAATCACTGCGAGCATTGTTATGTTGCTTTTATTTTTTGGTTTTTCAGAAACTTCCAACTATACTCCTCCATATCTCTCTACTATTGGATAAGTTAACTAGAATAAGGAAAAGGGTTGAAGACTATTTTAATTATGCCGCGCTTTTCTAGCCTTTCTATGGCATCAAAGAATCGGCGCTGTTGATGTTTCTGTACTTCAAAGTTTTCCAGTATGTCCTTTACTGGATAGTGAGTGCCTCTGCAATGTCGTATCTGTCGCCGCAAGTAATTCACGACAAGCCGCTCTACTGTTCCGCATTTCCATGTGGTGTCTCGAAGTAGAACAATGAAGGCTCTAGGTAGTCTCTGAGATGTTGCTTTTCTAGTTACGCAAATCAAACTTTTTTTATCCCCACTCATTTTTTGTTTAGTCTGTACTAGATTTGAGTCAACAACTTCCTGTGGGACATAAAAGGTTTTTTCAGAATTATACCAAAATTTGTCTACTAATCAATCATTTAGGCAATTGAGTGAAATTAGCAGAATATTCTTGGACATTCCAAGCTTCTTTTAATCGTCTTGAATTCTGAAATAAATTTAAATATATAGAGAAGTGAACGTTGTTACCATTCGCTAAGGATAACAAAGGTTGAGGTCTTATTGAATTGCCCCCACTGTGGAAGTGAATTAGCGTATGAAGGTGCCACTTTTTGTCCCAAATGTGGAGAATCCCTCACAGCCGAAGAAACTGAAACACAACCAGACGTCATTGAAGCGCCGCAAAAACAAGCCGATTTATTGCTTGTTGCAGCCATTTTGACGATGATTGCAGCCACTTTTGTTGCGAGCCTAGGATATCTTGGCATATACCAATACTCTGCAGCAATTGATTACTACGTGAATTATTATGGCTTAAGTTACTCTGCGGCATCAGAGTTTGCGCTAGGCTTCTTGATTTTTGGGATTGATGGTATTATTGCTGCAGCATTTGCTTTAGCAGGAGCATTCGCTATGTTGAAACGGAAATGGTTCAGCTTTTCAATGTTGGGAACCATTTTTCCTTTAGCTTCGGTTTTTGTTACTCTCGTATGCGTTCAACAATATGGTTATGGGTTCACAGATGTCTTGGTGTTCGCTGAAGTGGCTGCAGCCATGTTCTCGGTCATGTGTATACTACTGAATTTTGTATCAAGAAAGGAATTCAAATAAAGTTCTGGTTTTTCTTAGCTTCTATTCTTTGTGAACCCATTTTTTCATTTTCAACTAATGCTTGGTTAGAGTTGTTCTTCATGGAAATTGTGAAACTTTAAAAAAAGGAGGTAGAAAGGGGGGATTGTTTAGGGTGCTTTTGCGGTTTTTGGTTTAACTCATGGTTTGAGTAGGCCGAAACCTCTGGCGTCTCTTTCATGAAACCCCATACCGTCGTTGGGTTCGGGGGCTTCGATACCCCATTCTTCTAGTTTGGCCTTTACTGAGTCTAGGTATTCTTGTCTCATTGTGTGTAGTTCTTCTGTGAGGGTGTTTTGCCATCCCATTGGTTCGGGTCGCGTCGGGATTTCGATGCCCCATTCTTCTAGCTGTGCTTCAACTTCAGCTCGGTTTTCTTCGTGCATTGTCTTCAGTATTTCTCGTTGTTCGTCGTTTAGTTCGGAAATTGTGACGTTCCATTCTTCTAGTTGGTTCTTGATTTCGGCGTGGTTTTCTTCGATCATTTGCTTTAATGTTTCTCGTTGTTCATCAGTTAGGGTGTCTAGCCACGGTGGGTTATGGAAGCCCCGTATGTCGGCAGGTGCAATTTCTTCGTTGGTTGCGTCGTCAGATGCGGAGACAGAAAGGACTAAAGCGCCAAGAGCTGTGGCTGCAATTATTATGGACAGCAACGCGAAAGCTTTGCTTTTTCTCAGAGCCATTCACCTCCTGTTTGGTTTGTAGGCTCTACCTCGATGACTGATAATTAAACGGTTTTTCAGAATTATTTCAGAATCTGACCCAAATTATGCCCTAAAGAATGGACTTGATGTGTGCGGAATACAGTGAAATTTATTATTATGGCTTTCATTTCTTCTTCTTTATTCTCCTCTGTTTCCTTGGAGCGGTTTGGATGGCTATTCGTGTTCGTCCGTTGAAGTATTTGCTTGGTTGGCTTATTGCGGGAACTAGGGGCGGTGTGACTCGTGCCAAAATAATTGAGACGTTGCGGGAGAATCCGCAAAATGCGAATCAGTTGGCGAATACTCTTGGGATGGATTATCGGACGATACGGCATCATCTTAAGCTTCTGCAAAAGAACCGGATAATTACCTCTGCTGGAGATGGGTACGGCATTACCTACTTTTTGACTGTAGAAATGGAGGAGAATTATGGTGTGTTCGAGGAGATTCTGAACAAATTATGGAAAAAACAAAAAAGGAAGTAAAAGAAGTGAAGCTACGTATGAACAAATACTTGAAAATTGCGTTAATCTTTACGATTTTGGCGTTGGTGGCTATTCTTGCAGATTTGATTGCTACTCAGCATTCTCCCTATCAGACATCCCTCTTTGAACCTCACCAAGTTCCTCGTGACAGGTTCAATTTTGATCCTGAGGAATTCTCTTCGTTTATGGGGGACCTTGAGTTGTTCTATAAGGTTAAGACTATGCTTTCTACCATCAATGCTACGCTTCTTGTTTTGTTGCTGGCAACGTATGTTGATCTGTACAGAAAATTGAAATCGGAATTTACGCTTGGGCTGATACTGTTTTCGTTGATTCTGCTTCTCTATGCAGTCTCGTCCAATCCGTTGCTGCAGCAGTTCTTTGGGTTTTGGGGAATTGGTCTTGGACCCTTCGCAATGCTGCCAGACCTCTTCACAACCTTCGCCCTAGTAGTACTCCTATACCTAACAATGAAATAACCCAAAAGCGCCCCCATATTAGGAGCATCAAACGTTTCGTTGGTTTTTTGTTTAATGCTCATTTTTATCACTAAATCAAGCCGTCACTTTTTTAACTATTTAAAACTGTCGAAACAGTTTTCCTACGTGTTAACGGGCGAGTTGAAAATTTAATTGATATACTGCTCGATTCGCATTTTTGTATGTCAAAATAAACTATGTCCAAATCTACGCCTTCTTTGGTCGCTAACTCTTTAGTTAATTCCTCTGCATGTGCAATTTCGCTGGTGTCTTCAATAATGACTTCAATTCCAAATGTATAGTTTCACCGCAGCTTTAGAACTATAAGCTTTCCTCTTCTCCTGTGAATGCATCAGTCTTAGAATTCTTGTTACATTTTTTGATATAACCAAAAATATTAAAAACTGTTCAATATCTTATTATAACATGAAGAGGTATATCTGAATGATGGATCATCTTCTTCAATTTCGATGATGCCAAACAAAATCAAAGGAGGTGAAAAAATGATAAAACAAACCAAAGAACAAGTCTTAAGAGATGTTGAAAAATTGGTAAAAATTGAGAACAAAAAATGCCCCTTTTGTGGAAGTCAGATGAAGATTAGACGAACTTGGTTAAGAGTTGAGCCATATGCTAGAAGAGTTATAATAAAGTGTCCTAATTGCTTCTCCTTACAAAAGTTTGGAGTTCCTATTACAGAAGAAGAATTCTTGAGACAAAACAAAATTTTTGGAGAGATAGATGTGGCATTGGCGGGTAAAGAAGAGAAAGCGATAGAAAAGCGGTTTAAAGCTCTTGGGTATTTCGGGTAGCTTTGTTTTTCTGGGGTCTTCTAAATGCGTGCACGCTAGTCCAAAATCTAAAGTCAAAGTTATAATTCCATAGAAGTTACTAAACGTAAGAAATGCGGAAAAGTAATCACCTACGCACCATAACCCGAACAAACCCAACAATCATAGTAGGAACCTAATAGCAGAATATTGTTGAAAAACAGCTTTTTCCAGAAATTCTTCCGCACTGCAGACTTTCTAAAAAATTCACAATTACATTCTACCAGAATATTCTGTAAAGTCCTTGCGGGATTCTCTTGCTGCAAAAACTCGATTGATAAAAACAGGGCTTAAACTGCTGATACTTTTGCTTTCCTTTTATGCGGCAGAAACTCGATAACTGTTTTTGTTCCTGTTTTGGTGTATTCTGACTTGTTAGGACGTACCTTTTTTCCTGTAGTTAACTGAAGATAAGCCATCACGGCTAATGCAAAAGGACATGTTGTATCTTTGGTGTCAAGAAATTCGTGAGTACTCTTTGACAAAGTACAGCCTTCCACATTAAAGACGTATGCTCCATCATCAGTTTTATCAATGTTAACCCACTTCACAATACCTTTTTTCAGTAGGTCTTCCAAAAAGTTCTCCAATATCTTGCCAGCTTTTTCATTTTCAATCAGATGACGATGCTCTTTTTCTGTAACCCTGTTAATGCAGTCAAGAATAGGATGAACAAAAGCCGCTTCTCCTGTACCCAAAATGTCTTTCAAAGACTTCTGATACGCAAATAATACTGTATGAAAGAAACTACTCATTCCTTCCGTGGTTGACAATTTTAATCACATCTTATTGAAGTTTGTATTTCACTCTATAAAAGTGTCATGAATCAAAAATACATACTGAAACTCAAATAATTAGAATCCGAGTCACCCCTACGCCACATCCACTGTGCCCAAAAAATGCAGAAAAACAATCACCCACACACCACAAACAATCATATTAGCATCCTAATAGAGGTACATTGTTGAAAACAGTATTTTTTCAGAAATTCAGCAGCACAGCACAAACTGGGCTCATCCATGAAATACTGCTGACTTCAGAAGGGCGAATTATCTAAAAGTAAATAAAGGTAATCTACGATACTTACGCCAACAACAATTGGAATCATCCCCTGATGGTGTTACACGTGAAAAATGCACAAACTCACAAAAAAATCGTACCAAAGACAATAGCCATTCTCATGATCATCTTAACCACATCCATTCTCTTGGCGCCGATGTCCCCAGTAAGTGCCCAAGACGGCAACGCAAGCCTCACAGGCACAATAACTGACATGGGCATAGACGCCGACGAAAACGGAATCTACGAAACCCTAGACATCGGAGTAGAAGTCAATGTTACCACAGCAGGAACATACACCGTGAACGTTAATGGACTTCTTAACTCCACATCCGCCCTCATCAGCGTCTCAGACCAGAACTCCACATACCTTGATACAGGAATTCAGGTAATTTACGTCTCTCTGAACGGTCCAACCATTTTCGAGTCATGGCTCAATCCAGTCGACGTTTCCAGCATCACCCTCTCAGAGTCTGGCAACCTGCTGGATTCCTTGTCTAACGTCCCCCTAACTAACCTATATTATTTCTCGAACTTCGGACTTTTACCCGCAACCCTTACAGACACAATCACTGATGAAGGTATAGACACTAACGACGATGGCCTATATGATTACCTTCGCATAGGCGTGGAAGTTAACGTTACCACAGCAGGAACATACACAGTTGACCTCGGCGGACTGTATGATGCAACATATAACTATCTCAGTGGCGCATCAACAAATTCCACATACCTAACTGCAGGAACTCATATTGTATACGTTGACATAGACGGCGCAGAAATCTATGCAGCAACCGTCAACCCTACATCGCTTGCCGCAATCCTCCTTTACGACGAATCTAACAGAACCCTCACTACACTAAATGACCTTACATTACCCGCTTCCTACACATACGCTGACTTCCAGCGCCCAAATATTGTCATTGAAATTGTTGAAGTAGACCGAAAGATAATGCTGGAACAAGATGGAAGCATGTACGTTACTAACACTTACATCATAAACAACACTGGATTCTGGATAGACAACATTGAACTTGGTTTCCCAGAAGGTGCCTACGACTTTGCCGTGCGAGACGAAATGGGAACCCTTACAACAACAGAAGGAACCAACATGCTAAATGTGACTCTCCGATACACTGTAAACACAAATGAAACAATGAAACTGCACATAAATTACCGCCTTCCATGGAGCAGTCATATTACTCAAACGAACGGAGGCGACTTCACCCTCCAGTTCACCCTCTTTGAAGAATTCAACTCAACAATCGGAAAGTTGACTGTTGACATAATTCTCCCCAAAGGCGCCAAATTCCAGTCAGCTACTCCTTTGGAGCCCATCAGCACCGAAGACGGCTTGTCCTTCAGTTTCTCTGATGTGGAGCCTTCCGACGACCTCAACTTCGAAATAGACTACAAATATGATGTGTTCTGGGGTTCATTCTACCCAACCATCTGGATGGGAATCATAACCGTTGCCGCATCAGCATATCTCTTCTTCAGAGGAGCCCCAACAACGTTTTCTGTTCCAACAATTCAGGTTCCCTCAAAAGAACTCAAGAGCTTCATTGATACATACGAAGAAAAAGCCTCAATTCGTTCAGAGCTTGAATCACTGGAACAGCGGTTACGGAAGGGAAAGATTCCCAGACGCAGATACAAAGTCCGCAAAAAAATGTTGGATTCGCGCCTTGCTGCAGTTTCCAGAAATCTAACCACTCTCAGCAAGAAGATTCGGGATGCTGGTTCCAAGTATGCGAACATGATGAGGCAGATCGAGGTGGCTGAAGCAAATCTTGAAAGTGCAGAAAGAGACATGCAACGGGTGAAGGCACGGTACAGGCGTGGAGAAGTTTCGAAGGGTGCCTATGGAAAGCTTCTAGAGGAGTACCAGAACAGAATTGAAGCGGCTGAAGCAACCATTGACGGAGTTCTATTGAGGCTCCGTGAATAGTTCCCTTTTTTTACAAAACGTTTTTATTATATTGCTTAGTTTTGGTTAAAATCTAAAAGCGGAGTTGATTAGATAATGGTTGAAATCAAAGTCGATTTACAGAAATGCACTGGATGCGAAACATGCGTTGACACCTGTCCTGTTGGCGTTTACGAAATGAAAGACGGCAAGTCTGTTGCAGTAAACGTTGAGGACTGCCTCGTCTGCAGAGCATGCGAGATGGAGTGCCCAGAAGGCGCCATCGAAGTCATCGAGTAAACAAGACACAACTTTTGGCTATCCCATTTCGGGGGAAACAACCAGATTTCCCCAACCTTTTCTCTAATTTCAGAAAAAAGACTGTTTTCAACAATCATCTGCTATCAGGCTCCTAACATGAGCAGCATGATTGAACTTTTCAGTTTATGTTCCAGAAGCGCGATTGAATCTTCTTTATTCTGTTTATCGTTTTTTCTCCCTTCTTCCGCACCTTGACGCCTGCACCCTGATGCTTATCCCTGAGGTTGTAGGGAATTCCAGCCATCTTTGCAGTAACCGCACATGCCATCTTTCCAAGAAACCTCATGCTGTATCCGCCCTCCAGAACAGCCACAAGCTTTCCTTGACAAAATCGTGTTGCAGACTCCAAGACCGCGTCAAAGATTTTGGCGTAGCTGAAGGCTGACAGGGACAGGTTTCCTACTGGGTCTGCGTAATGGTTGTCAAAGCCTGTGGAGACCAAAATGAACTGAGGCTTGTATTGGTTGATGATTGGAGCCGCAATCTCGTTGAAGGCTCGGAGGTAGATTCTGTCGCCTGTGCCGTAGGGAAGCGGAACATTCACGCTATATCCCTGTCCCTCGTCCTCGCCGACTTCATCAACGAATCCTGTTAAGGGAAACTCGATGGGGTCCTCATGGAGGCTAACATAGAGCACCTTGCTGCTTCTGTAGAAGATGTCCTGTGTCCCGTTTCCATGATGGGCATCTATGTCCAGAATCAAAACGCGTTCAAGACCAAACTCTTTCTGTAGATGGGCTGCGGCTAATGCAACATTATTGAAGACACAGAAGCCCATGGGATAATCGTGTCCAGCATGATGCCCTGGCGGTCTAACAAAGGCGAAGGCGTTTCTGACTTTTCTCTCCATAACAATGTCAACGGCCTTCACTGCTCCTCCAGCAGCCAAACGGGCCACATCATAGCTCTGAGCAGAAACCACTGTGTCCTCTTTGTCCAGCAATCCGCCGCCGCAGTTGCAGAACTGTTTGATTTGTTGAATGTAGTCGATGCTGTGGACGAGTTGCAGGTCTCTGATGCTGAGGCTTTCTGGTTCAACAAGGGAGCATCTTTCGTTTTCGAGAATTCTGCTCTTGTTCAGTTCTCTCATTATTACTCTGAGGCGGGAAGGTGACTCGGGATGGCGGGGTCCAGTTTTATGGCGTAGGTACTTGTGTGAGTAAATCAGGGCTGTTTCTGCCATTTTTGTCGCTTCCCAAACAATAAACGGGCTTGTTTCTCTATTAAAAGAGATTTTTGTTGTTATCCCTAATTATATGTTACCAGCCAAAGAATTGCACCTTCGGTATGAAGCAAAGATTTTATGTTTCTTGCGGGAATATTGAGGGTCTAACTGTTCAAGGGGAGAATTGATTGTGGCTTCAAAGGTTGCTGTTGTAACTTACCTCATTATTGGCATCAACATCTTCGTTTTCCTACATGGCCTATCCGACCCTGAAGCCTACAACCAGCTAGTACTAGATTACGGCTTAGTTCCAAAACAAATCCTGAGAGGCGAAAACCTCCTATCCCTAATCACCTCCATGTTCCTCCACGCCGACATCATCCACCTAGCAATGAACATGTTCTTCCTGCTGATAAGCGGCGACGCAGTAGAACGAAAAATAGGCAACGCCCGCTTCCTAGCGCTGTATCTAGCTTTCGGCATCATCGCAGGGCTATTCCACTCATACCTAACCAGCGCATCCACCATACCTACCATAGGCGCTTCCGGAGCAATCTTCGGAGTTTTAGCCGCCTTCGCTATACTCTTTCCCTTCCGATGGCTCCTCAAACTCTTCGGCTTTATTCCCATCCCCATGCCCGCCCTCCTGTTCGTCTTCATAACAATCTTATCCGAAACAGCCTACGTCTCCTCAGGAATGGTCGAAAACGTCGCCCACACAGCTCATGTAGGAGGCTTCCTAGCAGGCATCTTCCTAACTCTACTGCTCGTACCCAAAAAAACGTCAGATGATGACTGAGCCACCGCAAATCGTTACCGAATCACATGAACCGCAAGAACGCCCGACACTGACCTAAGATATGCAACAATGTTCTGAACCAAGCAATCTACATTTTTGGCATCAGGAAAAAACAGCAGATGACTTTTGCAGTTCTTTTGGCAATCAGAGGCTCCGAATCCTTTAACCTTAACTTTTCCTTTCATCCCCGTCTTCATGTGCTGGTTTATTTCACATTCTATCTTCTGGCTGGTTTCAGCGGCAATAATCGCCTCTACTGACACGTTCTCGTTCTCCAGAAGGTAGTCTATGTGCCAGAACCTCCGCTTTTCTTTTCTCAGGTGTCTGGTTATCCGGTTTTTGAGACTTGCTCCCTTGCCCAATGCTGAGCCCGTGTAGCTGTAGTATCCCGCAGGAAATCTCCGTTTTCCCAAACTTCCTACAGTTACTGTAACTTCCTTTTGTGCAAGCAGTAGTAGCGTGTAGGTTCCGTGTCCTGAAAGAAGATTAACGTCTATAGTCATTGAAGGAGCCGCCAGTTACTGAACCTTGTTTTATGGTATTGTTTGGTTCCAGAAAAAGATTTTATCATAATGTTGCTGCAGGCTGTCGTTGAATTCTGTGTCACTGTAAACGATATCCAGTCGGAAACCATACTGGTCTAGAAGCTGGTTGACGTCGTTCCAAATCTTTTCTGTCCGCTCATCTGAGTCCCCGCTCCATAGTCCCCAAATCTTGTCATCGGCGTTGCGGAATCCAAAGCCAAAGTTTTCTGGAAGAACATAAACGACGTCCGCTTTTTCTTTTCTATGCTTGTCAGGGTTACTGTTCACGTAATTCCAGAAGTCTTCTAGGGCATTAAAGTGGTCGTCTGTCAATATTCCATACTCTGAGTAGTCGGTTTCTGGATGATCAAAAACCACAGCATACTTCGCTCCATTATGGTAACCCACAACCAAGTCTTCATAGAGTTCAGGACCTGAAACAATGTACGGCTCTCTATCAACGTACGTCCACGTAACCATTACGCCCCACTCCAAGCTCTGAACCGTGGCAGCTCCCCTGCAAAGCCCAACATGCAAGGGTCTGCTATGATTCCAAGCAAACTCCGCCAAAACAGTATCATAACCAGCCTTGTAATCGAACCAGTACAGACCATAATCCGAAGTCAACACCGATATTCCTTCATGTTCCCGAGAATAAAGGTAATAGTCGAGGTGAGCATGAAGCCACGCCGTATATATGTCCGCTGCTTCCGTCTGGTTTTCTGCGCTTGATACTAACTGGGAACTGCCACTGTCCAGCTGATGTCCTCCAGGCTCGTCCATGGCGTATGCTCCTAAAAATTTGTCTCCATACTTTTCTTTAGCGTCTGCAATCCACAGGTGAGGATAGTAATTGTATCGAAGAACCAGATTTTGATGTTCCCCATCCGCTGAGGGGCCTTCATATTCTTCATGTAAGGGAAGAAAGAAGACCATGAAATGTAGCCCCGACTTGTAGACGTATTCGCAAACATCGTTTAGCTTGGTGATGTTATATGTTATTCCCACAGTGTCGATGACAAAAAAGTTCGTGAAATTCTTTACCCGATCAACCAAATTTTTGCAGCCCTCAATACTGTAATTGTCAATGGCATATTCTACACCCACAAAAAATTCAGGGTCTGAACTCTGCTCGCGGCTGCCCTGGTTCCATATGGCCAAGAAAAGGGGCGAAACTATGATTACGATGAGGGTGAAAACGAACAGGAGCTTGCTACGATTCATTTTCCTTCTTCCTATACATTCCTGAGCTTACCAATACAATAAACCTTCTATGTTATAACCTTAAAGACCCAATTTGTTGTCTAAACTTCATGGTGTCTTGTTTCGCTTTTCTGGGACCTCAGCATACTTTTTAAGAGACACAAACCATTAAATCCCTAATCAGAAGTTTGAAGGGCTGAATTATGCCACGGTACTCCAGCGTTTTCAAGGACGAAAGCAAACTTGATATCAACTATGTTCCCCAGCATCTACTCCACAGAAAGCTCCAACTCAATCTGCTGAACCAGTTTTTTCGCTTCGCCGTTGAAAGCCCCGGAAAAATGACCCAACGCGCCCTTATCATAGGAAAAATAGGGGCAGGCAAAACTGTTCTCTCACAACACTTCGGCTTAAACATAACAAAAGAAGCAAAACAACGCAACATCAACCTCAACTACATCCACATCAACTGCCGCGAATGCAAAGGAAGCCTATTCATGGTCCTTCAACGAGCCATCATGAAGTTTATTCCCAATTTTCCGAGACGCGGCTACTCCGCAGAGGAACTGCTGCAGGCGCTTATGCAGATTCTTGACGAAAAAGATGCCTACCTGATTTTGACCTTGGATGAGCTGGAGTCTCTTGTCCAGAATGAGGGCTCAGACCCCCTCTACAATCTTTCTCGCATCCAAGAAGACCGAATAAACGCCCCAAAACGGCTCTCCCTCATCTGCATCCTCCGCCAACCCGAACACCTAGAAAATCTGGACCCAAGCACAAGAAGCACCCTCCAACGCAACATAATCCAGCTACAGGAGTACTCAGAATCCCAGCTTGAAGACATTCTTGATGACAGAGTGAATCTTTCCTTCAGAGACGGCACAGTACCCCACCAGACAATGAGCCTCATTGCTGAGCTGGGAAAGTCTGAGGGCGGAAATGCCCGTTACGCGATTGAGCTTCTGTGGCGGGCGGGTAAGTATGCTGATGCTTCGGAGCTGCGGGAGGTTTTGCCTGAATGTGTCAGGAATGCGGTTGTCAGCGTTTATCCTGTTGTGCGGAGGGACATGATTCCTGAGTTTGGTCTTCACGAAAAACTGTTTCTTCTTGGTGTTGCGCGACACTTCAAGCAAACAGATTCAGCTTACATGTCCATGGGCGACGCAGAGGAAGCTTATGCTCTAGCCTGCGAAGAGTATGGGGAAAAGCAGCGGGGTCACACTCAAATCTGGAAATACGTTAAGTCTCTTTCTGCTTCAGGAATTATCGAGACGATGGTTTCTGGAGTTGGGCAACGGGGAAAAACCACCCTCATCAGCTTGTCTCGGGTTCCAGCCTCTGATCTGGAGCAGGAAATTGTTAAACTTCTGTTGAAGGAAGGGCGGTGAAAAGGTGTCGATAGAGGATGTTTTATCGTCTAAGGGGCGCGTGAAAATTCTCAGAATCTTATCTGAAATAGGCGAACTAAACATATCCGAGATTGCAAGGCGAGCAGGATTAAACTATGCCACCACAAATCAGCACCTGCAGATTCTGGAAAACCACAAGCTTGTGCGCCACAAGACCTTTGGCAGAATCCGCATCTTCCGCTATAACGAAGAAAACCCCAGAGCAAGAATGATCAAGCAGCTGATAGAATTCTGGGAAGAAACAAAATAAGTCTAGACAACAAATATCCTGTTAGGTGAAGTTTGATGTCGATGGTTGATGTAACCGCAAAGCCGGAAGTTTACAGGGAAGCCAAAGCCAAAGGAGCAATCAAACTCAAATCTGAAACATTACGGCTAATCAAAGAAGGAAAAATTGAGAAAGGCAACCCCTTAGAAATTGCAAAAGTCGCCGGAGTCTTGGCGGCAAAGAACACGAGCTCTCTAATTCCTCTTTGTCACCCCCTGCCATTAACTAGCGTGACAGTAGAATTACAGATAGTTGGTGACTCCATGGTGGAGGCTGAAGCAACAGTCAAAACCAGAGCCCAGACTGGAGTAGAGATGGAAGCTCTTGCCGCTGCGGCAACGGCGCTGTTGACGGTTTGGGACATGACCAAACAGTACGAAAAGGATGCCGATGGCCAGTATCCAGGTACCAGCATCCAAAACCTGCATGTAGTCCACAAAGTGAAGGAGAAATAGGCATGAGTGAATCATCCCGTAAACACAAATCTGGGGCACCCATGAAACTCAATTTTGCTGTTATTGTTACCAGTTCATCTCGGTACCAGAAACTCAAGGAAAGGCAGCCTGTTTCTGACCCTTCAGGGGACTTGATTGTTGAGCTTATAGAAGATGCTGGTTACAGTGTAGTTTCTAGGGAAATTTTGCCTGATGACCGTGTTCTGATTGGAAAATATGTAGGCAATGCTGTCGGCTCAGAGAATGTGGATGCTATCATTGTGTGTGGGGGAACTGGAGTCAGCATAACAGACGTGACCATTGAGACAGTTAGACCTTTGATGATTAAGACGTTGCCAGGGTTTGGAGAGTTGTTCAGGAAACTGAGCTACGACGAGATTGGTTCAGCAGCCATCATGACCCGAGCCTTAGCTGGAGTCACAGACCAAGGAAAAGTCATCTTCTGTATACCTGGTTCCCCGCAGGCAGTCAAACTTGTCATGACAAAGCTTATTCTCCCAGAAACAGGCCACATCGTGAAGCATGCACACGAGAAATAGTTTGACGGTAAAATCTTAAAAACAAAATCAACTAGTATTATGTTGAAGTCGGTTGTTAGTTATTTTTGGGGGAGTAATGGAGCTGTTTCAGCCGTGAGTAAAGTTAGCGGTTTTGATAAACGAAAAAAGACCATTACTCGAACTTTCCGAATCAGACAAGAGTGGGACAGCGTTCTGCAGGAAGAGGCAACAAGACAAGGAGTCAGCATAAACGTCCTAGTAAACAAAATCCTCAGAAAATATGCTCTCTACTCCAGATGGAATGACAGAAACAATGACGCCAGTTTGCCAAAACGAACCTTACGCGAAATTCTAAGCACATGTAAAGTGGAAGAATTGGCTGAAGCAGGAACCCGGTCAGGCGCATTAGATGCCTTGAACCTAGTAAACGCAATGGGACTGAAAATGAACTATGATTCTTTCGTTTACTTGGTCACAGAACACCTTGGAGGTCCCCAATTTGCTCGGTGGTTCCAATGCTTTTATCATGCACAAGGAAACACAGACCTCTTTCACATACAGCACGACTTTGGGCATGGATGGAGCGTTTTCCTCGAAAACTTTCTTCTCTCCTTCTTGAGGTCCATGACTGGCATGGATGCCAAAACACGAGTCTACGATTATGCAGTAACCTTGGAAGTAACACGACCCAAAACAAAAACCATCTAGAATTCATGATAAGCGTTAATTGCCCAAAAAACGCCGCTAGCTTTTAGACATCCTTAAGTTTGTTTACCAACTCGAAGACGTCGTTCATTTTCTTTTGAACCTCAAGCACGTTGAGAACAACCGATCCTACCTGATCCGCTATAGCCTCGTAATTTTCAACATCTTCTAGAGTAAACATGTTTTCCCGTGGGTCATTCATCTGAATCAGCCCCAATGTTGTGTTGCCCGCTCTCATGGGAATCAAGGCCACTGACTCGTAGCCGCTGTAGTTGCACATGTTCCGTGTTCGCATCTGTTTTTCCTTTTCTGCGAATTTCTTTAAAAGCTGGGTTGTGCTGTTGGTCCAGAAGCTTCCTTTCTCTGTGAAATATGGATGCTTTGGGTCAAATCGTCCCTTGAGGACGTTCCCGCACATACACTCTAGGAGAGGATCGCCGTCTTCATCAATGATGGGGTTGTCTTCTTCATCTTTTGCGCAGACGCTGTTCTCCTTGGCGACGAAAAATTCTGGGAAACCCTCATGAACATAGTATGGATAGTCTCCATCCTTGTTGTGTAGCCTGATGCCGATGCTTTGACAATCCGAAAGGGAACAAATCTCGCCAAGAATCTCCGTTAAAACCTGCCTGAGGGCAACAAAATCTTGTGTGTTCATTGTCATCTTTTGAGACTCCGCTTAGACTATCCTGTTTACTTTGTATGTGGTAATAAAATTTGGTGTTTACATTTGAATACAGTGTAATGCAGTGTGGACGTTCATCTTAACTATACTTCCCAACTAATTATGCCCCAACAACTCGAAGAGATGATCACAATGAGCGATGACTTTCCAGACACAAAGATCGACAAGTCTGCTGTGCCAGACCCGCTGGTTCAGGCTCCCGTTACATTGGACAATCGATTCATGTTTCAGATTTTTTTCCTGGCTCAGAATCAAAGTCAAGACGTCGAAGTCGTAGAAACTGAAGAGATAGATTTCGGAGAGATTACTCAGCGCCTAAAACTGGGAGAATCTGTTTTCATCAAATACAAAAACCCTGAAATGCTTGAACCCCAATCAAGCATAGACAAAGAGGGAGAACCCAACTCTTGGTATTTCACTCGATGCTGAGGGAAAGCATGCCCATCGTTGTTGTAAATTGGAACCGATGCAGCGGAAAGGGCACCTGCGTAGAAGTTTGCCCCGTTGCCGTCTTTGAGTTGCAGGAACTAATGGAACATCCAGAAACCCTAAAGGCTGTTCCAGTAAAGACAGATGAATGCACCTTCTGCATGAAATGTATCGATGCATGTGTCGAAGATGCCATAACCGTCAAGAACGAATAGCCCTTCTAGCGGCTGAAGTTTTTTTGTTTAGCTTATGTATCTGTGCTCTTTTGGTCTGGGTTCTTGGGGAATTCTGCTTTCCCTAAGTTTCTCTATTTTCTGCTCTATCTCCTCAGCTTGTCGTTCCAGCTCAGACATGTCAATTTTGATTCCCAAAATTTTGGTTAATGTGTTGAGAACGGCTTGAGCCGATCTTGGCTGGGGAATATCTAGGTATCTTATTTCGCCTAGAAGCGTTATTCCCTCAATGTCTCGCTGCTGAGCGATGCCAATCAGTAAACCGTTAAGACCCGTAATTCTTCCATCCCCGCTGGCTAACTGGACACCCTTTTCTTTCAAAAACTCTCCGAGCTCCGGCTTATTCACCACTCCAAAAACCCGCGGATTCAAATCATTAGGGTTGGGAATGGCTGCGAAAGTGTAGACCCGTTTAGTTCCAAAGGTCTCAGCTACATCTAAAACTTGGTTGCCCAGCTCATGTGTTTCAGTTAAGGTTTGGGGCTGAATCTCCCCAATGCAGACTATCAGGTCGCCTTGTTCTCCGCTGTAGTAGTAAAAGTGGTGCCTGTATTTCCCAAGTTTTCCCATGCCCTCCTTGAAGTAGATGTCATTGCTTGGACTACGGATTTCAGCAAACTGTTTTGCGTCTAATTGTTGGATTATGTAATCAGCTGACATCCTGGCCAGCATCCCCATGCCCGGCCATGCAGCAATCAAAATTGGGTTTTTGAGTGAGGGCTTTTCTTTGAATTGCACTTCCATGCATTCCTTCTCCGTTGCCAAAAATCTCTATGTTTTGAAGTGGGAGCAGGACTTATTAATCGTTCCATGGCTTAAACGCCGACTGGAAATGGCGCGGATAGAGAAAATGTTGTTTACGAGCCCCGCATCGACATCAAAGCAGCACGGAAGACTGCCGCATCCAAAGCAGTCAGTCCACAAAAAGGAAAGCTAAAAACACCACACAGGCGTACTCCTATGTTGGAACTGGAGTGACGTTTGTTGATTCTACGTTTACAGCATCTACATGCTGATTTGTTGAAGCAAGAAGCAGAGAAGGTGCAGCCCGTTGAAGCTTGTGCGATGCTCTTTGGAAAACTGTCTCACGATGAAGCTGTTGTCGAAAAAGTTGAGTTTGCCCCAAACAGGTTACAGTCTTCAATGAGGTTTGAAATAGATCCTGAAAAAGTTGCTGCTGCCTTCACTGAAGCAGAGAAAGAAGGTCTAGAGTTTGTTGGACTGTTTCATTCCCATCCTGCGCCAGCCGCCCCCTCGTCGATTGACCTTGAAGGCATGAAATTGTGGGGGGACGCCCTCTGGCTGATCTTATCTTCAACTGACGGCAAACTAGCCGCATACCAGCTAACTGATGGCTCGGTAAAGGAAGCAACTATAAGGCTCGAATAACACGTTTTTCTTACAAATGGGGGATAAAACCGTTTGACGTCTTCCATGGATGTGGTTATTGTCGGTAATGGTGTTGCTGGTGTAACCGCGGCAAGAATCATAAAAGATCGAAGTCCGGAAACACGTGTTTCTCTTTACACGGAGGAACGCCATCATTATTATCCACGCCCCAGACTATACGATGTTCTGTCAGGGGAAGCTGAAGCCAGAACTGTCTACCTGTTTTCTGAGAAGTGGTACAAAAAGAAAGGAATCAACGTTCAACTGAACAGCAGGGCATCAACTGTTGATACTGACCGAAAGGAACTACTGCTGGAGAAAGGGTCACGAATAGGCTACGACAAGCTTCTTTTGGCGAACGGAGGGCACTCATTTGTTCCTCCTATCAAAGGCGTGGAAAAAACTGGAGTGTTCACGCTACGCACAATCAAAGATGCCCTACGCATAAAAGAGTTCACTAGAAAGACCACGAAAGTCATAGTTATCGGCGGCGGGCTTCTGGGTTCAGAATTTGCTTACTCTTTGAAGAAACTAGGTCAACAAGTAGACATTGTAGAGATGTTCCCGAGGCTACTGCCAAGACAACTAGACCCTGATGGAGCAACAATTCTGAAGAACCGAATCGAATCTCACGGCATAAACATTGTTTTAGGCGCCAAAACCATTGAAATTTTGGGCAAAAAAACAGTTTCTGGCATACTGCTTGACGGCGGAGCAACAATTTCTGCAGACCTTGTTTTGATTTCTGCCGGAATGAGACCAAACACTAGACTAGCTTTGGAATCAGGAATTAAGGTCAACAGAGGCGTAGTTGTTGACGGGCATCTGAGAACAAGCGCCGAGAACGTGTATGCCGTTGGAGATGTAGCAGAGTTTAACGGAATAGTCTATGGAATAATACCTGCTGCAGTGGAACAGGCAACTGTAGCCGCCGCGAACATGCTCGGGGATGAACACAGCGTCTATACTGGAACTATCCCCTCCAACACCCTGAAAATTGTTGATATAGACCTAACCTCCATGGGGATTGTCAACCCTGAAGAACCAAAATACGAAGAAATCAAAAAATCAGACCCAAAGAAGGGCATCTACAAAAAACTTGTTTTGGACAAAGGAAAAATCGTGGGCGCCATCCTTTTGGGCGACAAAAAAGGAGTCACATCAATAAAGAAACTAATGACCCAAAAAACAGACATCACTAAATACAAAAACTCGATCCTAAACGACAATTTTGATTACACAAAAATGTCCAGCTTAACGTGACATCTCCCCAGCATCAGCTGATTCCTGCTGCCACGCTAAACAGGTCTTTCCCAGTCTAAAACGCCAGATGTAACCAGATTCTATTCTTCTGCGTCCTCGACGCCCTTTTCTGTGATCTTGAATCGTGCTTTTTCTTCGGGCAAGTATGGAGAGTCTATGACTGTGGCGATTCTGGTTCCTTTTCCTCCTTTCCTCAGGTAGACGCGGTGGGTGGATGCATGTGCCATGACGTTTCCGCCTGCTGGCCTGTTGGGGTCTCCGAAAAATGCTGTGGGGTTAGCCTGAACCTGATTCGTGATTACAACTGATAGGTTGTATGCTTCTGTTAGCCGGATGAGCTTGTGGAGGTGGCTGTTTAGTTTTTGCTGGCGTTCTGAAAGGTTTTCTCTTCCCACGTATTCGCCTCTGAAGTGTCCAATCATCGAGTCTACGACAACAAGTTTCACGTTGTTTTCTGGACAAAACTTGTAGAGATGTTCTGTCAGTAGCTCTTGGTGGCTGGTGTTGTATGCTCTGGCTAAGAAGATGTTTCCTAGGGTTTGGTGGGGGTCAAGTCCAAGGGATTCGGCTATTTGGTAAACTCGTTCAGGAATGAATGTTCCTTCAGTGTCTATGTAAACTGCATTGCCGTTTAGTCCTCCCTCTTCTGTTGGAAGTTGAACCCTAACGCAGAGGGACAGGCATATCTGGGTTTTTCCTACTCCGTACTCGCCGATGAGTTCGGTCATAGCTTGGGTTTCGATTCCGCCGCCCATAAGCTCGTTCAGGTTGTTGGAGCCTATGGAGCACCTGAGCATGTCCTGTCTCTTTTTCCAGAGGTCTTCTGCTGTTATGAAGTCGACGCCCAGTTTTTCTCTGGCTGCGCTTACAATGTTGAGGACAGTGTTGAATCCTATCCCTGTTTTTTCGGCTATTTCTTTGGGGGGTGTCACAGAAATTGCTTCTGGGGTTGTGAATCCGGAGGATTTGAGTTTGTTGGCTGTGGCGGGTCCAATGCCGGGAAGGCTTTTCAGGTCATTATCTTCCATTAATTTATCACCTTTCTAATTGTTGAGTTATCTTGTTAGTTGTTTGACAACGAGTTCTCGTGAACGGTTTTAAGCTATGTGGAGCAACGTATGAATGCCTAGCAGGGAGAGGTGAGTGAAAGTAAAGCCATTTTCGGCAGTTTTAAGGCTGAGACAAGGGTTTAGTATTCAGCAAAAGTATGTTTGCTATTCCTTTGGATGTGAAATAAATAACCTCTTTTTGAACATTATTGCAGATAAAGTGGCCGTTAGGAATAAGAGTGGGATAATCATGATGGAAACTCTGGAACAACAACAAACTCGTCAGTTTCAGAATTTTACAATAGTTGTAGTCCCTGAAGTATGTGAATGAGGATTATGACAAATAAGGCTAATATTGAACTGGTATGAAGGAATCTCCAATTTTTTCTGTATGTGCTTATTATGTTGAAGCGTTGCAAGAAGCCTGTTGTTACTAGCGTAATCATGAAGATGTATAATGTAAGTCCTGTTCCTAAATCTGGGTAATATTGTGGAGAGCGACTTATTTGGCTGGCAAAATGAATAGAGATCAGCAAGTATGCGGTCAGATTTCCTAAAACATGTATTCCCAGAAAATACTTAATCTTAGTTACATAACGACGTTTTAACGTAACAAAAAGTGGTACATGAACCAAAACAAAAAGAAAACCCAACCAACTAAACCAATGGTTGATTCTATATTGACCAACAACGAAACCAAAATCAAACCAATCCAAGAAAATTCCAACAAAAAAGACGTCAGTCAAAGCTAACAACAAAACAGACAACCAGAAATAAACATCATAAATAACTTTCACTCAATCGTTCTCCTTACGAAAAAGCAATCAGTAATATGTTTTTTGTTTTAACTATTTTACTATCAGAATTGGACATGGGGCATTCAATGTCACTCCATGGCTCACACTCCCTAGAACAATTTCTTTAAGTTTGCTTAGTCCCCTTGCACCCATAACAATTAAATCGAAATTGCCCTCCACTGCGACTTCTACAATTCCCTCAACAATGTGCCCTTCTTTTAATACAGTTTCAACTATAACACCTTCAGCATAAGCCAACTTTTTTCCTTCAGCTAAAATCTCTTCACCAGCTTTTCGAAGTTCCAGAACATATGCAGTAATCTGCGAAGGAGTTAGTTTAAACACCGTTACTGAATACATATGAATCAACACAATTTCACCATCAAATTTCTTAGCTATCTTAATGGCTGTTTCTAAAGCATGTAGCGAATTTTCAGACCCATCCAAAGGAACCAAAATTTTCTCGAACAAAGAAATCAACCTCAAATTGTTTTTTCCTATAACTTGGAAGAATATTGCCCTTTTTGTTATTCAGACCTTTTTAGATAGATTGGTTCGTCTAAATTACAGTTTTTACCGCAGGATCGTAGAAGTTTGAAATATGCCTTTTTGGCGCTTTCCCTTTTCTTGCCTTTAAAGTAAAGAATTTCTTTTTCCATCATTTCGATTTCAAGTTTTATTGCTTCTTTTTTATCTGGGAAAATAATCCACCCCAAACAGAAATAGGCTGAAACAGGTATTAATTTCTTATTGGCAGAAATATTCCTTTGGGAATACTGTTCGTTGAGCAAATAGGAAATGCAATTGTATTTTTCATTTCGATTGTTGGTTACATATTCATTTACAGTTCTTATGCTAGCTAATTCGCTCTCAATTCTACACGTTCAGTATGTCTTGCTTTACGAAAAAGTATATTTAGTTTTGTTTACTTATGCATTCAAGCTCTAGTTAGGCAGAAAGACAAAGAGAGAAGACGTGGTTTAGTATGGTTTTGGAAGTTAACTACAAATTCAGACCGTTTAAGCCCTCTGATCTAGAAGAAGTAATTCGGATAAACAGAGACTGTCTTCCAGAAAACTACACACCCCTATTTTTCATGAATTTATACAAACGCTACCCCCAAGCCTTCATCGTCGCTGAAGTCGACAAAGCCATAGTTGGCTACATCATGTGCCGCATAGAAACCGGAATCCCAAATTTCAAAATGCTGGGAGTAACAAAGAAGGGGCATGTCATATCCATTGCTGTCCAGCCTAAACATCAGCAGCAGGGAATCGGCTATTCTCTGATGCTAGAAGCGACCCAAGCAATGACAAACTACAACGCAAAAGAATGCTACCTAGAAGTCAGAACAAGCAACTTGGCTGCTATAGGGCTGTACAAGAAATTGGGGTTTGAAACCTCGCGAACCCTCAGAAACTACTACGCGGACGGAGAAAACGCTTACCTCATGTCAAGGAAACTGCCCATTTCTGCATAGAGAACAACAAGCATCTGATTTTTACACTTATTAAATTGGTTAAGCTGCATTTGAATTCCAGGGCAGAACCCTGACAAAAGTTTGTTTTGCCTAAAATGGAAATGCCCGAGAAGGGTCAAAGCCCAGGCAGATCAACGAAGCATTATCAACCATCCAGTTGCCAGCCACAACCCGCCTCAGTTGATGTGATCTCGTGAGACCAGCCATAGCCGACTGCTGAGCAGCCAACCGTGCCCTGTCGACCTATCCAAGCGTGCTCCCCAACTCGGGCAATCAGGCAATAATGGACTGGTGGTCTATATTCATTATCAAAACAAGGGTTAATATCTGCTCAGAGGGAAAGGGGCTAATTTGACAAGCTTTTTGGTACCCTGCAATATTATTTCAGGTTATATGTAAGCGCATTTATTAAGCATATAAAGAGGATAGCCAGTTTCTGGTGCAAGTTTTCATCCAGACAACCTAAAACAGACTACTATTGGGCGCAATTAACATAGATGTGGACAGTAACTGAGTCAGCCGCCATGAACCATTGGAAGAAAAACAATTTCCTCAGAATCTTTGACTTCAGTTTCAAGTCCCTGCAGCACATTGATCTCTTTTCCTCCAACAAGAATCAGAGCGTTTGGTCTGGGGTCGTTAAGCTGTGAGTCAATGAGAACCCGCTTGAACTCGGGTGAAAATGTTTCGGTAAGTTTGATTACCGCTTTTCTGACTGTTGCTGGCTCCTCCAGCTTCAACTTGAAACGTTTCTTTCCAGAAAGCTGCTGGAATATCCCCATGAGCCTAACTTCTACAGTGACGGACATATTCTGTTCTCTCGTAAACTATGAGCTTTCTCCTCCGAAAAGCTCCACTATCTCAGATGTGAAATCAATTATGTCATTCACTTGCTCCATAGTCTTTTCGTTATCAGTGTTAGGGTCCTGCGCCAACTGTTGAAGAGTTTTTTCTATTTCAACAAGAAAGTTCAAAATCGGCTCTTCAATGTGCTGTCTGGTGCGGAGGGTCTCATGGACTATTGGCACAATAAAAGCTGGGTCTCCTAGACTGTAATAGATTGCTGCTTGAGCTTTGGTCAAAGCTTCGATGATGAAACCTGCTGCCATGTAAGGAGTTTTTTTAGCAGCAATCAACTCTGCCCTTGCCTCTCTGAGGTAACGGTTAGCCCAGCCTTTTCGATATCCATCCATTGTCGGCAATCAGTTTTCCCTCTTTTTCCGTTTGCTCCTTTTATTCATGGAATATGTAAGTTGTTAAAAAAATGTTCGATAGAACTTGGAAGACGGAAACGGCCGTACCCTCTTCGCAAGTGTCTATTCTTCTTCAGGTTCTGGAGATTCAGGACCATACATTGCGCTTGCCAATCGAGCAGTATAACCGGCTACCTTGTTTCTGAGTTTTATTGAAGAAATGTTTGTATACTCATCCACAAATTTTTTGTTCTTTTCAAAATCTGCCGAAAATTTGCTTGGATAACGGTCTAGTAGCTCTCGGGCTATCCTCTTCACCTGTTCAGTGCGCACTTTTCCCAAACTTTCACCACGTCCTCCGTGTCAGAGCTTCATTACTTTAATCCTGAATTGTCCCCTCATCATGCCTTTTATCCCTTACGGCTTCTACGCCAAAAAATTCAACAAAATTACGGAAAATCTGGTCTGCAACCACACTTTTTTCTTTTCCCTTTAACTCAGCTATGGCCTCAACTACAGCTGGAATGAAAGAAGGTGTGGTCAGCCTATCTTTAAACGGTCCTCTGAAGCGTACAGGGCCATCAGTTTCTGTCAACAGCCTCGTTAAGGGCATACGGCGGATGACTTCTCGGATGCCGTTTGAAAACACTGAGGGCGGGCCTTCAGTGATGTAGTAGCCGCGGTCAACGATTGTCGGAATTAGGCTGTGGGGCTGGCTGAACCAATGCAATAGAACTTTTTTGATTTTGTATGATGGGAGCATGCTCACAACTTGGCTGGTGGTGCCCCTGGAATGGATTATCACCGGCAAAGACGTTTTTTCGGCCGCAGAAAGCATCTCATGAAAGACTTGCATCTGAATCACTGTGGGTTCTCCTGTTCCAGAGTAGTTGGCATCTAATCCTATCTCCCCCACAGCAACCATTCTTTGCCTGTTTTCTGCATTCTCAAAAATCAGGTCAACAGTATTCTGCACTTCGTTTGGCTTCAACTGCTTTGTGTTCCAGGGATGAATTCCTACAGCTGCATAGACGTGGTCAGGGTGTTCTTCTGCTAACTGAAGGCTTTGACGACTTGACTCTAGGTCCATAGAGTTAGCGACTAAAGCAAAAACGTTTGATAGTTTTGCGGTTGCCACGATTTCTTCAAGATTTTGGGCGTATCTGCTGTCTGCAAGATGAATGTGGGCATCAACAAATTTCATGATAAACCCTGTTCTTTTAGTCATTGACAGGGTTTGTTGGGGCTAAAAGCTTTTCTACATGCAATAACCTCCATTTTACAGAGTTCTACGTTGCTTTGTTTACAAACGTCTGCAAATATTGTTACAGCGCAGTCAGCCAAAGACATTATTGCTAACTCCAACGCTCATGGACCTTTGTTGTCGCCGCCGCTTGCTGTTCCTAAATCCAAAACTACTTTGTGACCTCTCGGATTTTCTGCTACTGAACAAACATTCTCTACCCATTTTCGGAAACTTTGATTTTTCCCATATTTTTTCACCAACAATTTGGGCATCATGGCTTCATAGATCTAAAACATCCGTTAATTTTCTAAACTGAGCCCCATTTTTCCGTCAGTCTCCCAAATCATATATTGCCATTTAACTGAGACCATAATGAGGCATGACAGATTTGTCTAAAGGAATTGTTTTCACGGAAAAGGCTCCCAAGCCCGTAGGTCCATACTCGCAGGCAGTAATCAGCGGCGATTTCGTTTTCATCTCTGGACAAATTCCCCTTGACCCGAAATCCCAAAAGATTGTTGAGGGCGGAATTGAGGCACAGACAGTTCTGGTGATGGAGAACCTGAAGAACATCCTCGAAACCATCGACCTAACATTAGCTGATGTTGTGAAAACTTCTGTCTTCCTCAGTGACCTCAACGACTTTCAAGTTTTCAACATGGTCTACAGCAGATACTTTGACAAAAATCCGCCCGCACGAACCACTACACAGGCAGGTCTCATGGCTGGAGCGCTACTGGAAATCGACGCGATAGCCAAAAAAAGCTAAAACCAAACAAAAAGAGGAGAGAAAAAAAGGGGGGCTGTTCCCTTTTATTCTACGTGTACTCGGAAGAGGTCTATGTCTTCTGCCATCTCACGTGTGCTCTTCAGGAATTCTCTGGTTGCCCGCTCCACATCCTTGGATTGCGTTATGTATCGTCCGACAATGATTATGTTTGCCCCGTTTGCCAACGCTTCAGGAGCCGTATCAGGAGTTATTCCGCCAGCAACCGCTATCAAAAACTTCTGGTCAGGAAATGTCTGCCGCATCTCCTTGATTAATTCCCAGCGTGTTTTGCCTGTCTTCTCTGCATCTATGGCTCGGTGCAGAATCGCAACGTCGGGCAATCTCTGAAGTGACTTCAGCTTCCCGATTGGGTCGTCAACGTTCATCAAATCCATTACTGCGTAGATGCCCAGCCTTTTTGCTTCTTTGATGAATTTGTCGATGGTTTCTGAGGTTGCTAAACCTGCTACTACTACGGCGTCGGCTGTTTCCTCATAGGCCATGTCAACCTCGACTTTTCCGACATCCAGCGTCTTTAGGTCTGCTACAATGAACATGTCTTTTGATACTTTTCGTAGGTCGCGGATGACGTTCACGCCATACTTCTTCAGCAATGGTGTGCCGACCTCAAGTATGATTCTGTCGCTTTCCGGCAGTTCAGTTATTATTTTCTTGACGCCCTCCAAGTTAGGATTGTCTAGAGCTATCTGCAGGTAGGGCGGTCTCCATAGTCTAGGCACTTTGAAGCCCATTATCGGATGCTTTGCTCTGTCCTTGTCATACATGATTTTCTTCAGTGATGGATAATTGTCTAAGGCTCTCTGCAGCGCCAACTTTGTAGCTCCATAATTGTAGTGGTAAATGCTGCGGTAATCCTTAGCCTGAGGGTGAATGAAGACGCTGCATATGATTACCCAATCGTCAACCTTATCCTCTGGAATAATTCCCTCCTCCACAGCATCAGCAACCGCCTTTGCCACTGCCGCCTGAGCAGGACCAAAAATTTTGCCTGTCTGCTCCATGTTCTTCACAGTGACCTTCGGCACCAAAAGTGTATGGGGTTTTGGTGGAAGATTCGGTCTGATGACTGCAAGAAGGGGTGTGTGACCGGCAGATAGGTTTGATAAGCCGTTAGCGAAGGCTTGCCCGATGGGTCCTGTTTTGTCTCCGATCAGCAAATCTACATGAGCAATTTCGGTTCCTTCACCCATCAACGCCTCGCCAATCAGATAGGTGTGGTCTTTGGACTTCATGGCTTCTTCAAAAACTAGTTGTCTCTCATTAACCTCTGCAAAGTCAACATCAAACTCTCTCATCCACTGGTACAGGGTATCACGGTGAATTCCCAAAATCTCGGCAGTGCCCTTAATTGTCGGTTTTGCCGACCTGCTCCCCTGAGACCTTCTTTTTTTCCTTTCCTCTTTCTTGGCTGTCGCCAACAACTTGATGAATTCTTCTCTTGTTTCTGGTTTTTTGCCGTCATATCCCGACACGTTATCACTCTCGATGAGAGCATTTCACAAACCACATATAAAAATGTGTCGGACTAAAAACTGTAATCTTTAATGAATCCGACACTTTCTTAAGGAAAAAGCTTTTCAAAAAAAATTTTTCCGACAGAAATCTTTTGACTTTCACTACCTATTTATTCTCAAGAGTTTGATTGCGGCGGGTGAGAACGGAAATCTCAAACGACTTTGTTGTTTTCTTCTTGGTTTTTCACGAGAAAAGACTGCTTTCAACAATGTACCTTTATTAGGCTCCTAATATGAGCGGCTAGATTGACCTTCTTTTTTCTCAGTCGCTTATTTTGATCTGTGGTTCTTTTCTTCGCGTCGTTTCTTTTCATCTACTGCTTCCCGTATCCACTCGGAAGGTTTACCCACAGTCTTCAGATACTTTAATTGATCAGTTGTTAGGCGTACTCCGTAATGTAGTTTCCTTTTGCTCATTGCTTCCACCATTTAAATCGGTATTGAAAATAAAAAAAAGCTTTATGAAATCAAAATATTGACTGCCGATAATGTCCCAGATTTCATGCTTAACCATCAAAAACGTCCCTCAAAGTAGCAAAAGATGTTGCACTTTTCTGTGTGAAGAAAATATAAATAAGTGACGTAATGCTCAAAACCAACAAGAGGCCCATAAGATTCTGAGAGGAAGACCAATGGTGGAAAAAGAATTCTTTAAGTCAGCTCTTGGCTTGATTGCCGCCAGCGAAGCCCATGAACGATACCGAGGAAAAGAGTGCCTAAATCTGATTGCAAGCGAGGGACTCAAATCTCCGGCAGTAGAGGAGATGCTAAGCCAGACCCATGACTTGGAGTCCAGGTACGCGGAAGGCGAAAACGACCTTAAGGGACACGTTAAAGCAAGACACTATCAAGGACAAAAATACATGACCAAAATCGAAAACTACGCAGCAGACCTAATGAAAGACCTGTTCGGCTGCAACTGGGCTGACGTTAGACTTGTTTCAGGCACCCACGCAAACCTTGCCACATTCAAAGGAATCTCATCGGCGACAAAAAACAATCGAATGGTGGTTTTGCCTCTCAGTGCTGGAGCTCACATCACCCATGACTACTCTGGTCTAGCAGGCAAAGTCTTGGGGTTGGAAACCGTCAATCATGCTTACAACGTGGACGAACTGAACATTGACTGGGAAAAGTCTGCGACCATAATTGACGGAGCTAGACCCGGCATAGTGACTTTCGGAGGCAGTGTCTTCCAGTTTCCTCATCCTGTCAAAGAGTTGGCAAAGGTTGCTAAAGACACAGGAGCCTACGTTGTCTATGATGCCGCTCATGTGCTGGGCTTGATTGCAGGCGGAGAATTTCAGGACCCCTTTGGGGACGGGGTGGACTTCGTAACTGCGTCGACTCACAAGACTTTTCCAGGACCTCAAGGCGGCGTTATCCTCGCGAACTGTGAAGATGAACGGATGAAAAAAGCAATCAAGAAGGTGCAGCAGGCAGTTTTTCCCATGACCACCTCTAACTCTCATCTTGGAAGGCTTCCTGCCTTAGGTTTAGCTGCTTTGGAACTGAAACTGTATGGTAAAGAGCTGGCTAAGCAGACGATTAAGAACGCTCAGACAGCAGGCAAATGTCTGTTTGAGAATGGCGTTAAGGTGTTGGGCAGAAAGAATGGGTTTACGATGTCCCATCAGATTGTTGTTGATGTCAGAGATTACGGTGGAGGCCAAAAACTTGCTTCAAACCTTGAGGACGCCAACATAATTTTGAACAAGAACCTTCTGCCATACGATAATCAGCACAATCGTGGCGATCCGTCAGGTCTAAGAATCGGTTTCCAAGATGTAACCCGCAGAGGCTTCAAACCAGACGACATAGAAACCCTGTGTTCTCTCATCTTGGAAGTGATCAAGGGCAAACGGACGCCTGCTGAAGTGAAAAAAGACGTAATCAAACTTAGGCAAAGTTTCCCCGAAATTAAATATGGTTTCCAAAGCGTCAACGAAGCAAAAGAACACCTTAAAAAATATGCCTAAGAATTAAGCATCAAGGGCAAAGGTGTACTTTGGAGTCGTCTCCCTGCTCCGTTTTTTATATACGATATTTTTTTATATAAGAAGCTGATTTCCTTCTGTTTGTTAAAGGAAACTGGGTCTATGAATAGCCAATCGACATCTACAATGAGCACTTCTTGGCGTTTCTATAGCTTTGGCTATTTTTATTATAACTAAGCCCAGTTAGCTGAACTTTAACGTCTTTAGCTTTCTGGGCTTCTTGGAGGGTTTAGTTGATATGAAACAAAATGCTGAAAAAAATCGCAGAATCGTGGTCAAATTTGGGGGCTCCAGCCTTGCAGACCACGAACGGATATTGAGGGCAGTTACGGCAGTTGCTGAAGAAGCAAAAAAGGGTACCCAAATAGCTGTCATAGTTTCTGCTATGGGAAAAACAACTGACACCCTCTTTCATGCTGCAAAGAACAGTTCCAACGGCAAACTACACAAGAAAGACTTAGATGAGATTCTGGCTATGGGCGAAAGAACAAGCATCAGAATAATCGCCGCGGCATTGAAGGCGCAGGGAGTGGATTCCCGTTATGTTGACCCCCACGACGCGGAATGGCCCATCATCACGGATGAATCGTTTTCAGATGCGAATCCAATCTTGGATGTCTGCTACGAACGAGCTGAACAGAAAGTGCTTCCTCTTGTAGAGAAGGGCATTGTTCCAGTGATTGCGGGTTTCGTGGGCAGAACAAAAGACAACCGAGTGACGACATTGGGACGAGGGGGAAGCGATACAACTGCATTCATCTTAGCGAAGGCTCTAAACGTTGATGAGCTTATTCTCGTTACGGATGCTGAAGGAATCATGTCAGCCGACCCCAAGGTGATAGCTTCTCCTGAGCGGCTTCCAGAAATTGATGTTGGCACTTTGGTTGGTTTAGCGGATTCGGGCACAAAATTCATTCACAGAAAGGCACTGCGCTACAAGGATGCCTCAGTGAAGGTTAGGGTAATCAAGCACAGTCACGGCAACCTGAATGCGGAGGGAACGTTGATTACGGGCGTCCTCTCAGGTGACTTGGATGTGGAGCTGGCAAACCCGTCCTCTAGTATGTCAATCACTGTTATAGGCAAAGGAGTGTCTGAGAATCCTCAAGTCATAAAGGAGCTTGCTGAAACAGTGAAGAATCATGCAGAGCTGTTGGGTTTGTCCTTGAATTATGACTCTTTGATTCTTTATGCTTCAGAGAACTCTAATTCCACGGTGCTTCTGGAGAAGGTTCATGAGGTGATATTGAGTCATGAGGAGACTTTGGCTATGTCTGTCAGGATGCATTTAGCATTCCTCAAAATCAAGGGCGTTGGCTTAGAGAAGACGCCGGGTCTCACAGGAAGAATCTCTGAGGCACTGCGAGTGAACAGCATAAACATTTTTGGACTTATGACAATCACTTCCAGTATTCTTTTATTTGTTGACTGGGAAGAAAAAGAGAAAGCTCTAAAGTTAGTTAAAGATGCATTGAAAGGTGACTGAAAATGTTGAAAGCAGCTGTATTAGGAGCAACAGGCAATGTCGGACAAATCTTCGTCCAACTACTTGAGGGGCACCCTTGGTTCGAGGTAACAACTGTTGCAGCATCAGAAAGAAGCAAAGGAAGAACATACGGTGAGGCATCTAGATGGCGGCAATCAACGCCCATTCCCGAAGCCGTCGCCCCAATGGAAGTCGTAGACATATCCCCAAAAGCAGTCAAGGACGTCGACATCGTCTTCTCGGCACTGCCATCCTCTGTTGCTGGAAAAGTCGAAGAGGATTTCGCCGCTGCAGGGTACGTAATTGTTAGCAACGCGTCAGCCCACAGAATGGACCCTGACGTTCCCATGCTGAACCCTGAGATAAACTGCAACCACGTCAGCCTCATTGAAGAGCAGCGCAGAAACCGAAAGTGGGACGGAGCCATCATCACAAACCCCAACTGCAGCACAACAGTCCTAACTTTGCCGCTGAAGCCAATCTACGACGTATTCGGCATCAAAAGCGTTGTAGTGTCTACGATGCAGGCGATATCAGGCGCTGGATACCCGGGCGTAGCATCCTTGGACATAGTGGACAACGTTATCCCCTACATTGGAGGAGAAGAGCCGAAGATGGAGTCTGAAACACAGAAGATACTAGGCACAGCCTCAAAGCCAGCGGACTTCAAGGTATCATCAAGCTGCCATCGAGTCCCAACAATTGATGGGCACTTGGAAGCTGTCTTCGTTGAGACAAAGAAGTATGCGGAGCCAGCTGCTGTAGCTGAGGCTATGGAAAACTGGGTCGGTGAACCCCAAGAGTTGAATCTCCCTTCTGCTCCAGAAAAGCCAATTGTTGTTACGTGGGAGAATGACCGTCCGCAAACAAGGTTGGATAGGATGGAAGGCAAGGGCATGAGCACTGTGGTGGGCAGAATCCGTAGAGACTCTGTGTTCGATGGAGTCAAATTTATTGCCTTGGGGCACAATACTATACGTGGAGCTGCTGGATGCGGCGTCCTTAACGCGGAATACTTGAAGGTAAAGAAGTTCATCTGAAGGAGAATGAAACCTTTGGAATCAGGTAAAAAAAGGCGACTAAGACGAATCTTCCGAAGCGACAACCGGACAGTGATTGTTCCCATGGACCACGGCGTAACCGTCGGACCAGTCAAGGGACTAGTTAACATGCAGAGCATCATTAACAAGCTGTTGCTAGGGGACGTTGACGCAGTTGTCATCAACAGAGGCATCGCCAAAACAGTTGACACTGGAAACACCGGATTAATCATTCACCTGTCTGGAATCACCATACGTTGTCCTCATCCAAACCATAAAGTGCAAATCGGTTCTGTAGCCGATGCTGTCCGATTAGGTGCTGATGCTGTTTCTGTTCACGTTAATGTTGGCGCTGAACATGAAACTGAGATGTTGTCAACTATGGGAAAAGTAGCCTGCCAATGCGACGACTTAGGGATACCCTTGCTGGCTATGATGTATCCCCGAGGACCCAACATCAAAGACCCTCATGCTGTGGATGTGGTGGCTCATGCAGCCCGCTTAGGCGCAGAGCTGGGAGCCGACATCATCAAAACAAACTACACTGGCGACGCCGAATCCTTCAAAGAGGTTATCGACGGTTGCAATGTTCCAGTCATCATTGCAGGTGGACCAAAAGCTGAAACCCCACGAGACGTTCTGCAGATGGTAAAAGATTCCGTAACTGCTGGCGGCGCAGGACTTTCCATCGGACGGAACGTGTTCCAGCACAACGACCCCACAAAGATGGTTAAAGCCTTATCCGCCATTGTCCATGATGGTGCGTCAGTCTCCGAAGCCATGAAGATTCTTGGTGAATCCCAATGAAGGAACTCTGGCTCGAAATAGAAGCTTCTGTTCCAGAAAGCCAGAAAACCAAGTTGCTCAAGTCTGCGGTTAAGACCTGCGATGCTGTGATGGTTGACCCAGAAGATGTAGAGAAAGCCAAGAAGGCTGGAGTAAAGGCTGTCTCAACATCAGAAGAAGCAAACATTGTTGTTCTTTCAGCCTTTGACCCAGAGAAACTTAAGACATTAAAGGCTAAGGGCACAACAACAGCTGTGAAAATCACTATCACAGGAAAAAAGGATGAGGAAACAGCCATAGAGGCGGCTGAACTCAACTCCGACTACGTTATTGTCGGCACTCCAGACTGGAAAATCATTCCTCTAGAGAACCTCATCGCCAAAACCCGAGGAAAAACCAAACTGCTCGCAGAAGTCTCCAGCACAAAAGAGGCAAAAGTTGCCCTAGAAACTCTGGAGCTTGGCTCAGACGGAGTAGTCCTGAAAACAGCAGACCCAGAAGAACTAAAGGCAACAGCAGAGTTTGCCAAAAAAAGCTCTCTTGCCCTTGAGTTGGTTGCTATTGAAGTTACTGGCGTGAAGGAGATTGGTACCGGCGCCCGAGCCTGCATTGACACGTGCGAGCTTATGAAGCCAGGAGAGGGCATGCTTTTGGGTTGCCAGTCGTCTGGTCTGTTTCTTGTTCAGGCTGAAGTCCATGAAAGCCCATACGTGGAAACCCGCCCCTTTAGAGTGAATGCTGGACCCCTTTCGTTGTACGCTTTGACTTCTCCAACAAGAACTAGGTACTTGTCGGAGTTGAAGGCGGGCGAAGAAGTTCTCGTAGTTGACCGCGAAGGAAGGGTCAGGTTGACGAATGTTGCGCGGGCGAAGATTGAGTGGAGACCCATGCTGCTTATCGAAGCGGATTGTGGTGGCAGAACTTTGAAGCTGATTGCCCAGAACGCCGAAACCATACGGGTTGTGACTCCCGAAGGGTCTAAGGCAGTTACGGACCTACAGAAGGGAGACAAGATATTAGCTCGTGTGGAAGAGGGCGGCAGGCACTTCGGAACATTGGTGAAAGAAGAAGCCGTGATAGAGCGTTGACAATCAGAGTCTGCGTCGCAGTACCTCCAAAAACAGTTGAAGAAGCATTCTCTTTGATAAAACAAGCTGAAGCTCAAAATGCAGACCTCATTGAAGTACGACTTGACAGCCTAAAAAAGCATGACCACATTGCAGACATTCCACGCTGCACCAAGACGCCCCTCATAGCAACAAACAAATCAGTAAAAAATCATGGCAGTTTTTCGGGAAGCGAAACTGAACGCCAAAAAATCTTGCTGGATGCCGCAAAAAACGGATTCACGTATGTAGATGTAGATTTGGGTACACCCCATCAGGAAGAATTAATCAGTAGTCTGCGTGATGCTGGAGCAAAAATTATAGTTTCGTTCCATGATTTCGAGCAAACTCCTTCACTTTCAAAACTGGACAAGATTTTCGATGAAGAAGTTGCTTTGGGAGCTGACGTCTGTAAAATCGTTACCACAGCCAATTCCGTCGAAGACAACTCAACGGCAATAGATTTCGTTTCCAATGCTTCAAAGAAAGCTAAGATTGTCTGTTTTGCTATGGGAGACCTCGGCATACCCTCTCGTTTCTTGTCTCCTGTTTTCGGAGCCTTCTTCACCTTTGCTTCTATTAACGAAAAAAGAAAAACGGCAAAAGGGCAACTAACTATTCAGGAAATGAGAAAAGCATACCAGCTGCTGGGGCAAAAATAAAATGAAAATCAACGGAAAAACCAAAGTTTGTGCCATCATCGGCGACCCAGTAGGTCACTCTCTAAGTCCTGTAATGCATAATGCAGCCTTCAAAGAACTGGGACTAAACATCATTTACGTGGCTTTCCCAGTAAAGGCAGACAAGTTAAAAGATGCGATTCTGGGCGCAAAAAGTTTGGGTCTCCTAGGATTAAACGTGACTATGCCACACAAAAACGCCGTTATACAATATTTGGATGAAACTGATTCTACAGCGAAGGCTATGGGCGCGGTGAATACAATTCTGAACGAGCGGGGAAAACTGTTCGGATACAATACAGATGGCAAAGGCGCCATGATTGCCCTCCAAGAAAACCGTGCAGACCCAGAAGAAAAGAAGATGCTCCTTCTCGGCGCAGGGGGTGCAGCAAAAGCCATAGCCTTTCAGGCAGCCCAAGAGACAGATGAACTTGTTATCCTTAACAGAACAGAGGAGAAGGCAAAACAGCTAGCTAACCTGCTACAAAAGACATTTGGCACCAAAGTGAAGGGCAGAACCCTCTCAGCTGAGGTCCTGAAGAAAGAATTAGAAACCACGGACATTCTTGTTAACGCCACATCTGTTGGCATGAGCCCAGAAGTTGACGCGAGTCCTGTTCCGTCAGATTTGTTGCATTCTGGCTTGTGCGTAATGGATATCGTCTATAATCCCCTTGAAACCAAGCTAATGAATGATGCAAAGGTTGTGGGGGCTAAGGTGGTTTCGGGTCTTGAGATGCTGCTGTATCAGGGGGCGGTTGCCTTCGAAATCTGGACTAACTGTCCTGCCCCAGTTGATGTCATGAAGAAGGCTGCCCTGGATAAACTGGCTGAACAGGGTGTACGCCCTTGAGGGGAAAAGCTGAGGCTATAACTCATGGCGCAGCCACAATAATTAATGCCATAGCCACAGGCAAAGGAGCCGCCGTGGGAGTAGACTTGTGGACAAAGGCCGCAGTAACAATCACCGAAGACCCAGGAATAATACAAGTTAAGATTCTTTCAGATTCCTCAGAAAACCCTGTTCTGGCACAAAAGACCGTCACAAGTGTCCTCAAACGTTTCGGGCTAGAAAAAAGGTTTGGCGCAGAAGTTGAAACCCAATCAAACATTCCTGTGGCAAGGGGAATGAAGAGCAGCAGTGCAGCAGCGAATGCCATAGCCTTGGCGACTACTGCAGCATTGGAACGTAGCTTGGATGATGTTGATGTAGTGAAGCTTGGTGTTGACGGGGCATTGGAAGCAAAAGTTACCATAACTGGAGCCTTTGACGATGCCTGTGCCTCATATTTTGGCGGAGTCGTAATCACGGACAACTTGGAACGGAGAATCATCAAACGCTTTGAGTTGCCTGAAGCCCCTGCTGTCCTGTTCTATGTTCCACCCAAAAAAACATACACAGCAGAAACAGACGTCCAGCGGATGAAGGACATGGCTCCAGTCGTCAAGATAGCCTACAACGAAGCATTGAACGGCAACTACTGGGCAGCCCTAACCATGAACGGCTTAATCTACTCTTTAGCGCTGGGCTACGATATGTCCCCAGCAGTAGACGCCCTCAACGCAGGAGCCTACGCTTCTGGCCTTTCTGGAACAGGACCCGCGGTCACAGCCATCATTCCAGAAGACAAAATCAACGCTGTCAAAGATGCTTGGGGGAGCCGTGAAGGAGAAATCCTAGAGGCTCACATAAATCAAGAGAAAGCTAAGGTGGTATGCTGAAAAGATGGAGGTAACCATCCGGAACACAAAGCATCTTGATGGCACAGTTTCGGCCCCTCCCTCCAAAGCTTACACCCACCGGATGGTCATAGCAGCATCATTATCTAACGGCACCTCACGAATCCATAATCCTCTGGTCTCAGATGACACTCAAGCGACTCTGGAGGCAGTAAGAGCCCTTGGAGCAACAACAGAACTCAGCGAAAACTGCTGGGCAATCCATGGAACAGAACAACTCAAGACACCTAACCAGCCCATAGACTGCAGAGAATCCGGGTCGACTCTTCGTTTCATGATTCCAGTCGCAGCCCTTGCACCGGGATCGTCAACGTTCCTTTTTGGGGCATCCTTTGAGCGGAGACCTGTTGCGCCTCTTCTTGAAAGCCTCAAGGAACTAGGCGTAGAATCTGTTATTCAACGTGACTGTTCGTCTGTTAGTGTTGGTGGCGGGGGAATCAAGGGCGGAAAAACTTCGATAAGGGGCGACGTAAGCTCACAATACATCTCTGGATTACTGTTTGCCTGCCCAAAAGCAAAAGCAGACACAGAAATCAGTGTCGCAACCAAGCTAGAGTCCAAAGGCTACGTTGAAATGACCCTTGAAGTCCTCGGCAAGCATGGCATAAAAAGCACTGTGAATCCTGATATTTCGCGGCTGCGGATTCCCGCAAACCAAAGCTACAGTCCATGCGACCATACTGTTCTAGGAGATTTTTCGTCTGCAGCCTTTCTTTTGGCAGCCGCCGCAGTGACCTCATCAAAGGTAACGGTAAACGGTCTTGAATATCAAACATCTCAGGGCGACAAGAAGATAGTAGATATACTTGAGGAGATGGGGGCATCAGTTACGACAGGAGACAATTCTGTTGAGGTCACAGGAGAACCGCTAGTTGGGGTTGACATTAATGCCAAGGATATCCCAGATTTGGTTCCTGTCTGTGCTGTTCTTGCCTGTTATGCTGAGGGGCGTTCGGAAATATTTAATGCCAAGAGGCTTAGGTACAAGGAGTCAGACAGGCTCGATTCGGTAAGCACAGAACTGCGGAAGATGGGTGCAAACATCACAGTGAAAGAGGACGGATTAACAATAATCGGTTCACGTCCCTTACATGGAACAACCGTTGACCCCCACAATGACCACAGAATCGCCATGGCATGTGCCGTAGCAGCTCTTGGAGCCAAGGGAGAAACAAAAATTCAAAACGTTGAATGTATAAATAAATCATACCCGCAGTTCTTCAGTGACCTGCGTGTGTTAGGAGCGAATGTCGTTGGGATCTAACTCGATAGGAAAAGAATTCGTAGTAACATGCTTCGGCGAAAGCCACGGCAGATGCGTCGGAGCAGTCATAGACGGATGTCCAGCAGGTCTTCCCCTCACAGAAGAGGACATCCAAATGGAACTGGACAAAAGGTTGCCTGCTAACAAGGAAATAGTTTCTGCCCGAAGAGAAAAAGACGTTGTGGAGATTCTGTCCGGAACATTTGAGGGCTTCACCACTGGTGCTCCGATATGCGCTTTGGTGTGGAATAAAGAGGTTGTTTCTGGCGACTATGATTCGATAAAGTATACACCTAGACCTGGACACGCAGACTATCCTGCTAGAGTCAAGTATATGGGATTCAATGATTACCGTGGCGGAGGAAGGTTCTCAGGCAGAATCACTGTAGCCTTCATAATCGCTGGTGCCATCGCAAAAAAACTGCTAGACGTCTTCAACGTCGAAGTTCTGGCATACACAACAGCCATCGGAGACGTGGAACTGGAGGCAACCCTGTCTCTTGGCGAAGTTAGAGAGAACATTTACGCGAACTCTGTGAGATGCCCAGACCCCGAACTGGCAGAGAAGATGGAGGAAACGATTCTACGTGCAAAAAAGGAGGGGGACAGCGTAGGCGGAACCGTTGAATGTGTCGCCTTTAGCCTTCCAGTTGGGGTCGGTGAACCCATCTTTGATTCTCTAGACGCGGAAATCGGGAAGGCGCTTTTTGATGTTCCCGCAGTTAAGGGCGTTGAGTTCGGTGTAGGATTCGCGGCTGCAAAAATGAAGGGCTCAGAAAACAATGACCCTTACAGGATGTGCAACGAAGAAATTGAGATGCTAAACAACAACGCTGGCGGCGTCTTAGGGGGCTTATCCTCTGGGGTGCCTCTTGTTGTTAGAGTGGCAGTGAAGCCTACTCCATCGATTTCGAAAGAGCAACAAACTGTGGACCTGTCGAAGATGGAGGATACAACAATTCAGGTGCAGGGCAGGCATGATCCCTGTGTTGTGCCCAAAGCTGTGCCAGCTGTTGAAGCTTCGGTTGCCATAGTTCTGGTTGATCAACTGATTCGCGGTGGATTTATACCTAAAATTTTAGGAGTTGAAGCTGTTGGAGAGTATTATGGGATTAAGGAAGAAGATTGACGCAATCGATGAAAATCTTATCATCCTTCTAAAAGATAGAATAGAACTCTGCAAACGTATCGGCAAAATCAAAAAAGAAACAGGACTCGCCGTCAAGGACCTTCGGAGAGAAGATGCAGTTTACGTTCACATCATGGCAAAAGCGTTAGAATCAGGGCTTGACCCCCAGAAAGTTGAATCCATCTTCAAACAAATAATTGCTTTGGGCGTCTCTATCCAAGGCGCAGAATAAGAAAACTTAAAGCATTGCCACACAATTCATGATGAGAAAAACGTCAGCTCTAGATTACTTCGGGAGTTGAGAAGAATGCTGTATGAGATAAGCGAAAAAGCGATACACCTCGAGAACCAAGGAAAGAAGATGATCAAATTCAATCTGGGAGACCCAGATATGCCAACGCCGCCTGAAATCATTGAAGCAGCCTATGAAGCCATGAAAAAGGGAAAGACAAAATACTCCTCTGCTGCTGGCGAGAAGGCGCTACGGGAAGAGCTGGCGAGCATCCATAATGTTTCAGTGGATAATGTTGTGGTGACCTCTGGCTCAAAATGGGCTGTTTTTTCTTTAATGTTTCTGTTGCTGAAGAAGGGAGAAAACGTTGTTATTCCGTCTCCTCACTGGACCAGTTACGAGTTAGCCGCGAAAAGGGTTGGGGCTGAGCTGCGTTTTCTGAAGGGAGACCTTGAGTCTAACTGGAAGATTGATGTTGAGAAACTGGAGAACTTGATTGATGAAAAGACGCGGCTGCTGATACTTAATAGTCCCAGCAATCCGACAAGCAAGGTTATTGACGAGAAAAGCTTCAGCGAGATTGTTCAGATCGCAAAAAGCAGTGGCGTCACTGTCATGTCGGATGAGGTGTACTCTGACATAAGCTTCGTCAAGGCTAAGAGCATCCTAGATTTTGGTGATGACCAGATACTCATAAACAGTTTCTCCAAAATTTTTGCGATGACGGGCTGGAGAATCGGCTACGCCATTGTTGAGAAGGAGTTGGCTCAGAAGCTGATTAAGCTGAACCAGATAACTACTACCTGTGTTCCAGCATTCATCCAGTACGGCGCCCTGAAAGGACTGGAGTCTAGGAAAAAGATTGCGGATTCGGTCAGAGAGCAGTTTCGGTTAAGGGCAGATGCTGCAATCAACGTTCTTTCCAAGGCGAAGATGAAGCTTTCCCGTCCTGATGCACCTTTTTATCTGTTTCCAAAGGTTGATGGTCTGGATTCTGAGCAGTTTGCCTTAGACCTGCTGGACAGGGGAGTTGCTGTGGCTCCTGGAACCGCTTTCGGAGATTACCGTGAATACTTCAGAATAGCTTTAACTGTGGGCGAGGAAAAGATTAAGGAAGGTTTGGAGACGCTTTGTGAGGCTCTGCCTTGAGGGTAGCAATTATTGGCGCAGGAAAGATGGGTCGATGGTTCGCACGATTTTTCAAGGATGAAGGCTATTCTGTAGTTGTTTCTAGCAGAACCAGAAACAAAGCAGAAGCTCTAAGAAACGAGTTAGGCGTTGAATTGGCAGACACTATCGTGGATGCTGTTGAAAGCGCTGACTGGATTCTCTTGTGCGTATCCTTGGATGGCTTGGAACCTGTCCTGAAAAAGGTCGGCTCCCACATCAAGGCAGGTCAGACTGTCATGGACATCAGCTCAATCAAAGAAATACCCGTGAATCTGCTCCACAAATACGTCGCGAAGGGCGTTACCTTGGGCACTCACCCTGTTTTTGGTCCCGGAGCCAAAAGCCTTGAGGGACATAACTTTGTTTTAACTCCAGTCCAAGAAGATGAGAACCGTTTCGCCGAGGAGTTTAAAGACTGGCTAGAGGCGCGGAATGCGAAGGTGACGTTGATGGCGCCTAGAAGGCATGATACGTTGATGTCGCTGGTTTTAGGTTTTCCCCACTTTGTTGGTTTGGTTGCAGGAGATGCTCTGCTAGATAATTCGGATTATGCTGAGGCGAAAAAGGTGGGTGGAGCAACCTATAATATGTTGTTGACTTTGGCTGGGGCTGTCGCTGCTGAAGAGCCCGGATTCTATTCGAATCTTCACATGAGCCTGCCTGAGATGGAGAAGATTGAAGACCTGTTTCTGGACAAGGTTGAAGAGTGGCTCAAGCTGGTGAAACAAAAAGACTGTTCTGGCTTTAGAAACAAAATGGAACAGGTTAAGAAGCGGCTACGGGAAGTTGACCCTGACTATGAGAAGTATTATGGGCTTATGTATCGTCTGTTGTCTGATTCCTAGAGCTTACAGTTGGATTTGTTTGCTGCCTTGTAGGAGCCAAGGATTTTAACGAACACTGTTTTGTCGCTGATGCTTTCTAGGGCTTGCTGCGGTTTTGTTTCAGTTCTGTGCCCCTCAAAGTCTAGGTAGAAATGGTATTCCCATGGGGTGCTTTTGGTGGGTCTGGACTCGATTTTTGTCAGGTTTATGTTCCTGTCAGCAAACTCCTTCAATATCTTGTACAGTGCCCCGGGCACAGATTTAGCTGCAAAGATTATTGACGTTTTGTCCTCTCCAGAGTAGGGGGAGTCTTTTTTGTCTAGCACAAAGAATCGGGTGGAGTTGTTTTTTATGTCCTCTATCTCCTTTTCTAGTATGGTCATGTCGTAGATTTGTGCGGCTCTTTCACTGGCTATGGCTGCCGCGTCCATCAGATTTTCTTCTTTAAGCATCTTTACGCTGCCTGCAGTGTCGAAGGTGCTGATTGCCCTGAGTTTGTGCTGTTCCAGAAACTTTCTGCACTGAGCTAAGGCTTGAGGGTGACTGTAAACTGTTTTGATTTGGTCTAGTTTGGTGCCTTTGTGGGCTATGAGGCAGTGGCTTATTCTGATGATTATTTCTCCACAGACCTTCAAATCATACTCGAGGAACAGGTCGTAGGTGCGGTTTACGCTGCCCTCGATGGAGTTTTCGATGGGAACGACACCGTAGTCTACGTCTCCTGTTTTGACGCTTTCGAAGACTTCATCAAAGCTTTTGCAGGGCTTAACCTCAACAGACTCGCCGAAAAAGCTGTAAACTGCCATCTCGCTGTAGGCGCCAAGCTCACCCTGAAAAGCAATCCTCAACACAAACACACCATTCTGCTCTAATATCTGACATGAACCGCCAAATAAAACCCTTTATCATGAAAACTAGCATGAAAACTTATGTCCTTTTTTGCCACCTCTATACCGTTTATTGGTTAAAGCGCTTTTTTATGCTCCAGTCGTTACTTTGAGGCTCTATTTAGTTAATGCAGGAACAATTGAGCCTAAAAAAGTACAGTGGATGTGGGCATTCGTTAATGTTTTATATTAGAAATACGATGAAATAAGAGGTTTTTAGGATTGCGTGGCTTCACGCAAAATCACCCGAAAATGTTTGAAAGGAGAGGAAATGCATGGGTAAAAGTATAACCCAGAAGATAATAGAAGAGCACCTAGTAGAGGGAAGATTTGAACCTGGCAAAGAAGTTGCGATAAAAATTGACCAGACTTTGACACAGGACGCAACCGGAACCATGGCATACCTACAGTTTGAGGCAATGGGTTTGTCAAAAGTCAAAACTGAGCTTTCTGTAAGCTACATAGACCACAATACTATCCAGGTGGGCTTCGAGAACGCAGACGACCACCGTTACCTCCAGTCTGTCGCAGCCAAGTATGGCATCCTGTTGTCGAGGGCAGGAAATGGTATCTGCCATCAAGTTCACCTTGAACGGTTCGGAAAACCAGGAAAAACCCTGCTAGGCTCTGACAGCCACACGCCAACCGCGGGAGGACTAGGCATGATTGCCATCGGAGCCGGAGGATTAGACATTGCCGTTGCCATGGGAGGCGAGCCCTTCTATCTTACGTGCCCAAAAGTCACAAAAATAAACTTGAAGGGAAAACTGAAACCCTGGGTCTCCGCAAAAGACGTGGTTCTGAAGGTTTTGGAGACCTTCACCACAAAAGGCAACGTCGGCACTGTCTTCGAGTATGGAGGCGAGGGAGCCAAAACCCTTTCTGTTCCTGAACGGGCAACCATCACGAACATGGGCGCAGAATGTGGAGTCACCACTTCCGTGTTTCCCTCAGACGAAACCACAAAACAGTTTCTGAAGGCTCAGGGCAGAGAACAAGACTGGACTGAAGTAAAAGCCGACCCAGACGCAGAATACGACAGGGTAGTTGACATCGACCTAAGCGAAATAGTTCCGCTAGTAGCCTACCCACACAGCCCTGGCAACATTAAAACAGTAAAAGAACTCAGCGGAATGCAAGTTAATCAGGTATGCATCGGAAGCTGCACAAACTCTTCATACAAGGACCTGATGACTGTAGCAAAAATCCTGAAAGGCAAAAAGGTTCACCCTTCAGTCAGCTTCGTTATCTCTCCAGGCTCAAAACAGGTAATCGAGAACCTCGTCAAAGAAGGCGCCTTAGCAGACCTTTATTCCACCGGCGCCAGAATCACAGAGCCTGTCTGCGGATTTTGTATTGGAAACAGTCAGTCGCCTCAAACAGATGCAGTGTCAATCCGCACCTCCAACAGGAACTTTTTTGGACGTTCCGGAACAAAAACTGCAAACCTGTACTTGACAAGCCCTGAAACAGCCACTGCGTCACTCCTAACAGGCAAAATGACTGACCCAAGAGACCTTGGAATCGATTATCCATCAGTGGAGATGCCAGAGAAATTCTACATTGACGACAGCATGATTCTTTTGCCTTCAAAAACTCCAGAAGATGTTAAGATATACCGTGGTCCAAACATTGGAGACCCGCCGTCTAATCCTCCTATGCCAGAATCAATCTCTGGAGTCGTCACCATCAAGGTGGGTGACAAAATCACCACAGACCACATCATCCCCGCGGGTAGCAGGATGAAGTACCGATCTAACGTACCAAAGTACTCTGAGTTCGTGTTTGAAATAGTGGATGACACCTTCTACACGAGAGCATCAGAAAACAGGGACAATGGAAAACACAACATCATCGTAGGCGGACTAAGCTACGGTCAAGGCTCCTCAAGGGAACACGCAGCCCTGTGCCCAATGTTTCTGGGAGTAAAAGCGGTCATCGCCAAATCCTTTGAAAGAATACACTCAGCAAACCTAATCAACTTCGGAATCATCCCCTTAACCTTCAAAACAGAATCAGATTATGACCAGATAGACTCTGGAGACGAACTGGAGATTCCAGACATCAGAAAAGTGCTGTCACAGAATAAGCCACTAATCGTAAAGAATCTTACAAAAGGAAAACAGTTTGAAGTAAATTATGAACTATCAGAAAGGCAGAGGAACATTCTCCTTGCAGGCGGAATGCTTTCTTACATCAAAAACAAGTGACAGAATGAAGGCTAATTGAAGGAGACAAAGAAATGGCTCAAAGAGGAATTCGTGAATTTCATGGAAAAAAGATGATGGCAAAATATTGGACAGAATATTTTCCAAACATCGCAAAATATGATGGAAAAATAGTTTTGGTTGACCCAAAAACAAACATGGATGAGCTTGCCAAACAGAATCCTTGGCTGAAACAAGAAAAGCTGGTTGTCAAGCCAGATCAACTGATTGGAAAAAGAGGAAAACACAACCTCATACTTCTTAACGCCACCTTTGATGAAGCAAAGAGTTGGCTAAATGAGCGCATGAACAAAGATGTTACGATAGGAAAAGTTACAGACATGCTCACCCTCTTTCTTATCGAACCCTTTGTTCCCCATGACAAAAACAAGGAATACTATGTTGCCATAACATCCAACAGGGAAGGTGACGCTATCTATTTCTCGGCGCACGGAGGCGTGGAAATTGAGGCAGTTTGGGACACTGTTGTAACAATACAGGTTCCAATTCTCTCAAGCATCGACGACATCGAAATAGCAGCGAAACTGCCCAAAGAAATTCCTGAAGAAGAAAAACCCATGATAACCCAGTTCATCAAAGGCTTGTTCAAGTTCTATGCAGACTTGGGCTACGCCTATCTTGAAATAAACCCCATGGCAATGACCAAAGACGTCTTCATACCCCTCGATACGGTTGCGCGCCTCGATGACACAGCCCAATTCGTGTGCGGCAACAAATGGGGCGACATAGAGTTTCCAGCGCCCTTCGGAAGAGGACTTACAAAGGAAGAAAGATTCGTTAAGGATTTGGATGAAAAAAGCGGTGCTTCAATGAAGCTGACTGTACTGAATTCAAGCGGCAGAGTGTGGACGTTAGTTGCGGGTGGCGGTGCCAGTGTCGTTTACACTGACACCGTTTTTGATTTAGGCTTCAAGGATGAGTTAGCCAATTACGGAGAATACAGCGGCAACCCCTCCACGGACGAAACCTACCAGTACACAAAAACAATTCTTGACCTCATGACAAGAGAAAAGAATTCTAAAGGAAAAATTCTGATTATTGGAGGCGGCATCGCAAACTTCACTGACGTCACTAAGACCTTCACGGGCATAATAAAGGCACTAAAAGAATACAAGCAAAAACTCATCGACAACAAGGTCAAGATTTTTGTTCGTAGGGGCGGACCAAACTATCCGGAAGGACTGAAAAACATGAAAGAGCTTGGCAAAACCCTTGGTGTTCCAATCGAAGTGTTTGGACCCGAAGCCCACATGACCTCAATAGTTCCGATGGCGCTTAAAGGAAATGCAGGTGCGTGAAAATATGAGTAACTACAAACTATTTGATAAAAACACACAAGCCATCATCTTTGGATACCAGCAAAGAGCTATCCAAAGGATGCTTGACTTCGACTACGCATGTGAAAGAAAGACCCCCAGCATCGTAGCGATTGTTAACCCAACAAGAGGTGGATACCACAAATGCTTCTGGGGACCTGAAGAAATCATTTTGCCAATGTACACAACAATCAAAGAAGCAGCAGAGAAACATCCTCAAGCTGATGTGATGGTTAATTTCGCGTCCTTCAGGTCAGCTTATCCTAGGACAAAAGAAGCCCTAGAGATCGATAGCATCCGCACAGTCGCAATCATTGCAGAGGGAATCCCTGAAAGATACACAAGAGAGCTTGTTGCCCTTGCGAAACAGAAAGGAAAATGGATAATCGGTCCTGCAACAGTTGGCGCAATCAAGGGCGGAGCCTTCAAGATAGGAAACACCGGCGGCATGATCGACAACATCATAGCCTCTCGTCTGCACCGTCCAGGAAGCGTTGCCTTTGTTTCGAAGTCAGGTGGACTGCTGAACGAGCTAAATAACATTGTTTCCCGAAACAGCGACGGCGTCTACGAAGGAATAGCCATTGGAGGAGACCTCTATCCCGGCAGTACCTTCATAGACCACGTAATGAGATTCCAACAGGACCCAGATGCAGCCATGATTGTTCTCCTCGGCGAGGTCGGAGGCAGAGATGAATATGACGTTGTAAACGCGCTGAAAACTGGAAAAATCACGAAGCCAGTGGTTGCATGGTGCATTGGAACATGCTCAAAAATGTTCTCAGCTGGCGTACAGTTTGGTCATGCGGGGGCAAAAGCGAGAACTGATTTGGAAACGGCTGACGCAAAAAATAAGGCTTTGAAAGAAGCTGGCGCTGTCGTCCCTGATTCTTTTGATGATTTGGGCAAAAAAATCAAAGAAACTTTTGACAAGCTGGTGAAAGAAGGAAAAGTTACACCCAAGCCAGATAGGGAGCCCAGAAAAACTCCCATGGACTTAAGCACTGCTATAGCTGAGGGACTGGTGAGGGTGCCAACCCATTTTGTCAGCACAGTCACTGACGAGCGGGGAGATCAGCCCATGTATGCTAGTGTGCCTTTAACTGATGTCATAGAAAAAGGCTACGGAATCGGCGGAGTCATAGGGCTTCTGTGGTTCAAAAAAGAACTTCCGAAATGGGGAACAGGCTTTATCGAACTTGTTTTGCAGATAGTGGCTGACCATGGTCCTGCAGTGTCAGGCGCCCACAACGCCATAATATCTGCAAGAGCTGGAAAGGACCTTATATCCTCCTTAGTTAGTGGCCTTTTGACGATTGGTCCACGTTTCGGAGGCGCCATTGACGGGGCAGCATACTGGTTCAAGAAGTTCCATGATGAAGGCAAGGAGCCCAGAGAAATGGTTGATGAAATGAAGGCCATGGACATACTGATTCCTGGAATCGGTCATCGTGTCAAGTCAGTGATTAACCCAGACAAACGTGTGGAGCTTCTCAAAAAGTATGCAAGAGAAAATTTCCCGAAAACCGAGTATCTGGATTACGCCCTAATTGTTGAGAAGATAACCACCGCAAAAAGAGACAACCTAATATTGAACGTAGATGGCTGTGTAGGAATTCTTTTTGTTGATATGCTTAACAGCTTAAATTTCTCAAAACAAGAAATCAGTGAAATCATCGAAACTGGAGCCCTAAATGGACTGTTTGTGCTTGGGCGCAGCATCGGATTCATGGGTCATATCCTAGATCAAAAGCGTCTTAAGGAAAACCTGTACAGGCATCCATGGAATGACATTCTTTATGCTCCTCCTAAGAAGGAAGAAATAAAATAAAAACTAGAAAATGGAAGAAATAGAAATGAATAAAGAAATTGAAGAGGCAAAGGAACATTTCGGAAAGCTGCTTGAAGAACAGCTTGAAAGAGTCGAACAGATGAAAAAAGCGGAAGACTGGATGGACTACGCCAAACTGAAGCCAATAGTAGTCGGAATTATTGGCGGAGACGGTATTGGTCCCTTCATCACTAAAGAAGCCCAGCGGGTTCTAGAGTTTTTGCTGAAAAAAGAGGTAGCCCACGGTAAAGCCCAACTAAAAGTCATCGAGGGCTTAACCATCGAAAACAGGGCGAAAGTCATGAAGACTATACCTGATGACGTTTTGGCGGAGATTAAAAAATGCCATGTTCTCCTCAAGGGTCCAACATATACTCCTAAGAAGGGAGACAAATGGCCGAACATCGAGAGCGCTAACGTTGCTATGCGGCGGATTCTTGATTTGTTTGCGAACGTGAGACCAGTAAGTGTTCCAGAAGAAGGAATAGATTGGATATTCTTCAGAGAGAACACAGAGGGTGCGTACATACTTGGGGGCAGAGGAGTAAACGTCACTGACGATCTTGCTGTTGACTTCAAGGTAATTACTACACAGGGTTCTGAAAGAATTGTCCAGATGGCCTTTGATTATGCCAAGAAGAACAACATCAATAAGGTAACTGTTGTAACCAAGGCTAATGTAGTGAAAACAACTGACGGAAAATTCCTTAGCGTGGCAGAGCAGGTGGCTAAACGTTATCCTGACGTGGAATGGGATGACTGGTTTGTTGACATCATGACTGCCAAGCTTGTGGACCCGAAAAGACGAACCCAGTTCAGGGTTGTAGTTCTGCCAAACCTTTACGGAGACATAATTACTGACGAAGCCGCTGAATTCCAGGGAGGTGTTGGCACAGCTGGAAGCGCCAACATCGGCAAAAGATACGCAATGTTTGAGGCTATACACGGCTCAGCTCCAAGAATGGTTGAGGAAGGAAGAGCCGATTACGCTGACCCAGCCAGCATCCTGAGAGCCACAGTCATGCTCCTGAAACACATCGGATTTGCTGCTGAAGCCAAGAAACTTGAGATGGCTCTTGACGTCTGCGGACAGTACGAAAAAAAGGTGACTGTAACCGGAAGATCAGATGGTGCTACTGGAGCAGAATTTGCCGACTACGTAATGAAAACTATTCAGGACACCGCACTGAAAAGCAAGTGGCAAAGCTACCAATAGCTCAGCTCTTGACTGTTTAGACTGCAAAAGTTTTCGGTATCCTCTTTTCATTTTTCTTTTTTGTATTTGACCGATTGCTTATTTAGTGGCTTTTGTGCAGGTTTTAAGTATGAAAAAACCTGATAGGGTTGTTACTTTTAGAGGACGTTTTCTGGGAATTGGCGTTCTGGTGGCTATTCAGGTTATTAATGGCTTGATTCACACATTTTTTGGTTTAGTGTTGGTGTTAGGAAGCTACGTTTCAATAACTTCTTCCTCTGTTTTTAGCTTCTACACGCTCATTTACGGGATATTGACACTCCTTTTCAACTATTTGCTTTGGAAGGGTAAACGTTTAGGATGGATTGGAACCGTAGCTGTCTCATTGTTTGTCATAATCGCAGATGCTCTAGCAGTACTTGATTTGCTAACTTTTCTGGGCATCATTAAAACAGCTGCTATAGTGGAGATTCCATACAGTCTCGTAACTGTGCTCTATCTTATCCAAAATCACGTTAGAACAAAATATGGCATCTAAAAAGCGGGTGCCCTGCCTCTCTTCCGTGAGTGCTCTGCTAATGAACAACCATCAGAGTTAGGGTATTCAGGACGTTGTCTTTGCTTCTGATTTTCTGGACTATTCCCTTAAGGTCCTTAGGCAACTCGGCGCTGACTTTCGCGCAGATGTCGTAGGTTCCGTAAACCATGTATGCCTCTACTACGCCCTTGATCTCTTTTATTTCCTCTACAACGCTTTCCATTTGACTCGGTTCGGTGTTCATCAAAACATAAACTAAAGCCATGAAATCCGCCCAAAATACATCAATGATGAAGTTATATAAAAACGTGATTTTTGTTGTTTGGGCACGAAAATTTACTTAAAAGATGACATTACTATATTGTATCTCTTAGACAAAGCAGGTCAATGAAACATGGAGCCTGAAGATGAACTAACTGCAACAGGAATGCGAACATACATCTATTTGATCAAGGCTGGGAAACCTGTTGGCCCCAGAGAAGTGATGAGGGGTGCGAAATTAACAAGCCCGAGTGTTGCTTACAGGAATCTGCAGAAACTCATAGACATGAATTTGGTGAGCAAGGACGAGTATAGTAACTATGTTGTTAAAGAAAAAATTGGAATCAAAGGATATGTGTGGATAGGAAAACACCTCATCCCTCGGTTTATCCTGTTTGGGCTCGTTTTTTTGGTTGTTTTAGCTATCGAAATTGCTATTTTGCTGCTTCACATTTTAACGAATTCATCAGTTGAGGGGTCATTTTGGCTTTTGACCGTTGTAACTATAGTGTCTGCTGTTGTGTTTTTGGCTGAAGGATTGAAATGGAGAAAGCGTAAGCTATCAACATGACTGTTTGTTGTTGCAGAGTTTGAACCTTTTGTTCCGTGAGTGGAGCTAAGTATGATTTTCTGGTATTGAACCTTGAAAAAATGAACAAAACTACTTGTATGATGATGCTGGACCTATATGGTTGCTTGTTATCTTTTTTTCTGTTTCTTCACGAAGTCGGGCAACTTCTTGAGGGCTTTCCTTAGAACTTCGATGCTTTTCAAGTATTCTTGAATATCTATGTGCTCGTTGGGTGTATGATCTAGCCGAGAGTCTCCTGGTCCATACGTAACCACCGGAATCTTCAGGGCATTCCCGAGAACGTTCATGTCTCCTGTGCCAGTTTTCCGTGAAAAAGAGGCATAATTCAATGTGGTTTTTCTGATGCCCCAAGCTAAAGCTCTGACGATGACAGACCTGCGGTCAGCCTCAAAGGCTTTGGCAACATCAACCATCTCCACTGACACTTTGACCTTCGGGTTAGTCACTTTGTAGCGGTCAATCTTCCGCTTTACCTCCTCAAACACAACATCGGGCGTAAGCTGAGGGGGAATCCGCAACTGAACAATAATCTCGCACTCTGAGGGAATAAAGGATGCAGAATGGTTACCGCCCTTAATTCCCGTCAAGCAGGATGTAATCGAGTAGAAGCGGCTCTTCAGCTTCTCCTCCCGCAAATGAAGCTTACGAATCTGCCTCCAGAACTCCATAGCCTTCTCAATGGCATTATCAAAGAGCCAAGGCGCAGCAGAATGCCCTGAAGGTGTCTCAACAGTAACCTTCACAGTTACAATGCCCTTGTAGCCGAAAACAATCTTCTCCAAGCCGCTTGGTTCGCCGAAAATGGCGTAATCTGGTTGAATTCCTTCTTCAACAAAGTGCTGGATTCCTGTGCCGCCCTTTTCCTCATCCACGACGCCAACAACCAGAATCTTACCTGGAAAACCATCCTTGAAAAAGGTGGAGGCAGCTACAATCATGGCAGCTAAAGGACCTTTTGCGTCCACGGAGCCTCTGCCATACAGTTGTCCCTCCTCAACTCTGACTGGAATTTTTCCCTCAACTGTGTCCATGTGCCCACACAGCAGAACAACAGGAGAGCCTTCACCTATTTCGCCGATAACGTTTCCTATTTCATCCCTGTGAACTCGGAAACCCAGTTTCGTCATTTCGTCAGCCAAAAACAGGGAAATCTCCTCTTCCTTACCAGAGGGACTGTAAATCTTTATCATGCGAGTCAGTAAATCAACGGCATAGTCGTCACTCATTTGTTCTCCCCTGCCAATACTTCATCTAAGACTTCAACGACCCTGTCGATTTGCTGCTTCTCGATGACTAGGGGCGGCAGAAACCGGACAACATTTCTTCCAGCGTCCAGAACAAGAACACCCCTGTCCATACACCCAAGCAGTATATTGTAAACGTCAAACCGCATCTCCATCCCCAGCATGAGCCCCAAACCCCGAACCTCCCTGACAATCTTGTACTTCTTAGCCAAACCCTCCAGCTTGCCCCTGAAGTATTGTCCAAGAGTCGCTGCCCTTTCCGGAAGCTTCTCCTCAATAAGCACATCTATTGCAGCAGAAGCGGCAGCACAAACCAAGGGATTACCGCTGAAGGTGCTTGAATGCTCTCCCCGATTGAAAGCAGACATAACCTTCTCCTTGGCAAAGGTTGCGCCCATGGGAATTCCGCCAGCAACAGACTTGGCAAGGCACAGGATGTCAGGAACTACGTTCCAGTGTTCACAGGCGAAAACCTTGCCGGTGCGACCAAAATCAGTCTGCACCTCATCAAAAATCAGCAGCACACCTTTCTCGTCACAGAGCTTCCTAACTCCAGAAAGAAAACCGTCCGAAGGAACATGAATTCCGCCCTCTCCCCTGATAGGCTCAACAATTACTGCTGCAGTGTTGTCAGTGATGGCTTGCCGTAGCTTCTCAAGATTGTTTGCAGGAACATGCTTGAAGCCCGGAACCAAGGGCATGAAAGGCGTTCGATACTTCTTTTTCCATGTTGCAGAAAGAGCGCCCATGGTCTTGCCGTGAAAGGCTCCCATCATGGCGATTATTTCGGTTTTGCCTGAAGCTTTTCTGGCCAACTTGATGGCGCACTCAACTGCCTCGGCGCCGCTGTTAGAAAGAAAAACCTTGTCCAGTCCCTTAGGAGCTAACTGGATAAGTTTCTTTAGAAGCTCTGACCGGGCGTCATTGTAGAAGGATGCGTGACAGGCGATGAGTGTTTCCACTTGCTTCTGTACTGCCTTCACAACTTTTGGGTGGCAGTGACCAACAACGGCGACTCCGTAGCTGCCTGTGCAGTCTATGTATTCGTTGCCGTTGATGTCCCAAACCGTGGCTCCTTTACCCCTTATTAACACAAGATTTCGTTTGGCGAAGGTGTTTGCCATGATTTGTTCTTCTGCATCAATTACTTCTTTTTCATTCACGGCTTATCACCGTACCACCTTCATGGTTCAAAGCGGAAGAAATCGGATTCTTTCGGACGCCAGAACAGATGACCACTTCGCCAACGCCCTGATTCAATGCTTCCTGAGCAGCGTAAACTTTGGTTATCATGCCGCCCCCAATCTTCTTCAGCTTATCCTCAACATCATCGGCAGACAGCTTCGAAACCACCTTATCATTCAACTTTAGTCCTTCAACGTCCGTTAACAAAACCAGCTTATCTGCCTTCAAGGCTCCAGCGATGTTGGCTGCGGTGCGGTCAGCATCAACGTTAAGGGGCTCAAACTCTTCGCTTGAGGCAATCGGAGAAACCAATGGCACAAACCCGTTCTCCAGTAGGAGTTGTAGCAAGGAAACGTTGATTTGGTTAACCTTTCCTGTGTAGCCGCCGTCAATCACCCGCTTTCTGTTCTGTTCATCAACTATGATTAGGCGCTTCTTTCTTGTTGCCTGCACGAGGAATCCGTCCAAGCCTGAAAGCCCAACAACCGGTATCTTCTGCTTCATAAGTGCTGTGACTATCTTCTTGTTGATTTTGCCTGCCATTACCATGGTGAATATTTCCATGGTCTCCTTGTCTGTGTATCGGCTGCGGAAGCCTTTTGGCGAAAACACGAACTTCTGCTCTTTGCCCAGCTTAGAGGCTATTGCTGTGACGCCCTTTCCTCCACCATGAACCAGAACAAGTTGATGGTCAGAAAGAACGTTCTTTATGTCGGATACCAGTTCAGCTGGCACCTCTTCAAGGATGCTTCCGCCAACCTTAACTACAATCAACATTTTTTATCACATCGGATGAAAACCTTGTTGATTTATCCCCGTTTTTTCATCTACGCCAATCATAAGGTTCATGCACTGGACTCCTTGACCAGACGCGCCCCTCATGAGGTTGTCAATGGCAGAGAACACAATGATTCTTCGTGTGCGGGGGTCCACCTCAAAGCCAATGTCAACATAGTTTGTTCCCATTGTAATTTTGGGGTTTGGCAGCTGGTAAGGTCCCTTCTTGAACTTTACAAAACGTATGAAATGCTCGTCCTGGTACATGGAACGATAAAGCTTCCACATGTCCCTGTCGGTCACTGGCTTCTTGAGGTAAGCATGAATTGTTGAAAGAATGCCACGGATCATATTCACTGCATGGGGCGTAAAAGAAACTGTGACTTTTTCGTCAGTTAGCAGATTTAGTTCCTGTTCAACCTCTGCTACGTGCCTATGGTCCGCCACCTTGTAGGGTCGCACGCCACCTGCTCTTTCAGGATGATGAGACGCAACAGTAGGCTTTTGCCCTGCACCCGAGGAACCAATCTTCACGTCAGCCACTATTCTGTTCTTTTCGATTACGCCCGCCTTAACGAGAGGCGCTAATCCCAGAATCGTGGCTGTGGACATGCACCCGGGGCACGCTACTAGTTGGGCGTCCTTGATTTCTTGGCGGTGAAGCTCAGGGCAACCGTAAACTGCCTCCTCTAGTAGTTCTGGGTGAGTGTGCTTCCAGCCGTACCATTTGTCGTAATCAGCTGGATTATTCAGGCGGTAATCTGCGCTCATGTCGATGACTTTCACTCCCGTTTCTAGCAACTGTGGAACCAATTCTACTGATTTGCCGTGGGGCATTGCAGCAAATACCAAGTCACAGTTGTCTGCAACTTGGGAGACGTTTGGGAGCGTGAATTTCAGTTGGGTGGCTCCTCTGAGGTTAGGGTGAACAGTGAAGATGAATTCTCCTGCGTTTGCGCGGGATGTTACTGTAGTTAATTCTACTTCTGGATGAGGCAGTAGCAGTCTTGCTAATTCTCCGCCCACGTATCCTGATCCGCCAATTACTCCAACTTTCATTTTTTTCTCCTCTATTCCGAATCTATTATGCTCTGGGCTCCTCTTAGCAGGGGCTCTGCCAAGTTTATCCCAGCAGCTAATCGGGTTTGTTCCCAGAATTCGGGGCAAGCGTTAGCCTCATGGAACACTATACTGTGCTTATTCTTTTCCATGCTGTCCTCGATAACGTCCTTGATGTACAGGTAGGCTTCTTGGCTTTTGTAGTGCTCAAAAGCCCTCTCCAGTTTCTTGTTCCATTCTGGGAATGAAGTTCGCTTTGTCTTATCACCTTTCACCTTCTTCACAGCATTGAAGGAAGGCTCAAGCTTCTCAAACTCTGCCATCAGATGTTCATCGTCAATGTCCTTGTTTCCGTTCACGCCAATCATGGCATCGAAAGCTAAAAGGTATGCTTTGCTGTCGCCTCCCATGGCTGCGCCACATTTGGCTGCAACTTCTTGGATGTGGGCTGGCAAGTTTACGCCAACCACCATATTGCCTAGGAACGTGTTTGTCCTAAAGTCCTTGAATCCTGCTCGTGCCAGCGCTGTGGGATAGCAGTATGGCTGCTTTCCATTCTCTTTGGTGACTATGATTCTGAGGTCGTAGAACCATTTCTGGACGAGCTTCTGAGCGAGGACGCCGACAGGATTGATTATCGACGGCTGAATGTCCCGCAGAATCGGCAACAGTTCATTACGTTCTTTGGCTAACTGAACGCCTTTTCCATGAGTCCCGGCGTCAGGTTTGATTACAATGTTCTCATGATCCAACTCCATCAAGAACAGGTCTGCTATGTCTCCCTCATTACGGATTTCCCTTCCATCCAAGGTTTTTTCGCTGGAATCAACTGGAACATAAACTGTTTCAGGAGTCGGGAGTCCTGCCTGCCAGAAATGAAGTAAAGTTCTCAGTTTGCTGAAGCAGGCATATTCTACGCATTGTGGATTTATCACGTGTTTGCCGAAGGCTTCCAGAACGTTGGCTGCGAAGAGTCTGCGGTTCTTGCTTTGTGCCCTGTTTAGCACGACTTTGATGTCTTTGAGTACTTTGGTGTAGTCCTTTGCTTTGGTTCGGATGCTGTAACCATGCGCGTCTAGGCGAACTGCAACTTTGCGGAAGGGGATGTAAACTAGGTCTATTCCCATCTGCTCCGCAGTCATTTTGATGCCTTTTTCGTCGGTTTCGGAGCTCTCAAATAAAATTCCGATGACCATCTCTGTTCTTACTTCCTCGCTTCAAACAGTTTATGACCCATAAGTGTTTATCGGTCTGCTTCTTTTCTGTTTCGTATGTGAACGTAAAAAGAAATATTGTGGGGTAACCTATTCTCCCCAGTCTTCTCCTTCAATCCCTAATTCTTTAAGCTCCACGGAGTCTCCTTTGTTGTTGGTCACTTCCAGTTCAAGACCGCAGCTGGGGCAGCTGAGAATCTCGCCTTTCATGACGTCATCTTGGACTTCTATTTCCGCGTCGCAATCGGGACAGTTGGCTTTCTTCAATACCTACACCTCTTTGGTTAAGTGAGCCATTATAGAAAATGTTGCTATTTATAAGAATTTCGGATTAATGGCGGATAGTTTTGCACGTTTTCCAACTTATTATACGAAATTCGTAGGCTCAATGCTGTGGCGCCCAAAATGCTGTTCCGTTTTCCAGTGGGAAAAGGGGAACCGTGATGCGGAAATCGTTACAAATCTCCCGTTATTTGTTCAGAAATCGTTAAATTTTTCCGCATAGATATTATATCAGGGTGAAGGACATGGATGACGTTGACAGGGCAATAATCGAAATTCTGAAGCATGATGGCAGAGCCACCTACAGCAACATCGGAAAAAGAATTGGCTTGTCCGAGGGCGCAGTTCGGAAAAGAATCAAAGCCCTTGTTGATGCCGGCGCAATACGACGCTTCACTGTTAAGGTTGGGCTTGCAGAAGGCGCAGAGGCAATCGCTTTGCTTTCAGTGAATCCTTCTTTGCCGACTTCTGATGTTTCCAGGGCATTGAAGCAGCTTGCGAACGTTGAGACAGTGTATGAGATTACTGGCGAATATGATATTGCGGCTATCATATCGGGCTTTAACATCACAGAGGTTAACGAGTGTCTCGAAAAGATACGGCGCTTAGCTGGCGTCTCAGACACAAATACTATGATCATCTTGCGTAGCTGGTAAAACGTCAAGCTCGATTGGTTCATACATGGTTACGGTTTCAGAATTTAGGGTAAGCTTTTCGTATTCTAACCGCGGCAATTTTACATAAAGTATATATATTTGTGCGTTTTGTATTCTTCGGAAACTTGATTCAGCAAAATAGTGTGAAAAGGGCGGCTTACCAATTTGGAAGAAGAATATCTTGATGAACAGGGGCAAAAACTGCTAAAGCGATTAGGAAGAGAGGGAATCCTTCCAAGCCCCTATAACTTTGCCAACTTCAACCCCCCACAACTAGACGAGTACATCGTCCACGACAGCACCCTACGGGAGGGGGAACAGACTCCAAGCGTAATCTTCACCATAGAAAACAAGCTGGAGATAGCCAAGAAACTGGACGAAGTTGGAATACAGCAGATAGAATCAGGATTCCCAGCCGCCTCAGAAAAACAGAGAAAATGCATCAAATCCATTCTTGACCTGAACTTGGATGCTCAGCTTTCCGCTTTTGCCCGAGCAAAAAAGGAGGACATTGATGCTGTTGCGGATGTGGGAGCCGACGGCATCGTAGTTTCCCTGTCAATATCGCCTTATCACAGGAAATACAAGTTCGGTGGCATGACCCAAGAAACGTATCTGGAAAAGCTGGCTGAGATGATTAGCTACGCCGAAAGTTATGGACTCTTCGTTATCTACAGCGCAGAGGATACAACCAGAGAAAACGACTTGAATTTCTTGAAGAAAGCCTACAAAACCGCTGAAGAGGCAGGAGCAGATCGGGCAAGAGTTGTAGACACTCTGGGTTGTGCTGGTCCTAATGGCATGGCGTTTCTGGTGAAAGAAATCGGAAGCGTTGTAGACATACCCATTGAGGTTCACTGCCACAACGACCTCGGGTTGGCTTTGGCTAACTCTTTGGCGGCAGTTGCGGCTGGCGCATCAACGGTGTCAACAAGCGTAAATGGTATCGGCGAAAGAGCCGGAATAACGGTTACAGAGGAATTTATTCCTGCACTACACATAATCTTCGGAACCAGCCCCTTTGAGATGACCCAACTAACTTCGCTCTCAAAACTTGTTGAGGACCTTACAGGAGTGAATATGCCGCCTCACAAGCCAATAACTGGAGAAAACGTGACTGCCCACAGCTCAGGCATACACCAGCATGGAGTCCTCGTTAACCCCACAACATACGAGTTTTATCCACCCAGACTGGTGGGACAGAGACGAAGAGTGTACATAGATGAACTGAGTGGAAGACACGGAATAATGTATGTTGCAGAAAAGGAACTGAAAACAAAAATCTCGGAAGAGACGGCGAAGAAGGTTCTTAATAAAATAAAGGCAGTATATTCCAGTGGAGCAAGACGAAGCTCCTATACGCCTGATGAACTTAAAGAAATGTTAGCAGAAATTGAAAAGCGTTGAGGCTCATGGCTTCTACAATAACTGAAAAAATCTTAGCCCACGCGTCCCACCAGAAAACAGTGTCTCCCGGAGACTTTGTGGTCGCCGACGTAAACTATGTTATGGCACACGACTCCACAGCCCCCTTGGCAATCGAAGCTTTCTACAGCATCACAGACAAAGTATTCAACAAAGACAAAGTCATAATCGTGTTTGACCACTTCTTTCCCGCGCCCACGGTAGCAGGAGCAACACTCCACCAGAAATCAAGAAAATTCGTGGCAGACCAACAACTTTCAGGTTTCTTCACAAACGGAGTTTGCCATCAGCTCTTGGTCGAAAAGTTTGTGTCCCCAGGGGACGTAGTTGTTGGGGCTGACTCTCACACCTGCACTGAAGGAGCTTTAGGAGCCTTCACAACTGGCTTAGGTTCAACCGACATTGGGGGCGTCATGGCTACTGGAAAATGCTGGTTCAAGGTTCCTGAAAGCCTGAAATTCAATCTAACTGGCTCACCACCGAAGGGCGTCTACGCCAAGGACGTTATCCTCAGTATTGTCGGCGATGTTGGAGCCGCTGGAGCCCTGTACAAAGCCTGCGAGTTCACTGGAGACTACGTCAAGAACGCAAGTGTTTCCTCTCGTTTGACTTTGTGTAACATGGCTATTGAGATGGGCGGCAAAAACGGCATCATTGAGGCTGACCAAAAAACCTTCGAGTTTCTGAATGGACGAACTGGAAAAACATTCAGAAGCGACAAGGATGCATCATACAATGACGAGTATGAGATAGATGTTGGAGCCATCGAGCCCCAAGTTGCTCTTCCTCCTGCAGTAGACAATGTGGAGCCCGTCTCTGCGGTTGAGGGAAGGACCATAGACCAAGCCTTCTTGGGAACCTGCACTAACGGACGCTTAGACGACATAGAAGTTGCCACAAGAATACTCAAAGGAAAGAAGATTGCTCGAAACGTCAGGCTTATAGTGTCTCCTGCTTCTGAGGACATCTATTTTGCAGCCTTAGAGAAGGGATACCTGCAGGAACTGGTTAAGGCAGGCGCAACAGTATGCAATGCCAGCTGTGGTCCATGCATTGGCAGACACGAAGGAGTTTTGTGTGAGGGAGAGACGTGTGTTTCAAGCCAGAACCGAAACTTCACCGGAAGAATGGGCGACCCGAAAGCAGACATCATTTTAGCTTCTCCAGCAACAGTTGCGGCGTCCGCTTTAGCTGGAAAGATTGCTGATCCGAGGGATTACATATGAGAGCATGGAAGTTTGGGGACGACATAAACACGGACGTTATCACGCCCGGAAGATACACAGTAACAACCGACAAGAAACGGTTGGGCGAAATAGCCTTCATTGAGTACCGTCCAGAATTCGCTAAGGAAGTTCAAGAGGGGGACGTGATTGTTGCGGGATACAATTTTGGGTGTGGCTCGTCGCGGGAGCATTCTCCTGTTGCGATAAAGGCTGCTGGAGTCAGCGCTGTAGTAGCTAAATCCTTTGCTCGAATATTCTTTAGAAACGCCATAAACATTGGGTTGCCTCTCTTTGTTTGCGAAGACACTGACAAGATTGATGACGGCGACGCAGTTGAGATTGACTTCAAAACTGGCGATATACGAGATAAGACTAAAGGAATAGTTCTTAAGGTGAAGCCGTTGCCATCGTTCATGCAGAAGATTGTTGATAGTGGCGGCTTAGTCAATTTTCTGAGAAGTGATGGATATGACAACGTATAAATTGGCTGTTATTCCTGGTCCTGGAATCGGCGGTGAGGTTGTTCCTGAAGCTGTCCGGTTACTGGAAAGCACTGACCTGACTTTTGATTGCCGATACTTTGAGATCGGCTTTGAAGTATGGAAAAAAACTGGGACTCCAGTTCCTGACGATGTTTTGGCTGGGGTGCGTGAGACTCAAGCTTGCCTCTTCGGAGCAACAACAACCCCTGTGGGTGTTCCAGGCTACAAAAGCGCGATTATAATGTTGAGGCGTGCCTTGGGATTGTATGCTAATGTTAGACCCGCAAAAAGCTATCCAACCCAGAAGGGCATGAAGGATGTTGATCTGGTGATTGTGCGGGAAAACACTGAAGGAATGTACAGCGGATGGGAATTCAAGCTGCCCGATTCTGCATACACCATGAGGGTGATTACGCGGAAGGCAACTGAGCGGATTACACGATTTGCTTTTGAGTTGGCTATGAAGCGGCGCAAGAAGATAACTGTGGTGACCAAAGCGAATGTGCTACGTGTGTCAGATGGTCTCTTTCTCGAAGTTGCGCGGAAGGTTGCGGAAGATTATCCTGATGTAGTGGTTGAAGAGGCTTTCGTTGATGTTACAGCCATGCGTCTCGTTCTTAAGCCAACCATCTTTGACGTGATCGTAACCTCGAACCTTTTCGGAGACATCCTGTCAGACGAATCAGCTGGCCTAGTTGGAGGATTAGGGTTAGCGCCCAGCGCTAACATAGGAACAGACTTCGCTCTCTTTGAGCCCGTTCACGGTTCCGCCCCAAGGCTTGCAGGAAAGAACATAGCAAATCCCATGGCAGCAATAATGGCATCCAAGATGATGCTGGATTACCTTGGCGAAAACAGATGGGCTGAACGCATCGAAAACGCCATCGTATCTGTCCTTCAAGAAGGAAAAATTTTGACTCCTGACCTCGGAGGCTCTTCGTCCACCAAGCAGGTCACAGACGCAATAATTAATGCCTTATAAATCCTAAACTGAAACTTCAGTGTCTGTGTCTTTGGTTTCTTTGGCTTCGGGTCTGTTTCTGTCTCCAGTCTCTTTTTCTCTGGGTTTCTATGCGTTGCCTAGAGAATTCGTAGTGTTTAGAACCTTGTCTTCTGTATTCATCTAAGGTTCTGTAGAAATTTGAATAGCTCATTTCGTCCTTAGACAAAGATAGCAGCATGTCATTCAATTCTTTTTTTGTTTCTGGAGAAGATAATTTGTCCCATGTCTTAGAATAGGCCATGTAGGCTGCATGAAATTTAAAATCAGATGGATCGTCAATCAATAATTTCTTTGTTTCTTCGGTTTGGGCTTCTTTGGTTGGTGTCTTCGTTTCTTCAGTCATACGTCTCTATAACCTGGAACTGGATGGAGATACTACACACCTCGATACTATAAATGTTTACCTAACGACCCTGAAACACAATTCACTGCAACGGATGGGACTAAACTCCTTTTATTCCATCACAGAAACGTGTAACATACTCCAGTGCCACATGAGAGGCGTTTTCCAACTCTTGTTTAGGGATGCCCGGAACCCCACAAACCACCATCATAATGTTTTTTGTTTTCTCAGTTACTTTTGTGTTGTCAGCATCTCGATACGGGTAGATTGCTACAAGCTTCTTTTCGTCGGAAACCACAATTTCTCCCCCCTTCAAGATCAACGGTTTCTCCATTCCAATTCCATAGAACTGTTCGCCGTCCTCTGCAAACCTCATCAGATGGTCTCCTTCTAGTCTGTCTGCGTCAAAGGTTGCAAGGGCAATTCTGCTTTTTATGGAGGCTAGGTTGTAGGCGTCAACAAGAGTGTTTATGCATGGGAGAGTTTTTCCTGCGAGAATTCTTCTGATCAAAGCCTCTGCTGCTGGACGGATTTTGGTAGGGTCAATTTTTATGCTCCAGAAGAAGTCTCGGTACGCCCTGAATGTCGGATGATCCTTTACTGTGTCTAGGTCATATTCGTTCCTAACCTGCTCTATTACCGTAACCTTGAATTTTTCCAGTTCAGGACCCCGTCTCTGAATCTGTACACCATTGATGTGAAGTGTAAGAACAGTTAGGTCCGGAAAAGCGGTTTTAATTTTTGAATCAATTTTTAGGCTCATGGCTTCGTCCCTGCAGCTTGGAGAATGTATGCTTTTTTGTTAGATAAGTTTTTCAAAATTCCTGACCGTAATCTGTGAAGTCCCATTCTTGGAAGGCTTCTGGGGTATCCGATTTTCCGCTTCGCGTTGCCAACGTAACTACGAGAAGAATCACCAGGAAGAAGATTAGAAGGCCACCCATTATCAAGTACTCAGAGGCTATGACTACGAGTCTGGATGTGTTGCTGTCTGCGCCGCTGTAGTCATCGTCTCCGGACCAGTTGGCTCTGAGAGTATGTACGCCGCTGGGCGGAGAACTCCATGTGTATGAGTAGTGTCCGTTGCTGTCTGTTTCAACCTTTGCCAACATATTCACGGAAGAGCCAAATGAACTCACATATAACGTAACTGTTTCTCCAATTAAAGAAGGAGAAAGCGTTCCCGTTATCTCTATTTCTTTTTGGGAAAGGGCAAAGTTCGTAGAAAGCATCATATTGATTTCCGCGGAATCAGGCATCATGTAACTGGACGAAACCTGCCCCGGCGACGTCGTTTCACACTCTTCTACAGTTAAAATTTGTGCTGCTGCCCGTTGAAGGCTGTCGTGGCACTCACCAACGCGCCATCCCGTCTCCCAGTTGTCTCCAGTAGTCTCTGCCACATAGTATTTCTTTCCTTCATGTTCATAATAAAAGACCTGCGTCCGAGCGTCTTCCGGCGTGTCTGGAAGATGAACCCCCAGCATCATATGATCATAGTTTTCCATAAGAAGCAAAACAACGTCAAGTCCCCCCGCCTTCATTATAGACGCTGCCGTCAAAGAGAAGAGGTCACAATCTCCCTCATTTTCGGCGAGGATTTCTACCGGAAATTTCTGGGGAGCACTCTCCACATAAGGTATCTGATGCACTATCATGAGGACGCCGTTGGCGAAGTCTTCTTTGTTACTGTAGATGCTCCACAGGTCATCTGCGATTGGTTGCACAGCATGTGGGGTCACGAATTTGGAGAAGTTGTAGCTGTAGAGGTTGTGGTCTTGGCTGCTGTAGTAGTCGTAGAGTGTTTCAGTTACTGAGACCGTTAAGCGGTAGGCTGTGGAGCCGTCTGGGCTGTCTAGAAGTCTGTAGCGGTGGCTGTACGTTTCTGCGTAGCAGCTTGTTGATAGCAGAAACAGTAACGAAATAGTGAGCGAGATTACGAGAATCTTCTTGTGTCTGGATGGTGAAAGCATGCCCTTGACCATTCTCTGAATATTTATCCCCAACCAATGTATTAAATATTACGACGCCATAAACCACATGTTTTGTGCATGAAAACGCCGCACTAGATCCTAAGAAACACAAAAAAACGAGGCATATTAGGGGCCTAATAGAGGTACATTGTTGAAAACAGTATTTTTTCTGAAAAAACTAGGAAGCATAAAAAAATGTTCGTGTCACTGTTTTCTGCTGTTGATTATTGCTCTGCATTTGTCTGCGAATTCGCACCAGTCCAGACACGATGCCGCTTTTTCTTGCCTGCTCACTTCTTTGCCACAGATGTCGCATTCAGCAGTGTCTTCGTCGGTCCAAATCTCGACGCTTCCCGCGCAGTTGGGGCACTGGATATATTCTGGTTTGGGTCGAAGGAAATTTTTGATTCCTGGACACGATTCTGGGTTACGGTTCTCCATTTTTTCATCTCCTTCCTATGACAGTTTTTCTCCTTTGACACTAATGGTTTCTTGCTTCAAAGGAACATGCTTTCCTGAAAGCTCCATTGCCTCTTGGACGACAAGCTTTAATCCGAAGCAGCACGGAACCTCCATGTTCACAACTGTGACGCTCTTGATGTCTGCTGTCCGAAATATTTCAGCCAACTTGTTCCTGTAGAGACTCACATCATCAAGTTTAGGACATCCAACAGTAAGCACCCTATTCTTCAACATGTCCTCATGAAAATCTGCATAAGCAAAGGGCACACAATCAGCGGCAATAAGTAAATCCGAATTTTTAAGGAAAGGCGCATGTGGAGGCAACAGTTTCAACTGAACTGGCCATGTGGAAAGCCTCGACTCCATTCTAACGGGGGTACCATTGGTTGGTTTCTCTTCAGTTTTGAACTGCATTGCTCGTGTCGAAGGGCAGCTCATAACCGGAGCATTGGCTGCTGGAGTCTCTTGAATGTCCTTTACATGTTCTTCTGCTGCTTTTTCATCGAATTCTTCAGCTTCTCGTTGTATGATGGTTATGGCGTCTTGGGGGCATTTTCCAAGACAGGCTCCTAAACCGTCACAGTATACGTCCTTGACCAGTCGGGCTTTTCCATCTACTATTTGTAGGGCTCCTTCAGCGCAGGAGGGTATGCATACGCCACAGCCATTGCATTTCTTTTCATCGATTTGAACGATGTTTCTTATTACCATCTGTTTTTCTCCTTTTTTAGCTGCGAGCAAGGTACCAAGGGTCTCTTTCCCTTTCGTAGGCGATAAAGTTAACGTCTGGTTTCTGCTCTTTTAGTTTTATGTAGACAGATTCTCCGTTTTCAAGGCGTCTTTTCACTTCTTCTAAGTCTATCTCGTAGATTTCTTGCACTTCTACGTTTTGTGTTTCGTCGTTTTTCAGGAAGAACATTTGAAGGAGAGGCTCTTTTTTTCTGTTTTCCATAATGTTTTTTGGCATTTTCTTTTTTTCTCTCCTTTTTTGGTTTATTCATCAATTATCTGAAATAAACTTCATATGAATATATGTTCATACGTGTTTTATAAGCGTTGTGGTGCGCCCAACGGCATCACAAAAACCTGACGAAAACCACACAAAAACTTTATAACACTGTTATAACAGAATATTATCCACACAAAAGGTGAAATTTTATGCCCAAACAAAAAAAACTTGCCCTAGTCGTCCACAGCGGCACCATAGACAAACTCCTATGCGCCTTCACACTAGGCTCCACGGCAGCAGCCATGGACATGGAGACCCACCTCTACTTCACTTTCTGGGGTCTCAACATGCTCAAAAAGGGAGCCATGGAACAAGCTGGACTCCCAGCAACCTACAAGCAGTATGAAGAGATGCTGAAAACCAAACTGAAAGAGATGAAGTATCCCACGCCCTATGAGATGCTCAAACGGATGAAGGCATCAGGAAACGTGAAAATATATGCTTGCAGCCCCACCATGGAAATGTTCGGAGTAACAAAAGACAATCTGATTCCTGAAGTGGACCAGATCGCAGGAGCAGCAGCATTCCTTGACATAGCCGCAGACGCAGACATAACCCTACTAGTCTAAATGCTCTTCACAGAATGCCCTGCCCTATCATCCACCCTTTTTTTCATCCCCTTCACAACAAACATCAGACTATTTAGCCACCAAAACACTATCTTAGGTACGTTTTGTTCCAAAGAAGAGGATTAACGAGGTTTTCTGTTGACGGAAACAAAAGTTTCATGGCTACCATGGAGTGAAGCATCCTTCAAGAAGGCAAAGGAGCTGGATAAGCCCATTCTTTTGGACATCAGCGCTGTTTGGTGCCACTGGTGCCACGTCATGGACGAGACCACATACTCTGACAGGGGTGTTGCGCGCCTCATCGAAACCAAGTTTGTGCCAATAAGGGTAGACAGAGACCAGCGTCCAGACATAGATAAACGCTACAATATGGGAGGCTGGCCCACCACCGCCTTTCTAACTCCCGATGGCGAAGTTCTAACTGGTGGAACCTACATTCCCCCTAGCCAGATGATGGCTCTCCTTGAGCACACAAGCAACTTCAACAAAAACAAAGGCGACATAAAATCCCGAATAAAAGAGCTGGAAAAACAAAAACCTGAACCCCCACTCACAGATGGCTTGAACAACGAAGTTTTCCTATCTATCATCGACGACTTGATCCTGATGATCGCTTCACAATTCGACTCTCTTCATGGCGGCTTTGGCAACGCACCAAAGTTTCCTCACAGCACCGCATTGAGGTTAGCCCTCCTGCAATATCATCGGCAGGGGCACGAGGCAGCATTAAACATCGTGAAGAAAACGTTAACTCAGATGCAGAATGGCGGCATATACGACGAAGAAGAGGGCGGCTTCTTCCGTTACTCCACCACCCGTGACTGGAGCATACCCCATTACGAAAAGATGTGCGAAGACAACGCCCAGCTCCTCATAAACTATTTGGAGGTGTATCAGGTCACCGGAGACACTGCCTTCAGAGATACCGCTAAAGGAATCCTGACATACGTCAATGCTAAACTCAGTGACCAAGAAAATGGCGGCTTTTATGGCAGCCAAGACGCCGACGAAATCTACTACAAACTAAGCCTACGTGAACGCCAGAAACTTAAAGCTCCTAGAATTGACCAGACACTATTCGTAAACTGGAACGCCATGATGTGCTCAGCTTACGTACTAGCTTCTGCTGTTCTCGGTGACCCTTCTTACCAAGATTTTGCTCTAAAGACCGTGAACCTGCTCTTGGAGACAAGCTTCAGCCCCAAAAAGGGAACAGCCCACTACATAATCGGGGGCAAAAGCCATCTTTCAGGTCTTCTCACAGACCAAGCATATATGATGAAGTGCCTTATAGACAGTTACCAGACAACCGCAGACAGAAAGTTTCTGACCAAAGCAGGAAGCCTTGCAGAGTTCATGCTAAACAATCTCTGGAGCGACACCGGAGGATTCTACGACAAACCAAAGGAATCCCGCGCCCTTGGAGCCCTAAAACTATTAGATAAGCCCCTTAACGAAAACAGCATAGCCACCTCCGCCTTCCTGAAGCTCCACCACTACACAGACAACCAACGATACTTGAAAGCTGCCAAAAAAACACTAGAGTATTTTTCCTCGGATATTCAGCGGTATGGTATAATGGGAGCTGTTTATGGTTTGGCTGTTGAGTTATACCTTCATCCGATGCAAATACATATAGTGGGCTCCCTGAAAGACAACAATACCCACAGGTTCTTACAAGAGAGCCTAACAACATATAATCCCCTAAAGGTCGTGGAGGTCATTGACCCCGCCGCCGACGCTGAACGCTTGAAGACTCTAGGATATCCTGTTGCAGACCCGCCGACAGCTTATGTCTGCTTTGAGGGAACATGTAATTCGGTTGAGAACCCTGAAAAAATCGGCAAAACCATAGTTTGGAGGAAGAAATGATGGAAACTGAGATAGAGCTTGACAAGAAAACAAGGTTGCTGAAAATAATTGAACTGCTGGAAGAAGAGTATCCTAAGGCGAAGACAGCTCTCCACTACAGCAGCCCTCTTGAGATTCTGGTGGCAACAATTCTTTCGGCTCAATGCACAGACAAAAGAGTAAACATCGTCACACAATCACTATTCAAGAAATACAAGACCGTAGAAGATTATGCCAACGCAGATTTGGCGGAGCTTGAACAGGACATCAGGTCCACGGGCTTCTACAGAAACAAAGCCAAGAACATAAAAAATGCTGGCAGGATGCTTGTTGAAAAGTTTGATTCGCAGGTTCCCCAGACAATGGAGGAGATTCTTGAGTTGCCGGGTGTTGCCCGAAAGACCGCTAACATAGTCCTGTCTAATGCTTACGGCGTTATCGTGGGGATAGCTGTGGATACCCATGTCCGGAGGCTTTCCAAGAGGCTTGGGCTAACAGTGAACAAGAATCCGGACAAAATTGAACAAGACCTTATGCAGATTGTTCCGAAGAGTCACTGGAAACAAATAACGAACCTGCTGATTTCCCATGGAAGAGCGGTTTGTGATGCAAGAAAACCCAAATGCGGCATATGTAGTTTGAACAAGATTTGCCCCTCAGCATTCAAAACCTAAAAACTGCTTTTTTGCTTAATCTTCCTGAAAAAGGCTGTTTTCAAGGGCTGGTGCATTGTGGCTGTTACTTTGAAATTGATTCCAGCAGGTCTTTCATTGCGTCTTTATTGTGGAAAAACTCTACTTTGATGGGAGTAACTGAGATGCACTTTCCGTTCTTGATGGCATGCAAGTCTGTTCCTGGTTCACCGTCTGGATAATGCCTTAATGTCCAGCTTTTGATTTTGTATCCGCCCTCTGTTGCCGTGTGTATGTCGCCGTAACCATCATAACACAGGCTAGTGAGTTTCACGTTATTACACTCAGCATTTTCTGCCACATTAATCGAAACAATATCTACATCCTCTGGCATTCCCTGCTCCAAAACATGCTTCGCAGCTTTGTAAGCAACACTGGCTGCCGACTCCAAATCCTCCACAGAAACCCTCGTCTTCTCAGGCATTCTATCAGTGATTTCGGACAAACAATACGAAACAGCAATAGCTGGCACATCGCGGATGGCAGCTTCAAAGGCAGCTCCTAACGTACCTGAAGTCAGCAAATCATCTATCCCAAGATTAGGACCTATGTTAATTCCAGACACAACCAAATCAGGCATACCCTTCAAAATCTTGTTCACCGCTATCAAAAAAGAATCAGCAGGAGTACCCGTTGTAGCAAACGCTCTCACTCCGTCGTCGAAACCCGACTCAGTTACGCTCACTTGACCGATACTAAGAGATTTTCCGACACCACTCCTCTCGTCTCTAGGAGTGACAACAACAACATCTCCCAACTTCTGCATCTGCTTCGCAAGAGCGAATATGCCAATCGAGTTGATGCCGTCGTCGTTGATTACTAGGATGGTAGGCAAAGCGATTCCTCACAGGTTGCTTTAGATATGAGGTCCCGTTATTTTAGCTTACTCTTGTGTTCAGAAAATTCTTGTTTTGACGTAAAAACTTCAACCGTCTGTGTCAGGTTGTGTGTTATATGTTGTTAGGCGGACATATGTCAAGCCTTGTACTATATCAACGAATGAAATAGCGTATATTAAGTGACAAGATACAATATGTGTTGGAGTAGAACAATGCCACAATTGAACAGAAAAACAAATGGAGGAAAAAGTGGAGTGTTCACAACAAACTGGTACCTATACAAAACATATTTGCATCCAAATTATAAAACCCCAAAACCGCAAAACTCGAAAACCGTAACAAACATTTTCGGGTCAAAAATTGAAAGATCTAAACCAGAAAATCTAGATGCTAAAAATAAAACACCAAACTTTGAAGAAGTTTTGCTGGAGGCAATAGATGAAGGGCTCTCTTTGCTCGGAAATAAGTCAAAACAAGCACTATATTTCTATTTAGAAAAAACCTTCAAAATGAATAGACGGGACATCCCCTACAGGATTGAAGAGTTCACTGATGCAGTTGAAAAAATCTTTGGAAGTGGAGCTAGAATACTTGAGATTCAAATAATGAAGTGTCTATTCAAAAAAGTTGGCTACACTTTCAAGCATTATTCGAAGAGGCAAGACATTACATTTAATGAATATGTGGCAGCCGTCAAAGTAAAAAATGGCAAGCAGGGAAAGGGTGGAAAGAATCAGCAAAAACTAGATCGTAAAAGGAATGGAAAAGGGGAGAATAAGGGCATGAATCTGTTTGGGGGACCTAAGGCGTCTTCAAACTGGATTCTGAAGGGTTTTTCGGGATTCCGCCTGAATTAACTCTGATTTTTATCTTTGTTTTGTTTCTGCTTGCTGCTTTTTCTTTTGGGTGTCTTTTTGGGGACCTTTGATACGTATTTTATGTGCAATAACTTTATATGCTATGGTGCATTTTTTGTCGCCTTGATGGATGGTGTGGGGGACGCAGAGAAAATACCCCTATTCTCCATTCGCCAAGAGATCTACCCTCTCCTTGAGCGATCGACGGTGCATACGCGCGCATGCGCCAAGTCCCCCATCCTCCCCCAATTTCTGGTTTAGCATCAACACAACAAAGAATGTTCATGTCACCAACGAATATTAGATTATGGGGCTTTTTCGGATTTTGAAGTCTCTGAATTCTCCGTTGTATGTTTCCCATTGGACAGTTACGTCTGTTACTCTGGCTGCTGCTGGTCCTTTTCTGCAAAAGTTGATCATTTTTTCGACAGCTTCTTTTTGTCCCTCAAAGATTGCTTCGACTTTGCCGTCGTGTGTGTTTCTAACCCATCCTGTAACATTTCTTTTTGTTGCTTCGTGGCGGGTCTCCACTCTGAAGAAGACGCCCTGGACCATTCCACTTACGAAAACATGAGCTCTAGCCTTCAATTTTTCCATCGTCCAGCAGCATCTGCGCACAGTTGACTAGAGAAACGAGAAAAAATAAGGTTTAGCATTGCCAGTTTTTGGTTAAGTTGCTGGTTTGAATTTGATGCATTGACCTGACAAATCTAGTTCGTAGAGCTGGTTTACGTCGAAGTTTATGCCCAGTTGTTCGTATTCATTCTCGGTAAGAAACAGGATCATTTTTGGGATGGCAAACTGTGTTCTTTGTGGGGTAAGCATTGGGAGCTGTTGCTGTAGGCCTTTCATGACTTCTTGAACCATTCTGGCTTCTTCTGTGGCGGGTCTAACGGCAAATCGGGGAATCACCCGGTCCTGTATTAGTTCGATGCGTTTTCCTAGGTTGCCTTCAGGATCTCTTATGGATTCAATCTTTTGGACTCTGACGCGTGTCACAGTAATCACTTCAGCTAATCATAGGACCAGAAGGCTTTATACATTTCTTAAAGCTGAGACCGTTAGTCCCGCCGAAATCTGAGTATTTCTGAATGAGTTTGCTGAGGCTCCTGCACAGAGTTCAAATATGGGAATGAAAACGGTGAACAAAGCACAATGGAACGAAAGCTTTGCTACTATTGCTTTTGGTAGTTTTATTGCTGCACATGAGCCTTCTCAGCCCCCTCACTTATTCCGTTGTTTTACTTCCCTGAATAAAAAAAGGGAAGGGAAAATTGGGTTATTTTTGTTTTTTGAAGATGCAGTATAGCACGACGATTAGTACAACGACAACCAGTATTATGATGACTAGGTCGATGGTCAGGTATGCTGGAATTTCTGGGCATGCAGTGGGTTCTGGATACTGCGGAAGCATGGCGATAGTCCTTGATGCGGCATCAGCAGCAATCTCCTCAGCTGTAGGAACATACGGGAACTGCGGCATCATATTCACCGTCCTCTCAGCAATCTCAGCAGCACTTGGACCCTGATATCCCGGATCGGCTGCTGCTGTGTCTACACCAAACGTTGTTGTTGCCTCTGAACTGTAATAAGCGTTGGAGCCTTCGAAGATTGCAGTGACGTGATACTCGCCGACTATGGATGGAGCCCACATCATGCTGAAGACCCCATTTTCATCCGTTGTAACAACTTCTGAATAATAGTCGCCATTGGGATCTTGTATTTTCACTAGTACTTCAACACCTTCAAAATCAGTTGGAGCCTTAAACTGCTTGTATACGTATAGCATCCATTCATTCATAATGTCATCAGATACTGCTGGAACTCCACCTGGGAAACGTGCTGTCAGAGCTGAATTTTCGGTGCCTGCAGAGATATCCATCACTGTGCCTCTAATTATGACACTTTTTCCTTGCTCCAGAGCTGCTAAAGGTGCATCAACAATAGTCTGGCTTGGTCCTTTACCTATGGCGTATATTCGTTGGTCGTAGGTGTCCATTGTGGCAATTATGCTGTCTCCGATGATTGCTTCTCCGCCCCATTCAGTTTGCCGGAAAAGACCGTTGACTCGCCAAATTACTTCTCCTGAGTCTGCGTCTAGGCAAACAAATGGTGCTCCGCGAGGTTTAGGGTCAATGGGTGAGTGCTCAAAATGTCCGATGTAGATTTTTTCGTCTGTTATGAAAGGTATGTGTCCCCACCAGTCATTTCCGAACAAGTATTCCGAATAGGGATCTTCCATCGCATAAGTCCATAGTCTGTCTCCTGTGCTGACGTCATAGCAGTACAGTATTCCAGAAACACCAATTGAATACATCTTACCGTTTACAATTGGCAAATCGGTTACACTGAGAGACTGTAAATAGTGCTCTGACTCATCAGTCACCCACATGTAATCTCCGTCATCTAGGCTAAAACCGTAGTATTTTCTTTCTTCTTTGTTATAGACGACGATGACTCCTCCAGGTCCATTTTCAGTATGACCGGAATAGCGGATTATGTTAAGTCCTTCCGTCCAGCTAGTTGGTGTTGTCCAGTCGGAATTGAATAGCACTTGTCCATCTTCTAGACTAAGAGCCCATACGCTAAGTGTATCCCTAGCAGGATTGAGAGCTATACCGACTACTCTATCGTCAACGACATACATCTGGTTAGCCATGCTCAGGGCACCTTGTGGTAAGTTGGTGGGTATTGTTACGTTCCATGAGTAGGCTGTGCTTGCATCCACTGTTTTTCCTTCAACGTTTCTGCCCCAGCTTCCTCTTGCCCAGCTTGGATCAAAGAAGTCTTTTGCAGCTTCTTGTAGCCCTAGTTCAGTTTGGTTCCATAAAGCCATCCAGCCATTAGTTAGATCTGTTACCACAATATAGAACTCGCCATCTGAACCAGTGAATTGTATACCTGATGGGACTCCAGTCATGCTCCATACCCAATCTGAAGTGAATGGGTCATAAGCATTCCATGTACTTCCTTGAACTTCCCATAGATAATCGTAGACGCCATGATAGTTCCATGAATCAAAATAGTACATTTGTCCAAATGAGAGTTGTATGCCTTCTTTTGTCCAAAGTTCTTCTCCAGTGCGTAAATCTACAGCAACAACACCTAAGGCAGGATTCATGTTGCGTTCAAATATTTCTGTTCCGTATTTGTTGTAGTAGAGTATGCCATTCATGATCACAGAGCTTTGCCATTTTCCCTCGTAGGCATCTCCATCTTCCATTCCATGTTCACCCGTATCTCCTCCAGCAAGACCACCAGTGGTAAGGGGGTTAGCCCATAGGATGTGCGAGGTTTCTGGGGCATCGTTGTATGGTGCATAGAAGTTTGGTGGGGTTGCTACCCAATTTCCTGCTATTCCATACCATTCTCTTAATTGATCATCGATTGGGCGGCTCCAGAACTCTGTTGGTAGTGAATGTCCTGGATAAGTTTGTATAGGTTCGGCTTGTACTGTAAGGCTGGCGATTTCGCTGTCACTGGCTAAGAAAGTTGATCCTTCTGGTATTAGTCCTAGGTTAAAGTCAAAATATGTTATGGGTACGGTTTGTTCTGGGAAGTGTGTTTGGAAAGTATATGTTCCTACTTGATCTGGCGTATATGCGTAGCCTGTTCCTCCAGTAGGGTCGGTTGTGAAAGGCCCAAGTTCTTCGGTGTTCATGTTGGGTTTTGTTACAGTGACGGTTAATCCTTGCCAGCCATAGTCTGTTCCGGGAGCGTTATCAGTGATGCCTATGTGAAGTAGAGCAGGTTGATTTACCCCTATAGTGTCTGGAATTAAACCGATGTATGCGTAGGCTTGCTTTGTTATTGGCTGGAATTGTGCGATAACAGCGGGAAGAGTCATTAATGTTGCAGATAGAACGAACAATAGAGTTAATACGATAGCGGATAATTTTATCTGATTTTTTCTCAATTTTTTCATCTCGAATTAAACGTAAATAGATTGTTTATACAGCATATAACATTATGTAACTGTAAACTCACAGTTACATTTTACATATTTAGATACGACGCTAAAAATTAATCCTCTAAGAAGGAGGGAGTTAGCGGAGTTGTGGAGATACCGTTACCATACTTTAGTTCCTTTCTATGATTGCGTAGGTATTTCGGCGCCACCCGCGGATAGTAGTTGCTGTGCCATTTCTTTTGTTATGTACATGCCTTGTTGGGGCATTCTTTTTTTTCCGATGATTTGTGCAAATGTTTTTGCTTTGATGGGTTTTGGGAGTTCTTTCAGGTTTTTGAATCTGACGAAGGTGGCTTTTCTTCTTCCCTGGAGAAAATCGTTGTATTCGTCGTATGAGTTGAGTAGGGATTCGTGACCAAGAGCTTTCCACAGGTCTTCAGCGTTTCCAGAGACCCGTTCAACGAAATCGGCATAGCCCCGAATGTCTTTGCGGGGGTGGGTCACATAGAAGAACAGTTGTTTAGCTTCTTTGGGTCCCATCGCTCCTCTGCGAACAAAGGCGTGGGCGGATTTGTCTGCTCTGTTTTGGCTGCAGAGTCGTTTCCAAAATTTTTCAAAATTCAAGACGATGTAAGCATATTTTTCCATTTTTTTCATGTCCCGTCCGAATTTGTTGGTTATTATTTGTAGTGTTTGTCCTTATAAGCAAAACATGTTACGTAGAACAGAAAAGGACGTTGTGGTTCATTAATTGCGAGTGCAAACCTGAATTGGTATAGAAAACTATAAACTTAGGATATGATGATGGCTTGCTATGAAATGTCCAAGATGTGAGACCGAGATGATTGTGCGGAAACTAAGGGGAAAGAAGCAGACATTCTTTTCGTGTCCCAACTGCCACTATAACCGCACATCAAGGACCTAACATCTCGTTTATTCTGTTTGTTGCTCATCGGTTGTATTTTGTCCTGTTAGATACTCTCTTCTCATTAACGCAGGAATCGGAGGTGGTATACACTCGTTCCTGAATTCTTTCTGGATCAACTCTGTGATGTTTGATTTGATGAATTCTTCTTGGGGGGGATCGTTTATCCAAAATAGGGCCTCAATCTCGTTTGTCCACTCTCGGTTGCGGAAAACGAATCGTATTTCACGTTTTCTTTTCAGATTAAAGATTACAGACTTGTGCTTTTTCAAGATGTTTTCTATTATGGATTTGGCTTTTTCAGCGTCTGCCGTATAATCTATAGCGAAGGTTATTGATGCCACTGACTCTTTGTTTCCACCTGTAAGGTTGATAATTTTCTCTCGCATAAGCACAGAGTTTGGGATGATTATTTCGTTTCGGTCATAGGTCTTCAGTTTGGTTGTTCTGAGGGCGATATCCGTGACTGTTCCTGCTAGGTCGCCGACTCGGATTACGTCGCCGATGGCATAGGTTTTACCCCACATTATCAGAACGCCTGAGACCCAGTTTTCTATTATGTCCTTCAAGCCAAAGCCAATCACTAATGCGCCTACTCCAAGACCTGCAACCATCCCTGTGATGTCGACCTGTAAAATGGAGAGGATTACGAAACCAGTTGTTGTGTAAATTATTATCTGGAAGAAGCGCCTCATGTGAACAAGTTTTCCTTTCTGCAGGTCGCCTCTCTTCTCAATTCTGCCGATTAGGGCGTTAAAAAGTGCGACTATTAAAAAGGCGCCGACTACCGTAGAGATTATCGCAACAATCAGAATCGGATCTTCGATTAAATCTTGGATACTGACGACCATGAATGGTTCCTCGGCATATTCCTAGAAGTTGGCGTTTCTTTTTTAGGTTTTCTGAACTAATAGGCGCCAGCTAGAAAATGAACAATGAAACTCCTACTTGTTGCAGAATGAACGCTCCGTAGACCAGACAGAGGAACAGGGCTCCTTTTTTGGTTAGGCGTTCACTTGCTCCCACCATGTACCAGACGCTTAGTGACGCAAGCAGGACATAGAACATGATGCTCTGCACCGCCACAACATTCACTTCAGAAAACGAAAGCAACGACGAAACCCCAAGGATAAGAGTTATGTTGGTGATGCAGCTACCAAGCAGATTTCCAAGAGCCATGCTGACAAGCCCCTTTTTTAAGGCTTGAATGGTTGTCGCAAGCTCGGGCAAGGAGGTTCCGAGACCGATGACTGTTGCGCCTATGATTGACGTGGGCAACCCAATGAAATCTGCAATATCAATAGTACTGTCCACGGCAAACTTGGAAAGCGCGATTATCAATGCAACACCCACCAAAAATTTGATGCCCACAAAAACTATTTTTCCATCATCCTGCTGTTGAGGCGTTTCAACTAAGTCATTGCTTTCTGTTTTGCGGGAAACGGTAACGCCGAAGTAGGCAAATAGAATCAGAAGCACAACCCCTAGGACTGGACTTAAACTACCTTTCTGGACAATAAACAGGGGAATGATAGAAGAAATGAAAAGGAACTGCACAAGCTCTTTCTGAGACTGCCCTTTAATCAGTACCTCCTTTCTACTGAGAAGTATTGCTAACCCAAGGATTATGGTGAGGTTTGCGATGTTTGAACCCAGAACGTTACCAACTGAAAGCCCTCCTTCTCCTGCGAGGGACGCAACTGTGGAGACTGATAGCTCAGGTAGCGAAGTTGTTATTGAGAGCAGAATGAAGCCTGCAGCCATTTCGGACAGCCCAAATGCTTTGGATATTGCTAACACGTATCTGATGATTCGGTCACTAATTAGCATAATCAGCAACAAAGAGGCAGCCAATATGGGTATGCTGTAGAGTATCACAGGAGCACCATCCATATTCAGTATGGTGTTGAATGTATAGAATGCTTTTAAAGATTATAGTGGTCATAATCTGAATTTGATAGGAAGTTTTGTGATGACCCCTGTAGATTTTTTTAATTCCATAAGCGATTGGGCGATAGCGAACTGGGATAAGATCGTGTTTTCTGTGGTAACAATTATTGTGGGTTACATTGTCATCAAGCTTGTTAGTCGAGAGATAAAGTCTCTGAGAACACAGAATAGGATGGAGCAGCACGCCGCTTACATATTGAACAGAATCCTGAAATGGGTCACCTTACTGGCGGTCTTCTCGATTGTTTTGGCGCAGTTTGGTATAACATTGGAAATCAAAACTAATTTATCAAGATTTAGACTTGGAAAGACATCGGTATATTGGCTGCAACTCAAATGCTGGAGTTGCGTAGATTTGCGAATGGCATAAATGTTGATATCAACTTGGAACATTATCGAATTTCAGGTATTTACTAACAAACTTGTTAAGATATGATGAAGTCATTTCTTGCAATTCATGAGAAGTTTTAAAAATTCTTCTGCTCTGGTTTCATTTGGTGGATTGGAATTTGAGTGGGTGGTAACAGCTCTTGCTCGAACAGCATGTGCTCTTCTTTTTCCAGAACTTAGCCTAAGCTCCTTTGCAACAGTTTCACCGGAAGTTAGTTTCTTTAATGCTGTTAACCAAGCTGCTGCTTTAACATCACTATGAAATATCCAATCTCTGTGCATCTCGATTAGCTGGTTTGGGCAAATTTTTTCACAAGCTGAACAGAAGATGCAAAACGCAACAGAAACTTCAGGTTTTCCCTCCTCAATTTGAATAGCGTATGTAGGACAAATTTCGGCACAAGCCACACAGCCTTCAGGACAAGCATCCGCATTTATATTAATTCTTCCCATAAACGGTTTATTTGCCAAGATAGCCTCTTGGTTACATGCCAACTCGCAACGTCTGCAATTGAAGCAAAGGGATTCGTCAATTTGAACATTATTTATTTCAAGTGTTTCCCCATTTTCTGAACTTCTTGTTGATACTTTAATGGCTTTTGTCGGGCATTCTTCCTGACATCTTAGTTCGCATGTTGGAACGCATTTCTCCTTCATCACTATGATTTCTTTCAACAAAACTGGAAATGCATTATTCTCTACAATAGTAGGGATTTCTTTTCCATCCACTTCCATACTTAAAGCACTCAGCGGACATAATACTGCACATTCGCCACACATAACACAAGCAGACTCGTCAATGTCGATTGCTGGCTTCTCAATTAAATGACCCTTAAAGATTGTTGGCGGTAACTCCTTTATTGCTTCATGAGGACAGACTTCAAAACATACACCACACCCATTACACAGGTTTTTGTTCAAGCGTAGAAGATAGTTTTTTGTGAGTAACTTTCTTTCTACCTTGATTTCCAGCAGATTTTCTTTTTTTATTGCTTGTCCACGCAAATTATTCACCAACTACCTTACTTGCATCTAATTCAGGTGTTAGGATCATGCATGCCCAACTCCTGCAACTGTCTGCATCTTCGGAGCCAAAATTTCAACGGTTTTCTCGATTTCTTTTTTTGTCGAGCCCTCAACTATTTTTTGTATCTCTTTTATTTTTGATGCGAACTTCTCTCCTTCTGCGGCACTGATCCACGCTAATTGAAGCCGATTCTTGTCTAGGCCTAATCGCTCCATTTTTTTCCATAATTTTTCAACCCGTCTCTTGGTCTGGTAATTAGCATTAATATAATGACAGTCATTCAGATGACAGCCTGCAACCAGTACTGCAGCAGCTCCTCTGGCGAAGGCGTGTTCAACAAATTTAGTAGAGACTCTGCCTGAGCACATGGTTCGGATGATTCGGACATTAGGAGGATATTGTATCCTGCTAACTCCAGCAAAATCTGCCCCCGCATAGGAGCACCAGTTACAACAGAAAGCAATTATTTTCTTATCTGCATTTTCCTCGGTAGCTGCATCTATCTGAACATTTATCTGCTCGTCAGTGAAATGCCGCATCTGTATTGCATTGAAGGGACATTCTGCGCCACAAGTACCACATCCAGCACAAGCTGCTTCAACTACTGTGGCAAGTTTATTCTCTTTGTCAATAGTTATTGCGTTATATGGACAAACTCTGGCACATAACCCACATCCCTTGCATTGTTCAGAAACCATTGTGGGCGTTATTGCTTCGACAGTAACACTTCCTTTTGCCATAAGAATTCCTGCACGTGCTGCTGCCGCACTTGCTTGCGTCACACTATCTTTAATATCTTTAGGTCCTTCGGCGCAACCAGCAAGAAAGACCCCTCCAGTGGGAGTATCTACAGGCTTCAATTTTGGGTGAGCTTCCATGAAGAATCCGTCTGTCGTCTTTGACAATCTTAGGAGTTGCTGAATGTTGTTACTGTCATCTCTAGGTCTAAGACCGACTGATAAAACCACCATACCTGTATTTACGGTGTATATTTTTTTCTCGAGAGTGTTTTCTCCAACCAGCCACAAGTTTTTAGATTTGTTATCCTCAATTATTTCAGCGGGTAATCCCCGTATGAAGATTACGCCTTCTTCTTTTGCTCTTCTGTACAGGTCTTCAAAGCCTTTCCCAAATGCGCGTATATCAATGTAGAAAACGTAGATTTTGACATCTGGCCAATGCTCCTTGATAAGTAACGCATCTTTGATCGTGTTCATACAACACACATTGCTACAATATCGGTTACCCTTTTTGTCAGACCGAGAACCTACACACTGAATGAACGAAACCGTTTTTGGAACATTCATGTCACTTGGTCTGACTAGACGACCTCCAGTAGGTCCTCCCGCATTTATGAGCCGCTCAAACTCCATCGAGGTTATGGTGTTAGGAAATCTGAGGTAACCATATTCCATCAGCGATACAGGATCAAACACATCTAAGCCAGTTGCTACAATGATAGTACCAACTTTCAACTCGATCTCCTGGGCTTTGTCACTAAAATCTATGGCATTAGGGCCACAAACTTCTTTACACTTAGCACATGTATTCTCGCCGAGGCCAATACACGACTTCTCGTCAATGACGTATTTGGCTGGAACGCTCTGAGCAAAAGGAATGTAGATAGCTTTTCGTCCAGAAAGTCCGACCTCAAATTCATTAGGAACTTCCACTGGACACAGTTTAGTGCAATCGCCGCAGGCTGTGCACTCTTTTGTAACATATCTTGGTTTTTTCTTTATTTTTACTTGAAAGTTTCCGATGTATCCTCCGACCTCAATAACCTCGCAATTTGTCAACAATTCAATGTTAGGGTGCTTTCCAACATCCGACATTTTTGGTGCCAAGATACATATCGAACAATCCATAGTTGGGAAAGTCTTATCGATCTGAGCCATTTTCCCTCCAATGCTTGGTTTCTTCTCCACCAAGTAGACTTTGTACCCAGTATCTGCCAAATCTAAAGCCGCCTGAATACCCGCAACGCCTCCTCCGATAATCATCGCTTCTCTTGTCACCGGAACAACAGCTTCTTCCTGTGGCTCCAGTAGTGCTGACCTTGCAACGGCCATCCGCACTAGGTCCTTGGCTTTGGCTGTAGCAGCTTCTGGTTCATACAAATGTACCCAGCTGCAGTGCTCCCTTATGTTTGCCATCTCAAAGAGGTATTTGTTCAGTCCAGCCTCTTCACAAGTCCGTCTGAAGGTTGGCTCATGAAGTCGGGGAGTGCATGATGCGACTACTACCCTGTTGAGATTATGTTCCTTAATGTCTTTCTTGATTGTCTCTTGTCCTGGATCTGAGCAAGTGTACAGATTATGTTTTGCAAGGACAACATTAGGAAGTGTAGAAGCATATTCGGCTACGTCTGCGCAGTCCACTGAGCCTGCTATATTTTTTCCGCAGTGGCAAACATAAACGCCAATGCGTAATTCTTCTTCCGATTTAATTGGAGTCTCGGATGTCATTCACTTTATCTCCCAAAAGTTTTTTCAGCAATCTGAAGTGGATCCAAAGGGGCACCTCTAAGGTAGCAGTCGATAGAAAATGCTGCTTGTTTCCCAGCCAGTATAGCTTCGATAAGGGTTCCAGCCCCTAATACAACGTCTCCCCCAGCGAATATACTTGGCGAACTAGTCTCTAAGGTAAATGGGTCTGTTGCTACCGTTCTTTGTTTTGTGATTTCGACTGTGTTTGGCAGAAAGGCAGTGTTTGGAAATTGACCTATTGCCATTATTACCGAGTCAGTTGCCATTGTATATTCAGAGCCTTTGATTGGAATTGGGCGTCTACGGCCAGTAACATCCTGTTCCCCTAGTTTCATTTTTACACATTCAATCTTGGATACCCTGCCATTTTCACCCAAGATCCTTTTTGGAGAAACCAAGAATTCGATTTTTACTCCTTCTTTTACAGCTTCTTTTATTTCCCAAGGACTTGCTGGAATTTCCTCTTTTGATCTTCTGTATAGAATCGTGACATCTTTGGCTCCATGTCGTAATGCGGTTCTGGCTGAGTCAATGGCAACGTTACCTCCCCCAATTATTGAAACTGTATCTAGCAACTCGAAACTATTTGTGTCGGCTTTTTCCAGAAAATCAAGAGCGTTGAAAACTCCGTCTAGTTCTTCGCCTTGAATAGTAAAGTTTTGGTCTTCATTGGCTCCTGTGGCTACAAATATCGCATCGTAACCTTCTTCTAGAAGTTCTTTTACCTGAGGTCCCTCAACAGGGTGGTTGATTTTGATTTCAACCCCTAAATCTTTTATTTGCATAATATCGACGTCAACAAAATTCTTTGGAAGCCTATAGTTTGGAATACATCTTCTTAACATTCCACCAGGTGAAGGAGACGCCTCGAAGACTGTTACAGAATGTCCTTTTTTAGCTAATTCATTGGCTGCTGAAAGCCCTGCTGGACCCGAACCAATGATTGCAATTTTGTTTTTAGAACTGTTATTGAAAGCTTGTTCTTTGTTTTGTTCAAAGCCGGTAGTTAGAATGGATTTTTGAATAGCATTACGTACTATTGTTTGATTCTTTATTACCCGTTCTGGATGAAAACATACATAGTTACATGAAACTGGGAGGGGAATGTTTTCACTAATTATTTCCAATGCTTTTTGAAATCCTTCCATATATCCGCATTCAACAGCAAATCTTCTAGCAACCTGAAAAATCTCTGGAAGGTTTAGCCTCTGCGGACACCGCCTATAACAATGGTAACACCAAGCACAAAGCCATAACTGAGGCGATTTCAAGACTTTTTCATCGCCTGACGACAAACTATGGAGCAGTATCCGGGGATTATAATATTCGGGAAGCATTTTTGCCATTGGACAACTACCCGTGCAGATTCCACAACCATTACAATACTTCAGCTTCTCAAAATCGAGAAGACTGCTCACAACGCTCTCTAGACTTGGACGGTTTTGGTTTTCCAGTAACTCATCTTGAGTTTCATTCATATGCTGCAACATTTTCTTTTCATCCGCTCTTTTTTGTTTATAACTCCTGAACTCAACTGGACATCGAAGCATTTGGGAATTCATGTTCTTTGACAAAATCTATGGCTTCGCTTAGCCAGTTCAGAGTTTTTTCTATTTTTTCTTCTGATTTAGGAATCATGGAACCAAGTTTATTCTTGACAAACATTCCGTAAATCAAGATGTCTCTTGGGTTAGGTTCAGAAAAGGCATCGATGAGAAGATTCAAAGATCTCTCTATTTTCTCAGGTTTCCCTGTATCCTCTTTTTCAGGAGCATACCCGGCAGTAGAGGATTCGGATTGCCTCACCTTTTCCACAATCAGCTTATTTGCTGTGGCTTTTTTGATGTGTTCGTCAAAGGTTGTATGTGTAACTAAATCCAATGCTCCTTCTGGACACCATTCAATACATTGTGGATTCCCTTCGCATAAGTCACACATCATCACCGTTTTTTTCTCTGGATTAATTGTAACAGCACCGAAGGGACAAGCACTCATGCACCAACCGCAGCAGTCGCACTTATTTTCGTCCACAATTATGACGCCTTTGCTCTCGGATTGAACAAGACAATTATGGGGGCAGGCATTAACACAGGGCGCATCTTCATACTGCCTACAAACGACAGCCATGTTAACAAGCCGATACAAACGCAGTATCTTTATCCTGGAATAGTGAGAACTATACACATTTTCTTTTTTTATTGAACACACTAGCTCACAGGTTCCACAACCTGTGCATTTCTCTAGGTCAGCTGCGATGAATCTTTTTTCGGCTATAGGTTTTTTTAAGGTTTGCATTTTAAGTCGCCCTCAAAAGAGTTCTTACCTGCTATCTGAGGATTTTTTTTGATTACTTCCAATTATTCCTCGTATTTTGTGTCTGTCTCTCATTCTAGCGTACTTTGTTTTGATAATTTTCTAGTTTTGTTCCGCAATACGGACAGAATTTGAAGTGGTTCGGAAACGTGTGATGACTGCACCCAAGAGGGCACATCATCAAGATAACATTCTTTATGTTAGTATTTTTGTGAAGCATGCAATAGTCACTCACATAATCTATAACGGCGTAATAAGTTGGTAAAATTTGAGGCAACAGATTATAAAAAAGTGTGAAATTAGTCACATTAAATGTGACTTTATTACATGGAAAGCAATCAATGTTTTTCGGAGACAATCAGCAGTAATAAAAAATGTAACTCATTTCATTTTTAATTGACCATAATTGGAAGAATTCATAAACCTAGATGAACTTTCTAGCATGGATTCTCACCCCATTGGTGATATCTCCCACAATCTTGGGGAAACTCGAGCAAAATGATGTGGTATTGTGGAATTTACTAAGGTAAACTCTATTAAGGCTATAGCTGCATATTAGGTAAATAACATGCCAGATGCAAGGTGAACCATGAATGAAGCTTGTAACAGTTCTTCTTCCAGAAGCCTACTTGACAGGGCTTGACGAACTCGTGAGGTCAGGAATGTACCCCAGCCGAAGCGCAGCCATTAGGGCAGCGGTCAGGGACATGCTAAAAAAGGAACTATGGGCTAAACGCGAATAAATGAACCCAAAGCAAATTTTTTGTTGGATGCGTGCAGTTTTTCAGAAAAAATACTGTTTTCAACAATGTACCTCTATTAGGCTCCTAATAGGAGCAAACAAAACGTTATGGAATCTAGAGCCAAAATCCATAAACAACAAAAAGAGACAGAACAGAACGATACTAGACAAACTTTGTCAAAAGCTGGACGCAAAGGCAACAATTACGAAACGGACATGGACATTTTTCGAAAATATTTCAGCAGAGGTAAGAAACGGAGTCAATATCGAAACGCTGTAAAATTGAAAAAATACTGCGAATGGGCAGAAATAACACCTGAGCAACTAATTCAGGAATACATTACAGCAAGAAAAAGCGTCAATACCCTGAAAGATTGGGAGCGAGACACAAGAAGCAAAATCATTGAATATTACAACTGGTTAAAAACAAAAGGCTACAAAATCAATTATTGCCGAACATTACCTTTAGGCATTCTAGCTTTCTACTCTGAAAACTGCGAAACCATCAAAGACGTAACAAAAGAGTTCGATAGTGTCCAGATACCAACAGACGAATACGTGTTCACTCAAGAAGTTCTAAGAAAAATCTACTATTACGCAGACCTCGAAGGACAAACATTACTAAGTCTAGCAGTTGCCTTAGGATATTCCTCAATAGATTTTCTGAATCTAGAAGCTGAAAAACTTCAAAACTTAGTCAATGAAGCTAATGACAAAGGATTAGAATTTATCCAGTTTGTAGGAAAATCCAGAGCAAAAACAAGTGTTCAACCACGTAGCCACTTAACACCAGAAGCAATTCACAGTTTGAAAGACTATCTTGAATTCCTTACAAACAAGCATAACGGAAAACTGCCAAAATACGTGTTTTGCAATGGGAAACCAGACACGCACATAACCAACACAGGACTAAACAAAAAACTGAAAAGGCTACTCAGGAAAGCTAACATCGAGACTTATGGAAAACACGTAAAATTCCATTGTTTACGCAAGTTTCTTTATTCTCGATTGCAAGCCAAAAACAGAGACATCGCTAAAGTAATCACAGCCAAGAAAGTAAGTGCTTCAGACCTAACCTATATTCCCAACTTGGACGCTGAATGTCTCAGGGTATTCAAAGAATCCTACAAAGAAATTGCTCTGAATGGAGACCTAACAGGGAAAACAAAGAAGGAACAGGAAAAGCGAATCAAAGAACTAGAGAACCAATTACAGGCAATGCGAACAGTAATGTTGGGATTATTCGGTCTAAACCGCCAACAAGTCGAAGCAATGGTAATAAAACAACTCCAAAAAGATGGCGTAGCATCACACGAAGGATTGACAATAGAGCAGTTTGTGAAGGGACTGACCTTAGAAGAACTGATGAAACAGTTTGAAATCATTCTAAAGCAACAGGAAACCTAACCAGTTTCCCCCTCACTTCTTTTTTTTCTTTCAATTATAAGTTATATATTCACTAACGTTCAATATTGTAATACATGAGAAAATTTAGTTCGAAACGAACTCGATTTCCACCTTTAAAGGGGAGCGACATAGTTTGTCCCAAATGTGGGGCTACAGAAACCGAAAAAAGGGAACTTCCTGTTTTGGGAGATACAAAAAAACGTTACGCATTATTCTGTAAGAACTGTGGATATAGAAAACTTTGAGAATGTAGTATATCACAGCATCAAACCCATCCTTCTTTTCATCGGTTTCCTCCTTTCTCCCTATTTCAACATAGTGAATTTTACATGAATAAATCCAATTTTTACAATAAAAAACCAGATAAAACCCTAAAAACTGACAATAAACTGTAAAAAATGTCAGATAAGAAGTCTAACACCAATACAGGGGCTACGCCTTTGTTCTTTTTTGTAATACTCTAGGGATGTTATGAAGTTTTTTTTAAAAATCAAACAAAAAGTTTGAACCTGCTAGTAAGTTACAACTAAATAAGCTCATTTTGGGCTTATTTCACTCCCCCACTATTTGTATTTTAGACCAAAAAAAGGCTTGATATTCCCCCTTTATGTGATAGACTACTGCTGTTAAGATGTTATAAGGTGCATCACACTATGCGATTTACGAATATTGCTGAGTAATTCTTATATTATAGAATTAGAGTAATATTATACTAGTATAATATTAGTATAGACAAATTACGATTAGATTGGGGTGAATTAAGGAATGGAAATATCAAATGATGAAATTATTGTTACAGTTCGAGCGAAAAACATAGCTGAACTCAGGGAAAAACTCTTGAAAATATTGGGGGAAACTGAGTTGGAAGAAAACAATTCTGAAGAAGATTTTCCAGAAGAAATTAAAGAACTTTACCCAACTTACAAAAGACATCAACATAGCGCGGCTATGCTGACAGTTTTACATGAGAAACATAAGGGGGAGAAAAATGCTGTTGACTCTTATGACCTAGCTGACGAAATGATGGATAGATTTCCGCGCATGTTCAAAGGGAAAACTACTGGAAAAGTGAGTAAGGGCAACATATTTTCTGCTACATACTTAGAAAAGAAAGGTCTCCTGAAAATTGGATATGAAAAATACGAAGATATTGACGATGAGTATCGGGTATATTGGGTTGAATAGTATTGAGAGGTTAACTTCCGAACCTCTATTTGCTCTTTTTTCATACGATTATCGAATTTTTAATTGTCACATTTTATTTTCTTTGTGCCATTGCCACGTTTCCATGTCCAGAACCCAAACTTCACCTTTCATGGCTTCGGCATTGCGTTTAGCCTTTAGTCTTTCAGAATGTCGGCTTGAGCTTTCGTGGTCTCTCCTCTTTTTGCATTCAGGATTACCACAAAGAATGTGATTTTTGCTTTTTGCCCAGAAAGGAGCGCCACAAATCACACAATTTTTTTGTGTTTCTTTTTTCCAGTTTTTCTTTCTGGGCTTCAGTTCAATTTTGGAGATGGAAAAAATGCGCTGGAATGGGTTACATGAGAGTTTTAGGTATTCGCGCATCTTTCCAACTCCTTACCCTAGCTTTCGAAACGTATCGATAAGTTACCTGTAGGCGATTCTTCGAAAATTGAAACTCCCTTAGCGTGCAGTTCGTGCGCTTCTTTTAGTGTAATTCTTTTTTCTTTGCCTAGACGTTGAACTCTTCGGTCATTCATGCTTAATGGTTGCGTAACCCTGTGTTTCAGGTCATGCAAGAAAACTTTTCCATCAACAACGCTGAGGTATTCATCTGGGTTATCTTTCAGGGCTTTAGCTCTGATTTTTTGGGTAAAAATTGCAGTTAAGGGCTTTAGACTGTAGGTGTCTATTGCATTTCTTTTGAAGAGAATCGAGATTTCTATTTCTTTAAGAAGTGACGGTTCGGCTTCATGTAAAGGCAAATATTTTGTTTCTGTGTTTTTCTTTTCCCATTTATGAAAAACTGGATTGTATTCTTTTGTTACAGTAACAGCTTCAAGAACCCACTTACCGTTTTTCTTTACTACCTTAGAAGTGGTGCTAAAATCTAACAGGTTATTAGGTGCGTTCATTCACGTTCACCTTTAACCTTTTTTCTTACGCGCTCATTTCGAGCGTCCATCAATCTACGGAAAAGAGATTTCCCATCCTTCAAATCGTCCTCATAAATCGTGTTAGGTAGGTCTCCAGATTTCATGGCTTCAGCTTGCTTTTTCCACAAAGCATTAAGCGTGTTTTCCGCGTCTTTATCACCTGACATTTTACGCGCAACTAAGCTGTTTACTAGCTCTTCATGAGAATCAAATTCTTCGCTTGTATCTCCCAGATTTCCTTCTAAACCAACAACACCAGCGCCACCTTTCCCCACTCTCTCACCAGTCTTTTTATTTTCAACCCAATCCCGCAACTGTTCGGGTTCAGTAATCCAGTCGGGAGCATTGTGTAATTTTCGCTTCTCATTGAATTTTTGCTCGGCAATCAATGTAAGTTTTGCTTCATAGTCTTCTCTTTTTGTTCGTTCATCTTCAAGTTGGCGCTCTAACTCAATTTTTTCCTCTAGAGTTTTCTGCATTTGCTCGCTATCAATTTTAACGTTTACAGTTGGATTTTTATCACTAATTATGGTCTTTTTCTTGTATTCTCTTTCTTCACTCATTCACAACACCTTTAACCTGTGTTCTTTCTTCGATTTTGCCAACTGTTTTGATAAGGGGTTTAGCGTCTTTCTCTAGGGCTTGTTCTTCTTGACTTGGCGCTCTAGTGCCAGTTTCAACGATTGAACTACCCACAACATTTATGATGACTTTTCCGCGAGAAGTCGTGTAAAACATCATGCAACTGTCTTTGCGAAATTCGGTAAAAACATCAAACAAATTTTCAATAAGTAAACCCATTATTTTGCTCTTCTTTTGCCCTAATCTTGATGCAATGAAGTCTATTTGTTCCTTATGCTTCTTTTCTAGGGCTATTTGTTTGAATCTCTTCATTTTAATCCTCTTTCAATTAATTAACATTAATTTGAAGTTATTCGATTTCCCTTTTAAATTTATCTGTCCAAATTAACGTTATTTGTTAAAAATAAGCCTATTAATCAATTGATTAACTGAAATAAGCTCATTTTAAACCGTAAAACTTATAAACAAAGCGATATATACTTATTTGTGTTGGAGTTGCCTTTTCCTAATCTTCTTCATATAATCCTTCGGATTTAGTGCTTCTCCAACTGCTTCCTACTTAAATTTTAACTTAAAATGAAAAATAAGCCCAATTTACCCATATTTTGCCCATTGGAACCCAAAAATTTAAAAAGGCAACTAAACATAGGCTATTCAACTACGAATATTTACGCGGGCTAAATATTCGCTTACGACTCAAAGGAAGCAAAAGGAAGCATTGGGAATGTCAAAAAAGTATGAAAAAATTTACAGGATAGGCTTAGACTTACTCAACTATCCAAAAGAAATCATTTACCGTCCCATGCTCAAAGCCCTAATCAGCGAACACGTAGGCTACAACGAAATGCCTACAAGAAACACCTTAAGCATCTGGGTAAATCGTCTAGTGTATAACTATTTCATTGAAGTTTATGCGCGCTCCGACAAAATAGACAAATCCTCTTACTGCAACCTTCACTACATTACAATGCCCAACAATGACACACGCTATAGAATCAACAAGGCATTCATTGAAAGCTGTTTAATGTCCTACAAAACAGAGCAACAAAAACCCAATAAAGAAAAATCGTGCACACTCCCCAAAACGCAACCCACATTAACAAATTTCTTTGAGCTAGCCATAGCTCCAAAAAGCAATAATCGGCAAAAACGCAACCTTAAACCCAATAGAGCAAGCAACACAAGAAATTAAACGGCTTTACTCTATTACTTTAAGTATATTTTATGCGTTCAATTAGCTAATATTATATTGCTTTACTCTATTTTTATTACTTAATTATTTCTCTGTTTAATTAGTGTTGAATCGTTTATGTATTACTTTCTAGCAAATAGGGGGGTGCTCGATTTCTATTAGGTTATTAAATGTAAAGTAGGCGGAAAAAGTTATAATGAACCCGTTCATATTGAAAAGTAGTTGTCGGTAGGCAGATGAGGATTTCCCAATCTTATCGCTTAGCACGATAACCGCAAGCTAAGCCCTTGTTGTTACCGCTATTGCACTTTCGATTGGGTGGCTCCCCTCTATCTGCTTTCTACCAACCACTTAGCATTTGTCATCTTTTCTCCAGTTTTTTCTTTGCTATTTCAGATTTTCAACAAATTCTTCACCAGTATGGGTAACAAACCACGCCTTGTATCCATCTTTTTTTTCATTTGCTTCTGCAAATAAATTGCTTCTCACATTGGCGTTTATAATCTGATTTGTGTTTTTTGGTTTCACTCTTCTTGTCCTGTCATAACATGAAACAATGTCTTTGGCATTGAATGATTCTATTTTCTTTGCCTTTAACAGCCAAAAAGCAAAGACCGTTACCAATTCGGTGTGTTTTTGTGGATTGCCTTTTTGTTCTAATAATTCAACCAAAGTTTCTGGAATTTGCTCAACTTTTTCAACAGATTCTTCTGGAGTCATGTGAACGCCTTCACTTAATTCCCTAAATTTCTCTTCAACCCATTGCTTATCGCCTTGAACTTCAACTTCAAAATCCGCTTTTTTTACCCTGATTTTGTAATGCAGGTCATCCAAATATTTCTCCCTCCTCAAAGTGAACTACTATAATAACCTTTGGTTAGGAGTGAATATTTATAGTTTTCGATGAATTTTGGTAAATTATTATCTACGGAATACATGATTTTTAAATTACCAAAAAAACCTTAAAAAAGGCTCCAATATCATTTTAGACCATTTTTCGATGACTCGAAGTAAATCATACCGTTTAATTGTCAAGGAATACATTAAATCTTATGTGAAATTGTGTGAAAATTACTCCACGTTTTTTACTCATTTTTCAAGGGTATTTTTTAATATAAACGATGTTTTGAGCTTATTTTTTTAAGCATTACTTTTTATATCCGATTGATTTAAAGTATTTCATGACTTGTTAACGGTATAATTTCATTCGTTAGTTCGAATAAAAAATGATGTTGTTTTGCCATATATATTCGATGTTACGAAGTAAATCATACCGTTTACATGTCGTGAAGTCCCTTATTTCGAGAGGGTAGTGTTTGTAATTTGGAATCTATCGCCAATTTAATGGAAAAGTAAGGCATTTTACATTATGTCTGGAAAGGCACGTTTTCATGAACATATCGCATACCTGTGTCCGTAATGAAGCATCGGTCATTTTCTCTGTGTATGAATGCCTTATCATGTTCTAAACCATTCAAAGTTATAGACATGTGATTTTTAGTGAACTTATTTGCTAGCCATTGGTTCAATTCTTCAATCAACGCTCCATCAGAACCACGATAATAAAGTAAAGCTAAGATTTTTTGAGGAAGTTTCAATTTTGGATTTAATATCTTAAGAAAACCATTGAAATCTTGAATTAGAGGAATCTTAAGTTTGACAATGGAATTTACTATTTTCTGTGCTGTGTTAATGTTTGATGTGTAATAAAGTCTCAAGAACTCTGTTAATACCCAACTACAAGCAACCAATGAAAGTGTGGAATCAGAAAAATTTGCATCCACATCCCCGCCTACATGCCCTATGTCCCGTTTGTTTCTGACATCATAAATGACTTGGAGAGTTCGAGGAATTTGAATTCTAATTGATTCATGGAACTGAGCTTTAGGCATATTCTCAAGTTTTCTAACTTCATTGACAAAATTTGGTAGTTGTTGACCTAGTGGCGTATATACCCCTGTTGTTTTTTCTTGTAACATTCTCAATGCCACTTCTGCAAATCTTCCGCATTGAAGAGCACTAGGTCTGTAATCTCCACGATAATATTTATCGTAAGCTATTTGATAGCATTCGAATAAACTATCAATTAGTTTCTTGCTAAAATCCTTCTCAAGTTGCTGTTTTATTTGTTGCAACATTTTTCTTTCTCGGCAAGTCGAATTTTACGAAATTCTCACCTGTTGTTGTTATTACGGCATATTTTCTTTTGTCTTCACAACTTAGCCAACCTTGAATCTTTTCAAGGTCATAGAACATTTGGGGTATATTTCGAGGAATTTTACTACTTATTTCTCTGCAACAGGTAACCACATGCCCTGCTTCCATTTTCTCAATACCTAGGTTCTTTTTCAAGTAATATGCAAAAACAGTTAATTTCTCCGTAAACGCTTTTGGTTTCTTCTGTTTTACAAAATTCCTTAGGGCTGGTTTTTCACCGTTCTCTTTCAAATCCAAATCAATTGGGTTAGGTGTTACTGAAGGTTTACTTCTCGAACCCTTTCTTTTTGATTTTTCCTCACTTTTTTTAGAGCTATCTGATTTCTCAGTTTTTTCTTTTTTCTCACCTTGAATATCAATTGGCTTAGTTTTTTTCATATCCTTAGTGAAAATCTCAAGATGTTTTGTTACAAAAGCCTCACTGCCTTCGAGTTCGATAATTCCTTCTTTGAGATTGATTTTTGCTTTTGTTGGGGAACTCACGAATTTTTACCCCTTTTGTTTAATTAATAAGTTATAATGGATTTAACATTTGTCATTAATCATCATATTCTGAATAAGTATTTTTGAAGGAAATGAAATGACTCCCCCTACCTGTATTTTTTCTGCAAGTCCAGAAATGGGCTTACGTAAACCTAGAAGGCTTTACAATAAAATTCCTGTTTAGGAGCGCGTCTTTGTTGGCAACTGTTACAACGATAGAACCTAAGCAGAGTTTAAAGTCAGGTCACAATCTCAAAGTAATAGAACTTGAATTAGTTGACAACAGTCCACTTGTGAAAGAAACAATTTCAAAGGAAAACTCTGCAATAAAAGCCCCTATGTAAGTTTATATAAAATAAGCAATTTTTATGCCCTAAATGTCAAAATAAGCCTAATACGGAGGTTTTATTAGGTCGTTAAAGCTAGTTTTTAGTGTGCAAAACATGATAGGAAACAAATATCCCCTCAGCACAGAGGAAGCAAAGAAGTCAAACATTCTAGTTACAGGCACAAATCAACAGGGCAAATCACGTTTAGCTATGGCAACATCAGATAAGCTGATGAAAGAAGACTGGCAAGTGATAGTTTTTGATAATGTTGGGCATTGGAAGACCAAATCAAGCGTTCCGCTTTACTTTGAAGTCTCAGAAAACAGCATGCGTTACGTGATACCTAAGAACTCTAGCATAGTTTACGACATTTCGATGCTTTTGCCAAGTTACCAAAAAGAGTTTGTTGAAAACGTTCTAGCTGACTTGTGGAGAAACAGGTTAAGAAAACTTTCTGACAAACAAACTCTGATTGTCTTTGAAGAGGCACACCTTTACATGCGGAACATCAGGTCATTACTTGGGCAAAACTTGATGCGAATTTGTTCAGTTGGAGCTAACCACAAAATCAGAACCTTAGCCATTTCTCCAAGCCTAACAGGTTTAGACGTTGAATTCATCAGGTTAGCGCAACAAAGATACCACTTTAAACTTGGATGTGAACTCAATGCAAAACGAAGATTCAGAGGCTACTATTCAAAAGATTGGTGCAGAGTAGCAGAGAGCTTAGACGTAGGCTACTGCATTTACTACATCAACGGAAAACTCAAAGTTTACGGAATTCCACTATTCGAAAGCAATATTACACCAAAGCCTTTCAGAATCCCAGAGCCTAAACCAGAAAAGAAACCTAGTTTATGGCAAACAATCAAAGCCCAATTTCAACCAGAAACACTAACTACAGGTTTCACAAATGTAGACAATGACGAATCAGAGAGGGAATTTTGGGAAGAAGAAAACGAATGGGATGAATTTCTACTAGAAGAAGAGGAATGGGCATAGGGGAGGTGAAACATATTATGAGCGTTAAACAAAAATCAAACGAAACGTTTGATGCTCCTAATATGAAGGGCATAAACTTAGAATTTGTGGATTCCCTGAATGATTTGCTTGGGAGTCTCGATTTTCTGTATGTTGAGGCGTAAGTAAGCTCCGAACCTGTTGTTGTAGGGAGGACCTTTCCTCGAAAACAGAGTTATTACTTGACCGCCATGCATGGTTTTGTATCCGTCTGGGCATGATTGGTGTCCCCGAATCATTGCTTTGACGTTAAGCATGTTTAACAACTTGTTTGTGACATCAGCACCGAACAGCCTGCCTGCGCCTCTGGGCGAAGCGATTGTTCCTTTTATTCCCTTCCATGGGTCGTTCCACAGGATTTCTTCAAGATGACGCTTCCACGGATGCATTTCATGAGCGAAAGCGATGTCATTTATTGTGGTGGCTTGGCTTGGGGCTCCTCCATGAAGCAGAATAACCCGTTCCTTTATGATTACGCCAATGTACAGTTGACTGAAGAGCTCTTTTAGCTTCAGGTAAGCCTCTGAGCCTTTTTCTTTGAATCTGTTTCTCATTTGAGTTGGCAGGTCATGGGGGGATGCAACAAGGTCTGGTGGTCCTTCATGGTTTCCTCTCATCAAGATGACTTTTTCTGGAAACATTTCTTTGAGCTTCAGGACAACGTAGTAGACTTCAGCAGAGTGGGTGCCTCGGTCTCCGTAATCTCCAAGAAAAACAAGAAGAATGTCTCTGCCACTTTTTGCTTCCTTCAGAAATTTGGTGTCATCCAAAATGTGAACCAGACTTTTCAGGTCTCCATGCAAATCGCCTACAATGATTGCTTCTCCCGCTGGCTCAGCTTCAACAAGCCTGCCTGTTATCTTCAGATTGCCCAGCCTTCCCTTTTCGTTAGCCAATTGCCCGCTGACTTTCCAGACTAGCCCAATAAACTCTTCAGCATGTGCTTCAGTTGCCAACTCAGCTAAAATGGAGGCGCTTCTGACCTGAGAAGCCACATCCTTCACCCCTGTTCAACTACAAAAACAGAGGGCAGTCGAACCTAAAGCTGTTTTTCCAATCCATAGGTTACAGAATATATGAAATCATTATAATCATCAAAAATAGCCAAATTATGGAGGCTGTAACAATAGCCGTTATTCGGGTAATCGTCTTTTCGCTCACTCTTTTGCCTAGAGCACTCTTCAGGGTAATGTTGAATATTCGTCCTCCATCTAGCGGGTAAATCGGCAGAGCATTGAAGACTGCAACATTGACGTTTATGAACCATAGCCAGTAGAAGATGTTAGCGTAAACGTGCCACTGGTCGCCCAGTCCATGGGTGTAGAAGGGAATCAGTGAATCAGAGAAGGGCACCAGACCAGGATAAAGAGTTGGAGGAACCATGTACAACAGAAGCGTTTCCAAGGTCACATTCTCATACTGCGTTAATAGTTCCTCAGTCGGCAAATCGCCCGCGAGCACTCCCATCGCCGCTTTTCCTTTCTTGTCTTCTTCGGTTGATTCAGTCAAAGTCATGGACGTGGAGAATCGTTCGCCCCAATCTGTTCCCCGTGATACAGTGACCTGAATTGTGTCTCCGGGACTCTTGTTTGCTAAGAATGCTCCCAGCTCGTCAAGATTGGCAATTGGTACTCCATCTATTGAAACAAAAACGTCTTCAGGCAGTAGCCCCGCTGCCTCAGCAGGCATGCTCTCAACAACTGTTGAAACGTATACACCATTAACGAGTGGAGTTAACCCGTTAACGATGACCAGAACAGCGAGAAGGCACGCCACGGCTACGACAATATTTCCCCCAACGCCCGCAGCCATAACTCTCAAAGAATCCTTAGGTTTTGCTTTCTCTATCTGCTTCTCATCGACGTCTACAAAGCCGCCAATGGGAATAACCAGAAAGAAAAGCAACCCGCTAGACTTAACCCTCAATCCACGATTTCTTGCTATGATTCCATGCGCGCCTTCATGAACCACGATTGCGCATATTATTGCTAGCCACCCATACACTACAGGAAGAATTGGATTAATGCCCGGCAACAGAATATATGATGCAGGACTCATCTCACCAACTGCCTCACTTGCACCGGGAGTCCACAGCAAACGGATTAGGGTACCACAGAGCAGATAAAGCCCAATAGCAGCCACTATCGGAACGATAATGAGAGCAAGCCAGCCGATGATGCGTGAGGCGCGGAGGGAACCAAGCTTGTCAAAGACTCCACCGAACATTTTTGTTCTGATGGTCAGCAATGGAAAGTTGAATTCTATTCTGCCTGGTTCCTTTTCTTCTGCTTCAGTGTTCAGGTCACTCACTGAGGTCACCAAATATTTAGCCCATTAACTAACAGGGTCACTATTAAATCATTAATATGTTTGGCAAAGGCAGGAACACGAAAATGCTAGTGTGCTAGGGCTGTTCTACTTGGGCAGCCCTTCTATGATGGGAGCAAAATTCGTTTCGGCTCTTTTCTTTTTGAATCCTGCTAGTTTTATGATTTCTTCTTTGTTGATGTCACCCTTAACGAAATCAACATTCTCCAGAATCTTCTTTCCTTTCTCAGACCGCACTATAACTGTTGAGTACCCTTGAGGACTTCCCACCGAGCCAACAGAAACGTCAGAAAGTCTGCCAACAAAGTCGTTGCAAAAGGCACATCCGCCTTGAATAGCATCATGGAATTCTTTTACCTTAGCTGAGTAGTCTTCTCCGTCAATCGTAACTATGAACTTTCCTTTATGTATCTGCGTCTTTTCCGCCTTGTCCAAATCAACACCCAACAGCTTCGTTGTCTCTTCTTTCAGCTTGTCGTAATCGAAGGCCTCAAAACAGAACAACCCCACTATGGTAACCTCAAGGTCGGGATATTCCGTTAGCAGCTGCTGCTGTATCTTCCTTCCTGTTCGAATCTCACAAGGAGTCCCGACAATGGCAATTTTCCGTTTCCCGTTCTCCACCAGCTCCCCAACCTTTGACATCATCTTAACCCTCGAATACTTAGTGCCTCGTGCATTCAGTATATCGTCAGCACTCTCTGCAATAATTGCCTCTGGCTTGTAACCCGATGTTCGTTTAACAACAATAGCAGCATCAAACAGCCCCTTCTTAAAGCCTGAAAGAAGCAAAGCAGTAGCCATTCCACCATCCTGTCCATCAATAGAGCTTTTTGCTGCAAAAATTTCAGTGTTAACGCCTAACAGTTCATCCCTTGACCCTTTCAGAAACTGTTCTTCTGCTTCTCTCAGATCCTCTTCCAGCATTGGATACGTGTTAACTCTGACCTTCTTAGAGTCGGTGGGACACACAACAGCACATGCACCACATCCAACACAATCATCAGATATTGTATGATATGGCGCAGTAACCTCCCGTTCCACGCCTCGGTTCGCAAAATTGATGGCGGACACGCCAACTAATTCTTCACAAACACGAGCGCACAAACCACAAAGGATACAGTCTTCCTCTGGGTCTCCTACCCAAAACGTCGGTTTCTCAATGCCATATTCCCGTGCCAAATCCTGAATTTTCTTCACATTTGGACATCGCGCCAGCAGCAACTCAAGCAGCAGTTGACGGGTTCTATATACTTTCTCGTTTTTTGTGTCAACTATAAGCCCTTCAGAAACAGGGTAATTGCAGGAGGTCACAATTTTTTTTCTTCCTCGATGGTCAGTTATTTCCACAGAACAGACGCGGCAAGAACCAAAGGGCTCAAGAGCTGAATTGTGGCACAGGGTAGGAATTCTGATTCCAAGCTTCTTTGCAACATCTATAACGGCTGTTCCTTCTGTTGCTTTAATTTCTAATCCATCTATCTTCAATGTAATTTCTTTTTTGCTTCCTTCCATCTTCAGTCACCCCTTCTAGTCTCGCTTCTCCTTCTTCAGTCTTTTAATCAATCTCTCTTCCTCGGGAATAGGCGGAGGAACCGCTTCACCAGAGATTTTTGTTACTGCCCCAAATCTAGACGGGCACATATCATAACAAGTTCCACATTTGGTGCACTTTGATTGATCAATCACGTGAATCTTCATCTTTTCTCCGATTATAGCATTTGATGGACAATTCCTGTGACAGATCATGCAGGCTTGACATTTTTCTGGGTCTATATAATATGATATTAGCTCTTTGCAGACTAGTGCGGGGCATCTTTTTTCCTTTATATGTGCGTCATATTCGTCACTGAAATAACGAAGAGTTGTCAGCAGGGGATTTGCAGATGTTCGTCCTAGAGCGCAGAGAGCAGAAACACTGGTTACTTCTGCAATTTTCTTAAGTTTGGTTATATCTTCCTCTGTTCCTTTTCCGCTAACAATCCTATTCAATATTACGCTGGCTTGCCTTAAACCTTCACGACAGGGTGTACATTTTCCGCAGGATTCATCGCATAGGAAGTTAACGAAGTAGCGGGCTAATTCTACCATGCAGGTATCTTCGTCCATGACGATCATCCCGCCAGAACCCATCATCGAACCTAGTTTGGTAAGTTCATCAAAATCAACAGGAGAATCTAAATGCTGTTCAGGAATGACTCCTCCAGATGGACCACCAGTCTGAACCCCCTTGAATTTCTTTTCATCCCTGATTCCGCCACCTATTTTGTAGATAATGTCCCTCAGTGATATCCCAAAAGGAACCTCAACTAAACCAGTGTTGTTCACTTTGCCAGCTAAAGCAAATATCTTTGTGCCTTTGCTGCTTTCAGTGCCGATTGATGTAAACCATTCAGCACCCTTATTGATTATGAGAGGAATGTCAGCCCATGTCTCGACATTATTTAGTGTGCTTGGCTTATCCCAGACTCCTTTCTCAGAAGTGTGAACATATTTTGGTCTTGGCTCACCCACTTTTCCCTCTATCGCAGTCATCAGAGCACTTGACTCGCCGGAAACAAATGCACCCGCTCCCTTATGGATCTTAACTTTGAAGTCAAATCCTGAACCGAGAATGTCTTTTCCCAAGAGACCCAGTTCTTCTGCTTGTTTAATCGCTGTCTCCATGTTCTCTATTGCAAGAGGATACTCTTGACGAACATAGATGAAGCCTTCGTGCGAACCTATCGCATAAGCTCCTATGATAAGACCCTCAAGGATGGAATGTGGATTTCCTTCCATTAATGCTCGGTTCATAAAAGCTCCTGGATCGCCCTCGTCGCAGTTTACGATAACATATTTTGGTTCGCCTGGTGCTTTTCGGCTAGATTGCCACTTTATGTATGTTGGAAAACCGCCTCCACCACGACCCCGGAGTTTCGAGTCCTTTACTTCATTCATTACATCCTCAGAAGTCATTTTGAAGAGAGCTTTTGCTAATGCTTTGTAACCGTCTATAGCTAAATAATCCTCTATCTTCTTAGGGTTGACCTTACTATTGCTTTCCAAAAGTAGTCTGTTTTGATATTTATAGAATGGGACATCAGATAGGTACCGTGCTTTGTTTCCACTAACTGGATCGGTGTATAGTAACCTTTCAACAATTTCATTGTTTATCAAAGTCTTGGACACAATTTCGGGTACATCGCTCGCTTGCACTTGGAAATAGTAAACCTCTTCAGGATAGATGACAATTCTTGGACCTTTTTCGCAGAAACCCAAACAACCTGTTTCTTTAATTTCCACTTTACCGTCTAAGCCCTGTTTTTTGAGTTCTTCATCAAAGGCTTTGAGGACCTTTTGAACACCAAGAGCTTGACAGCCTGTACTCACACACACCGCAATAGCTAGGCTCTTTGGATGTTTTTTGGAGAGTATATCTTTTCTGAGTTTTTCCAGATCTGAAGGAGATTTTAGTTTCTTCATAAGTTTTCACTTCTGTTAATCACAGCTAGAAAGTATCTTCTCAAGTTTTGCTGAGTTGAGCTTTCCATAATATTTTCCATCTATTTCAATGACTGGGCCCAAGGCGCAGCAACCCAAGCAATTGACAGTCTCTAAGCTAAACTTGTTGTCGCTTGTTGTCTCACCCGATTTAATTCCCAATTTGTCAGTTACGGAATCCAGAATTCTTGGTGCTCCTCGAACATAACAGGCAGTACCGACACACACTCTTACCAGATGACGACCTACAGGTTTGAGACTTAGTGCAGTGTAAAAACTTGCAACCCTGAATATTTGGCTGTATGGAATCTTGAGTCTCTCGCTGATTCTTTTTATCGCTTCTTTTGGTATCCAACTAAATTCCTTTTGTATGTCCAAGAGTAATTGGATCAAAATCCCTTTTTCAGTCCCATACTTGTCGATAATTTTGTCTACTTGGTCTTTATACATGATAGCCTCAGCCCTGCCATTTTTCGGAAAGCTAAAGTTATTATCCGACAAAATAAGGTTTATGGAATTTCCGAGTTGATTAGATTTAGGAACAAAATCTTCATGGAATCCACAAGCTAATCTATAAGAATTTGGACAGTCTTGTCAGATAGATTTGACAGAATTTTTTCTATGGATCTTTTCTGTTTCTCAACCCTTGTGTGTGCTTCATTATGCTCTTTCTTGAACCTGGCATCTCTGGCTTCAAGAAGCCTCTTTCGTGTCTGCAACTCTTTCAAGCGATTCTGTAACCCTGCTCTTTTGTCTCTGGATTCACTTATTGCTCCTGATGTTGATAGCTCACGTTTTTTGTTTAAGGCTTCGCTGCAATCCTTCTGAAGAGACAACAAAGCGGATTTGGCGTGAATGTTGGCTATCTGGTCTTTTGCTTTTCTCATGCGACTTGGTTTCAGTTTCATTTTTTTCTTATCTAAGGCTACGTCTATTTTTTGCAGGATGTTTTTGAGAAGAGGATAGCCTTCCTTTTCTGTTGCCAATGCCTCGAAGGGGTTTGTTAGATACTCGTCAAGCTTCGCGGTTGCCTCAGGCAAAAGACTGTAACCTGGATTGTTTACTAGTGTGTGAAATTTTAGTAGGGGTTTTTGGAGATGGCGCAGTTCATGTTTAACATTGTTCGCTAATTCTTCAATTTTTTTGTTTAGTTGGGCGAGTTCAACCACCTCGTCTTTGCTCTGTATTTTCTGTAGCGTCTGATGGCTTTTCTCTATCTTCGTTTCAACATGTTCCTTTTTCTGTCTTCTCGCTTCTTTGGCTTTTTCTAACTTGCTGAGCTCTGTCACAGAGTTGCACAGTTCTTCAACCTTAGAGGGGATTCCTTCAGCGGTTTCTGCCTTACTGTACTCTTCTGATAAGAATTCGGTGAAGTTTCGGAAGGAATCATCTGCCCTCTTTAACGCGAAATCGAATCGTCGACGAGTCATTATGAAGTACGGGGCAATGGCACGGAACCATTTTGCTCTTTCAATGCTTATGGTTTTCAAGGTTTTTCTGATTTGTTCAGAAGTTTGATTAAGGGTTTCTCCGTTGATCTCTTCGGGGATTGTGACTTCCTCAATTAAATCGGCGAACTTTCCAGCAAGTTTATGGAGAGCTTTTGCTCGACGATAGGTTTTGCGACTGCCTTTTGCTATCTCCTTTTCTGCGTCCTCTAACAGCTTGTCGCATGCTTCTAGAAGGTCTTCAAGCTTGCTTTTGGTGTCTTCGAGGAGTTTTTTTGCTTCTGCCCTCAGTGGTTCAACTATGGGGGTTGTTTCTTTGTTTAGCCATTCGTTGACATTGTTGAGGGGTATCTCAATAGTGTCAGACATAACCCTTGTTCCACGCTTTACTGTAGAGATTGGGGAGAATTCTTTAAAACATTTCGTCGAAAACACAATACCCGTTTATGAGTAGTTACTCTTAAATAAGTTAAAGAGATAGAAAGCATCCGCTGGAAGATCAACAATGAACATCGATAGACCAACAATAAAACTCGCAGGTGCCACCATACTAGCGCCACTAACCATAATGCTGCAAGCTCTACCTCCCATCTTTTTAACACCATGGGGCATGCAGATAGACATAGTAGCTCTTCCATGGATGATCTGCTGGATAATATTCGGGCTCAAACCTGCTCTCCTAAGCCTACTCATCAGTGCCCCACTCATAGGATTTGTTGGGCCATTCGCTGGAGGCGCGATTGGAGCGACCATGAAACCTTTAGCAACGATTTGGATGTTTCTCATTCCCGCTATTTTCGCGTGGAAACTAGGCGGAACAAAACAACTGTTGGAAAACAAGCGCTTTTTTGTTTTAGCAGGTGTTCTAGCACTCGTTGTACGAGCCGTCGTTACTGTGCTTGCCAATTTCTATTTTGCGCTACCGGTTTTCTTTAACATGACGCCAGATGTAATAATTGGGATGTTTTCAAGCCCAGAAAACATGAGCTTCTTCGGAAACTCGCTAGGTGTTATTGGATTAGGAGCATACGTTGCTGAAGTAGCTTTCTGGAACACCATTCAAGGAATAATTGACTTGGTTGCTGGAATGATGATTGGAATCATAATCTTCCGGAGGATTCCAGGATTGACGCCTAAACCACCGAATAAATAGAAAGGGACAAGTCAAGAACTTCTTTAATAAGCCAAAAGGCTTTAGTGAGCAGCAGACAAAGAATAATAGCAGGTGTTTATGTGAAACTAGCAATAGCCATAACTGGAGCCAGCGGTGTTGTCTACGGCAAACGCCTGCTAGAAGTATTACATAATAAAGAAATCGAGACACATTTAGTCATCAGTAATGCCGCAAAAGAAATCATCAAGCATGAGCTTGGAACATCCGAAAAAACCATAGAAAAATTGGCTAATCACATTCACGAAATTGATGACTGGAGTTCCCCAATCGTTAGTGGTTCATTCAAAACGGATGGCATGGTAATTGTTCCCTGTAGCATGAAAACTCTTGCAGGCATTGCCAATGGCTTTGCTGAAAATGTGATCTTGAGAGCAGCAGACGTAATGCTCAAAGAAAAAAGAATGCTAATTCTTGTGCCCAGAGAAACCCCCTTAAACAGTATTCATCTAAAAAACATGCTAGACCTAGCAAATCAGGGCGTCCATATTGTTCCTGCGATGCCCGCATACTATCATAAGCCAAAGAAAATCGATGATTTGGTGGATTTTGTGGTTGGAAGAATCTTGGACATTCTAGAAATTGAGCACAGTCTGTACCGAAGGTGGCAGGAAGTCCAAAAAAAGCGTTAAACCTGCCATTTTATTGATTTTTTGAAGACTTCGGCGTCGATTTTTCCTGCTTTGAAGGCTTTGCCTGTTTTAGCGTTATTGATTACGAAGACTGCTGGAGCAAACAAGCCTGGGTCAATCTTGTAGAAATCGTAGCCTGCCTCCTTGAAAATCTCCATAAAGGGTTTCCCATAGCCCTTAGATGCTGAAGCCGGAGCCTTTTCTAGAAGCTCTTTCAGTTCCTCGTCGCTGTCGGAACCTACCGTGTAATATGCTGTGCCCGCATAAATTATGGCGTCGTTGGTTCTTCCCATTGCCTGAGCCATTTTAGGATGCACTGGAGCTATCGGCGCGTAACCGCAGGCATTAGTGACAAGCTTCGGGTCTAAGCCTAACTCAGTTAGCTTATGTAAGCCAGTTTCCACGATTCTTCCTGCAATCTGAACTGAACCCGCAATACAGGATGTGGGTACCAGCACCAGAAACAGTTTTTCGGCTTCAACTCCGCAGCCTTCACAAATTTTTGTTATCGCCTCTTGTGGGGGCTCACTGGAGGTTTCAAGAACCAGCACAGCAGTATCTGAAGTGTCTTCGTAGCATATTTTTTCGTAGATTTCTTTGGGCTTCAATGATAGGGCGCGGGCTGGACCTGAACCCATTGCCGTGTATTTGTCGGCTTTGATTTGCCAACCAGCAAACTGGGAACCCAAAGTCGAAATTGCTGGGTAATCCGTGTGAACAAAGATTGATGGTAAATCAAGGTCGCCATACTGTTTGTAGGTGATTTCGGCTTTGCCTAAGCCTCCGAGACAAATTTCTGTTATTACCTGACCCGCAGCGAAGCCTCCTCTGGCGTCGATTCCTGCGTCAATCACAGTTGCGCCTGAGGTTGTTTTTCTGACGAAGACTCCGAAGGTGTCAGCTTGGTCAATGAGGGTCTTAACAAGATTCATTGCTTTCCGATTAACACTAAGTGTTGGTTTAAGCATTCATTTTTCCTCCACAATGGTCACCAGAGGGACCAGATGAAAGTGAGGCATTTAACTTGTGCTCACTTCGAAAAAGTTACTTCTTGTAGTCGCCTATTAACGTTACTGGTACTCTCTTGTGTTGCCTAGAAATCATGTTATCGAAGCTAAAAAATGGGTGCCACAGTTTTAGACGTAGAATCGTTCAGTTCTGTTTTCCTTCGGTTTCTTTGTGGGCTTCTTCGGAGCCGTTAATCCTTTCTCGGCGCCTAAACTGGTCATCTTCATGTCATACTCGATAAAAGAACGAGTGAATTCAGCTAACTTCTTGGTCATTTTTTCCAAGTCCTCTTCCGAAAACATGGTCATAATGTCAGGGTTGCCCACCCACTGGGTCCAGCCCACCAAACTTCTCTGCAGCACACCCAACACAAAACGCAGGGACCTCACCAACTCCAAACGGTCCTTTCCCTTAGTATCCTCAAGCTTCTTCAGCTGCTCGATAATTCTTTCAGAAACTCGCATCCACCCTTCACTCAAAGTCTGTCTCCCGCCTGTTAACATCAAATAGTTGCTCTTATGATATAAAACTTGAGAACAAGCATTCATCCAGATAATCTTGTCTGCTTCTCAGTCGAAAGCAAGTTTGAAAGCCTAACACCTATCAAACGGACTTTTCGGTCAGGACGCAGATAATCCTGAACAAGCTCTCTAGAGCTTTTCTGTATATCTTTCAACCTGTCTGTGAAGAAACGCAAGGTCTTGCCGTGGGTGTGGGTTTCGAAGTTCTCGTATCTTATCTTAATGGTAGTCGTCTTGAAAGTGAAGTTGGAAGCCACAAGTTCCTGATGCAAATCTTCTGCGATAGCATCCAAAGTACCAAAAATAAGTGCTGGGTCGGAGGTGTCCTCCTCGAAAGTTATTTCTCGGCTCATAGACTTCCGTTCCCACTGCTCCTGAATCTCACTATTGTCAATTCCCTGCGCCGAAAGATACAACTGAATGCCCGCAACACCAAACTTTTCCACCAAAACAGACGCATCATAGTTTGCCAAATCGCCGATAGTTCTTATTCTCATATTGTTGAGTCTGACCTCAGTCTTTTTGCCAACCCACAGGAGCCTACGCACATTCAGAGGCGCCAAAAACGCTTTTGATTCTTCGGGTCTGACAACTGTTAAGCCGTCAGGCTTATTGAAGTCGCTGCCAATCTTTGCCACAAGCTTGTTAGGTCCAACACCTATGGAGCAGGTCAAGCCCTCTTTTCTGTAGATGTGTTTTTTGATTTGTTGTGCCAGCTTCTCTGCTTCTTGGTAGTCACCTTTTGTTCTTTGTGTTACTTCTAGGAAAGCTTCATCTAAACCCCAGCGCTCGAACTTGTCGGCATAGCTTCTTAGGATGGTCATGATTTGGGCAGAAACTTTCTTGTAAAGCCTGTAGTTGACTGGGAGGTAGACGGCGTGGGGGCATAGGCGCCATGCTCTTGCTATTGGGATGCCTGATTTGACGCCATACTTTCGTGCTTCATAGTTGCTGGTGCTGACTACGCCTCTTCCTGTTCCTTCTTTTGGGGGTGCTCCTACGACAACGGGTTTGCCCTTGATTTCGGGATGTTCTCTTTCTTCTACTGCGGTGAAAAAGTGGTCCATGTCAACGTGAAAGATTATTCTTTCGCTCTTTTTCGCCACATTCAAGGACCTCCTGTCTAGAATATTGCCTGCAACACATAATCGATGGCTTTTAGTTTCGCTAAAGTCTCCTTTGAGTCCTCCATACTTAATTGCTGTTTTTCTTTGAGTTTCACCAGACTTGAAACAGTCTTGTACACCGAATCGAAGGCAGCCTTAACGTGAAGGTCGTTGTTCATGTTCTCTTCAAAGCCTGCCGTTATCTGGTTAACTAGCTTCTTTGCTTTAGCACTAGATTTTTGTTCGGCGCCGTCATCTGCACCGAGTTTCTTTACCATCTTCCGAAAACTCTTGAGTAAATCACATTCTTTGGTGTAGGCTTTGAATGTGAAATTCAGTTTTCGTCTGTAATGACTGTAGATAAAGAAGAAGCGAATGTGATTCCATATGCACTCTGTTTCTAGGAGGTCGTTTGGGTATTTGATGTTGCCTTTACGTTTAGACATCTTTTCGCCTTCAAAAATTAGGTGCGCCCCGTGAAGCCAGTAGCTAACGATAGGTTTGCCTGTGATTGCTTCAACTGTGGCTATTATGTAATCATGATGCCTGTGGGTGCTGTCAATTCCGCTGCACCAAATGTCCACTTCTAGCCCGAAAGTTTTCAGCAGCATAGCCTGGTCCTGAATGTTCCATGACGGTCTGCCCTTGCCAATTTTTGTATTCCAGTAAACTTTGTCCCCTTTCTTGTAGCCATGCCACAAAATGAAGTCGCCTCTGTTCCATCGGTCACTAGAATACGTGTCCCTGTGGAAGCGCCTCCTTTTCTTAGGCCACTTAGTCATGTCTAGGCCGTATAGTTTGCCGAATCCCTCAAATTTTAAGGGGTCAAAGTAGACGTTTCTTTGTCCACGGTAAGTGTGCCAGTATGCATAACCTTTCTTGAGCAGTCGCTCTATCAGGTCTGCGGCTTCGTCAACAGCAAGGGAGGAACGCAGCAGGTGGTTAGGAATCTTGACTTTCAGTTTTTTCAGTTCACTGATGAATGTTTTGATGTTTCCTTCTGTCAGTTCTTTTAGGGTCATATTCCGGTTTTTTGCTTCGGCTAAAGCTTTGTCTTCTACGTCAGTTATGTTAAGTAATCTCTCGACTTTGTAGCCAAGATATTCCATGTAACGTTGGAGAATGTCTTCAAAAACAAATGTGCGATAGTTCCCTATGTGTGGTAGCTGATAAATAGAGGGACCACACGTGACCAATTTCACTTTTCCCTTCTCTAAAGGTTCAAAAATTTCCAGTTTTCTGGTTAGCGTATTGTAGAGTTTGAGCAAAAATGTCACCTAGTCTCCGTTAGTTAAGGGCTTGATGGTGTATTATATTTTGTTTGGTTTATACTATTCATTGACGTTCAGAAAGTTTCACTATGAAACTTGTCCTGTATACTTTGCCTGCAAAGATTTCTGCTAGAAAAGGTTGTGCTCAGTTGCTTGGCAGAGTTTTGAGCCATTTCTTGTATAGTTCGTCGTCAAACTTGGGTGACTGCATTAATTTGGTTTTGGTTAAAGGTTCTCCCTTCTTTGAGTGAGGTTTCCTTACCACGCTGTCAGAACATTTCTCGATCTCTCTTGCTTCTTCAGCTAATTTGGCTGCTACCTGAGCCATTTCATGTGCACAAGTTACAAGAGGAATGAAGTTTTCGCTTTCTTTCTCCATGAAGCAAGCTTTTGTGTTGATGTCAGGAATCTTAGATGCTATGTGATAGGCAGCCATGGCTTTGGCTTTTGCGTAAGGATTTATAAAGTCCGAATTGTCACGGATCGTTTCTGTGTCAACCACCATTCTCGGTAGACGGACGGCCAGTCCCTCTTTTAGAACAGCTATTACTCTGTCGATCTCTTGATGTATCAGTCGGAAAACTCCAGTTATTGCGAGTACTTTAATTATATTTGAGTTGAAAATCGCCATTTCAACAGGGTCCAAGAATTGTCTCCGTGCTCCGATCAATGGGTCACCAAGAACCACTATGTAGCCTACTCCCTGCTTTTCAAGTTCTTTCGTCATTCGCTTTGCCACAGCATCTGACATCACAATTGTGTGTACTCTCTTATCTAAAGCCATACTTCTGGCTGCGGCAGGACCAGGAACTGCAGGATTTGGAGATATTAGAACTAGAAGATCAAGGTCGAATTCAAAAATTTTAGGAACAGCATCTTTAACTTCTTCTAGACTCATTTTTGCACCTGTAGATACTGTGCGAACGATGATATCTTTTCGTTGTGCGAGTTCATCAAGGAGAAGTTCAAATATGGGGGCTGTGCCGACGTTGCCGCATTTGAAAACCCCTATCTTTATTTTTGGTAAAGCTTCGGCCATTCGAACCACCAGCTATGTATTAAGCATCAAGCAATGAAGAGGCTTATATAATTTGGCTAGTATCTCAGACCTTTGTATATATCTTATTAACCACCATGTACAATATAGGCAAAAAATATATATTTTTCCAAGAAAATGTGACCTCAACCAAACCTAATAACCAAATAATGGTGAGAAACTTGGAAACATTACAAATCAAGCCCCTAAAAGACAAGAAATTAACCGTTCTAATAGTTGAAAAAGAGTATAACGAACCTTTTTGGCTAATAGAACCAACGAACAAACCCACCAACGACCTAAGTGTACTCCATAAACCATCCATAGCTCTCACAGGTTTCCTAGAGAAGCTGATCAAAAAAATAAAACCAGACTTCGCAACAGAAGAACTTGGTTTGCGCTCACTTGAACAATTCAACGAAAGCAACGACATATCAGAACTTTTTAAGAGAAACGAAATAGCCTTTCACCCAGCTGACATTGACGAAAATGCCAGAAGCTACATAGCGCAACTTGCGGATGAAAAGAAGCAACTTAGAGATCGGATAATCCAGGCGCTAGATGAACGCCTCAAGGAAAAAGGGCAGAGCAAAGACTTCAGCACCGAAGAGGAGTATTTGATCGCCTATGGTCAATACCTACAAAACGAACTTGAGAAACAAGAGAAGGAAGCTAATTTTTCAGTAAGAGAAAGCTGGATGGTCATGAAAATTTTGGACAACGCTAGAAACATAAATTCGAAAGGAGACATCATAAGCATTCACATAAGTAGCCCTGAACATGTCAAGGGCGTAACAAAGCTTCTAGAATCATTTAACGTGACGGTTGAAACGATCAAAGTATCAAAAGAAGTGATCTTACCCATCAAGGAAACCTCTAATTTAAAAGGGATTGGCGAACTATTACAGGCTATGCAAATCAAAGTAAAACCAACAATCAAAAAGACTGCAATAGAGTTGCCTTATTTGTTGTTTTTCCTAGACTCGGACCCAATAGCTAGCCCATTCGACGTGTGCATGGCTTACGACGCTGGATACAATGCAGTAGTACCCTATGAGAATGTGAACTCTAAAGACGCTAAACGGATAGTTGAGGACGCCGTTTTCTCAAGAGGACCAAAAGGAGTAAAACGCACTACCTTCTTCGTAGGCGGGAAAGACATCAACCTCGCAGAAGAAATAACAAAAGTTATAACAAAGGCCATGTTCCCCCCATTCAACGCTAGTGTAATAGTAGACCCAGCCGGTGCATATACCACAGCGGCAGCAGCTGTAGCGAAGGTCCAAAACGCAATATCTTCTCAGAAACTAGGAGATTTAAGCGATAAAACATGTGCTGTCTTTGGAACAGGTTCCGTCGGTAGAATAATAGCCGTCTTATTGACAAAGCTTGGCTGTGATGTCACGATTGCAAGTCTAAATCCGAACCGTGAGAACGGTGATGAATACGCAGCGCAACTCGCAGAACAACTAAATAAACGATATGGAGCGCAAGTTCAAGGATTCTTTGCGCCTACATCTGAGAAAAAATTTGAACTCTTCAAGAAAGCTGAAGTGATTTTCTGCGCAGGAACACGTGGAGTCCAAATAATAAGCAAAGAGATGCTGCAAAAAGTGAAACTCCTCAAAGTTCTGGCTGACATCAATGCGATTCCACCCCTTGGAGTTGAGGGAATAAAGCCACACGATGACATGCATGAAATTATGCCTGGAATTTACGGTGTTGGCGCGCTTGCAATAGGAAAACTAAAACACGAAGTAGAAATTGAAATGCTGAAAGAAGTACGCAGAATCGGAAAAGGCACATACAACTACAACTACGCTATGGAACTTGCAAGAAAGCTACTGCAAAAGACGATTCGTCCAGCTGCGCTTGAATTGACTCTTAGTTACGCTGATAAACGGAAGTAGCTTTGAGTTAAGGCAAGTTAGCTCCTAATTTTTAGGGGGCTACTAAATCTATTTTGGACTAAAGGAACGGTGGATAGTGTAGAGCGCTATCTCACGTCCATAGTCCGCAATTCTTTTTATGCTTCCACGTATGGAACACGTAGCACAAATTATGATCGGTTTCTTCTTCTCATGTAAGAAAGCCCAAGTCGCAATTTCTTGATCTGATTTCTCAACAAGTTGTCCCTGCTCCATTATTTTCTGGGCTTTGTTAGCGTCTTTCGAAAAGAATGCCTGAACCGCTTGCTCATAGATGTCGTGGGCTGTCTTACCTGCAGTAAACATTAGTTTTGTTAGAGGTTCGGAGATCGTCAGCTTTTTCGAGCTTAACAGCGCTATGTTTTGTGCAATATTGGATGCGTTATCAGCTACTTGCTCGATTCTGTGGACAAGGGTTTGATAGTCAAGGCAGTCGGTGATTTCAATATCCAGCTTATGTGCTAATGATGAATCTACGGCTGCTCTTCTGAGCAAGCGGAGCATGAAATAAGAGAAGTGATCGACATCATCATCCAATTGAAGAGTTGTCTTTGCCAGCAACGGGTCTTGGGTCTCTAAAGAAGTTAAAACGTCCTGAAACATCGAATTAGCAATAATATGCATCCGCTGTATTCCTGAAATCACAGAGGCTTGGGTTTCGTCCATAAAAGTTACTATATGCATGCTCTTAGCGCCGCATTCCATGATTCTCATGTAAAGGATCCTTACTATGTTGCGGATTGCTTTCTGTTGGAAAACAGGAAAGATGTCCTTTGAGAAGAGCTTGATGCTTGAGTACCCGTTTAAGTAGCATGCAATGATGTTCCGCTTAATTGTTTTTCCTTTATCGTTGGGATCTATGTGAAGAACTATTTCTTTGACGCTTTTTTTACTTCCTGTTCCCGGGAAAATGGCTAAAGAACGGTCTCGTTGAATGGCTAAAGAGACAACATCACCTTGCTTTAGTTCGTTCAGTTTCGTCCAGTGTTTAGGCAGAGAGATAACTAATGAGGACCTCCCGAGAGACATAATTTTGCGTTGATCCATGTTTTATCCCTTAAGATAATTCTTAAACACATTGCGTATATATGACATTACCGAATATATATCTCTTGAAAAACTTTTTGAATAAATATCATGAAATGGTAGGGATTTTCAGAGATCCGCTTCTATTTTTTTCCAGCAAATATTCAGAATCTATATTTTCGGTTCATAGTCTTTTTGTATGTACCTTAGACAAGGTGACAGCGATGAAATATGAGGCTTTCAAGCAAAATCTTGATGATGTGGCTCGCGGTTATGTGGGTAGTCTTTTCTGTGTGGGTGTTTGCGGTCACTAACTTTCCTCTAAACTTCGGTTTTGTGGGACTGCAATCATTGACGGGTATTGTTCTGTTGTGGACGATGATCCAATACAGAGACATCTACACCAGTATAGAAGTGCCGTCGGAGTAACTCTGAGCTGTCATCCTAAACGTCAAACTAATGCCTTTTCGTCATCCGGCACAATAATATGTGCTTAAACAAAGATAAAAAGTAATCACAAGAATCTGCTTCATGCTTTTTCTGAAAAAAGCTATTTTTCAGCAATCTTCTGCTATTAGATTCCTGATATGCTTGAAATGTAATGTTTTAAAGACTCCGTGAACTTTAGTTTTGTAGCTGACACTCTGGTTTTGTTTATTCTTGAGAGGGAGGTGAAGAGCCATTAAAACTGAAGATGAATGGAAGAAAACTCTAACGCCACAGCAGTATCATGTGCTGCGAGAAAAGGGAACTGAGCCAGCCTTCACTGGTCGACTTTTGAAAAACAAGAAAACGGGAATGTACGTTTGTGCTGCTTGTGGGAATCCGCTTTTTAGTTCAGACACAAAGTTTGATTCTGGCACTGGCTGGCCTAGCTTCTGGGACGCAGTCTCCAAGGATAGTGTGGAAATGCATGTAGATGACCGCTTTGGGATGCGCAGAATTGAGGTAACATGCAAGAAGTGTGGCGGACACCTTGGTCACGTCTTCGATGACAGCCCAACTCCCTCGGGACAACGTTTCTGCATAAACTCGGTGTCCCTCGATTTCAAAGAACAGAGAGATTCTGCCGAAAAACCGGAAGACAAAACCTTGCTAACATAGAAAACAGACAATTTAATTTAGTGGCATGTGATAATGGTATCCTTTACCAAAAGTCCTCTGTACTCGTGTTCGGTAAGGCGCAAACACCATGAACTTTCCTTTAGAAGAGCAGATAAAGAAGATACTTGGCGAAACTGACCGTTTCCTCCTTTTGAAGACTGTCCTCGTTTTCGCAGCTTTTACTGTGCCCCTGATTCTTATTTACTTAAGGGACTGGGGCTCCTTCGATGTTCTATGGAAGGGCAGAGCACCCTATTTCCTCTTCCTCTGGCTGCTTCTCTTGGAGACATACCTTGGATGGAAAAACCTCAAAGAAGAAGGCAGCACCTTTTGGACCAAAAAAACAGTCGTGGCTACAGCAATCATGCTTCTACCAACAATATACGCGGCAGGACTATACATAGGTTTGTATGATGCCATATTAGATCTTGGAACAGCCGTCGGCGTGCCCATTGAACAATTCGGCGAATGGTACTTGACCCATTCTTGGCACTACTCCTTCGAGTATGTTCTCTTTGCAGCATTCTTTGTGTCATCAATTTGGCTATTGTACGGTGTTCGGGGACTCAAAAGCTTCGCAGTCTCTGCATTCTTTATCGGAGGCGTAGGCATCTTCTACATGGTGGATACCTTCTATCCCTACGGAACCTTCACGACCCTGCAATCATTTGTTCCAATCACAACATCAGCTGCCACTTTAGTGCTGAATTTGTTGGGTTACGGCACTGAAACATTCTCAGGCGGCACAGACGGATTAGGCCTTCTTGTCACTGGAGCAGACGGAAAAACATACCAAGCTATCGTATCATGGTCATGCGCAGGAAGCCACAGCCTCTTCCTATACTCCTTCATGATCATGCTGTTCCTCAGAGGCACCAGCATCTCCCGCACACGAAAAATGATTTACGTTATTGTGGGCGCATTAGGAACATTCTTCGTCAACATCCTAAGAATAGTAGCGATTCTCTTAGCAGGAGTCAACAGCGGAGCCTCTTTAGCAGCAACCTTCCATGAATTCTATGGAGAATTCTTTTTCATTGCTTGGATGTTCATTTACCTTACAGTCCTTTACCTGCTAGAAACTCGCATATTGCCCAAAATCAGTAGGAAACAAAAGAAAGAAGAGTCACCAGAGTCTCCACCGCAGCTGAAAGAAGACAGAAAATCCTAAACAACTGTCGGTTTTACTGTTAGCTCTGTTTCTGTGCTCCTATCCGCTGTAGCGAGCCCCACTTCATCTCCCTTTTCAGGAGTATGTCAAGTAGGCTTTTGATTTTGATAAAGTTCCGCAATTCCTTGTAGCCCACCACAAATAGTGGAGAGTAAACTATGAGTTTCAAGTCTGCATCATCCATCATTATGGCTAAAAAACTGTACGTGGCTTGAATCAACATGAACACCCCCATCACAAATAGAACCTGCAACGCATGCCCTGTTACCAATGACAGAGCTATGACAACTAGAGATACGAGAGAGATTAAGGGAACAACAAACATGGACAATATTATGTACTGGAACGTCAAATTCCGCAGGTAACCGAACCGGGGATTCTCAAACACGTTTCTGTGCTTCAGGATGGTTTGGTAGGTGCCCCTGTTCCATCGCGTCCTCTGTTTGATGAAGTCCTTCCAAGTGACGGTTGCCTCAGTATAGACGTTAGCGTCACTCAAAGCTTGCACAACTCTCTGTGTCTTCAAAAGTTTGACTGTGATATCGAAATCCTCCGTTAGAGTGTCCCGATCATAGAAACCAATTTCCTTCAGGCTTTTTCTCCTGAATGAAGCCAAAGGACCCGGAACCACAGGCACAACCCCAAAAATGTCAAAAACTCTTCTGTATATGTTCTCGTTTACAATATACTCAAGTGCCTGGCATTTTGTCACCAGATTTGTCCGGTTCAGAATCTTCACGTTTCCTGCCACTGCGCTAACCGTCGGGTCCTGAAAACGGCTGGCAATCTTTTTGAGGGCACTTCTAGCGATCATGCTGTCTGCGTCACAGGTGATGATGATTTCGCCTTTTGCAATCATTATTCCCGTATTCAGGGCGCCAGATTTTCCTCCAGCCTTTTGTCTACGGATTACCTTCATGCCCTTTGCTCGGTATTTAGAGGCTAACCTGTAAGTGTTGTCTGTTGACCCGTCATCAACCACGATAACTTCCTTCTTTGGGTAATCTATTTCCAGAATCGCCTCAAGGCAGCGTTCTATCACCTTTTCTTCGTTGTGGGCTGGAACAACTATGGTAATCCATGGCCAGCGATGAATTGGACTTAGTCTCATTTTTAACTCCAGATACCTGTGGTACACGCTAAGGGGAAGTGCGAGATAATTTGAGAAGAATTCAATCGTTAATGCTGTTGCCAAAAGTGCGGTCGCAATCGAAAGGTATCCAAGGTATAGGGTGAGCCAGCCGACAATAACTGGGATTATGAGCATAGAAAGAACTGCAAGCATGGAGATGTGTCTAGAAGGTTTTCTGATTTTGCTTCTGTGGGCTTGTCTTGCGGCGAAAAGAAAATATGATGCGGCTATGGCTCCGAGGATTAGGCATATCCATGCGATGTTTCCGGGTATGATAATGGCTACTAAAAAGAGTTCTAATGCCAGCACAACGGCAGTTATTACAAGTTTCTTGATGTCCATTCATGAACAACCAAAATTCTTCAGGTTTTTTGGCTGGTTTTCTTATCCTGACTTTCGGTTAATTCCGTGGCTTTCACGCCAAGTTTAAGCATCTGGCGTCCGCTGTCTGTTAGATTGTAATTATGAAGCATCTCAATTCTGGTGTCCTCTAAAGGAAATCGTCCACCACATTTTGAGCATGCAAACTTGAACTTTGGTTGACCAAAGACGTGCCTGTTTGAGCATCTGTACCAGTTTTCGATTTTTCGGTAGTCAACGCCGATTACTTTGAGTTTCTTTCCACATTTGGGGCAGACAAGAACTCCTTCGCCCTTATCAAATTTGGACCTGAAATCTATGTTGCCGCAGTCAAAATGTTCCAAGGCCTCTTCTTTTGTCATTTGTGTACTTTCACATTCAGGGCACTCCAGAACAAGTGTGGATGTTGCGGATTCGCAGTCTGGGCAGGCAATCACTGAACGAGAAGGCATTTCTTCTAGGATTTTTATTTCTGCAAGGGTTCCTAAGATTGTGGCCAGTTTTTCGGCAGGCATTTCGCTTTCTGGATTAGATGTCAGTGTGCTTGTTGATTCTATTTGTATTGTGGAGTTTTTGGCAAAAAGGTCTATGATGGCTTTTGCGGCTTCGATGTCTACTGTTTCAGGTAGTGATGACGCGAGCAGTATTTCTTTGATGTCTTCAATCAAACGTTTTGAGCCGATTTCTTCTTTGTTTATGTAGTCTCGGACACCCAGTTTCATTGCTTCCACTGCAACGTTTTCGCTCCCTTTGCCAGTAGCCAAAATGATCGGTATCTTGTTCTGCCTTTTTTTCAGCTGTTTAACAAATTCGATGCCTGTCATGTCAGGCAGCCTGTAATCGGAAATGAGCAGGTCAAAGTTTTCTTTTTCAATTTTTGTTAAGCCTTTTGTTCCAGTGTCGACGCTTGTCAGTTCGTAGTTGATTGGCATGTTCTTTTTAAGTGAGCGTTTCAAAATCAGCTGGTCATCAGCACTGTCTTCGACATGTAATATCCGTATTTTCAATTCAGCCAATTTTCATTCCCCCCATCCATTTTTATGGTATTTTTGCGAGTGTTAACCAGTAACGTTTTATTTCCATCACAGCCTCGATGAAGTCTTCGAAGCTGGCGGGTTTTACAATAAAACTGTTAGCCCCCAGTTTGTAGGCTAATTCTATGTCTTCAGGTCTACTTGAAGAAGTCAACACTATTATCGGCGTAGTCTTCAGTTTCTCATCGCCTTTTATTATCTTCAAAAATTCAAAACCGTTAACTTTAGGCATGTTCAGGTCCAGTATGACCAAACAAGATGTTGGAGCATCTTTGTATTTTCCTTCTTTCCGCAAAAATTGGATGGCTTCTTCACCATCCTCAGTCACGTACACTTCGTTTCGAATGTCGCATTTTTTGAAGGCTCGTTTTGCTATCACAATGTCGTCGGCATTATCGTCCACTAAGAGAATTGGGCATTCGCTCATACTGCTTTTGCATCTCATTTTCTGGTTCCCCTAAGCTTTTTTGGCTCCCTTGGTATTGTAAAAATGAATGTGCTGCCTTTTCCGGGTGTGCTTTCAACCCAGATTTTGCCTCCGAGATGCTCGACAATCTTTTTACAGATGGACAAGCCAGCTCCTGTTCCTTCATACTTCTTTTTTGTAGGCGCCCTCTCGAAGAGCTTGAAAATACGCTCCAAATATTTCTCTTCGATCCCTATTCCATTATCCCGAACCTTAAACAGGTGACCATCATCAGTTTCCTGATACAAAACTTCTATTTTCGGGCTTTTGGATTCGTTGAACTTCAATGCGTTACTGATTAGGTTCATGAACAGTTGTCGCATCCATACCTTCTGGGCGGAGAGGACGGGAAGTTTGTTGACAACAACCTTTGTTTTTTGCTCTTTAATTGTTGCTTCAAGGTCGGATAGGATTTCTTTTATGAGTTTATTCAGGTCCACTTTTTTGATTTCGGTGAATTTTCGTCCAACACGTGAGAGAATGAGCAGGTCTTCGATCATGTTGTCCATACGGGAAGAGGCGTTAATCATCCTATTCAGATAGTCTCGACCCGTCTCATTCAGCTTGTTTTCATAGTCTTCCAAGAGAAAAGAGCCGAAGGAACGTATGGTTCGGAGAGGCGCCTTCAAGTCATGAGACACTACATACGTGTAACTTTCCAGGTCCTTATTCGACTGTTTCAATAAACGGTTAGCTTCACTAATTGCCTCTTGGGTTCTCTTTTGTTCAGTGACGTCCCTGACAAATGATATCAGATATCGCTGGTTTCCGAAAGTCAGGAATTTAGAAGTGATATCAACATAGATTCGTGTGTTATCTTGTCTCAGAACGGTCAAGTCTCTGAAGACATTCCGTTTTCCTGAAACCCCATTCTGGAACTTTTCCATTGTCGCGGCTATCTCTTCTTTTGGAATGTAGTCAAGGATGGTTGAGCCGATCAACTTGTCCATAGGAAAACCCAAAATTTCGACCAGTGCGGGGTTAGCGAAGACAAGCTTCATAGTTGCGGGGTCTATGGCAGCTATGCCGTCACTTGCCCCCTCAAAAATCGTCCTAAACTTCTCTTCACTCTCTTTTAGTGCAAGTTCAGTCTTTTTGCGTTCAGTTATGTCCAAAGACATTTCAGATGCAGCAACGATTTCTCCATTTTCGTCTCTGATCGCAGTTGCAGTAATCAGTAACCAGATTTCTTGGCCATCAGGAGTTTGGATTACTTGTTCATTTACCACCCAATCTTGACCCGTCTCAAAAACTTCTTTCACTCCACAACCATGACAAACATCTTTTTGTTGATTAAGAACCGCGTAGCAAGGCTTTCCTTCTATGTCGCCCACAGATTTCCTGAGAACATTGTTCGTCCACAAAACAAGATAATCTTTTGAAACAACAATGAGACCAGCATTGATGTTGCTTGTGACTATCTCAAGCATCTCTCGCTCCCGACGTAGCGCTTCTTCCACTTCCTTACGGTCGGAAATGTCTATTGATAATATGAAGAGTCCTTCGGGGATTGGCTCAATGCTGAGTTCAAACCAAGCTTTTTTACCGTTAGGATATGTAAATTCAGTTTCCATCTGCGCTGGAACACGTTCTTTCATACATTTGCTGAGGACCGAAAACAATTTTGTCTTTTCAATTTCTGGATACATTTCCATCATTGTTTTGCCAATTAGTTCCTTCTTCGGTAAGCGTCCATGCTTCGCTGCAGAATCATTAACGTATACATAGCGCCAATTGTAGTCAATAATTTGGCATCCTTCCAACATGCTGTCAAGAGTGCCTCGGAAACGTTCCTCTGACGCCCTGAGTGCTTCTTCCATCTTTTTTCGTTCAGTGATGTCTTTTGCGATGCCTATTATCTCGATTTTTCCATCCCTTTCAATAGGAATAGCAGAACTTTCAACAGAAACTAGACTCCCATCCTTTCGTATCAATTCTAGCTCTTTTTGTTCGCTTCTTTCTCCAATTTGGATTGTTGCCCAGGATTCTAGGATAAGGGATAGGGATTTGTCGGGAAACATGTTGGCCTCTAGCATGTTCTTTCCGATCAATTCGTCTTTTTTGTAGCCAGTCAGTTCTTCTGCCCGTTTGTTTCCATCAACAAAAGTTCCGCTTGCATCTTGTAGCCAAATAGCTTCTGGAGCGTTATCGATTAAGCTTCTAAACCGTTCTTCAGAGGCTCGAAGTTTCTCTTCAGCCTTCTTCTGCTCAGTGATGTTACGAAATATGGCTAAGATTGCTGGTTGAGCTCGGTACATTATCCGTGCAGGAGTCACCTCGTAAAGCAGGTGTTTTCCATCGTCTGTGACCGCCCTAATTGTATGTGGCGAAATAGATTTGCCCTTTTTTAACTGCCCCAGATTTTTCGTTATAAGGGCTTTGCTTTCATCAGTGACAGCATCTGTTTCCATGAAGTTCTTTCCAATAAGCTCCTCTTTCGGGAATCCCAGTATGTTCTTTGCCGATTGCGAAACTTCTAAAATGTTGCCCTTCATGTCTACAATTACAATAGGGTCAACAATGACTTCGAATAGCCGTCGAAAATGTTTTTTTGACCACTTCAGTTCTTCTTCAGTGCGTAGGAGGTCTGTGAGGTCTTTGCCTACCACTTGCGCTCCAATATAGTTCCCTTCATCGTCGAAGACTGCGACTCCGTTCATTGCTACGGTTTTAAGTCCTTTTGGGCTTTTCACTCTGAAAATGAAGCCTTTAACTTGTTCCGTGCTCCCGACCATATCTTGAAAGACGCTCATTGCTTTGGTTACATCTTCAGGGTGCAAATATTCGATAAAATTGGTTCCAATAAGTTCTTCACTTGATTTGCCCAAGAATTCAACAGTAGCGTCATTAACAAAAATTAAATTGCCGTCTTTATCGACGCTCGCGATGATGTCATTCATAAGAGTGCGGACAATGAGAGGATAATTGTCTCTCATTCTTCTCACATAATCTTCTCTAATGGTGTCCGCATCTTCTTCCGCTAAAGGCTTTTTGTGGGCGCTCACCGGTTACCCATCTCTGACTGCCCCTAAGGGTGCCAACTCCCCTTCGGGAGTAGTTTCCTTTTCCTTTCTGTCTCCCATAAAAGGCACCAATTATTCAATCCAGCTTCCATATACCGTCCTTATACCGTCACTTTATTTACTTTTCGGTATAAACACACTCTACATGATTGGCTAGAGCAATCTTCCGCAACCTGCCACAGAACAAACATCTCTGCAGAACACCAAAATTAACGCCATAAACACCGTAACATCTAAAAGTGTTAATGAAGATGAAAACTCAAATCAGTTCACAACGTATCTCGGAGCGGGATAAACCAAACTTGATGGAGTAAAAGTGTATGTCAAAGCTTGAAGTTCTGAAAAAAGAAAAAAACGAATTTATTGTAAAGGTCCCTGGACGGAAAGACCCAGTTAGAATAGAAGATACCTTCGCCGAAATGTTTCCCCTGTGGGCAGGCAGAATACTGATAACAGCCGCCAACGAGAAATGGGCATTAATCGCGGCAAGAACCGCATCTGGATTCGCATCATCAATCATCATGTCACCGGCAGAGGCATCAGTAGAAACTCTTGTGGGCCCAGAAGAAACCCCAGATGGACGCCCAGGAGCCATCATTCAAATCTACCAAAGTTCAAGAGGAGCACTCAAACATCAGATGAGCCTGAGAATAGGACAATGTGTTATGACGTGCCCCACAACAGCAGCCTTCGACGCTCTACCTAAAGCCAAACGCAGAGTGAGCATCGGAAGAGGTCTACGCTACTTCGGAGACGGCTTCCAAAAGGAGGCCGAGGTGGGAGGAAGAAAAGTCTGGCGTATCCCCGTTATGGAAGGCGAATTCGTTGTTGAGGATGAATTTGGCATCATGAGAGCCGTTGCCAGCGGAAACATGCTCATCCTAGCAAAGGACTGGGAAACAGCTCTTAAAGCCTCAGAAGATGCCAAAGAAGCAATCAGCAAAAACGTTCGAGGAGCTATTATGCCCTTCCCTGGTGGTCTCTGCAGGGCAGGCTCTAAGGTTGGGTCCCTGAAGTATAAGCTTCCAGCGTCAACCAATCATCAATACTGTCCTATTATCAGGAAGTTGGTGCCAGACTCTGAAGTGCCCGAAGGTGTTGGCAGCGTCTACGAGATTGTAATAAATGGCTTGAACCAGAAAGTTGTAAAGAAGGCTATGGGCATCGGAATAAACGCTGCAATCAAAGTTCCTGGAGTTGTGAAGATAACGGCTGGAAACTACGGCGGCAAGCTTGGTCCCTATCGGGGCGAGCTGAAAGAAGTGCTTGAGCTGGAGTAACACAACTTTTTTTTGGTTCTATTCCACCACTTTTATGTATTCTGTTCCTTTGCCTTCAGGCGAGCCGACAAGAACGCGGTAATGTTCTCGGCTGTTTCCTTTTTCTTTTACGCGCTCAAGTTTGCCCTTAACACGAATTTTTTCGCCGTTTTCAGCTGCACTGGCATAGAGTCCCTCATACGTAACAACTTCAGTAACATTCACTGAATGGCGGCGGTCCAAAAACTTCGTTCCTTCGATTTGATAGGTTGCGGGAAGAAAGAGGGAGTCAACGTTATCAGACACAATGGCTTCGATGGTAACTTGACCACAAGGAGTGTACGTCTTTTCTCCATATTCTTCTGTGACCTCGCTTTCAAGCTTAACAGGATGAATCGACACCCACCTTCCCTCAAAAAATCCGAGGTTCCACTTCCGTTCATACAGCTTCACAGCTTCCTTAGCCGTTAAAGGATATTCCATGGACTTCTTGACGCCCCACTCCTCAAGAGCCTTGCCTTCAAGACGCTTCATTGCATCGGAGCCTCCTTTTTCAGTTAAGGCTTTTTTGAGAGCCCAGCTGTCCTTTACGCCATACACGGTCATGTCGATGTCAGAAAATGTGGGCTGATGAATGTCAAGAAGAAGGGAACCTGTTACTCCAAAGGAGTTCTCGGAAAGCTCCGCCGTTTCTGCCAAAAACCGTGTGAATCTGACAAGCTTTTCCTCTAACGAATCCCTGTTTGGGGCTTGCCTCAGTTGAGCTAACTTTTGTTCTGGCTGGAAGTGTTTCTTTATTTTGTTGTGGGGGACAGCAGTTATGGTGATGTTGTCTACGGGGGAATGGAACAGGTAATGGGGATAGTTGGTTTCTAGATAGTTGAAGGTTTGGAGCAGATTCGGAATCGTGTATTTCTGGAGTATTCTGCTGAATTTCTGTTCTCTGGTTCCCCAGATTCCTGACTCTGAGGGAACATACTTGATGTAGGAGATGACTCTGTCGGCTGGATGTACTGGACCGACTACACAAAAGAAGAAGTCCTCGCTGGTTTGAAGGAAATCCCTGTCCCTGAAGCCTCGCATACTCTCAATGTCCCGAAAAGACCCTGTTATACTTAACAAAGATGATTAGATTACTAGGCGGAAACAAAAAAGGCTATTGCTATAGCCAGTGCGTCGTAGAGTCCATGGACCCATGCTGAAACAACGGTGTTTCCATCAGTTTTCTGCCAAATGTAACCGAGAAACAGGCTGACAACGGTTACTGGAAGGATAGAATACTCAGAATTGAGGCCATGTAGTAGTCCGAACATTACTGAGGCAATCACCAGACCTGCCGTCTTACCGAAGGAGTTCTCAAACCCTTTCTGTACAAAACCTCTGAAAGCTAACTCTTCAGCTGGTCCAACCAGTGCTATTGAAATGCCAATTAGTGCGATAAGCTGAATTTCGTCTCTGGGTAGTATGGCGTATGCAAGATCTTCTGTTTCAGGCGTTGTACCAAAGGCGCTCTCTTGAACTAAAGAAATGCTTCCAGCCAAGAAAAGAAGAAGCACCGCAGCAAAGGACATAGCTGCCATCATTTTGAGGCGCGGCTTCTTCAAACCCAGTTCTTTCAAACTTGCACCCTTGTATCTGGCAAACAGAAGCGTGATTGCGAGGATTATGCCTTCAGTTATTGGTAGGGATATGAGTGCCAAGGGAAAGGTCATCTCCTGAAATTCCAGAGAGTCAAGTCTCAACCCAAGGAGTATGATGGCTACTATGATGCTTCCCAGAAGAACTCCTGCAGCCAATGTGATGTAACAGAGTGTTGCTGTTCTTGCTTTCCAGAATGGCTGGTTCTCCATGATGGCTCCCTTTCCAGTCTGAATGTGAATAGCTGTTGTTGTTTATTAACAGTTGCTTCTTTCAGTTACTTTGGGGCGTTAGCGTGATTTTTTGAAAGAATTGTGAACCATTCAGTTATGCCGTCAATGCGGGGGCACCTTTATGAATGATTATTCATTAATTTTTTGTTTATGCGTGTTTTTGTTCATTCGTGGGAAAATGTTTATATGTAAAAATGTAATGGTTTAAGTCTTACTTGAATAGGGTGTATTATTATGGGAGCTGCAGAAAATAAAGAACTTTTAGCAAACGTAGACGCAGTTGCTGCTGAACTACGCGAACTACTTGAGAAATCTGTGAAAAAGAACCTAACAGAAGACATGCTCTTCTCTGGCGGCATAGACACAAGCATCTTAGCAACCATCGTAACCAAATATAATCGCATCAGAGGCTTCACCTGCGCCTTCAAGGAGGCAAATGCACTAGACGTCAAATACGCCAAGCTGATGGCTAAACGGCTGAACATTGAACATCACATGAACCCCTTCGGCGAAGACCAAGTGTTTGCTGCGATTCCAGATGTTGTCAAAGTTTTGGAATGCTTTGACCCCATGGAAGTCCGAAACAGCATAACCATCACGATTGGGCTAAAGTTTGCAAAATCTTTTGGCTCAACCGAACTGATTACTGGAGACGGGGCAGATGAACTCTTCGCGGGCTATCACATGTATTACCGGTATGTGGGAGACAAAGAGAAGCTAAGCGAGAAATTGAATAAAATGTGGGGCATAATGGCGTTTTCCGCAAACGCTCTGGGCAGACATTTTGGCATTGAAGTGAAACAGCCTTATCTTGACCCTGAAGTTCAGAAGTTCGCCATGAACATGGACCCACGGTACAACGTTCAGGAAGAGCGAGGAGAAGTTTGGGGCAAATGGATTCTCCGCAAAGCCTACGAGGACGTGCTTCCTCCTGAGCTCAGATGGAGAGACAAAAACCCCATTGAAGTCGGTTCCGGCACCACAATATTGCCCAAGTATCTGGCAAAGAAGATTTCTGACTCAGAGTTTCTGTCAAAGAAAAAGAAGATTATGGAAAGAGACAACGTTGTCATCCGCGACAAGGAACAGCTGATCTACTATGAAGCCTACAGAGAAATTTGGGGTGTGCCCTCCGCCAAGGACCCTGATGCTAGAACCTGTCCTCAATGCAACTCTAACGTTGCCGACAACGCTGTTGTATGCAAGACCTGTGGAGCGTATCCAATCACAGCAGAAGGCACCTCAGTAACAAACGACACCACTTATGTCGAATCCTAAGTTTGTGGTTAATCCACATACTCTTTTTTTGGCTAAGCTATGCTTCAGGAATGTTTAAAGGCAATGATGGTCTGCAAAGTTTGCTATCTAGTCAGTGGAGACGAGCAATTTGGCAACGAAAGATTGGATTCCCAGAGACGGCGAAACACTCCTCACCAAAGAGGGCTTCATCTTCTACGTTTTTGGCTATGAGCACCCAGACAACCGGGTCTTCGCCTTTCTAAAGTATATTCCGTCCAGTTTGGCGCACCATTTTCCTATACGGTTTCTTAAGCAGAAATGGAAGCTCGGAGACTTGGAGCTGTCCAGGCCAGAAAAACTGTACACAGCCCAAAACTACCAGAAATTTGTTGAAACCTTACGAAGCCATTTTCCTCATTACTTGTATTGCTGTCCCTTCAGGGGCAAAGAAGTCTTGAGCGTCCCGCTGGACCACATTAAACACGTTTATTTGCCTGGCGAGTGTCTGCAACGGATTTTCGAGAAAGAAGAAAAAGATGACCTGCAGAATGAGACGGTGGAGCTTGTTACGCTTCTCTCCAAGGAGTCGGGGGTGCCTGTGCAGGATTTTGGAATCCATGGGTCTGTTGGCTTGGATATGCATTCGGAGTATTCTGACATTGACCTTGTAGTTTGCGGCGCTGAAAACTTCACGATGTTGGAGGCTGCGGTTAACAGACTTGCAGAGGAGGGCGTGTTCTCTCATGTTTTCACGAAAAAGATTGACCACGTAAGAAAGCACAGGGGACGCTACAACGACAGACGCTTCGTATATAACGCCGTCAGAAAGTATGAGGAAATAGATGCGCCCCACGGAAAACTAAAGTACACAGCAGTCAAGAACGTCAGCTTCAGCTGCACTGTTGTTGATGGCAGCCAGAACATGTTCAGGCCAGCAGTCTACCCCATTAGAGACTATCAGCCAGACGATTCAGCATCCGAACTATCCGAAGAACAGGTTCCAGCAAAGGTGCAGTCCATGATTGGCTACTACAGGAACGTTGCCAGAACGGGAGACCGAATCAAGGTTTCGGGGACGCTGGAGCGGATAGAAAACCTTGAAACAGGAGACGTCAGCTACCAAGTCGTGGTTGGCACTGCCACACGCGAAAAAGAGTATATAGAGCCTGTCTGATTTGCTTAACCGCCAGCATAATCAGCTTTTGTGCAAAAACAGAAAAAAGACTGTTTTCAACAATGAACCTCTATTAGGTTCCTAATATGAATGTAAGTTGTGAGGTGCTTGATTGCTGAAGCTGCGAGACCGTGATGCCCTACTCACTGACGATGGCATTCTCTTCAGGGTGTATGGTTACCTTCATCCTTCAGGCGCGTACGTGTGCGACCCAGAATATGCCTCACCAAAGGTCTTCGAGTCAAGTAATCCTAGGGCACGGAGAGGCGAAAACGAGACAGTTTACTACAAGTTTTTTGCGGATGAGGGAATGAAACTAATTCTTAACAAATTCCCTCAGTACACCATTTTTTATGAGCCTCTTCAGAAGTGTCTGGTAGGCGTAAACGAAGCAGACATAACCGAAGTCCGCAAACCAGAGGTTGGCTTACAGCAAGTGCTACAGAAAGAACCTGATGATGTGCTGTTGAAGGCGTTGCATGATTTACTGGACCGTGTTTTGTCTCAGTCAGGTTTATCTGACAAGGATTTTGGGGTTTTTGGTTCCCTGCTCCATGGCTTTTATCATCCCCATCTTTCAGATTTGGATTTTATCGTTTATGGCAGAGAAAACCTGAACAGGCTCTGTGAGGCACTGGAAACTCTGTACCGAGAAGACCCGTCGCTACGGAACGAGTTTGACAGCATGAAGGCTGTTGAGACGAAGGACTGGAAGTTCCTAAACTACAGCCTAGAGGAGTATGTTTGGCACCAGCGAAGAAAGATGATTTACGCCTACTTTGATTCGGCGGACGCGGGAAGAGTTGCCAAGGCAGAGTTTGAGCCAGTGAAATCTTGGACAGAAAACGTTAATCAATTCAACAATTTTGCGCGAATATTCCATGCGGGCTGGATTAAAGCAGTAGCCGAGATAACTGACGACAAGGACGCGCCCTATATTCCATCCATATACCAGATTGAAGTAAAAGAGGTCCTAGATGGACCCGAAGTTGAGAACATCACGCGGATATTCTCCTATATGGAAGAGTTCAGGATGCAGGCAAAAAAGGGTGAAAGGGTGCTGGTTGAAGGAAACCTTGAGAAAGTCATTGACGGAACCAACATCTACCACCAGATTACCCTAAGCTATGGTCCACGATACTACGAACAAACCTTGAAGGTAATCTAACTTCGGCTAAGGGCTAGTTTTGTTTGGCTGTCTTTTTTCGTAGATTAGGATGACTGCTGTTGCTATGATGAACGTTGATAGGAGCATGAGTGATGTCAGTTCGGGGATTACTGTTGTTGCAAAGATTTCTATTATGTGGGTGCTGTGTTCGTACGTAATGCTGAATTGGTAGTGGGTGCCGTTGAATGTTTGGGTGTAATCCATGTTTTCAACTAAAGGCACAGAGTCTTTGAAGATTGAGAAAGTTCCTGACATCAATTCCGCTGGAATGGTAATGTTACAGAATCCTGCTGTGCCCGTAACTCCATCTACACTAAACTGGAGTCTACCTTCTGCTTGATAAAAATCTAAGTCAGTTAAGGTTGAATTGCTGCGGGTCTGAACAACATAGGTAACTTGGTCATAAATCACATCATGATTCACTGCAGGAGCTGTATCTAGGATTATGGTGTCTGTAGCTGGAGTTGACCCTACTCCATCTCCATTCTTGAACTCTACCCAAACTCGTTTTTCTCCATCTCCTGAAGTTAAAGTCCAAGGCTTTGAAGTGACATAAAGCATCCAATCTGACCACGGTTCTCCATCGTTAGCTAAACGCATCTCAACAACGCCAGAACCCGGGTCTGTTGCAGATAATGTGAGAGTTACTGACGTAGAATCTGTTGTAGCCGCACCATCATTGATACTTAACATCTTGTCAACTGGAGGAGACGGATCCTCTCGAGTAACCACAAAAATTTCGTATTCGCCCTCATCTCCAGACATGTAAGCAATTTTTTGTCCATAACCATTAACCGATGGATATAGGTCGTTTACGGTGTTGCTGCTTAGTTTAATCGGCGATCCTGAACCATCCGAGTTAATCACAAAAATCTCTAGGTCACCATCCGCATCCGAGCAGTAGCCAATTTCTGCGCCATCATACGTGATTGATGGATACCTGTCGGTTGCGGTGTTGTTGGTCAGTTGGGTTAGTCCTGAGCCGTCTGAGTTGATTACGAAGATTTCCCAGTCGCCGCCCACGTTTGATTCGAAGGCAACTTTTGTTCCGTCATCACTGATATCTGGAAAATAATCATCTGCTGTGTTGCTGGTTAGTTGGGTTAGTCCTGAGCCGTCTGAGTTGATTACGAAGATTTCCCAGTCGCCATCCACGTTTGATTCGAAGGCAATTTTTGTTCCATCACCACTAATAGACGCAATCCTAACCGTTGCTTGGTTGCTGGTCAGTTGTGTTGGTGATCCTGATCCATCAGAATTAACCAAGTAAAGCTCATAGGTACCACCTACATTTGATCGGTACACTATTTTTGTTCCATCACCACTAATGGAGGGATATGCATCGGCTAAGGTGTTGCTGGTTAGTTGGGTTAGTCCTGAGCCGTCTGAGTTGATTACGAAGATTTCCCAGTCGCCGCCCACGTTTGATTCGAAGGCAATTTTTGTTCCGTCATTACTGATTGATGGATATCTGTCGGTTGCGGTGTTGTTGGTTAGTTGGGTTAAGTTTGTTCCATCCGAGTCAATGACAAAAATCTCTTGGTCGCCATCCACTTCCGAGTAGAAGGCAATTTTTGTTCCATCACCACTAATAGACGGATTATAATCGTTTGCTGTGTTGCTGGTTAGTTGGGTGGGTGTACGCCAAGCACAGTAACCGACTGCTAGAAAAGACGATGATAATATTGAACCTACTAATAGTATTGTAAAAATTAGTGAGAGTTTTTTCATCTTTCCCCCCTCAAGAGATTCCATCGTAACTATTCGTGAAATGGAATAAAAGGTTACCTTAATATCGTTGCTTGGGTTTGGGGCTAAAATTTTGAACCCAAGCTATTTTTCTGATCTATTAGACCTTAAAATCGCTACTAAACCCAAGAAGAACAAGGAGAAACACCAGAAATAGGGGTTGTGGAGAGGACCAACAACCTCATACCAAACACTAGGATTAGCATGATATCCGCCAGTAGAATAATAAAAGAACACATTAAACAAGAAATATCCTCCCAAAACAGTTAGCAATGCACCGATACGTTTCGGATTAAGCTGTATCGACTTCTTTTGAATGGCAGGCAAAGAGACAATTAAGCCATAGAAAGCCAACAAGAGAAGACCAACGAAAGTCAAAACAAAACTTACCAAGTTTGTTGGCGAAAGCAGAAACGATAAGCCATGCTGAATGCGAGGATGGGGAACCATAACCCCTGCCCAAGACATGGAATAGTTAAACCAAAAAACTAGAAAAAGATAAACAACACCCGCTAAGCAGGCCCATTTAGTAATTTCCTTTTCTCCAGCACTCTGAAGAATCTTTTTTCTTAAATTTAGCAAGGTCGGGGAAACAAAAACAATCATTGCCAGCAAGGGCAATCCAGCAACTAAAACAAAAATCAGACCAGGGAGACCATCGAAATAGTAGAATTGGTCGCCTGAAAAAAAGTAAGCAAGAGAGGCAATCACTGAAAGACTCAAAGAAATGAAGTATGTTGCTTCGAAAAGCAAAGCTTTAGAAACGTGTTTTTTAATCGAACTTAGTTCTGTGTTTTTTCGCCAGTAGAGAAAAGTTGCAGAGACTGCGAAAAGCCCGGCAATAGCTCGGAAAAAGCCAGATAAAAACCCAAAGACTCCTTCGCTTCCGTAATATAGAATTGCCCACCACCATGGGTCCTTTGACACGTGATCGAAAACATAATGGTCGGAAATCAGTCCAACACTGAAGGATAGTCCATAGATGGCAAAATATACTGCATAAAGAAAGTAGGCAAGTGCACCAATAAAAATCCAGAACCTGTATGAAGCTAAAGATTGTTGAAACCAACTTCCCATCCTTCATTACCTTCAAACAAACCACTATTTTTTCACATTTAGTTCTATTCAAGGAACGTTTTGTTCCAAGTATGGAACAGCAAAGAGCACATCAACAAAGGATTAATCAACTTATTGATTGGGTCAAGCTTTCATCTCGCGTTGGCAGGACTCGATAATTTAAAGAGTGAAAGTGTACGTAACTTTTGTGACAGACATAATGAATGACGAGGAATCAGATTTGAGCAAGAAGGGAACATACTGGTTTGATGAATTGAGCATGCCTGAAGCAGAAAAGGCAGCTAAAGACGGAAAAGTTGTGATCATTCCATGCGGAAGCATAGAAGAACACGGCGACCATCTGCCCCTAAGCACAGACAGCCTCCAGGCAGAGTATGTGGCTTTGGGCGTTGCCAAAAAAACAGGCTGCTTAGTTGCGCCGCCCCTAAGGTATGGTCTCTGCAATTCCACAAGAAACTTTCCGGGCACAATCACAATAACTTTTGATTCGTTGCGCAGCATAATGACTGACATTTTGGAAGATTTCATTCGCAACGGCTTCAAGCGACTACTAATCATCACAGGTCATGCGGGCGGCTCCCACATGACTGCCCTTAGGCTTGCAGCCAAAGCGGTCATAATTAAGCACATGAATGAAGCGGATAGACCCCGAATCATGGTTTGCTCAGATTACGACTTCGCCTTTGACCTCAGAGGCATAGAGTTTGATGATCGAGACTCCCACGCGGGCACCATCGAAACATCAAGGGTAATGGCTATCCGATCAGACTTGATAAAGGGAAAAGGAGCGCCAAATTTTCCGAATCTGCCCCGCTTTGAGGTTGTTCCAGACCCTGAGCGGTGTTTCCCAAGCGGAGTTATGGGCGATCCGACAGTTGCGTCTTCTGAGAAAGGAAAAAAAATTAACGATTATGTCATAGACCAGGTAGTGAAGCTAGTTAAGGAACTAGAACAATAAGAGAGAGGGGAATGAATGTGACTAAAGCGTTAGTTTTTCTTGCAACAGGTTTTGAAGAAATCGAAACAGTAACAGTCGTGGATGTCCTTAGAAGAGCCAACGTAAACGTGACCGTTGCCGGTTTAACATCCACCGTGACTGAAGGCAAACATGGAATGAAGGTTGTTCCAGACAAGTCAATCGACGATGTGTCCGTGGAAGATTTTGATGCAGTCGTTGTTCCTGGAGGTAATCCTGGCTACAAGAACCTCAGAAAAGACTCCAGAGTAATTGCCATGGTCAAAAGGGCATCTGAATCCAATAAGATATTAGCTGCAATCTGTGCAGGTCCAACGGTTCTATCAGACGCTGGTGTCCTTGAAGGCAAAGCATGCACAATATATCCTGGAATGGAAGAAGAACTGGAGGCAGGCGGAGGCAAACCAAAACAAGACATGGTTGTGGTTGACGGCAACATCGTAACCAGCAGAGGACCCGCAACAGCCCTTCCCTTTGCTCTTAAACTGGCAGAAATGTTGGCTGGAAAGCAGGTCGCTGAGGCTGTCAGCAAAAAGACTATGGCAAACATTCTGCGCTGGTGAAAATAAAAACAGAATATGTGTAGTGTTTGTTGTTTAGTCGAGAACTTTTCCTAGTCCTTCAATGGTGTTGAAAGAATAATTTTGTGCGATAGCCTGCAGAATTTGTTCATATTTTGAAGCGATTTCAGGATTCAGTTTGTTGTCAGTAATGAATTCTTGTGGATGCGTTACAATTATGGCGTAGCCGTATTCGTTTATGCTTGTTTCCATTTCGGACAACACTACCTCTCTGCTCTTCATGGTCCACACATCATATGAGAGGTCACACAACTCGATTGTTGCAGGTATGCTTTGAACCTGTTCGGAAACCCAACCTTTTTCATGATATTCGGTCAAACCTGAAACTATCGTGAAATCCGTCGCTTCCATCGCCGCTACAGTGTCATTGTTGTAGCTAAACATGGGAGGCACTAAAACTGTGATTTCGGAATTCAACGTTTCTTCAATGAACTGTCTTGCTTCAATGAGCCTTATTTTTTGTTCATTGAAACTGTATTGAGACAGGTTTTCATGCTTCCACCCGTGCGCTGTAACTTCAGAACCAGAAGCAATAGTTTGCTTCACTGCCTCAACTAACTCATTGTCTTCGCCAAAATATGTGGGAATCACAGCCAAACTCAAAGGCATACTGTTTATTCTAGCCTGCTCCATCAAGTACATCTGGGCGTCTCTGAAGGCGTAATCCTGTATATCGTCTACTCTGATTACAACAAGAGCAGGTTTCGATTCTCCCGAAGGTTCACTTGTTCCATACAGTCCTACTGCAACAACAATTGTGAGAGGAATCAGCAGTATCGCAATTTTTTTTTGCCAACTCATCTGTTTTCCATCCTCGTCATCGGGTAAGCCACTGATTCTTTCTGAATGTCCAGATTGCTGGAAAGATTAGCCATGGAAGAACAAAGGATGCAACCAAGTTCATGAGAGGCTTGAATTTCCATGTTTTACTTTTCGGGTTTCGGAATTTGTAGTCAATCCCAGCAATCAATCCAATTGTCAACTGTCCAGCCAAGTAAGTGATGGGTAGCATAAGGTTATGTACAAAGAATGGGGTGTAGATGTAGATTGTGAAAAGAATAAGGGGCGCAATAAATGTGGTCATAAGCTCAACGTAGAATATTAAGGAAATCAGCGGATGCTTGCGCCAAAAGAATGCGCTTACAAAAAAGTTTGAACGCAAATACCCCTTTTTCCATCTTGTTTGCTGCCTAATGTAGGCTTTCCATTTATCAGGAACTTCAGTACGAACAGTTGCTGATGGCACGTAAACGGTCTTCCATTCCGTAAGAGTTTGTGCAGTTAATCCACGGTCTTCAGCGTCATCATATTGCGCCATTGACGTCATCAGCTTCTGTCTTATGGGCGCCAGTTCCTTCTTAGCCCATGGAGTAGCCAGTGCATACGTTGTTAAGTCCCTGTCGTCACTGTTTTGAACTGTAGCGTCCACCCAAAACGGAATAAAATCAGCTATCGCTTCACGCCTATAAGCAGCCAAGCATCCAGAACAACATAGAACTGTACCGAACACGCTTTCTGTAGTCTTATGAATATTAAAGGCGTAATCGTACCACGCATCTTGGCATTTCGTGAGCAGATTCGTGTCTGAGTTCAAAACCTTACCGTTTCCTACTACTGCGCCCACTTCAGGATGTGATTGAAAAGTTTTCACAAACTCTTCTATCGCGTTTTTGTTTATGATGCTGTCTGAATCCATCAGAACGACATATTTCCCTTTAGACGCATAAAATCCTGAAGAAACTGCTCTCCGTTTTCCGCCATTAGCCCTGTGAATTATCGTTAGCTTCGGGTATTCGGGTTTCAGTTGATCCAAAATTTCGCTTGTGCCGTCACTGCATCCGTCGTCAACTGCGATTACTTCTATGTTCTTGTAAGACGACTTGAAAACGGCGGCTATCACTTTGGCTATGAGCGCTTTTTGATTATAGATTGGAATAATGACTGAAATCAGGTCTTTGGTGATTACTTTTTGTCCTTTGGACCTGTTTTTGAAGAAGAACCAGCCAATGAAGAATATGGACAAAGTCTGGATCGGCATAAGCGTTGAGTAAATAATCAGCGGATCATTGATTTCTAAAGCAACGAGTATGTTACTGCTCATCAAAAAGATTAAAGCGCAAAGAAGAGCTATTCGCACGATCCAAGCCTTTTTGCTAACTGACAGCTCCTTATAGGTTACTTCTTGTTCGTCCTCAGACTCATCCAAAATCAAGGTAGCATCTTGCTCAGCTTCAATATCAGAGACTGTGACCTCAGAGACCAAATCATTCACCTCTTCCGGTCAAGTCGACTCCTGCTAAATCTGAAGCATTAACAAATTCTACTCCAGTTTCCTTTAGGGCAGAGATCACTTCACGAATTTGTTCCACTAGGCAAGAGCTGTCAAAAGTTAGTATGTACACGTTTGATGCGCTTGGATTTTCCGAAATCAGTTCTACTGCATCAAGTGACCCTTCATAAGCTACTGCATCATATTTCAGGAATTGCCCGTTCTGGTAGAGATTGTATTGTTGAGTGTACGAGAAATCGGCTATGATGTCTGATTGACTTAAAATATAGTATATGTTTTCGTCAGTACCTCCGTATGGTGCTCTAAAAACGCGAGAATACAAGTTTCCTGTCTCGTCAACTGCTTCTTTGCCAGCTTTCACTTCTTCAAGTTGAACTGAAAAATCTGAAACAGTTGACAAATCCACATAATTGTAAGTTTGACTGCCAATGTCAATTCCATCTTCGAAATAACCTAAAATGTCTGGGTTGCTTTCTGCAACTTTTCCTGAAAAGAAGACGGTTGCTTTGACGTTCTCTTCTTTTAATGCTGTTGCAAGTTCACTGCACCAAACCGAAACTTGCTCCTTGTCGACTGCATCAAAAGACAAGAAAACTTGAACATTAGTTTGACCATTTGGTTCCCTGAAGAAGACTGGCGCAACCATGAAGATTCCTAGCAACAGAACAATTGTTGTAGCAATCGCGGCGACGTAGACGATCTTCAGAGACTGTTTCCTCCATACAAACAAAAGATTAGGCAGTAACCTTTTGCATTAGTAACTTTGCTTTGTTCAAGCTTTCGGAAATCTGCTGTTTATAGAATTCGTCGACGGATTTTGCTGAATATGCAATGCTTAGCGGAACAACATCCTTCACTAGCCGGATATACATTTGTGAATCTTTGGGAAGACAATGCCCCCTAATGCCGTCTCTTGCCTCCAGAATATTTATGTTCCATTTTGAATTGACGGCAGCTCTTAAAACCTCGAAATCTATGTCTTCGGAATCACAGAACATCTTCAACTCTTCAGCAAAAGCGATTTGGATCATTCTGTAAGTGTTTTCAATTACTTTGCTGAGTTCAGCTATTTCAATGTCAGTAACTGCCTGCATAGGTATTCCTAGCAGGTCTCTGTAAAAATGAAGCGCCTTAGTTGTACAGCACACCTCACAGCCCCCCAACACTCTTTTCTGGTTTATTCCGTGTAAATCTTTCTCACCTGCGTAGAACCTGTGAGGAGCGTGTGCAACATGAAGGCGATGTTTAAGAAGGTTGTAGACTCTTTTTGATACACCCTTCGTTATTGTGCTTTCTGTGACCACCAGCGCCCCTTCTTTTCCTTCAAGAGCCAATTTTTGAATCACTTCAAAGAAGCCATCAAGAGAAGGCATGCCCATGTTTTGGGGGTTATGAGTGGAGACAGAAATTACGTAGTGGTCATAATCTTTGAAGCTTGTAGCCTCTTTTCGAATGACTCCTGCATTCAGAGCATTTTGGACTGCCTGCTCGTTTATGTCATATCCGTAAACGGTTAATCCTTGTTGGGTCATGTACTCGCAGTTGTGATATCCGATTTCACCTAATCCGATTACTAACGTTTTTGTATTTTTGTGGTTCACGTATCCAACTCCTAAAAAATTATCTGCCATATTAAGACTTCAGATTTAATAAATCTTTCCTCAGAGAGATTACCCCCAAACCCAAGCTACCTGTAATTCTACAGCAAAACACCACGGGACACACCTACAATCGAGATTACCACAAATAACACAGAATGCCGAAAAATAAGGGACAGGGCGGAAAAAGCATTCCAAAAAATGAAACGGTTTTTCCTAATCTGGGGGCTCAACGTGAATCGTCAAGTTCACGTTTGGCTGCTCTTCTTTCAGTTCCTCTTCTAAGTGGTCTGTTAGGTCATGAGCTTCCTTAACGCTTAGGGAGCCGTCAACCGAAAGATGAAGTTCTGCAAAAACTTGGTTTCCGTGCCTGCGGGTTTTCAGGTCATGGAAGTCAATAAAATGGTAGGAATGTCTGCCAAGGATTTCCATTATCTTTTCTTCCTCTTTTTTGCACGACTGATCCATCAGACGATTTGAGGACTTCACAACCAGCTCCACACCCATCTTCACAATCAAAGCAGCAACTACAAAAGCCAGAAAAGAATCCAAGAACTTCCATCCGGTTAGCTGGGCAACAACAAGTCCTATCCATACGCCCACAGTTGAGATTACATCAGAGAAGAGGTGCTTTGCGTCGCCCTCAAGAGCCACTGAGCCACAGCTCTTAGCAGTTCTGATTAACAGCCAAGAAAGCGCCCCGTTAAGGGCAGTAGCGAACATTGAAATGCCGATAGCGATGTCAAGTTTCATCAGTTCGGCGGGTTCATAGAGGCGGCTTGCAGCGGCATGGATGATGAGAGCGGCGGCTATGACTACAAAGATGCCCTCTATCAGGCATGATATGTCTTCGATTTTTTCGTGACCGTACTTGTGGCTGCTGTCTGGGGCTCTTTCTGAAACGCATACCGAGAAAAGCATGAGCCCTGAAGCCGCTATGTTAACAATAGATTCTAGGGCATCGGAAAGCAGAGCCACAGAATCGGAGATGAAGTAGGCTACAAGTTTTATGCCAAAAACGGCGACGCCACAAGCTAAGGCTAAAATTGCAACTTGTTTCTTTTCCATATGGGCATCTTCGGTTGTTTCCTGCTTTTAGGTGTTGCCCCTTTATGGGCTATTAAATTACTGGATAGTAGCTACCTATTTCCTTTTAATCAAATGTTAAAATTTAACTATTAAAAAAGGTGAGATTATGTTGTAGATCTGAAAATATCCAGATTTTGAGGTCTTCTAACCAACTTATGCTTTTTGGTCAGTCGTTTGGCAGTATTTAATACAAGCGACCGCCAAATTATCTGCTTTTTCAAGAAAATCTTTGCCATAAATTATTCTAAGGAGTTGACAATAAACTTCTAGGAAGTCAAAGCCTTTTTTTGTGGCTTGAAAAGTTTTTCTTTGTCTACTACCTTTTTCTATTAATTTGTTGGTTTTAATCAAATTTTGTTCATTCATCATTTTTAAATATTTAGTTACAAGTGCAGAACTAAGATTTACTTTATGCATTATATGAGTGAGGCCTGAAGGTTTTTGTGTTATTGCAATTATTGCTGCCATTATTTCGACCTTATCTCTTTTTTTGGAAGCTAACAAATCTTTTGATTTAGCTATCATCCTAAAACCGACCAACTAACTTCAATTCTTCTTTTAAATGCATTCACATAAGAGAATGTTTCCATTTCTTAGAAAAGAATCAAAATGTAAATAATGAATGTTTGGGTTAAAATTTAACCAAAAAAAAATTCACGCTAATGGCTGGAATTCAGTTTTTCTCAACGTGCCTAATCTCAGAATGACTTTGACGGTAGTCAGACTTGAGAGGAGGCAGTCTGATAGGAGTCAGACGGCAGTCTGACATCAGTAAGATATCAACAATAGAATCCGTATACCCTTTTACTAAAAAGGATATACCAACCAAAATCAGTATATCCATGAACGAAAAAGGGTATACTCAACAAAGAATGACCTGAAAAAGACTATGACGCCTTAACCAATTTCTTTCTGACAACAATCACAGAAAAAGTGGCAATCAGAAAGAATCAAAGGATTATAGTAAGGGCTTAATGAGTGTCACTTCATCTAGAAGCAAATCATTGGCATACAGAGTTGCCACAATGTTTGTCTCGTAAAATCTAGTCCCTGCCCACGCAGCGGTTTTAAATATCAAGGTGAGAATTTCTCCTGAATGAATAATGTCAATTGTCCTGTTCAAACTACTTTCTTCGTATGTTGTGAAGTCAATAAATATCATTAGATTTTTAATATGATTAACTCCTTGATTGTGAATCGTCATAGCAAGCCAGATACTATGAATAGCTGGAGGTTGAGAAGTAAAGCGAGAAATATAGAACTGTGTGATGTTGATTTTGTTAGTGTTTTCTTTAATAAACTCCTGAAGCATGTCAGTGTTATATTTTTGCAGTTGGTTTTCAAGTTCACTGACATTTTCTTGTAGTGCAATTTTATCCTGTTGTAATTCACTGATTTGGTTTTCAAGTTGATTTGTTTGATTCTGATTTTCCAACACTTGTCCTTCAAGAACGCTATTCTGATTCTGTAAATCCTCTGTTTGTTTTGCCAAGTCATAAACTTGGTTTTCTAAGTCATAAACTTGAATGAATAAATAACTACTAACAAAACCGAAAATAACAACAAGAAGAGTGAAAACAACAACTAGTTTCTTCAAGTTACTATTTAACATAACGCTTCTATTCAAACATCTATCAAAATAAGAGATTTTTTGTCAAGAAACCTTGACTAGTTGAAACAGAACTTGGTCAAGAAAGTTTGACTTGTGGACTTGTACAGTTCGCACAAAGGGGGGAGAGAAGTCCATCCAAGTTTTTTGTCTTTCTTCTTTAGATAAAAAATTTGGAGGAGGTAAGAAAAACCTCCTTACATCCTGAAGACACAAACCATAATCTGTTTTGAAATATTCAATTGGATTGGGATTAAATAAAAGCTAAACTAAATGGAGAAAAGCATTAACTGAACCTTCATCAGAGCCATTTTTGCGGGTAGTTTATTGTTTCCTAGTAACATTTATTGCGTCAGGAGAACATAGAAGTTAGATGAAGCACCATGATTGTTGGCATATGCGGAAGCCCCCGAAACGGTGCAACAGAATATGTACTAAGAGACGCCCTAGCCGCCCTGGAAATGAAGGACTTGCCCACATCATTTTTCAGTGTTAGAGGCAAAAAAATCGAATTCTGTAGACACTGCGACCACTGCCTGAAACACAAAGAATGTATAATAAATGATGACATGAAAGTCGTCTATGGTCTCCTGAAACAGGCTAAGGGCATCATAATTGCTACTCCAGTCTATAATGGGGGAGTCAGCGCCCAAACCAAGGCCCTTCTAGACCGGTGCCGAGCCCTCTTAGCCGCAGACCCGAAGGTCTTCAAGCACAAAATTGGCATGGCGATTGCCGTTGGGGGCGACAGAATCGGAGGACAGGAGCTAGCAATCCAGCAAATTCACACATTTTATGTCCTAAACGGTGTCATACCTGTGAGTGGTGGTCCCTTTGGAGCGAACTTGGGAGCTAACTTCTGGTCAAAGGACACTCTGGAAGGCGTGAAAGAGGACAAGGAAGGGTTCCGAAGCTTGAAGAAGACAATAAAACGATTCGCCGAAGCCATAAACACTATCGAAATAAAAACTGAAGGGAAGAAAGATGACTCTTGAAACCCTTGAAATGGAAAAGAAGCAAAAAAAGGTGAAAAGGGTTGCGTGGGGAATCACAGGTAGCGGAGACAGGCTCCTTGAAGTAATTGAGATCATGAAGCAACTCAAGAAGCAGTATCAGGATGAAGTCAGAATAACGGTGTATCTTTCGAAGGCAGGAAACCAAGTAATACATTTCTACCATCTGGCCAAGGATTTGAAGGAAAGCTTTGACAAAGTCAGGGTTGAGTCTAACTCGAACGTACCCACTCTTGCGGTTCAGCTCCAGAGCGGAAAAATCGAGTTTCTACTGATTGCCCCAACTACCTCAAACACAGTTGCTAAGGTCGCTACAGGAATAGCGGACACGATGCTGACTAACGCGGCAATAATGTCTCTGAAAAGTTTTGTACCCGTTTACGTAGTGCCCTGCGACTACAAGGAAGGCACCACAGTCACTCAGCTTCCAGACGGAAGTGCTATGAAAATACGGGTAAGAAAAGAAGATGTGGAGCACACCAAAAAATTGGCTGCCATGGACGGCGTCTTCGTAGTGGAACAGCCCAAAGAAATTGGTCAGATCTTCCAGAAGCACTTCAAACCCTGAACACGTCGTCGTAAGTTGAACTGTGCGAACACTGGTTAGTTGTTGTTTTTCTGGTTGCTTTCATGTTTTTTGGATGAAATAGTGTTCTGAAAAGAGTAAGGTTTATCTGTGATGCCGCTAAGGAAAATTACGAGAGGTCGTAACTTCTAGCGGGTGAAACGTTTGAACGCTAAACCAGAAACAGTCTCCAACCAAGCTGAAGAATACCTTGAGGCAATCTACCGCCTAGAACAGAAAACAGGTTACGCCAGAACCATGGACCTCGCCAGAAGCCTGAATGTTGTTCCAGGCTCCATCACAAACACCATAGAGAACTTGGAGAGAAAAGGTCTTGTTGTCCATACGCCGTACAGGGGAGTGAAGCTTACAGATAATGGACGCAAAATCGCCTCAAAGGTTCTTAGGAGACACCGCCTAGCAGAGCGACTGCTAACCGACATTCTACATCTAGACTGGAGCCAAGTCCATGACCCCGCTTGTAAGTTAGAGCACGCTCTCTCTCCAGAAATTCTTAAACCATTAGAGAAAGCCTTAGGGCATCCAAAAAGATGTCCTCACGGAAATCTGATACCAACAAACTGCGGAGGAGTCTTTGAAGAGGAAACAGTAGCTCTCAGCGAACTTGACACCAAAACAGTCGGCATCATAATCAAGATAACTGAAGAGAAAGTCGAGGCACTGCAACAGCTTGCTAAATTGAATCTTACGCCCGGAAAACGAATATCAGTTGAAAACAAGAACGTGTCCAGCGGTTCTTTAACAATCCGTATTGAAGGAAAATGCTTCACAATCGACCATGACTTAGTCTCAATTATACACGTTAAGAAAACTGAAGGAGACGTGAAGAACTGATGTACTTGCCCTTAACTGCCTTACGGAACGGCGAAACTGGAGTAATAGCCACTACAGACTGCAGCCCAGAAAACCAGCATATGTGCAGACATAGAGCAAGAAAAAGATGGAGAAAACATGCCATGACCGAGCGCTGCGCCAGAAGACTCAGCGACTTAGGCTTAACTCCAGGCACCAAAGTGACGGTGGTGAAGTCAGCGCCCTTCAATGGACCCTTAGAGGTTAGCGTTAGGGGCTCACGGTTGGCTATAGGCAGAGGAATGGCAGGCAGAATTCTGGTAGATGTTGAAAGATGAGCAGTAGCCATTTTAGAATCGCGTTAGCAGGAAACGCTAACGTAGGAAAATCTGTTATATTCAATCAGCTGACAGGCCTACATCAGCACATTGGGAACTGGCCAGGAAAAACAGTTGAAAAAGCTGAGGGAACCCTTCACTTCAAGGGATACACCATAGACTTCATTGATCTGCCAGGAATCTACTCTCTGTCAACATTCTCCATGGAGGAGCTGGTCTCAAGAGAATACATAGCCACTGAAAAGCCTGACCTAGTGATAAACGTTGTAGACGCTTCAATTCTTGAAAGAAACCTCTTCTTCACTTTGCAGCTTCTTGAACTAGAAACCCCCATAATCATAGCCCTAAACCAGATTGACATGGCAAAGAAAAAAGGAATCACCGTTGACATCGAGAAGGCAGAAGAGATTCTAGGTGTGCCCGTTGTTCCAACAGTTGCCATTAGTGGAAAAGGCGTCTACCAGATGCTAGAAACAGCAATCGAGGTTATCGAGAAAAAAAGAAAAACAGAGCCTCTGAAACCACAGTATGGAAGAGAAATTGAGGAAAGAATTGAAGACCTCATCATACTTCTCAGCAAAATTCAGTTGAAGTACCCCGCCAGATGGGTTGCAATAAAGCTTCTAGAGGAAGATAGCGAGGTTGAGAAAGAGGTTCATGCAGCTAGTCCTGAGATTGTGGCAGCCGCAGAACGGATGAGGGGAGAACTTGAGCAGCTTCACGGTCACTCATGCCCAACTGTTGTCACTTCTGAACGATACCATGTTGCAAACAGGATTTCAGCGGAAATCCAGAAGATAGCGGAGCCCCTGAAAACTCCCCTGAGCGAGAAACTGCACACCGTAACAACCCACAAAATATTTGGTTACCCAATAATGCTGGCGACAGTTCTCGCAGTCTTTGTTGGCATATTCAGTTTCGGAGACTTCACATCTGCCCTTCTAGGCGACGCCTTTTTGGGTTTGAAACCAGTCTTTGACAATGTTTTCGGAACAGGAATCATTGGAGAACTGATTTGGGGCGGAGTTATTGATGGAATCGTCGGCGGCATCTCAGTTGCGCTGCCCTACCTTTTTCCCTTCTACTTCGTCCTGTACATATTCGAGGATTCAGGATACCTCAGTCGAATCGCCTTTCTGATGGATAACCTAATGCACAAAATGGGATTGCACGGAAAAGCCTTCATTCCAGTCATGCTGAGCTTCGGATGCAACGTTCCAGGGTGCCTAGGATGCAGAATAATGGAGACCACGAGAGAACGGTTACTAACTGCATTTGTTGTAACTCTTGTCCCCTGCGCCGCAACATCAGTCATCATCCTTGGGTTAGTTGGGACCTACGTCGGCATCGAGTGGGCGCTGGCACTATACATAATCAACCTAATAATCATCTTCACCCTTGGAAGAATCGCCTTCAAGGCACTGCCCGGTGAACCAACTGAACTGATAATGGAAATGAGCGCCTACAGAATACCCCACATAAAGACAGTTGCTAAGCAAACATGGTTCAGGCTGCGAGAGTTCATAGTGATGGCCTTTCCCATCATGGTTGCAGGCAGCTTCGTAATCAAAATCGCAGAAATAGCAAACTTGCTAGACCCAATCGCGAACATATCCAGCCCAATTACCGTTGCTTGGTTGGGATTGCCCGCAGTCACAGGAGTAGCGCTGATTTTTGGCGTGCTACGAAAAGAGCTAACTTTGATAATGCTTGCGTCCCTCTTTGGAACCACAAACTTGGCACTGGTCATGACTCCTGTCCAGATGATAGTATTCACTCTGGTGGTTATGCTCTATATCCCGTGCGTAGCAACTATAGGTGCTTTGGCTAAAGAGTTCGGCTGGAAAAAAGCGCTATTGATCACTGTTTCCGAGATACTGCTAGCCCTTCTTGTAGGCGGCATAGCCTACAGGATACTAACAATCTAAAAACCGCAAAAGACAAGAAAAAAAGGCAGTTACTCAGTCTCATTCGGTTTGCCTCAGAGCAATCTTTATAACTAAACGTTCTTATTGGAAAAGACGAACTGGAAATAACGCAACAAGAAGGATACTAATCATGGGTCATAGAAAAAAGAGCGCACCTAGGCATGGTTCATTAGCTTATTTGCCTAGGGGACGCGCCAAACGAACTGTTGGAAGAATACGTTTCTGGCCCAAAGTGGAAGAGGGGCCAACAATGCTCGGATTCATGGGCTACAAGGCAGGAATGACTCAAATCACAATGATAGAGGATAAACCTAACTCCCTGCACTTGGGCAAAGAGGCAGCACACCCAGCAACAGTACTGGATGTTCCGCCAATAATCGTTTTTGCAATTCGCGCTTACACAAAAGACCAATACGGCCTACACACATTCACTGAGGCTTGGATGAAAAGTCCACCCAAAGATTTTGACCGCGCCCTTGTTTTACCTGAAGAATTCAACCCTGAAGAGAAACTGAAACAGATTGAAGAGAACATCGAGGAAATAGCCGAGTTCCGTCTCCTGGTTGCAACACAGCCAAGACTTGCGGCAGTCCCTAAGAAAAAACCAGACATTTCAGAAATCAAGATAGACGGCGGCTCAATCCAAGAACAATTTGAGTACGCAAAAGGTCTGCTAGGAAAAACTGTTTCTGTAACAGACGTTTTCAAAGAAGGACACTACATGGATGTTGTGGCGATAACCAAGGGAAAAGGCTTCCAGGGTCCCGTGAAACGATGGGGAATCAAAATTTTGCCTCGCAAATCCCGAAAAACCAAGCGGGGAGTAGCTGCAATCGGACCTTGGAAACCCCCAAGAGTTCTATACACTGTTCCCAGAGCTGGACAGATGGGTTACCACCAAAGAACCGAATACAACAAACGCATCCTAAAAATTGGCGTTGACGGAAAAAACATCACCCCAAAGGGCGGATTCATGAACTATGGAGAAGTGAAAGGAACATATATTATCGTGGACGGGAGCCTTCCAGGTCCAGCTAAACGTCTCGTTCGGCTGCGGTATCCTGCTCGTCCTCCAACAATGGCTCCTGACGCCCCGCCAAACATCACCTACATCTCATTGGAGACCATGCAAAAATAGGAAAGGTGAAATGTTATGGGAAAAATTTCAGCTAAAGTCTTTGATCTGAAGGGCGAAGAAGTAAGCACACTGAATCTTCCTCAGATCTTCAATACGCCCAGCAGACCAGACGTGATAAAGCGGGCAGTAGTCACCATCCAATCTCACAGGTTCCAGCCACAAGGCAGAGACCCCATGGCTGGAAAACGAAACACAGCAGAATCCCGCCACGCAGGACTAGGAATATCACGTGTGCCCCGATTGAAAGAAAGGGGACAACGCGCCGCCTTCGCGCCAGGAACCGTGGGAGGAAGATCAGCACATCCTCCTGAATCTAAAAAGCACATCAGAAAGAAGCTTCCGAAAAAAGAGATGCAATTAGGTTTGCGTTCAGCAATCGCCGCAACAGGATCAAAAGAGATTGTGGCTTCTAGGGGTCACATGGTCGAAGATGTTCCCGATTTTCCGCTGGTTGTTGTAGATGACATTCAAAGTTTGAAAAGAACCAAAGACATCGAGGAAGCACTCATCAACCTTGGAGTATGGCCAGACATCTTCCGCGTCAAAGAAAGCCGGAAGATCCGAGCAGGCAAAGGAAAGATGCGGGGACGAAAAATGAAACAGGCTGTTGGACCATTGTTAGTTATAGCCAAAAACGATGGCGTAGCTGAGGCAACACGAAACCTTCCTGGAATGGAAGTTGCATCCGTGGAAAATCTGAATGCTGAGCTTTTGGCTCCTGGCACCCACCCAGGAAGATTGACCGTTTGGACGAGTTCCGCTTTCGAGAAACTGGAGACCGCATTCGGAGGAAAATAAGTTGGATCCATACAAAACTATCAGTTATCCTGTGATGACAGAGGTTACAAGCCGCCTACTTGAGGCAGAAAACAAGCTTGTCTTTGTTGTCCACAGAAGTGCCACGAAACGGGACATCAAGGCGGCGGTGGAGGAGCTTTATGATGTGATTGTGGATAAGGTCAATTCCACCATAACTGCTGAAGGCGAAAAGAAAGCCTTTGTGAAGCTTCACCCCGACTATAAAGCAGTTGACATCGCCATCAAACTAGGTATCCTCTAAAACGAGGAACTTGGTTTTTAAGATGTCAACATCTTCCAAACTTTTTCCTGCTATAGTGTTTCTTTTAATTATTGGAGCTTCGTTGACTCTTTTCCTTTATCCGCAGCTCATATATGATATTCTAATCTTGGTGATAGAGTCTTTCGAAGCCGGAGGGCCCCCCCTCCTCTTTGGCATGATGATCATCCAAGCCCTAGCTATCCCTATCCCATCTGAGCTTGTCCTGATTGCAGGAGGCTTAGCCTTCGATTTTCTCATCGGATGGCTCGTCGGTGCATTGGGCTCAGTAGTTGCTGCATTGATAGGCTTCTATATTGCCCAAAAAGGTGGCAGGGGTCTTGCTATAAAGTTGGTGGGCGAGAGAGGAATTAACTTCGCGGATAACTGGTTTAATCGCTGGGGCAGCTGGGCGATTCTTTTGGGAAGATTTGCGCCCTTCATTCCTTTTGATGCTATATCCTATAGTGCAGGGTTGACTTCGATGAAACTGAAGAAGTTCATGGTTCCCACAATAATTGGCACGTTGCCTCGGACTTTTTTCTACACGTATTTGGGTCGCTTTTTTGGTGTATCATTCGATGATCTTCTACAATATTACAGGGAACATGGAGAGATACCCGTTGAACTTCAGGACATGGTTTCTCAGTTCAATTATGTATTGTTGGGCGTTGTTGCGGTGATCGCCGTGATTTTTGTGGCATACTGGCTTATAACGAGAAGATATTCAAGGGAGAAAGAAAACTAAAAGTATTTAAAAAGGAGTCTCAACTGTAGAACCTAAATATTCCAAAGGAAGATGTAACGTCTTGGGTAAACGTATTCGAGTTCAAAGACGCGGAAGAGGTAGCTCAACTTTCAGGGCATCAACCCACAAGAGGGTAGCCCCAGTTCAGTATCCTCCAATGTCCGCAACACAACAGGGAGGAGTCATCAACGGAGAAGTCAAGGCTATAGTCCACGATCCCGGAAGAGGCTCACCCATGGTCGCTGTGAAGCTTGAAACTGGCGAAACCTACTACTCAGTAGTTCCAGAGGGCGTCTATGAGGGTCAGCCTACACAAATCGGCGACGAAGCCGCTGTGGAAATAGGAAACGTTCTTCCTTTGGGCAAGATTCCTGAAGGCACCATGGTATGCAACATTGAGCTTTCTCCTGGAGACGGCGGCAAAATGGCACGTTCTTCCGGAGCATACGCAACCGTCGTGGGACACACGCCTGAAGGAACAATTTTGAAGCTTCCATCCAAAAGAACGCGATACGTGAATGATCTTTGCAGAGCAACAGTTGGCGTAATCTCAGGCGCTGGTCGCACAGAAAAGCCCTTCCTTAAGGCAGGAACAAAGTTTCACCTTATGAAAGCTAAAGGGCACCTGTATCCACGCACCAGAGGCATTGCAATGATCGCTGCTTCACACCCCTATGGTAGCAGCAAGAAGGGCGGACGCAAAGTCACAACAGTTTCAAGGAATGCTCCTCCAGGCAAAAAGGTCGGCTTGATTGCGGCACGAAGCGCAGGCAGCAGAACCAAACGAAGAAGAGTCTAGACGGGAGCAAAAAGGCTGATTTCGTTGTCACGTTTCAAATTGATTAGCGTTAGAAATGTTTAATAAATCCAGATACACAAGAGGGGATAAGTGAGCAGAAAATGCCGAAAAAAGAATTCAATTACCGCGGACATTCAATCGAGGAATTGCAAGGCATGTCTATGGATGAGTTCATAAAGTTGCTTCCGTCGCGGCAACGTCGAAGCCTACAACGGGGACTCAGCCCGGCACAGAGGACGCTCTTGGAGAACATCAGAACTGCCAAGAAAAATCAGAAAGAAGGAGAAAAGGCGTCAGCCAAAACACATGCCCGCGACATGATAGTCCTCCCAGAGATGGTAGGTGCTACTATTCTAGTTCACAGCGGAAAAGAGTTCACGCCAGTGGACATTGTGCCAGAAATGATTGGCTGCTACTTGGGAGAGTTCGCCATAACAAACAAGCCAGTGAGGCACGGTTCTCCAGGTATCGGTGCATCCAGATCATCAATGTATGTGCCCCTGAAGTAGAAACCTTACACGTTATGTTCGAAAGCGTGGCTTCCAGCTTTCTGGGGGTCAACGCCTGAAATTCTTTATCAAAATTGAATATGGCACGTTCTTCACTGTCTTTTCTACTCTGACTTCCATAGTAGGAGCCTAATAGCAGAATATTGTTGAAAAATAGCTTTTTCTGAAAAAATCTAGAGCTATAACCGTAAAGTTGGCTAGTTTAGGCTCTGTATGTTGGTTCAGACCGTTTCTTTTGTGGGGTTGGAGAAATTTTTGGCAGGGGAATGGGTGGAGGAATGTTTAGGCTTCGGCATATGAGCACTGACTCTAAGAAAACTATGTTAGATATTGATTGAAGAATAACGGGTGGAGGAGGCTTCTTTTCTTTATGTTCCTTAAGAATCTGCTCAAGTTCATCCTTTGACCCTGTCACGTGACTCTTTCCCTTCATGCTGATTTGAGCCACGCCCGGAGTATAATTTATTGTGAAAACAAACGGAACTTCCAGCATGCCCTCAGTTTTTTTGTTGATTCCAACCACGTTAAGATTGGTAGCTATCTGAACAGAGGGGATGGGCTTTCCAATCTCCCAAAAATTTTCAGCGGAAATGTTTTTCACAAAAACTCTAACATTAACCACTTTAGACCATCCACCAATCTCTGTATTCCAAGCTTTACTATTAAAACTTGGCTAAGTTCAGGATTGCTGCTTGTATCGAGTTAAGCCGCAATGTCCACACGTAAAACGGTCACCATGATCCGCCATAAAGTATCCTGGTCCACACCGTTCACAATTGGGACGTAGTCTCTTGAGTGCGCCGTCCTCGATTTGGTAGTATGAAGCTATTCCACTTCGTTTCTTTTTGGCTTTTCCGCCCTCTTTTTCTGGCATTCTAACTTTCCTCCTCTTTATCCGATGATTCTTCTTGTGCTTCTTCCTGAGCTTCTTCTGGAGCTTCTGGCTCCTCAGGCTTTTCTGGAACTGCATTTCTGGCGATTATGTGCTTAGGTTCCACGAGTTTAGCTTGTTCAGCCGAATCGTAGGCGTTAGCTTCGCCAACGGCAACCATTGTGCCTGTTTTTGTTTCTAAATGTTTAACATAAACCAGCTCAAGCTTTGTCTTCAGCAGGGCTGCAAGTTGTGTCCTAACTTCAGCGCGGCTTGGAGTGCCTCCAGTCTGGTCATGGTCAATGCTGAATGTTACTTCTGTTCTTTTCATTAGAGGATTCTTCTCTTTCGCGACGATCTTAAGCTTCATTAACACACTTCCGAAGGTTGTTGGTGATTTGACACATTCGCCGTACTTTAGCTTTTCGAAGAATCATCCATCGAATCCAAGATTCTCTGCATCTTTTCTTTCGATTCTTCAGTTACCTTAACCACAACAATTCCCACGTGAGGCTGACCATAAACCACAAAAGCATCATCTGGTGCAGACAGCACAGCTACGACGGTAAGCAGGTCCTCCTCGCCGTCAATTGTCACCCTTGTTCGTCCCTTCTGTTCAATTGCCTGCCTTATTGTAGCCCAAGCCTCGTCAGTTATTTTTCCCGGAGGATTCTTTGCATACACCGTTTGGTCAACATCAACAACTATGGGCTGGATTGGTTTACGCATCGTCTTGTTGTCAACCACCAGAACATCCAAAGAAATGTCCTCCTCAATCATGTGAGATGAAACTATGTCGCCAACAGAAATAATTGAAGAAGGCTTCACTATCTCAACAAGCTCTTTGAGCCTCTTCATTGTCTCTGGAAATGGACCTTCAATCAGCAGTCCCTGAGGCTTCTTCAATTCCTCACGCAATTCATCCGTTAAGAGACGAACTCTATTTTTAGGTGATTGTGAGACATCAGAGGACTTTTCTCCAGACATGATACTCAAACCAGAAAGCATATCTTACTCTAATTAAAGTTTCAGTTCGTAATCTATCCAGATTGTCATGCTAACAAACTGTGATTGTGCAAGAAGAGACGGTTGTTGCTGTTTTCTGGCTAAGATGTCAAGTCATATGATTTCTATTCCATGTAAAATGTGTATTATTATTGTCAAGTAGAATGTTAGTGTAATAGCTTTGTGAAGGAATAGTATACCGCTCTTGTTTTTAACGGATATGAATCGTGTGATGAAACCTGTTGCCACCAACAGAAGCATTGTTGGATAAAGAACAACACCTGTTGCTAGATGTGGGTAAAACTGTGGTGGTCTGCTTATTTGTTGAGTAAAGTGGATTGACACAAACAAGAAGGAAATCAAGTTACCAAAAACATGAACTCTCAATAGGTTTTTCAGACTTGCAGGCTTGCTTCGTTTCATCCAATAGTAAATTGGAGTGAATATAGCTACAAAAGTGCTTCCAATCCAGCTTAACCAATGATGAATATAGTAGGGACCAATCGAAACATGTAATTGAACTAGATCAAAAAAGACTGCAAACATCGAAAATGCAGTTAAAAGAAGAAATGCAGAAGCGATGTATAATGATCCCTTCAACTCAATCACACAAAAAGAATATGTTATAACACAGTTATATAAGCCATTGTGCCTAATCTTTTATAATATAGTTGGTTTCGAGTTGGTTAATTTGGACCACAAGACCCATGAAAAGCATAAAAATGAAGGTCATGCTCATCATATACAGATATTCAAAAAGAAGTTTTTTATTTGTCTTTTAATCACTATCCCAATTTTGTTATTATCTGAGATGTTTCAAAATTGGTTTGGGTTCTCACTAACAATTCCATTTCAAAAAGAGACATTATTCATTCTATCCTTAATTGTTTACATCTATGGTGGTCTTCCATTCCTAAGAGGCATGTATAAAGAATTACAAAAACGGCAACCTGGAATGATGACTCTGATTGGAATGGCAATTTCTGTTGCCTTTTTTTATTCTACAGCCACAGTTTTTGTTATTGTGGGTAAGGACTTTTTTTGGGAGTTAGCTACTCTTGTAGACGTCATGCTTCTTGGGCATTGGATAGAAGCAAAAAGCGTTATGGGTGCTTCAAGAGCATTAGAAGAACTAGTAAAAATCATGCCCACTACCGCGCACTTGGTTAAAAATGGTGAAATCATAAACATTCCTGTTTCTGAGCTGAAGAAGGATGACGTTGTATTGGTCCGTCCTGGTGAAAAAATAGCTTCAGATGGAATAATAGTAGAGGGCGAATCGTTTGTTAATGAGGCTTTGTTGACTGGGGAATCTAAACCAATTCATAAACAAACTGTGGAAAAAGTAATTGGTGGCTCAATAAATGGCGAGGGAGTTCTAAAAGTAAAAATTGAAAAAACTGGAGAAGAAACATATCTTTCCCAAGTCATCAGTCTGGTAAGAGAGGCACAGAATAGTAGGTCAAGAACTCAAGACATCGCTAATAGAGCTTCAGCGTTTCTATTTTATGTTGCAATGACTGTAGGCATAATCACATATCTGGTTTGGTTCTTTCTTGGTAATACAAATATTGCTCTTGAAAGGTCAGTTACCGTTCTTGTTATTGCCTGTCCTCATGCCTTGGGGTTAGCTATTCCTCTTGTGGTGGCTTTATCAACTTCAATTACTGCTAAAAGTGGTATTCTGATTCGAGATAGAAAAGCCTTCGAAACAATTAAAGATATTGACGCTGTAGTTTTTGACAAAACAGGAACTTTGACAGAGGGAAAATTTGGTGTTTCAGATGTTGTATCATTTATTCCTGAAAATGAACTGTTAGAATTTGCTTCTGCTGTGGAAATAAACTCAGAGCACATCATTGCTACGGCAATAGTAGATTATACTAAGGGGAAAAAAATTGAAATTCCAAAAATCTCTGAGTTCAAGGCGATTCCTGGGAAAGGTGCTCAAGGGAAAGTCAAAGGTAGAACGGTGATTATGGGTAGTCCAAGTCTATTGAATGATATGGGAATTGAAATCACTGATGAAAGCATTATGGAATTGCAGAAACAGGGGAAAACTGTAGTTTTCGCTATCTTGGATGGCAAGTTGGTAGGTGCTTTTGCTCTTTCTGATAGAATTAGAGAGGTCTCTAAGGAAGCAGTCAGAAAATTGAAGGAAAACGGGAAAAAGGTTTTCATGCTTACTGGCGATGCAAAGGAAGTTGCTGCTTGGGTTTCAAAGGAACTTGATATTGATGATTTTTTTGCCCAAGTTTTACCTGACCAAAAGGCTCAGAAAATTAAACTGTTGAAAGAAAAAGGTTTGAAGGTGGCTATGGTTGGTGACGGGATTAATGACGCTCCAGCATTAGTCACTGCTGATGTCGGAATAGCGATTGGGGCTGGAACTGACGTTGCTATAGAAAGTGCTGACATTATTCTTGTTAGAAATGACCCCAGAGATGTTGTTAAGGTAGCAGACCTTTCTAGCAAGACCTACTCTAAGATGGTTCAGAATTTGTGGTGGGCGGCTGGTTACAACATTTTTGCCATTCCATTAGCTGCTGGTTTATTGTACAATTTTGGAATTATCGTTAGCCCTGCAATAGGAGCTCTTCTTATGTCAATTAGTACAGTCATAGTTGCTTTGAACAGTCAGACACTAAGAAAGTATGAACCCAAAGTTACCAAGATATTAGAAAAAGAAACTCCCGTACATAATCATTAATGATTGAAAACTTACGGAAGTATCTTCACCTGAACAGAATAACTATCTGGTTACCTACCTTACACGAAGCGCGTAATGTCCTTTCTCCTTAACTTTCATGGCACGAGCAATAGCCGAACCCTCAGGATCAATGATCACAACTATGCCAGAGAAGTCATCGCTCATATTGCTGGCATTGCAGCTCGGACATATAGAACCATAGGATATTAAGTGGCACTCGCGGCACGCTTTATCTGTCATTTCTCATGCTCTCCTTCTGGTTTAGCCTCACCTGCAACTTCTGCATCAGCACCCTCAGACTTTTCCACATCCTTCTGAATCCACTCAAGCTTCCCAAGAAAAGGCTGCCTAGCAGTTACACCTATCTTTCCAGAACCTCCGCTACGACCCAAAGAAACCGCTGTTATGCGAACACGCACCCGGTCTCCAGTCTTGAGTTGTCTCTTTGTTTCTTTGCCCATTAGAACTCCTTGTCGTTCATCATAGGAGATGTAGTCGTCCATTAGCTGAGATACATGAAGGAGGGCGTCAACAGGGCCTATCCGTATGAAGGCACCGAATTCCGCTATTTCCACAACTTCGCCCTCGATGACTTCCTGAATCTTTGGGAAGAATGTGAGTAGAGAGAATTCGACTTTGTGGAATGTTGCCCCGTCTCCAGGGATGATCTTTCCGAAGGGGTTAACTTTGATTTGTGTAACGGCTATGACGTAGCCAAGCTCTTCATCTACCATGCCATCATACTTCATTTGCAGTTGTTCATAGCCTACGCTATCGAGGTCTTCTCCAAACCTTTCCGGCGGTATCCGAATCGCATCTTGGAGGGTTACAAGTTTGAACACTCATTATCACCCATATCTTAAATTTACGATATTTACGCGAAAGCACATATTGGGCTTTCGTTTCCAAATAAAACACAGACCCATTTATAAGCCTATACCGCGCCATCCAACACCAAACGATGTTTTTGCCTCAAAAAAATAACAGGTACCCCAATATTCCGCACTCTTTTCCTGAGCTCCCGGTCGTTTGTGGCAACAGGAGACTTCCAAGCTGCTGCAACTCTGACAATCACGTCGTCATAGGTCTCGTCTGAAGCTTTTTCGGTGGGGACAGGACGGCATTTTTCAGCTAACCTGAGCGCCAGCTGAGCTTGTTTCTGTTCCTTTAGAGAACTTGATTCTGCTAGTCCTTGAAGTTCCTTGTGTGTTGAAGAAAGGAGGATAGGTTCGAACCTCTGGTTCAGTACTCTTGCTAGTTCTTCGAAGATGTCGAGATTGAATTGTGAGGGAACAAAAAAGAAGTTTGCGTCCAGAATTACTTTGACTTGTTCCTTTTTTGAATCAGCCACTTTTTGTCCTCACTGTTTTATGGTTATGGATATTACGTAAGCTTTTTGTTTTTAATTAGTGATTTCTGTGAATCAAAATACCGCGATGAACTCTTGACATTTTTGCGGCAAGAAAAACTTGTGAGAATCGTGTTTGAAGATGGTTCTCAAAGGCCAAGAATACAGGAATGTTAGCTTTGGATTATTCCGTATCCTATGAGGCGCCACCGGTTTGCTATTTTTCTGCTTATGGCTGCTCTGGCGCCATCTTCAGCGCAGATTGGTCTGGCTAACTTGAGGGTGGCAGAGTCTTTCTTTGAGGTTTCAACCATTCCAATGGTTATGGTTGTTCCAACATCGAGGAGGAGACGTTCACCCTTTATTATTGGATCAACCTGCACAAGCTCTTTGGTTCCGATAGCCCGCTTCAACAGTGTAGTACCTAAGACAAGCTCGGATCGGCTTGGAGGAAGCAAATCTGGTTTTCCTACAAGATTTCCTGTGAGCCCGTCTGCCTTGGTCAGGGACGGGTCCAAGTATGTTCCTATGCCAACTAAGCCTCCACTTTGGGCTTCGTCGACATCTTTTCCTCCTGCACTTAGGGTTGTGATTTCTGTGAAGATGGGTTCGTAGAATGTTCTGCCCTGTTTTTCTACTTTGATTCCTGGACGTATCTCAACTTCGTCTCCTACTTTGAATCTTCCCTGGGAGATGCTTCCGCCGATAACCCCTCCCCTCAATTCATCTATCGAGGCGCCGGGCTTGTTCACGTCAAAGGAACGGAGAACAAACATTCTGGGCGGCGCGTTTGGGTCCCTCTGGGGCGTAGGAATGTTTTCCTCTAGGGCTTGAAGAACCGCATCCACGTTTACGCCATGCTGAGCTGAAACAGGAATGATGGGTTTTCCTTCTGCCACGGTTCCTTTCACGAAAGCTTCTATTTCCTTGTAGCTTTCGTAGGCTCGTTTTTCGTCAACTATGTCGATTTTGTTCTGCACAATGACGATGTTCTTTATTCCAGCCAGTTCGATGGCTGCCAGATGTTCTCGGGTTTGAGGCTGGGGGCAACGTTCGTTTGCGGCGATTATTAGCATGGCTCCGTCCATGACTGTTGCTCCAGAAAGCATGGTTGCCATGAGGGCTTCGTGTCCAGGAGCGTCAACAAAGCTGATAGCTCTAACAAATTCTCCCTTAGAACCGCATTTTGGGCATTCAGGGTTTGAGGAGTAGGCTTGGATTGCTTCGCATTTTGGGCATTTGAATACTGGGGCGTCTGCGTAGCCGAGTTTTATGGTGATGCCTCGTCTTAGTTCTTCGCTGTGTTTTGCTGCCCAAACGCCTGTTATGGCTTCCACTAGGGTTGTTTTTCCGTGGTCTACATGGCCTATGGTTCCTATGTTGACTTCAGGCTGCTTAGGCAACGGTATCTGCTTCTTTCGTTTTTGTGACATGACTATCTCCTGGAGTAAATGTAATGCTATGCAACTAGATTCTAAACAGTTTATATTAAAGGTTCGTGTTTAGCAGTTTTTCTGTTTTTTCTAACTCTGAGACACCCTCTTAGTTACCGTTATGCCCAATATTGGTAGAACAATTAACCAGAATTCGGTCAACTCCAAGAAAGAGAGATACACTGGAACCCATATCAAAACTAACACATAGATTACGAAATAAAGACCAATCAAAGTTAACGCAATCTTCATGCCTGTTATTTATGAAATCCATTTTTGGTAGACTATGCCGAAATCGTTGAAGTGTGCTTTGCGATAGTCCCTTTATTGGGAGTTTCAAAATGCACTCAGTAGTCATTGATATTTCGCTCTAGGAAGAAATTGCATTCTTATAACCTCTTTCTATTCCTTTATTACTATTATCCTTGAAGTGGAAGACGAGTGTCTTGAATCAAAAAACAAAATAATTTGGGTTTGGGGTTAACTTTTGTTGTCTTTTCGTTTAATTCAAATGAAGATATAAATTGAAATGATTTTATGATGTTAACTATTTTTTTGTTGCAAAAAAGATTTTGCTAAATACTTAAGAAAATTTTTCAAAAAAACTTAATTTTAAACAATACAAACATCTCACCTGAAGGGCAGATGAGTTGATGATGTTAGAAATTGAGCAGGCACTTCATGACGGGGAAAAGTTGTTTGCAAATAAAATCGTAGAAGAATTATGGGACAGAAGTAGAGGAAAATGTATGATCTGTGGGAAGACCCTCATCTGGAAAAACAGAGGAAAAAGAGGTTCAAAGGGAGCATGGAAAATAGGTCCAATTTGCAATCCCTCTTCCAAGGGATATGTTTTGTCCAATTGTGAGATAGATTGTTTTAGGTGTTATGAACAAACTAGATTATAAACTAGAGAAAAAGCACAAGTGAGCTTTTATTGTAAATGTAAACTCGATTTTGCTAGTTACGGACGGTTGATTTCTTTACTTTCGTTTCCCTCTCCACTTCACTGAAGTTCTATTTGACACAACCAGTAAATGCAGTTTTGTTGATTCCTTTTCGGTGTTAACTGTTGGGTTTTAGTGTTGTCTGCCATCAATGCGGAGCTCTGCTGTATGAAGGATGGGACATGATTCCCCTCTATCGGCTTAGGAATAAGACTGACGGAAAATGTCCAAACTGTGGAAGGCGTTTGAGTGTCCGTCCTCTAAGCATACTCTTTCAAGACAGAGAGTTGCCCATTTCACCTTCGCCCGAACCATAACACTACACCCTTTTTTTGCTAAGGGTTAAATTTTAACTCAACCAACCAAAAACGATAACGGCACGATGCAGTTTTCCTATACCGAACTTCGCTGATTCGATAATTTGATTAATGTTTATCCACAATATATGAATGATTATAAAAATGCTCGATACACTGCAAGATCCTTTAACTGGATTATTAAATGGTTTAATTTCAGGCACAATAGCATTTTTTGTAGTCCTGCTTCTAGCGTTTTTCTACAGGTTCTTCACAAACGAAAAACTACCCACCTTCATCGGAATAGCTTTCGGATTAGGTTTTTGGGGATTCACAGGAGGACTAATAGATATTTTTCAACAACCCACCGTAGGAGGAGCCATCAGGATACTAACAGTACTCATCTTTGTTGTTTGGGGAGTAAACACCGGCGACAAAATCTCAATTAAAATTCCCAAAAAAGGAATAGATATAATTAAGGGAATCCGCTCCACAAACAAAAAATTCACAAAAATCAAGCTTCCCCACCAACGTCTAATATTTGATATTGCCTTAAAACCAAAAGTGCCCAATTCGCTAAAAGCAGAATTATCAGAAAGAGAATTTACTCTACCCGCAGACCTTCCCCAAGAAGCTATTGTAAAACGAGTAAAAAGACGTTTGATCACAGATTGGGGATTAGGAGATGCAGAAATTGAACTAAGTCAAGATGGAAAAATTTCACATTTCTCTGTAGCAGCAAAAGAGGAGGGTCTTAGTGTAATTTTGCCTACTGGTAAAATTGCCATACCCATAGAGTGTAGAATATTACCTTCTAATCTTACAATTGGTGATTTTGTTACCATTTTTATGGAGAATAAGCAGGTTATTGAAAAAACTGAGGTTAAGGGAATAGACGAAAAAAACAAGGTTATAACAATTTTTTCTGATCCAAATATCCTCAAAAAGATAAGTAACAGTAAGGCAAGATTAGTTATTGCTTTGCCTATCAGTGTTCCCAAACCGCCAGCTTTGAGTGTTGAGGACGAATCTGGAGTTATTGAGGAGTTCAAAACAGATACAATATTAAACTCTTTAATTGGAGTTGGAGTGGATCGTAAGGCAGCAAGAGAGATTGTTGATAGAGTTCAGTATAAGCTCTGTAAATTGGATCCACCAGTTTCTAAGCCAGTAATTAAGAAGGCTATAATCAAAGAATTAGAAAATGAAAATTCTGAAGCTGCAAAGAAATTTAAGAAACGTAGAATATGGAAATAAAACGGATTTTTGCTGCCTTTTTGTTGTCAAAATTAAATCATATTAACAATATGCCAACAAAGATATTGTTTGAATTTGCTATTCCTATTAAGAGTTTTAAGCATTTGTCTGGTATCTACAAACAAGTTTAGATGAATCTTCAACCCAGTTCATGCATTGCACAAAAAGTCATCACACGCTACATGTGCTCTTGTGATACACATACTCTGCGAGCAGTGTAGTTGTGAAAGAGAGAATAAGAATGTAGGCAAAAGTGAGTTAGGAAAAAATTTGGGTTTTGGGTTGAATTTTAATTCGCACGCGCTCGAGGTAAAATACTAGAAACTACAAAGTTCTGCACTAGCGGAACATTATATATCGAGCGTTCTCCTTAAGTCATCAACCAGTTTAACAGATAGGAGATTTGTCTTTGCAATATCATGAAGCTCCAGACGTCAAAAGGTTGGCTGATGAGATTATAGACAGCCTTGACCTGTCTTATGTTGTTCCCGAGTCTGTTTACTGTTACCGAAGCAAGGGCTCAAAATCTAAGCGGATAATTGCGCGGATTCATGGATTTGGAAAAATTTGGCAAAGGGCGCTTGGGCTTCCACCATCATACGTTATTGAGGTGCTTTCTGAGCGGTACGACAAGTTAAGCCAAGAAGACAAGGAGAAAACAGTGATTCACGAACTGCTACATATCCCCCACTGTTTCAGGGGAGGGTTCCGTCCCCACAAAGGATACATCAGCAGGACGAAAGTGGATGAACTCCACAAGGAATACACAAAAAAGAAATCAGGACTGTAATTCATCAGTCTGGAGCAAGCCAGCAACTTTCATCGTTGCTCTTGGATTTCACAGAAAAAAGCTTGTTTTCAACAATCATCTGCTATTAGACTACAAATAGTTACACACTACTGTTTGCGAGTGATTATCTTCCTTTTCTGTCTTCAACATCCTGACCGTTTGCTGTGGCAGCTTCTGCTCGGTTAATGGCGATTTCTGCGATTTCGGCAGAATGTTGGTTTATCCGTTTTAGGCAGTCGATGAGCAGGTAGGCGTGTGATAGAACCTGACTGGAGACTTTTGATCTGTCGGCTTCTCTCCAAAATCTCCATAATTCTTCTAGGTTCAGGTCACTTGCTGGCTTGTTATCTAATATTTGGTTTGCTAGTTGTATGTCCTTGGATAAAAGTACTTGAACTGAATTGTTGAAGGAACGTTTTATGGTAACGCTTATTTGGTAAAGGGGCTCTAGCATCTGCTTCGGAATGTCCTGTTTATTTAGTGCCATAACGCTTTCTGAGATGTTATTTATGTTGCAGGCGCTTTCAGAAATTATGTGAAGAATCAGAAGATAGTCAACGCATTCAATCAACGTTAATTTAGCCTGATTTTCGGGCGTTGGAAATAGCAGAAAGCTCCGAAGTAGGCGATATGTAACTAATGAAAGGCGTCTAATGTCCTTCATCCTTCTAGAGAGACCTGTGATTAAATCAGCATTTTGTTCTCTAAGTGCAAAAACAGCTTCCTCGAACAATGATGATAAAACGTTCTGAATTCGCTGAATTGTCTTGTCTATCTCTAGGGTTCGTTTTAGCAAACACTGTATCGTCATGGCGTCTCCGGAAATCTCGATGATTTCTAAACCGAATAAATGATTTACTATGTCTCTGATGCTTTCCTGTTGTTCTTCTGCGATTCTTTCTTTTGCTTTTAGTTTTATTATGTCAAAGCCGTCTACATAAGCGGCAACGATTTCACGTTTGAGGGAATGTATTGAATCTTTGTTGTTGATTGTTAGGCTGATTTCTCTTGGTTTTTCTTTTATGTTGGCTGAGCGAATGCTTAAGGAATGGTCTGGTTGTGAAGATAGTGTGACTTTGTCGCCTTGTTTCAGTTTCATGGTTGTTGTCCAAGATTTGGGAATAGACACGTAGAGGGTGTTGCCGATTTTTTGGAGTTTTCGTGTTTCGGACATGGTATTATCGCCAAGATTAAACTTATTTAACTTGATTTAACTATTTATGTGAAATATATAAAATTATGGGAAAACTTTATACCATTCGGCTTAGCGCTTCATGCAAAAGAGAAATGTTGAAAATGAACACCGGGAAACTGTTTACGGTCTCGCCAATCGCCCACTCTGGGCATCAATTTGGCACCTAAAACGTAAATCCGTGTTCTTTGCTATGAACTTGAGCATAACATTAAAACCTCTGAAAAAGCAAGCAGAAGTGGTAACACCGATATGAAAGCAAGTCCATTCTCGAAAGCTGCAACAGCGAGTATGGTAGTTGTTGTGCCCCTCACTTTTCTTCATGCTGCACCAGAAACTATTGGACTTGCAAACTCGTATTCTTTCATCTTCACGGAATCACTTTTGAGGAACAGCGAAAAGGTGAGCACGGTCAATGATTGAGACACTTGTTGCCTTTTTGCTGATTCTATCCGTCGCAGCAGTGATTTATGTTTTGAGCAAAGGGTTAGTTCCTAAATCTGAGGATAGTGAAGAAAAAAGTTCAATGTATGCTTGTGGAGAGAAAGTGGTCTCAAAAAGGCTACTGGTCAATGTTTCTCTATACAAATACCTGATATTCTTTGTCATAATTGACTCTCCTGCATTGATAATAGCCTTCGCAGCTTTAGCCCTACAAATGATAAACCCCTTCACTTTGCTAATTTACTTAGGCATAATTTTAGCAGCAGACCTGTTGCTTCTGGGAGGTCTCTAAAAAATGCCCGACTTAGGTTTGCTCAAATGGGCAAGAATAAAATCTCCTTGGCTACTTCACTTCAACACGGGAGCATGTAACGGCTGCGACATTGAAGTTGTTGCACTGTTAACACCCAGATACGATGTGGAACGTTTCGGCGTGAAACTTGAGCCCTCTCCCCGCCATGCAGACGTCCTTGTAGTAACTGGACCCGTGACAAAACAGTGTGCGCCACGACTCAAAATGATTTATGAGCAGATGCCTTCGCCGAAATTTGTTGTAGCTATAGGCGCTTGTTCATGTTCAGGCGGAATATTCCAAGAATGCTACAACATAAGCGGGCGCCTCGACGAGATAATTCCTGTTGACGTTTATGTTCCAGGGTGTCCCCCAAAGCCTGAAGCAATAGTGCAGGGTGTTGCAAAACTACTTGGGAAACTGAAGGGATGATATACTATGACTGAGTTTGAAAATGCTGTAGAAATTATCAAGAACAATTTGGCTGATGCGATAGTTGAGTTAAATGTGCCAAAGCCTAGGAAGGCCTACATTCTTCTTAAGCCTGAACGACACAGAGATGCAATCTCCTTGCTTCTGGAGAAGGTTAAGGACCCTACACTTTCGACAATAAGCGGCGTAGACTTGGGAAACGAAATAGAGCTAAACTACCACATGGCTTGTGAAGGAGCAGTTACCCTCAAAAACCGTGTTAGCCGACAGAAACCTGTTACCCAAACAATCACTGACATTCTGCCCGGGGCAAACTTGTATGAGCGGGAAGTCTTCGACCTTTTAGGAGTTGTTTTTGAGGGTCACCCAAATATGGAAAGATTGCTGCTTCCTGACATCTGGCCCCAAGGAAATTATCCTCTTAGAAGAGATTGGAAACCTCCAGCCAACCAAGAGGCTACTTTTGGTTCTGAGGAAGCTTTGCAGACGGAATCAGGCGAAGACACAACTGGGTCAATAGTGAATATTGTTGTGGGTCCTCAGCATCCTGTTTTGCATGAGCCTGAAAGGTTCTCTTTTAAGGTTGATGGGGAAAAGGTCGTGGATGTTGTGCCTCGTCTTGGGTATGTTCATAGAGGCATTGAGAAAGCGGCTGAACGTATGATGTATTTCCAGGACGTGTTTCTGGTTGAGCGAATTTGTGGAATCTGTAATGCTGCACACACAACCGTTTTCTGCCAAGCCGTCGAGGACATTGGAAACATTGAGACTCCGCCCCGTGCGTTATACCTGCGCACGGTCATTCATGAGCTGAACAGGCTTCACAGTCACCTTCTGCTGCTTGGTGTTGGTGGTCACCTGCTTGGTTTTGAGGCATTGTTCCAGCATGTGTGGCGTGACCGTGAGCCAGTAATGGATATAATTGAGCGAATAACGGGTAACCGTTTGATGAGCGGATTTAACACGATTGGCGGAGTAAGACGTGATATTGACCCGAACACTATAGAAAAGATCCTGAAGACCGTTAAGGCCGTTAGGAAAAGGGCTGTTTTCTACAAGAACGTGTTCGAGGAAGATGCCACATTGAGGTTACGAACTGAAGGCATCGGTGTGTTAAGCAGGGCTGACGCCCTGAAGTATTGTGTTGTTGGTCCTGTTTTGAGGGGTTCAGGTGTTGCTTCTGATGTTCGAAAAGATGACCCTTATGCGGCTTATGGGGAAATTCCTTTCAATGTTATAAGCTACGATGATTGTGACACGTGGGCTCGGCTAATGGTCAGGGCAGAAGAGGTGCTGGAAAGTCTAGACATATTAGAATATGCCCTAGCTCACCTTCCCGGTGGACGCTTGCGTGTTAGGGTTCAACGGAAAATACCTGAAGGCGAAGCCGTTAGCCGCGTTGAAGCTCCAAGAGGCGAGCTTATCCATTACGTCAAAAGTGATGGAACCGCCTACCCATACCGAGTTAAAGTCAGAGCCCCTACACTAGCAAACCTTGTGGCTTTTCCCAGCATCATCCGAGGCGGATACATTGCTGACATTCCTTCAGTAATGGGAAGCCTAGACCCCTGCTTCTCTTGCAC
>CAZEBS010000004.1:0-134722 GCA_964510635.1 uncultured Candidatus Bathyarchaeia archaeon
CGTAGACGTTGCGGTTGTTGTAGTGGTCTGTTATCCAGAGGTTGTCGAAGCCTCTCTTCTCAGACTGAATCGCGTAATAGACTGTCTTCCAGTAAGCTTCTTTGGGAACAAATTCTATTCCAAACTTTACCATTCAAATCACCTTCCGTTTATGCAGCCTCTTTAAGTGCCTTGGCAACCTCTGCCAACTGCATTTCCGTTTCTACAAATTCTATGGTTTTTTCAGGTTCAACCGTTACGGTTGCTTCAAGGAGAACCGCAAGACCAACAGCATCATCGAAGCCTCCTGTTTGCCATTGGCTTAGGAAGCATTTTGCTAAGCTGCTGGGCATCTTGTTCTCCTTTTTTGCTTTTAGTAAATAGTTTAGGAGTTTGTCTGAAAGCGTTCCTCGTTTTTCAACGGGAATCATTTCCACAATTTTCTTGTAACTCACACATTTACACCTCTTTCAGCACCACGTAGTCTTTATTACAACGATTTAATCTTTATCCCTCAAACAGATTGGCGGATTGAAAACGTTGCAGTCTTTGGTTCCTGACGAAATAATTGACATGCTTCATAGGCAAAAGTATCATCTGGTGGGCAGTCACTCGGCTGTGAAGCGGTGTAGGTGGCTCTACAACAGCATAGTTCAGGATAGAAGCTGCTACAAACAGAAATTCTATGGCATAAAAAGTCACCAGTGCCTGCAGATGACGCCCTCAGTCTTTCATTGCACTCTAGGCTGTGTTTTTTGTTGGCGTGCCCAGAGCGGAGACCACAACTTAAGATGGGACGAAACCAAACTGCCACAATGGGATGACCCCGAGGACATAATCGAAGGCTGCATCAAAGAACAGAAACGGATACTGACAGGATACAAGGCAACCCCCAACGCAGACCAAACCAAACGCCTAGAGGCAACCACACCACGGCACGCAGCCATCAGCCTAGCAGGCGAACCAACCATTTACCCCCATCTAGATGGTTTGCTCAAGGGTTTTCACAAGCGAGGCTTCACCACTTTCCTAGTCTCTAACGGAACAGTTCCAGAGACCCTCTCCAGCCTGAGCGAGGAACCCACACAACTGTACATTTCCCTTTCAGCCTTTGACAAGAAAACTTTCTCCAGTGTATGCCGTCCCCAAGTTCCAGACGCATGGAACAAACTCAACGAAACCTTAGAGTTGCTTCCCAGCTTCAAGTGCCCTACAGTAATCAGGTTCACTTTGGCGAGGCACGTGAACATGAAACATCCCGAACACTACGCCCAGTTAGTCAAAAAGGCAGATCCCACTTACTTGGAGCCGAAGGCATACATGCACGTAGGCTTTTCGAGGCTAAGACTGGACGGCAACAACATGCCAACTCACAGGGAAATCAGAGACTTCGCCGCTCAGCTAGCCAATGAAACAAGCTACAACGTAATTGATGAGTCTCCGGACAGCAGAGTGGTTCTGCTTAGCCGCTTGGAAAAGGCTATTAAGTTAGCCTAGCTTCATTTTTGGTTGTTTCTGGCAGGGAACTTTATGTCGTTGAAGGAGATTCTAGAAAAGATTCAGGAAGAGCTGAGCGCAAGAGAGGAAATACGGGAAGAGGTTCATAAGGAGATGCGGAAGGCAACGCGCCTCTCAAAACAGGCAATACAGGTTACTCACCAAGAAAGATTTGATGATGCCGAAGCCATGCTAGAGGAGGCAAAGAAGCTCTTCGTCAAGCTTAATGAGAGAGCACAGGATTATCCTTATCTGCTTTACAGTGGCTCTGTTGGAGCCGCCTTTGAGGAGCATGCTGAAGCCCAAATCTTGCTCACTTTGATTCAGGAAAACAGATTTGCTAGCCCAGAAGAAATCAAGGTTCCGTTCACTCCTTATGTGCTGGCTTTGGGGGACGTGATTGGGGAGCTCAGACGCAGGTCCCTTGATTTGATCAGGAGAGGAAACGTGGAAGCCGCCGAGAAGACTCTGGAAAGGATGGAGCAAATCTACTCTGAATTAACGGCATTGGATGACGCATACGTGATAGTTAATGGTCTCCGAAGAAAAGGCGACATTGCTAGGCGTCTCATCGAAATCACCCGAGGCGACATCACCAGCGAAGTTCGAAGAAGCGCCTTGGAACGTTCCATCTCAAAGCTGGAAAAGACAGTTGGGAAGGGAACCTGAGAAAGCCTGAAACCGTATACCGTTTGAGGGTTAAAGTGGGAGTTGCCGAATAAGGTTAGTCCAAAGTTTTCCGTAAAGAAAGCTCATGAATTGCAGTTGAGGCTGTCCAAGAGGCTCATCTTTGAGGATGCTTTGCCTGAGGCTGTTGAGTATGTTGCTGGAGTGGATGTTGCGTATCTGGAAGGGACATCTGTCTGTGCAGCTGTTGTTCTGGACTGTAACACTTTTTCTCAGGTTGAGGCGCAGGTAGCTGTAGTTAAAACCTGTTTTCCGTATATACCAACTCTTTTGTCCTTCAGAGAAATTCCCCCAGCCGTTTCGGCAGTAAGAAAGCTACAAACAAAGCCAGACGTTTTGATGGTTGATGGACAAGGCTTTGCCCATCCCTATGGTTTGGGGTTTGCTTCTCATCTGGGGCTGATTCTGGATAAGCCCACAATTGGGGTGGCGAAGAGTCTGCTGTGTGGCAACGTGGAACAGGCAGGCGAGGACGGCTGGAAGCCCCTTAAGTATCAGGGAGAGGTCGTAGGCGCCGAGGTTGTTACAAAGCAGGGAACAAAGCCAGTTTACGTCAGTGTCGGTCACAGGACATCATTGAAGAGGGCAGTTGAAATTGTGCTGGAATGCTTGGGAAAATATAGGTTGCCTGAACCGATTCGAAGAGCACATATGATGGCGAATGAAGAAAAAAGAAGACTTCAATCTATTTGCTGATGCCACGCAAGTTGAGGTTGTTTTGTTTGAAAATTTGGTTGAAGCTGTAGGTTTTTGGTAAGTACATGGAATGTTGAGCGTGGATTCATAAATCATTAATTAACGAAAGTTCCCCCTTTTTTCTGTTCCGACAGGTGTTATCTTTGACTACGATTCCAGGAATTCCCGAAAATATAGCTCAGCGAAAGGTTATTGTCTACAAGTCTAGAGTAGACCCTGCTACGTTAAAGCAGAAAGCAGAAGAAATGAAGAATGAACTGTTCATTAGACGATTCTCGAAGCCTAAACTCGAGGACATTCACGTGGTTTCGGTTGACAAACATTATGAACCCTATGTTCTTGTTGACGCAAAGTACCGAATTGAATACTTCACAAAGAAAACTTTCACCTTCGAGGTTACCGAGAAAGCAAAAGTGGTTAAGATTCTCGGGGAAACCTTCAAACCAAAAAGGGTACCTATTCCTGACACTGACCCTGAACAGTTCCGTAAAGTAATCAATCTTGAAGGTCAAGAATGGTCCTTCTACGAAGACAAAGCATACTTCATCCTTAACAAGAGTGGAAACGAAATCTTACCTGACGAGGTTCCCATTGCTCCTTCGGAAGACAATCCCAGAAAAATCTTGAAGGAGTTTGCAAAGAATGCTGAAAAAGTGAAGATTTCTAATCGTGAGGTGCTGGCGATGGCTAAATCCAAGATCATCCAAAGACCCTCGGACGTGGACGAAGTTGACAGGGAGATATTTCAGGTCACAGAGTATGCCATAATCTATAATCCAATCTACAAAATCACCTTCAGAAACGAGAAGACTAAAGAGGAAAAAACCGTCAGCATAGACGGCGTCTCCGGTGAAATAATCAGGTAATCTGGCAGACATACAACATTTCCTTTTGCAGAGCAGTTCATTCATAGGCGAATAGCCACAGGTCTGCCACAACAAACACTTTGTCTTCTGCTGAGACTGGTGGAAAAGCATAATGTTCAAAAACATGTCTCAACCGTATGCTTCCATTGCCTGCGTCAAGACAGTACAAGTTATGGTTCTCAGTAACGTAAAGTACGTTATCTAACATGGTCGCACCAACAAAATTCCAAGAAGTTTCGTTGGTAATTGGGTATGTCCATATTCTGTCGCCATCTGAAAGGTCTAACGACAATATTGTTGCATTTGATGGTTGTGTTCCGTTGTAACTGACGATTACGCTCCAGAAAACTTCTTGATGCTGAGGGTCAGCTTGAACAGAGTATGCTTTCACATCTAGCACCGCTGTTTCTGTAGTGTTCTGGTCGTCAGCAGGTGTTTTCCAGTTCAAACTACCGTCTATAAAGTCTACTGCATACAAGTAGCCGTCTTCGGCTCCAAACATTACCATTCCATTTGATACTGTTGGCTGAAACATTCTAGCTCCTACATCAAAGCTCCAAGCTTCCTTTCCAGAAGATGCATCTACACATAGAAGGATTTGTCCGTCTTCATGGTCCTCAAGTGGACTATAGTTCCAAAACAACACCTTGTCGTAGGCGGCAACTGGAGATTTGCTGTAGCTTCCTAGAACAGCCCACAAAGTACTCCCGTCGTTGAGGCTGACACGGGAACCATCCATGATATAGACGTAATCGCTTTCAGGCGCTGATGTGCTTGCGTTGACGGGCCTAGCGCCAAAATACGAAGAATAGTTCCATAACAGGTCTCCAGTATACGCATCATACACAGCAATGCCATTTTGTTCCGCAAACACTTTCCCGTCTGCAACAAAGAATTCAGGAGCCCATTTATAGCCGTAACTGGTGCTTACTGGTGCCTGGTACGACAGCTCCACCTCGCCAGTATCCGTGTCCAATCGGTTCACCACTGAGCCTCTGGTGCCAACATACAATTTGCCATCATAAAGTTCAAGGGGCAAACCATTATTCGAATAACCGCCTATGCTAGCGTTCCAAAGCGATTTCCCGCTCTCTGCATCAAAACAGTACACGTTAGCCCATGCATCAGAAGAAAAAACCTTCCCGTCAGCAACAGCAAAATCGGAGGCAAAACTTTCGATGTCAGTTTGCCACAAAATTCTTGGTGTTGACTCGGTTGAGTCGGTTAGATGCCCCCTCTCGTATAAAATTGACAACGAGGCTGAACCAACAATAAGAATCAACATCACTGCAATAAACAATGAAGAACTTCGGTTCAACTTGCACCCCTACAACATCCAGAGTAACGTTGGCGCATTTAAACCCTCTTTTTACATGTTACATGTTAGATGATGCATTTTAGCTTGGAAAAACTATTCACTTTATTCAGAATGAACATTGGTCATAATTTGAGCGTGGCGGCTAAAGTCTTCAGTTTGTCTCTGTTTGCCCAAAAAAGACTGAAAACAACAACTGTGAAGCCTAGCCACTGAATCCCCCAAGATACGGCAGCTACGCCGTTCAGGGCGACGTGCTCAAAGGCGTAACCCATTTCTCCTTCTACACTGAAGAGGACTCCAGTTTGGGTGACGTAGCCGTTCAAAACAAGAACATTCTGAATCATCGACACAACAATCAAAACCAATCCAATGAGGGTTAAAAGAAATACCAGTTTGCGTCGTTTGTTCCCTACATTGGCTAGGTCCAGCGAGTAAAACTTGTTTAGCAGCGAAGCGGCAAGCAGACAGAATAGAGGCAGAAACTGGTAATCATACTTGACGGGGTTGTTGTAGGCACATATCAGATTCCTCCCGAGCACCAAGTACATGTTCACACCTAGAATGGTGACAACGGCAGCCAAACAAATCAGGTCAGACCCAAACACTTTGCCAAACTTTTTTGCGCGCAGAAAGGAGACCAGCAGAGACACGGCGCCTGAAGCCAAAAAGAACACGCCCACCGCGCCCAGAAGATATGAAAGAAGGAAAAAGGGCGAGGGCGGAGCGCCAGTAATTGGGAAGTTGAAGTCGTCATGGGTGAAGGCGGCAAAGAAGCCCCTATTCGTGATTAGTTCGTACCAGATGTAAGTGAAGATTAAGGCAGGCACAAAATATACTGCACCCATAAAAATGCGCCAGAGATTTCGTTGTCCAGCATAAAGGTAGTATATCGCAAGGGGAACCAGCATGAACACAGCAAATGCCTTAGTCAAGAAGGCAACACCAAAAAACACTCCAGACAACAAAATGAGCTTCGCCGAATTCCTTTTTGTTGCGTAAACACCCAACAACAAATAGAGCAAACTAAAGAAAAGGCACTGGGCATCAATGAGGAAACTTCTGGAGAGCACAATATGCCAAGGAGTAACGGCGAAGATGGCTGCCGCAAGCAAACCTGTCCGCTTGTCATAGAGGGCTCTGCCGATTTCGTAAAGGAGGACTATGCATCCGGCACCAAACAGTGTTGGTACGACTATAGCCATAGCATAGGATGAACCGAGGACTCTGAGAAACAGGGCTCCTGTGTAGAAGCCGAGCGGCGGTTGGTTGATGTAGTGACCAAACTCGTGGTAAGGCAGCCCCCACTCGTTAACTCCCAAAGCGGCAGCGTACTCCAACTCTGAATCGTAGTTGGTGAATTCTCCTGTGGCAACCGACAGAAAAATGAAACCAAGTAGAATCCCGAGCAAAGGCAAATTGCTTTTTAGAACAGTTTTCAAGTGTGCCCGATTCGGTTCACCTGAAAATTGTGCAGCATTCACAGCGGTTACTACTCCCTGACAGATTGACTGATTGTTAACTAGAGAACGGAAGAATACAGAAATAAAACTTTGTTTAGCCAAGAAGACAAAAAAAGAAAAAGAAGGATTTTTCATGATGCTTTCGCTATTTTCTTCTCGCATGCCAAATTACTTTCATGTTCTGAACTTCACTTTTGGATCGTCTGTAATTTTCGGTTCCTTTGAATTCTGCATATATCTGAAGTTTGTTGTCCCAAAAGTCCTTTTGTTTAGCAACCCAGTCAATAGCGAAGGCCCCATCGTTATTTGTTGCTCCAGAAACTAAGAAATCGTCCCTCAGGAATGAACGGTCTTTTTCCATGATAACAATTTCAGCACAGCCCACGCCCTCAACTGTATCATGTACGGTTAAGTTTCCTCTGAAAGTTAATGTTGTATCAGATTCCACTGAAGCAGGCAATCGATCCAATAACAGGACAGTATCATTAACGCCAGCAGCTGGTTCCTTACAAACTTCTTCAACAACTTCAGTTTCCTCTTCCTCAGCAACCTGGGTAACAGTTAAATCCTCGATTTCTGCATCACAACTCCTCTGAACAGCTTCAATTCCATTCAAAGCTCCATCTTTACTTTCGTATCCCTCACTTGCAGCAATAATTTCCCCATTGGCAGCCTTAAGATTGAACCTAAATTCAGAAGCAACATCAGTAAAAAGCTCATATTTTGGATTAGTCAATTTCTCCGTTTCTTTTGTCAGGTCTTCAACATGGGAACGACAGTTCTTCTGAACCGATTTGACGCCATTCATACAACCAGCTTTGCTCTCATAAGCTTCACTTACTGCCACTATTTTGTTGTTTGCTGCTCGGAGCCGGAACCGAAATTTTCCTGCCATGTCCTTATAGATTTGATATTTTGCTTTCAAAATAATACCCCCAGATATCTTATACTAATATGTCCGAGATAAAATTTTTCAGGAAAAACATAATAATGGCAAGTTGGGGCCGTAACGAATCCAAAAGAGGGAGAAACCAATGAAGAAAACTGTTGCCTTGACCTTCTGTATGCTTCTTCTGGTCACATTAGTTTTTTCTATTCTTATTCTGTCCCTAGATGACGAGGCGGGTTATCAAGGAGGGCAAAATGGGGAGTCTGCCTTCATAATTTGGGGCACTCTGGACTACGCTAATGAAACGTTCATGGGCGGAGAACCTGAACTTAACGCATCCAGAGATGTCTGCGAAGCAATCTACAACACAGTCTTTGACTCTCAACAGTTTGGTTACTGCAAAAACTTTCGGGGAAACGACACGCAGCCAGATCAGGTTTATGGTAACGTCAGTTATTGTGAAGAAAACTACGATTTTACGGCAGTTTTTTACAAGGGACACAGCATAGGCGGCTACTGTGACGTAGAGGGCTGCGAGTTTGGGGAACATTGGACCCTTTATGCTGCCGAAGGCTACGAAAACGAGTACATCATGGACTATCTGATACATGACAGGATGAGCTCTGGGACCCACGATTTTGTGTTCCTTTGGACCTGTGGCTACGGAGCAGAAGACCTGAAGGGAGACATAGATGAGAACGGTCACAGCGTTGGTATGCTGGCATCCTGGATGGATACCACAGACTTAGAGGCTGACGGCTACACATCCCCTGACGGCAGCAACCACTGCTTCATAGGCTTTGACATTTACTCGATTTTTTTCATCAACAAAACAGGCTATGGCAGCTTCGATTACGGCGATTTCGCGTCCCATTTCTTCCAGTATGCATTGATTGATGGCTGGACAATAAACGACGCTCTTGATGCAGCCGCAGAAGAGACCCATTGGCAATCATCTTTCGGAGACTGCCAACTTTACACAGGCTACCTCATGCTTGACCCCTATAATCCAGGTCAGACTGTGACGTGTTACATGCGTGTGTGGGGCGACGGAAATCTCAAACTGGGAGGAGATGGAGCGAGCAGATGAATCTGTGGACAAAAAAATTGTGTTTGCCACTGATTCTTGTTGTTGTTTTGGCTGTTCTGTTTGCTTACTTGTCAACCTTGTACTCGACAGAAAGCTCTGAAGCAGATGAAGTGATGCTCTTTTTGGAAGATGTTATCCGCATAGACTTGACAAAATATGATGTGACCCTGTTGGGAACTTCGGTGACTTACCCTAATTGGCTGGATGGTCTATCGCAGGTAGCTGGAAAAATCAGTCTCGAGTCCGAAACGAGTAAGCTGGATGTGCTCTTCAAATTCAGGAATGGCACGTTGTCTTGGTGCCTTGTTCGGACCGTTGAAGGAACGCCACACTATCTCGATGTACAATCTGGGAACATTCGTGATTTAGCATCTGATTTTCTTGAAAGATATCAGGCTTACTGTGGGGATTCTGAGTTAGAAGCGATGAGGAACATGATAGACATTGTGGATGTTTCGAAGAACTCTACAAAAACTGTGGGTAACCTGAAGCTTACGGTATCAATCACCTCGTTTTCGTCCTATTTCGATTGGAGGTACACCTATGATGATACAGACCTTGGGGGAGTTGATGTGAGTTTCCGTAACGGGCACTTCTACGCCTTCGGCGACCACAGGCTGTACTATCCAATAGCTATTACGCGGTGAAGGAGAACGAAAAAAAGTGACAGCCTATCACGTATTTATTTTCGGATAACGCCATAGAAAACTGAAGTTACGTGATGTAAGGTGGCTGGAAAATACAAGGCTGCTGCGATTGAATGCCATTATTGGAAGCCGGGAGACGATTACATCCAAGACATAATCGAATCCATAAGACACATAGTAGCCGACGGAGACGTCGTAACAGTCTCTGAAAAAGCAGTCTCCACAGCCCTCGGCAACCTAATCGATGAAAAAACCGTCAAACCAAGCAGTCTTGCACGGTTCATAGCTAAATACTGGATGCCCCTTGCATGGCCCTACATTCTGGGACCAATATGTCACCTGAGACAGAAAACCATAGACTATCTACGCTCATACCCAGCTGAGGAAGGGAGCCGCCACAAACAGTTAGCCCTAGAACAGGGCGGTTTTTTGCAAGCCCTCATGCATGGGTCAGAGGCTGGTATCGACGGAAGCAACATTGCCTTCTTCTACGTGAGCCTTCCCTTAGAAAATGCCCAAGAAATTGCCCAGAAACTGAGGGAACAAATCAGAGCCAAGCTAGGAAAGAGCGTGTCCGTTGTTGTTGTGGACACAGACAAAACCTACTCGCTGAAAGGATTCCATTTCACTCCCCGCCCAAAACCAATAAAGGGAATACATTCCCGCGGAGGCTTCCTAGCATATGTCGTGGGCAGGTCACTTAAACTGAAGAAGCGAGCTACTCCCTTGGCGGTTGCTGGACTTCAGATAACTACCGAGGAAGCCATTGAGCTGGCTAAAATAGCTAACCGAACCAGGGGAAGCGGTGCAGGTCGAACCGTTTGGGATATGGCAAAAACTTTCGACGTTACTTTGACGGACGTGACATGGAAGATGCTTGACAGTGTAAAGCACCGTCCCATAGTAATTATAAGACCCAAAACGCAAATGAGACAGTAACATGGAGTTATCCTGTTCAGGAGAAGAAAAAAGATGGACGCGACCGTAGAACAGATGAATACATTCTTTGAACCGAAAGCAGTTGCGGTGATAGGTGCCTCCCGCAGAACCATGAAAGCAGGGCACGTTATCTTCAAAAACTTCGTCATCAACCAACGAAGAAACCTCTTCAAAGCAAAACTGTACCCCGTCAACCCCAACGAAAAAACCATCCAAGGCCTCCCATGTTACCCCTCAATACTGGACATAAAAGATGAAGTAGATTTGGTCGTTATAGTTGTTCCAGCCAAAATCGTTCCAACAGTCATGAAAGAAGCCGCAGAAAAAGGAGTGAAAGCGGCAGTAATCATCACCTCAGGCTTCAGCGAAGTAGGAAACCACGAATTAGAAAAAGAAGTAACCGAAATCGCCAAAAAGGCTGGAATCCGTGTTCTCGGTCCAAACTGCCTAGGCGTCTTCGACTCCAAAACTGGCGTGGACATGCTGTTTCTTCCAGAAACAAAGACCCTAACCACAGGAGACGAAGTGGTTGCCACACCCCGCCCACGGGCAGGTCCCATAGCAATCGTCACCCAGAGCGGTGCCTTCGGCGCTGCCGCCCTAGATTATCTGACAGGAAAACAGATGGGTGTAAGCAAGTTTGTAAGCTTTGGAAACAAGGCAGACGTCACCGCTTCTGAGATGCTTAATTTCCTGTTGCATGATCCCTTGACTCAGGTTATTCTATTCTACTCGGAAAGCATAGACAATGGGAGAGAATTCATGGAAGTTGCACGGAAAGTTACCTGCAAGAAGCCAATTGTTGCTTTGAAGGTGGGGCGGTCCGAGGCGGGAGCCCGTGCAGCCGCATCCCACACTGGCTCCATTGCGGGTTCTGACGAAATTTACTCCAGTGCCTTCAAGCAGGTTGGTGTTTTAAGGGCAAACGACCTTGAAGAATTCTTTGACATGGGTAAAGCTTTGTCTTTTCAGCCTCCAGTGTCCGGAAACAACATTGCGATAATCACTGACGCGGGTGGACCTGGAATCATGGCTGTTGACGAGTGCGTGAAACAAGGACTAAATGTGAAAAAGTTTTCTGACTCCACTATTGCCAAGTATGAAGCTCTTAAGAAGGAAGGAAAAATTCCCCGTTTTGCAACTAACTACAATCCTGTTGACTTAACGGGTTCTGTGACATCCGAAATGTTTGAGGAAGGTATACGGATTCTTTTCGAAGACCCAGAAATAGACGGCATCATCGTTTTGGGTTTGCATCATCTTCCAGCCCTTCAAGAGGATTTCGTTGACCGCGTGGCAGAGCTGAGAAAAAAATACAACAAGTCAGTTGTTGCCTGCGATGTGGGCGAAACAGAAATGGCTCTGCACATCCGCTCAAGATTTGATAAACTAGGAATCCCTGCATACTTTTCACCTGAAGATGCAGCTCGTGGCATGGCATCCCTAGTAAAGTATGGAACGTATTTGAAGAAGTGCAGAAAGTTTGATCAATACGTGAAGTCCTTCATGGAACGAAAGAATGCTTGAGACGCGAAAGACTCGTTGGTCCAAAACAGTTTAGGGCTGCTTTTTTAGCCAGTCTGCAACCATCTTGAACAGGTTGCTGGTGCTCATGTCGATTACTGGAACCATGATTCGTTCTTTTGTCTCTATTATTGGTTGGTACTTTGGCATGAGGGCGTAACTTACGAATGCCCAGTAGACCTTTCTTTCTTCGATAAGAGCCTTGGCGGCTACTTCGGTTGATGTGGGTAGTGGATAGTAGATGAAGACGACTCCATTTGCCCAGTAGACTCCTGTTGTTTTTCCTCCCACTGCAATGCTTACGAAACGTGCCAAATCGTCGACGCCATTGAAGCGGGTGTGCTCTAGAATAACGATTTCTTTGAAGGCTTCGCCTTTAATTGTTGGACCGCCCATACATCAACCTTCCCAAACCAGATTCTCGTTAGACAAGATAATAAGAATTTGGGTAAACACAAACCATCGATTTTGCTTGCCTCTACATGCGATTAGAATTTCAAGGTGAATAAATCAAATTCTGTTATGCTGGAGCAGCTTTGGCAGGGATTTTCAGCCTTTCTTCGATTTCTTTTGCGAAGATTCTGGCTGCCTCGGAACGGTACTTGTCGGTTATGACCATTTTTGGGTTGCATCGCTCAACATATTGAAGCAGTTCATTAAAGTCAGAGTGGTCACTCAAGGCAACCACATACTCGTTTGCTCCCACTCTTCGGCAGGGTTTCCTGAATTCCCAGCCGCTTGCACGAATCTTCAAAGCTTCGCTATCGACCCTTTTCCGAGAATACGAGTGATAGAAGACAACGGATGGCTCATTTTGGGTCAGCATCGATTGAGCTTCTTCGTCCTCGAAGGGGAGGAGCTGTTTGCCCAGTTTCATTCCATGCTTTTCACAAACCTTTGAAACTTGGTGAATCTTTTCTGGAACAATAAAGGGCGTTTTAATTTTTGCCTCGTACAGTATCCGCATCATCTTCTGGAGTTTACCGTGATACCCAAAAACGTAGACTGGTCCCCGCTTCAGCCCCTGCTCCACTAAAGAAATGAGGATGCCCTCAGTCATCATTCCGAAGGGTCTAACTCTGACTGGGTCCCCGTACGTAGCCTCCATAACCAGTATATCTGCTTCAACGCGGGGAGTTCGGGAATACCTGAAGTCACTGGTGTATAGTATCCGCGTCTGCTCCTTATCCTCCACCAGAGCCTGAGCCGTTCCCAGTATATGATCCGCGTAATGCAAGGTCAGGGTCTCATCCCCATACGCGAACTCTTCGCCATAATCAAGGGTCTTCACAGTTCCCTTTGACAGAAAGCGGGGACCCTTCAGCGCGTCTATCATGTCCTTCGTGGCTGGCGTCATGATTGTTACTTCACAGTTCTTCAGGCTCTTTCCCAGACCCACCATGTGGTCTGCGTGAGCGTGAGTGACAACTCTGATGGGTCTAGCTTCATTGTAGGCGTCGCAGGCAACATGTTGTCCCAGAAGAACTGCACCTAAATTGGTTACATTAGCTTTTGACTGAATACGCGACGCCTCCAGAAGTTCAGTTACTCAATTGAATGAAACTGTTTCCTGCGGAAGCTATTAAGCTTCTTGAAATGTTTGTGCCTATCTTTCTGGCTTCAGCTAACTTGGGTTGTATGTTGCAAAAAAATTGCTTCTAACAAAGCCGTAGATTAGTCTGTTTACTCGTCTCTTGGGCTCAGCATGCAGTCAACCATTTTTGGGCAGACCAGGCACTGGGAAGGGATTGGAGTGTCTGGGGGGCGGTTAGCCAAATATCCGAACTCGTCGGGGCAACCTGAGGATTCGCCCTCTTTTGTTTCGGTCTCTTCACTTTTTGGTGCTTCTTCCGGCTCTTCAGGTTCTTCAGGCTCTTCCTTGACAAGAGGTTCCATTTCTGGCGCCTCTTCAGCTTCTTCTACGACTAGGGGTTCGGGTGTAGGCTCCTCTTTCGTTACCATTTCTTCTTCTATGGCAACGGGTTCAGTTGGAAGCTCCTCAACTTCTTCCTTCTCTTCTGTCAGGGCGTCGCCAGATCCAGGAATCAAAGATTTAACTCTCTCAAAGAAACTGGGACCGGCCTTAACCTTTTCTAGAACAGGTGGCTCGGATTTTGTGGAGGTTACAGGTTCCTCTATCTCATCCAGAACTTCTTCATCTTCAACAGTAGGCTCTGGAACTTCCTCTTTTTCAATCTGCGGTTCTGGTGTTAGGTCGGTGAAACAGTATGGGCAGGCTTCGTATTCTTTTGGCGGCGTGGCTGAAAGGATAGACAATAGAATGGGCTCTTGGATTTCTCTTCTGCATTTTGGATTTGGACAAATAACCACTACAGTTTCTTCTGACAATCTTGATGCATCTCGACGTTTCTTTGATAGATGTTCCTCAGTTCAATATATTTAGCTTTAATGAATCCAAAATCTAGACACACAATCTCCCGAAAAAACCGTCTTCTGCTCATTTTACCCTTTTTCGGGGATTATTTTCTAGTGTGAAAAACATGGTTTTCTGCATGTCCAGCATTACTTTGTAAACAAGAAAAAACACGCTGGATAATCTCTGATTAAACTTAAATCAGGGGTAGCATCTAGTTTCTGTTTAAGGACTTGGTCATCAATTAATGCTTGAAAGGTTTGTTTATGGGTGAAGTGTGATGGTTTTGCGGGTTTTCAACACGATGAGCGGACAGATGGAAGAGTTTAAGCCATTAAAGGCTAAGCAGGTTGGGGTGTATGTCTGTGGACCCACAGTTTATGATTGGGCTCATCTGGGACACGCCAGAACATACATCGCCTTTGATGTTATTGTTCGCTGGCTGGAGTTTAAGGGCTACTCAGTCTTCTATGTCCAGAACATCACTGATGTGGGTCATCTAACAATGGACACGGCTGAGGACAAGATTGGGAAAAGGGCGAAGGAAAGGAGTGTTGAGCCTATGCAGCTGGTGGAGCTTTACATGCGAGAATACTTCCGTGACCTTGACGCTCTTGGAGTGAAACGTCCAGACATTTCTCCCAGAGCAACAGGACACCTAATCGAAATGATTGAGGCAATACAGACTCTGATACAGAAGGGATACGCCTATGAGGTTAACGGAAACGTGTTCTTTGACGTGACCAAACTGGACGACTACGGGAAACTCTCAAAAATCAAACTTGAAGCCATGCTTGAGGGCTCCAGATTTGAGGTTCATCCAGACAAGAGGAACGCTAGAGACTTTGCCCTTTGGAAACGGGCTGAACCTGACACGGTCCTGAAGTGGTGGAGTCCATGGGGCACAGGTTTTCCGGGCTGGCACATCGAATGCGCGATTATGGGCTTGAAGTATCTGGGAAAACAGTTTGACATCCACGGCGGAGCGCGGGACCTGATTTTTCCTCATCATGAAAACGAGATTGCCCAGAGCGAAGCCGTGACAGGAGAGAAACCTTTTGTCAAGTACTGGCTACACACTGGTTTTCTGAAGATTAATGGAGAGAAGATGGCGAAGTCGTTAGGCAACTTCATTACAGTCCGAGAGGCGCTGAAGAAGTATGATGCTGAGGCTATCAGGCTCTTTGTTTTGTCCACTCATTACCGAAGCGAGATAGATTTCACTGACGAGCGTCTCAAGGGCGCTGAAACCAGCTTGAATAGGCTCTATAACAGTTTAGAGGCGTTGGAAGATACAAAGAAAAATTCAGTTACGCGAGAGCCAAATGAAGAGGAACAGTTGTTCGGAGACAACGTAAAGAAGCTTAGAAACGAATTCGTGGACGCTATGGATGAAGATTTCAACACTCCACGAGCCTTAGCTGCCCTCTTTGAGATGTCGAAAGAGATTAACAGGTTTCTGGATGAACATAAGCAAGTTAGCGCCAAGATTCTAGAAACAGCCTGTGACGACTTTTCAGATTTAGGCAAAGCACTGGGTCTCTTCCAACAGGAGAAAACCAAAGAGATTGGTGGGCAGTTGGCTGATGATTTGGTGCAGCTTCTGTTTGATTTAAGGGAGCAGCTACGCAAGAAGGGTGAATACGGTTTGTCGGATGAGATCAGGTCAAAACTGAAAGATTTAGGTTTGGTAATAGAAGACACAGCTGAGGGACCCAAGTGGAAGCTGCCCTAAACAAAGTCTATGATACAGTTATCATTCGCTTCAGCGGAGAACTGTGGCTCAAAAAAGTTTGGACCAGAAAACAGTACGAGAAGCGCCTTGCCAGAAACCTGAAGCAAACACTGAAGCATCACCAAGTTCCCTACAGTGAGCTGGTTCGTAGACACGGTAGATTCTACCTCAAAACAAGTTCGGCAGTGGATGCAGCGCAGACGCTGACAAGAGTTTTTGGAATTTCTTCGGTTTCTCCTGCGAGTGAAGTCTCCCCTAACCTTGATGAAGTGATCGAGAGGAGCCTGTTCTTGGCAGGGAGTGTGTTAAAGGAGGGAGACCGTTTTGCTGTCAGATGCAAACGTGTGGGAAAACAAGACTACTCTAGCTCTGATGTCCGCAAGCTGCTGGGTCAATGTGTCCTAGAAGAGTTTGGTGAGAAACTCGGTTTAAGTGTTGATTTGGGCGCTCCTGACGTTGTTTTGGGCGTTGAGGTTAGGGACGAGCAAGCTTTCGTTTATTCGCAAACAATTGATGCTGTTGGCGGAATGCCCTTGGGTGTGCAGCCGAAGCTTGTTGGTTTGCTTAGTGGGGGAATAGATTCGGCGGTTGGGCTGTGGCTGGTTATGAAGCGGGGCAGCCCAGTTATTCCAGTCTATTTTGACAACAGTCCCTTCACGGATGATGCTGCGACAGAGAGAGCTTTGAATGTTGCCAAAGTGCTGTTTGAGTGGGCAGTTGGGTTCCCCAGAAAAGTTTACGTTGTTCAGCACGGCGAAAACCTAAAACAAATCATGAAAACCCACAGAAAATACTCGTGTCTACTCTGTAAACGTATGATGTATCGGGTTGCTGAGCGGCTGGCAGAACAGTACAGGGCAGAGGGAATCGTCACTGGAGAAGCCATAGGCGAGCAAGCTAGCCAAACCTTAACCAACCTGAAGGTGCTCAGTGCCTCAGTCAAGGAGTATCCTGTTCATAGACCCCTGCTGGGTTTTGACAAAGCAGAAACCGAGGCTTTAGCAAGGAAGATTGGAACGTACAAAGTTTCGATCACTAAAGCGGCATCTTGCGGCGCAGTTCCCTATCAGCCATCCACAAAAGCGAAACTAGAAGACGTAATTAGGGCTGAGGAGAAGCTGGATATAGAATCGATGGTTGAAAGGTCCCTAGAGTCCATCAAAATCATTGAACTGTAAGGTTAGGCTGCCGCCTCTTTTTCCTTAAGCCATTGCTCTGTTCCAATTTCCCGTCTTCTCTTGAGGTCGTTTTGTCGCGCAACAAGAGCCTTCTCTGCCTCTTCATCGCTTAAATTTGGGTCACGTAAATCCAGGAACGTTGCACAGGGAAGTTCACTGCATAAACCGCAATGTTCTAGCTGTTTGGTGTTAACGCAACAGTCGTATAACGGGCAGGATTCAACGTTCATTATGGCTGTCCAGAAGGGCTTTCCTTTCTGCAGTCCACAGCCGCCACATTTTTCGCCTAAATGTTCGCAGGCTCCGCAAAATAGCCCGCACGCTGCTGCCAAATTTTTGTTGACCAAGTCTTTCACCAGTTTGTTTAATATAACTGGTTCTTCTACATAGAAAAGCACTACGGTGGGATATAGTATGGAGTTTAAGGATTGCATCAAGTTTGCTAACGAAAACCCGTCTAGTTACATAGCAACTGTTGAAGGTGATCAGCCACGTGTAAGAGGTTTCTGGATGTGGTTTGCCGATGAAACTGGCTTCTATTATCATACAGGAGCCACAAAATCTGTGTATAGTCAGCTGAAAAAGAATCCTAAGATTGAAGTATGCTTCTATCATGCGGCGGATGATGGCGGGGTTATGATGAGAGTAGCGGGGAAGGCTGAATTCTTGGATGACGTGAAATTGAGGGGGAGGCTGGTTGAAGAGCGGCAATTCTTGAAGGCGTGGGGCTTTAATGCCGAAAGCACTGACTTAGTTATTTTCAGGATTGCTAAAGGAGAAGCTTACTTCTGGACCATGAAAACCAACTTTGAGCCTAAGAAAGCAATCAAGTTTGGATGAACTGAAAACCTGAAAACGGACAAAACATGACCAAAGTCTTTTATTATTTTAAGAAAAACTGTTTTTTAATTGGGGTTTACGCGGTTACGCAGACGGTCCACAAGGTTTCTATTCGTCCGCAGACGTCACACTTGTATTGCTTCATGTAGCCGCATTCTTTGTCTACGTTCATTTCTGAATTACAGTCAGAGCATCTCATTCTTCCTTTTTCACCTCCAACTGTTTCCATTTCTGTTTTTTGCATGATTATGACAGACATATCGGAGGATATATAGGTATAGCACATAGTCTATATAGAATATATATGTTTTATGAAATATTACGACACAGTCAGAACAGAAGATGGAGTAATCGGTTCTAAAACCAATCTGGTAGCAGCATGATCACTGTTCAAGCGGCTCAAACGAAGTTCAGCTTGAAAGTTATGGGTACATCTTCTCCCCAAGACTGTCTAAGCGGGCATATCTTCTGGGCAATCTGGTAAACCCTGTCGGCTTTTTTCTGTTCACGTTCATCATTGTTTAGTAGACCGATGTTCATGACGAAGTGTATGTGCGTGAAAATCAGCTTCTCTAGACCCTCAACATTCATTGTGACGGCGGCTTTTGTTTGAAGACTCTTAAGCCCCAACTTAGAATTACCAGCAACCAATAGAAAAATTGTGTTCATGCACGAAGCTAAAGACGCTGCAAAAACCTCTTCAGGAACACAGTATCCTGGTTTTCCACCGAACTCCGGAGGAGGACTAACAGTAGCTATCGTTTTGTCGCCAATTGTCAAATTGCATTCTGTTGCGCCAGCCCAAGTGGCAGCACCTTCAAAAACCATTTCAGGCATAAAATATTCCTCACAAAAACAGGGCTAACCGAGCAATTTAATGCTTACGAAAATTCAACAAATCACTAAATTTTACGATGCGGCAAACTCCTTTAAGCTGATTCTCAACATTAATTGTCTGGTTATGTCAGCGGTTGATATTGCTGTGCAAGTGTTTCGTGAGCTTGAGCCTGAGGACCTTCAGCTACTGCAAGCCATCGAGCAGCAGATGAGAAATTACGAGTATGCTCCATCTGAGGCTATCCAAAAGCAGTCAGAGCTTCCGCCCTCAGAAATTGACTATCGGGTTCCCATTCTCATAAAAAAGGGTTTACTGCAAGGTAGGCGGGGACAATACACTGGCTACAGCCTCACAACAGCAGGATATGACACACTAGCCATAAACGCTCTAGTGCAAGCAAACGTAATCGAGGCTTTCGGCAAACCCTTAGGCGTAGGAAAAGAATCAGACGTCTACGACGCCCTTACACCAGACAAACAGCAGGTAGCACTCAAATTCCATCGCCTAGGACGAACCAGCTTCAAAAAAACCAAACTCAAACGAAACTACACAATCAAATACAGTTATACTCCGGACTGGCACCAGCAGTCCAGAATCGCAGCCAAAAAAGAGTACAAAACCCTGAAACTTCTTTATCCTAAAGGAGTGGCGGTTCCTGAGCCAATCAAACAGACCCGCCACTTGTTGGTCATGGGCATGATAGAAGGCGTAGAACTTTACCACCACCAGAAGCTGTCAGACCCTCAAGCAGTCTATAACGAGATATTAGTTAACGTAAGACGAGCTTACAGAGACGCCCACATTATCCACGGTGACCTCAGCCCCTTCAACATTATTCTCCAGCAGAACCAACACATACTCATAATAGATTGGCCCCAAAGCGTCACCACAAAACACCCAAACGCAGAGGAACTTCTAGAAAGAGACCTACGAAATGTCCTAACATTTTTCCAAAGAAAACATGGACTGAAAAACAGGCTAAAAGATGACTTGGCGTATGTTACAGAGGATTCCAAGAACTAAGTTGACGGCACGAGACTGAACGGTAAACCCTGAAAACATAGCTTATTTTTCGCGGGGCACGTCTGTGCAGATGTACAATATGTTGTTTCCTCTGAGGAGGATGCTTCCGTAGTTGGCAACCAACTTATCTTTAACTCGTTCCGTGGCTTTCTCCAGCAACAAGTTCATGTGGCTGTCACAGCGGACCATTGTGCCTCTGTATTCAACTCCGTTCTTCAGGACAATGGCTACATAGTTGTTCAACTGTTTTGTTAAAGTATTCAAAGGCTTTCTACTTGGCTCCAATGAATCACCAGCAACCAACTACTAACAAATATCACGGTTTATAAAAGTTATGAACAACCAACAATCAACGGTCATCCTAGAATCTCTCTGAAAGTTTCATCGACAAGCTGAGGGTCCAATTTTTCAAGGGCTTCTGTGCTGAGGACATCATACCAGAAAGCATTTGAAACGTAGCCATAGACTGGTTTGCCGACTTTCAGAAGATGAGGGAATACTTCTCCCATCAGATCAAGTTCTGGTTTTTCTCCCTTCAAAAGTTTCATCTGTTCAAGGAGTTCTCCCTTCAAAACAGAAATTCCTATGCTCACGGGTTTCTTTAATGTGGGCTTCTCTTCAAATCCAAGGACTTTTCCTTCAAGGTCCAGATTTGCTAGCCCAACGCGGACTTGGAATCCTGAAGATAATGCAACAGTTCCCCATGCCTTTTTGTCTCCGTGATACTGTAACAGGCTTGTGAGGTTCATGTTTGTTATGATGTCACCATAATACACAAGCAAAGTTTCCACGTTATCCAGTTCACCCTTATTGTAGGCAGTCAATACGGCGCCGCCAGTTCCCTTTGAATTGGGATCATCCTCCACGTAGGAGATTTTCACGCCGAACCGGGAACCATCCCCGAAGTAGTTCATGATTTGTTCTGCTTTGTAGTTGACCAGAAAAACCAGCTCTTTGATTCCATGAAACTTGAACAGTTGAACCACGTACTCTAGAAGCGGCTTCTGCTTCACTCCCACAGGAACCATAGTTTTCTGAATATAATGTGTAAGGGGACGAAGCCTAGTGCCTTTTCCGCCACAAAGAACAATGCCCTTAACTTTGCTCATTTGAATCACTACCAAAATATGAAAGAAAAGGAAGAGAATAATTGTTTCCCTTTTATTCTGTTGTGCTTTCGGATTCAATCTCTTCTATTGGTCGCGGAGGCGGAGTGGTACCCATTGTCCAACCGATCCACGCACCTATAGCTAAGACTGCGACAAAAGCGATCAACACAGGGATTGCAATAAGCCAGAATTGAACAGCAGATGTTTCTCCCAAGTCTATTATTGGCTTAATGACTGGTTCGTATGCAAAGAGTGCAACAATGTATCCGACGATGACTATAGCACAGACCAGAAAGATTAACCATCCAATTGCTTGATCTTTACTCATATCTTATTCACCACAATGTAGCCATCTCTATCTAATACCCTATTATAAGCTTTATTGTTAAATCAGATGGTTCCTTCATCCCAAGTAGCTAAGTATTTTTTCTGTTCTTGAGTGAGTTCATCAATTTCCACATCTAATGCCTTCAATTTCAGGCCTGCAACCAGTTCATCTATCTCTTTTGGCACCCGATAAACCTTAACTTTCATTCTTTCTTGTTTTGTCAGATATTCAGTAGACAAAGCTTGGTTCGCGAAGGACATGTCCATGACCTCTGATGGATGACCCTCTGCCGCGGCAAGGTTCACGAGTCTCCCCTCAGCCAGCAAACAAAGCTTTCTTCCATCCTTCAAGCTGTACTCTTCAAGATTCGGTCGCACAGTCCTTTTTGAGACAGACATCTTCTCCAGCTCGGGTATGTTGATTTCAACGTTGAAGTGGCCACTGTTGGCGATTATGGCGCCATTTTTCATCTTCTCCATGTGTTCGCCTCGGATGACATGAATGTCTCCAGTGAGTGTTACGAAGAAGTCTCCGATCTTCGCTGCCTCACTCATGGGCATCACACGGAAACCGTCCATAATGGCTTCCAAAGCTTTTGTCGGGTCAACCTCGGTTACTATGACTTGGGCGCCCATGCCCTTGGCGCGCATGGCTAAGCCTCTGCCACACCAGCCGTAACCTACTACAACAAAGTTTTTTCCTGCAATCATGAGACTTGTGGCGCGGAGAATCCCGTCTATTGTGCTCTGTCCAGTGCCGTATCGGTTGTCAAAGAGATATTTTGTGTATGCGTCGTTTACGGCGATGATTGGATATTTGAGGGCTCCATCTGCTTCCATGGCTCTTAATCGGATTACGCCTGTGGTTGTCTCTTCTGTTCCTCCAGTTACGTTATCTAGCAGTTCTGTTCTATCCTTATGCAGTGTGCCCACTAGGTCGGCTCCGTCATCTAAGGTGACTTGGGGCTTATAGTCAAGTACCTTGTTTATACACCAGAAATACTCGTCGGTTTTTTGTTCGCGCCAAGCATACACATGTATTCCTTTGGTGGCAAGGTACGCTGCCACTTCGTCTTGAGTGGAGAGGGGGTTGGAGCCGCAGAGGGCAACTGTTGCGCCTCCTGCTTTGAGGGTTTCTGCGAGAACAGCTGTCTCTTTGGTGACGTGAAGGCATGCGCCTAATGTGACATTTTTTAGGGGTTGTTCTTTTTCGAAGCGTTTTCTGACTTGGGCTAATACGGGCATGTGTTTTGCTGCCCATTCAACAAGTAGTGCTCCCTGTGGAGCCAAGTTTATGTCTTTAACTTTGTAATCTGCCATCGGAGATATCTCCTTCCCGTTTCTACTACAGGGTAATTCATAACTATTATTGTTGTTTTCGGCCTGTGAAACATAAAAATCTTGGAGATTACCCATTGTGCTATTCAAGACGGTTGATTGTATGTTATCCGAGACTTCTTGCTCTATTCTAATCCGCTAAGGACAGCCTCCTTTTACAGATTATTGCCACCAAGGTCGCACCCAGAAACAACGGCGGAACAAGCCATGAGGGAAACTCTGGGATCATATTTACTAGCGGATAGTTGTCTTGATTGTTTACGTCTATAACGTGTGGTGTATCACCTATTCCGTCCCCGTCGCTGTCTGTGCCATTGTAGCTGGTCCAGTAGTTGCCTTCAGCTCCGCTGTCCCAGATGCTGGATGAGGCTCCCACAGTGTAGACGTGGTTTGTGTTGTCAATGAAGTTGTTATTGAAGAAGCGGCTATTCTCAGAGTAGTACAGGTAGATGCCGTTTGCTGCGTTTCTGCTTATGTTGTTGCCGGAGACAGCGTTGTCGGAAGAGCCGCACAGGTAGATGCCGTGAATGTTCTCTGTGATGTTGTTTTGCATTATCGTAGAATCTGTCGTGTAAGCTAGCAGCAAACCCTGTCCATTGCGGCTGAGGTTAAGGTTTTGGACGGTTATGCCTGAGCAGTCTACGAGAGCCACATATCCTGCGTCAAGAGGAACAGTCTCGTCTTGTCGGTTAACCCAGTAGCAGATTTGTTTTCCGTTCACAGTGTTTGATTCATCTATGTCCTGGAGGAATTCAGGAAGATATGAGCCGAATACGCCAAAGTTGCATCCGTTGTCTCTCAAATCGTTGTCTCTAAGTATATTGTTTGAATAGTCGTCAATGCGGATGCCGAACCCATTCCCACTAACGGTGTTTCCAATAACGCGGTTATCGTCTGAAGATGTAGAGAGCCAGATTCCATCCTGACTGTTTCCAGTTATTCTGTTTTCTTTTATTTCATTGTTTGAAGAACTGCGAAGCCAGACACCAGGATAGTCGTTTCCGATGATGGTGCTGCAGATAACTGTGTTGTTGGAGGATGCGAACAGGTAGACACCATAGAAGTTACCAGTTACGTTGCTGTTTGATAGGCGGTTGCTATGAGAAGAATTAAGATAAATACCATAAAAGAAGCCGCTGACGTCTATGTTCTGGACTGTCACATTTGTTCTTCCATTCAGATTTATTCCTGTTCCAACACCTGTCCCTTGAAGACGGTAGCCTGCCCCATCAACTACAACATCGTCTTTTTCCATAACAATAGACTCGAAAATGTCGTCAGTGAAGGAGTAGAGGTTTCCGTCTCGAAGAAGTTTGTTTGTTCCATCTACTGTTCCGTCAGCTCGGATGTAGATGGCTCCGTCTGCTTCTACGGGCAGGATAATCTGAGCAGCCACCGACAACACACACAGACCCAGCAACAAAGCGCACAGGAAGGGCAGCTTGTCCATTTGGAATTTCTCAACTCTTCAGGCTCATTTAATGTTGATTGCGCAAAAAGGGTTTTGGGTAGAAAATCCCATCTGGACTCTGAACGATTATGCAGTGCCTACTGCTCTTTTTGATTCACAAAAATCTTATTTTCTTATCCGCATACCCTACATAGAGTCTCGATGAAAATAACATGGCTGATTCTAACAATCATTTTGTTGACTGCCATCTTTTCAGTCATAGCATATAACCACTACAAAATAGAGACTGAAGTTTCTGAGGAAGACTTCTTTTTCGGCGTCTCTTTTGGCGGAAAAACAAGCAGCCAAGCGAAGCAACTTATCGACAAAGTGAAAGGATACACCAACCTCTTTCTCATCAATTCTTGGGACATCACTACAAATGAAACTGCCCTCAACGAAGTCTGCAAATATGCTGCTGAAGCTGACCTAGATTTCATGGTCTTTTTTGACTTCGTCTCACATACTGGCTATCCGTGGCACCTCACAGGATGGCTTGACACTGCAAAAGAAAGGTGGAAAAACCAGTTCTTGGGTGTTTACCTCTACGATGAACCTGGGGGACGACAAATCGTTTCAGGACAATGGGACGAAGGAATAGCTCCTAGAAACAGTTCCGATTATGGTGAAGCAGCCGAATTTTTTGTCACCAGCATCTCTTCTACTTGGAGCATGCGAGACCTCAAAAACAGGGGCATTAGCGCCTTTACCTCCGATTTTGCATTGTACTGGTTTGATTATTTGGCTGGATACGATGCCGTTTTTGTTGAGTTTGGCTGGAACCACAGTAGACCACAGCAGATAGCCCTTGGCAGGGGAGCAGCAACCGTGCAAAACAAAGAGTGGGGAGTCATAATCACATGGACTTTTCAGCAGCCGCCTTACTTGGAGGATGAAACACGGTTTCTAGAAGACCTGAAAACAGCCTACCAAGCAGGAGCTAAGTACCTTATTGTATTCAATTACCCTACATACCCTCAAGACAACCCCTACGGGATACTAGCAGATGAACACTTCGACGCCATGGAAACATTCTGGAACATGATGCGTTCGTCCCAAAGTTCTCTTGAGAAGGTGGAGGCAGAAGCAGCCTTTGTTCTTCCCAAGGATTACGGCTGGGGCATGCGACGACCAGATGACAACATCTGGTTCCCAGAATGGGGTCCAGACAACAAATCCGCTTTGATTTGGGAAAACATGAACAAGCTCATCGCGAAGTATGGGCTGAAGTTAGACATAATCTACGATGACCCACGCTTCGGCTTTGAAGAAAAATACTCGAACAGCTACTTTTGGAATGACTAAATAGACTGAAATTCACGTAATTTTGGATTAACCAACAAACTCCAGTATGCAACAGTCCGATTTGCCGCATTTTTGGGACTTGAGCGTAAACTCCATGTTTGGTGCTAGTTCAGAAACCCAGACCTTATATTCAGTTGTGCAGACCTTTTTTCCTACCTTTTCAGCGAGGTGTTCTCGCCCGCTTTTAATCATCAAATTATACCAAGGGCAATCCGTTATCGAGATTCGAAAGCCATTTGCTGTCTTTTCTGCCGTGAACTTGAAGCCCTCCAACCTAAGCCTTGTTTTCAAGCCCTCAAAAAGCACCTTTGGTCCCTCTTCAAGTCCCAAAAACTTTTTGATCATTCTAGCCTGAATCTTCGGCAATACTTTCCACACTTCATCGTCCACTTCGAGGGCAGCGTCAAAGCCGTAATTTTCTTCCACTTTCATGAACCATAATCCATCGACAGCCGTATAGCTGCGACTGAAATACTCGGCAATCTGCTGTGAACTCAATTCTGTCATGTAACCACATTCAGTTCATAGAAGCCTACTTGTAAATTAGACTTTTCTAGAAGATGCTAGAACAAGCAAAAACTGCGAATTAGTTGGTTTTGTTCATTTCGGGTCGTTTAGCGTGGATGGCTGCAACGGTTGCTGCAACCTGATTTTCGTCTACCAACAGGATAATCTGGGAGGTGTGAGGCGCAAAAATTCCTCGTTTGATGTTTATTTGGGGTATCGCCCCGATGGCAATTGAGGCAACTCCAGAAGAGTACTTCATTCCGTCTCCGATAAGGGTGACAACACCAACGCCGTACTCTATCGTTAACTCTTCATCAAAGCCTTTGAGCCGTTTTTCATTTTTTCTCAGAAACTCTGAATCCAGAAACAAAAAGTCGCGGATTCTTTTTCCTGTTTCAAGGGTTTCAGTGCCTAAGTCCAGAAAATCGTTACGGTTTTCCCAGATTCTCAAGGCATCCTCAAAAGAGCGGCTGTACATATCGTCCATCGAAAGAATCGCGCAGCCCTTTTTTCCAGTAACACATTTCACTGTTTGGTCATCGTCGCTTTCAGGATGAATCATCGTATACTCCTCAGGCTTAACTATAGACATGACCTTAATCTGCTGCCCAAACTGCTTTGCCATCGAGATTGCGTCGCCCTGAACAATCTTCATTCCCATCCTCGACGCTTTATGAGCCTCATTATACGTCAAAGAAGTAAGCTGCTCAGTTGCCTGACCTTTAACCATGTTCGGGTCAGCACTCTGAATGGGCAGTTCCTTGAAAAGAACTGTCTCAACATTGAATTTCCGCTTCAGTAAGCATGAAACAAAAACTGCTGAAAGGTCAGAGCCGCCCCTTCCAAGGATGGTCTCTAAGCCGTCACTCGTTATTCCAAGGAAGCCGCCTAAAACAACAGTTTTTCCTGCTTCAATGGATTTGATGAGAGGGTCAGTTCGTTTTTTGCTTAACTTTAGGCTTGGGGTAGAATTTTCGAAGTTGTCGTCAGTTACAATAGGCCAGTCTTCCTTGGTGACATGGCAAGAATCTAGACCATTGCTTTTCATGATGTAATCCATAAGCACAGAAGTTGGGAGTTCTCCGCCGTGGGTAAGAAACTTCGCTTTAACAGTCCCGTGAAACCGTTTGTTTATCAAAGTCGTAGTTTCTTTTAGTTGACGACGATACTTTGACAACTCATCAAGAGCCTGCTTCAGGTACTCGCCTTTAACGAATTTCTTGGCCAAGCTCTCATACACATCAAAGATGGAATCTACGGAAAGCGGTTCAGAGTGAGTATAGGATTCGCCGATTGTGATTAGCTTGTCTGTGAATCCGTTTGGCGCAGAAAATACAACTACTGGACCACAGCCATTCTGGTTTTTGAGAGCGGCTACATGCTCCAGAATGGCTGGTATGTTCTCGCCTTCGTGACTCAGGAGGCTTCCGCCAAATTTTGCAACTGAAAGCGTTTTTATGCTCTTCACCCTCATACTCAGCCATACAGGAAACACAATACTATTTTAAGCCTTTTTATGCGCCAAAAAATGTTTCAATCTTTTTTGTCAGGCTGAATCTTGTACGCCAACCCCGAAAACATCGCCACATCCTTGTCCCCTTTCTTGATCACTACGCTGCACAGCGCCAAAGTTTTTTTGTCCGAAACAGTTGTTGCCTCAGCAATCAAAACATCACCCTCCGCGGTTGGACGCAAATAGTTAATGCTGACTTGAATAGCAACCGCTTTCCTGTCGCCAAAGTTTACGGCTTCAGCAAAAGCACAGTCAGCCAAGGCAAACAATACGCCTCCGTGGGTGAAGCCTACAGCGTTGGTGTGTTTCTTGGTGATTTCGATGGACATTCTTGCGTATCCATCTTTTATTTCATGAACTTTGATTCCCAAGAGTTCTCTAAAATAGTCTGTTCCTTTCAAGGTTGCTCACTTTTGATTATTTCTGTGCGTACGTAATGATACAGCTTACGCAGTAACGAGGTTACTCCCTTTGGTAAGAGAATAACGACTATAACAAGGAAGATGCCTAAGCCAACTAGCCGTATTGCGGGGCCAACATTACTTACGGCAGGAAATAGTGGACTTAGGGCAGAATTCAGAAACGGATCTATGTTTATCAGGAAATGGTCAATGAAAACCATTATAACCGAACCGATGACGGGCCCTTCAATTGTGCCCAATCCTCCGATTACGGACATCATCAAGGGCATAAACGAGTTGTCTGCAGAAAATATTGAGATATGTATGTATCTTTGGAAGTGGGCATAGATGGCTCCAGATAGACCAGCAAAAAATGTGCTAAGCACAAAGGCGTAGAGCTTGTATTTGGCTGTGTTTATGCCAATCATACGTGCTTCAGCTTGATTCTGGTGTATAGCTCTGAAAGCCAAACCCATTTTTGACTTCATTATGAAATACATTGCAGCCACACATGCTATGCTGATTAAAACTGCAAAATAGTAAAACGGCAGCCTTGAAGAAAACAGTAGAGGCGGAGTTCGGAAGCCGAGAATGGCGTGTGTAATGTCATCGAATTCGCTGAATAATGTTGCGGCAATAATCGAAAAGCCGAAGGTTACCATGGCGAGGAACCAAGCTTTCAGTCTCACGCATGTGATGCCTATCAAGAATCCGATTGCTGCGGATAAGGCGCCCGCTAAGAAGATTCCGATTATTGGGGGTATGCCCAAGTTTATTGCAAGGAGTGAGGACGTGAAGCCGCCCATTCCTAGGAATGCTGCGTGCCCAAGGGAACCTTGTCCTGAGCTGGCTAACAGATTCCAGCTTGATGCATATATTGTGAAGATTGCGATGAGCGTTAAGATGTGAAGCATGTAATTGTCACTTAATACAAGGGGGATAACCAAAGCAAATGCGATTGCGATTAGGGCTAGTCTACCTTTTGTGGTTTGCAGAAGTTTTAGTAGATTTTCTTTTGTGAGCATTAGTCGCCTTTCTCTCCAAAAAGTCCTTCAGGTCTAAGAATTAGAACAGTTATCAGAAGTGCAAATGCAACGGCGTCTCCCCAGATGCCGCCGAGGGTAGCAGATGCAAGATTTTCTGCGATTCCAAACAATAGACCACCGATTATGGCGCCTTTTATGCTTCCCAGTCCACCTAAAATTATGATGGCAAATGTTTTGATGGTTGGCAGTGCCCCGATATATGGGTTGAAGGGAAAGATTATGCCAAACAGTGTACCTGCAGCACCAGCTAAGGCAGCACCTAGCACAAAAGTGAAGATGTAAATGTGTTCAATGTTTATTCCCATGAGCATTGCGGCTTGGCTTTTTTGGCTAGTTGCCCTCATAGCCATGCCAATTTTAGTTTTGTTAATCAGGAATAATAACCCAACAAGTATGGCAACCACAACTCCAAAAGCAATTAGCAAATCATAACGGAGGAACACGTCACCCAATTGCAAGCCCATTCCCTTGAATGGACTGGTGAGCCATTTGGAGTCTTCACCCCATATCAAAACAGCTACATTGTCAAAAATTAGAATCAATCCAAGGCTTACAAAAATTTCATTGAGTTTGTCTGCACCCAAAACCCTGCGGAAAGCCAGCCGTTCTACGCCTAATCCAATTAATGCAATCACTCCCATGGACACAAAAATTGATAGATAGACATCTAATCCTAATCCGGTAGAAACTGAGTAGCTCACATAAGCGCCCAACATCAAAAGTTCACCGTGGGCAAAATTCACCAGTTTCATTACACCAAAAATTAGATTCAATCCGGTTGCTAACAAAACGTAAATTGAACCGATAGCAACGCCCCAAATCAGAATTGTGGCATCAACCATTTGTGTTTCAACCGTGTTTTTAGCTATATTTTACCGCAAACATCGGTTATAAGGGTAATTCACGAGGAAATATGAAAATAAAGAAAAAAGGATGGTTGGGAAGTTCCATTTTGACTGAAGTCATTCTCATGGACTTCCTGGCTCGTAGTTGTCTGGAAAGACAAAGTCTGCTTGCTTTATGTCGCCCACTACTGGAGCAGTCGCAGGCCAGATTACTTTTGGTCTACATTCGCCAACAGTTTCATCATAGTATAGCTGTTCCACGAAAGTAAATGGCGCAATTTCATGGTAGTTGTCTTCACCTGTGCCGAATTCGATTTTGCCTGTTTCAGTTATGATTAGCATCTGGTCTAAACTGCAATCTTCTAGGGCATCTCTAACTGCACTCTTCTCTAGTGTTCCTGCTCGTTCGATAGCATCTTTTACGATGTAGAATGCGTCGTATGTGTCAGCTCCCATCATTCCTGGAATTGTATTATGCTTTGCTTCGTAGTCTGCAACGTAGGTGTCCATCATTGACAGGTAGAAGGGTGGTCCAGCGTAGGAGGCAAATTTGGATTCTAGCAGTTGGCCATCACCATATTCGCCTAGTGCGGTGTAGAATTCTGGCTCTTCACAGCATTCAACAGCTATGTAAACGCTGTTTAATCCAACATCGGTTTGTCCTTGTGTGTAGATGACTGCAGTGTTTGTTGTGAAATCTACAACATATACGGCGTCAGGCTCAGCGTCTTTGACGGTATTTAGTTCTGTTTGGAATGTTGTTTTTGTTGTTTCGTAGTTTACTTCAGCAACAATGTCAATTGGAAGGTTGTCATCTTCTATGAAGCCTTTGGTTGCTTCCCAGACTCCTTGTCCGTACGCGTCGTTACGGTACAAGACTGCAAGCCTGAGATTCCTTGTCAACCCGTATTCGCTCTCAAGTAGCGGTTTCATGGCTTCAGCGAAGAAATGTGCAACTGTTTCTGAATAGTGGTAAACGGTGGTGCAGTAGTGGAACATGTAACTCATTCCTTCTGCATCGTCAATCTTCAGAGCATGTCCATCTGGTAGAAATCCTCTTCTTGTTACAAGATGAGTTGAAGCACCTGTTATTACAAAGGGAACCTTTTGTTCTATGGCATATACTTGACCTGCAAGGGTTGCGCTGCTTCCGAATCCGCCTATAAGGACGTCAACGCCTTGGTCCACAACTCGTGTGACCTCACCTGGCGAAACCTCAGGATTTGCAGTTTCTGTGTCAGCGACTACAATTTCTACTTTAAGTTTTTTACCTAAAGATTCAACGTAAATTCCGCCATCGGCATTGATTTCCTCAGCTGCCATTTTGGCGGCTCTGTCCATGTCCTGTCCTACAGGTATTGAAAGAGGGGCAACGAGACCAATTTTGATAGTTTCTTCAGCGGGCATGAATTGCCAGACAGCAACAGCTGCGGCGACAACAACAATCACGATAACGACTGCGGCAACTAATTTAGTATTTACCATCTTAGTTTCCTCTAAGTTCGTAAGTATTGTAATTAAAGTGTTAATAAGATTAACCCAAATTAACCTGTTTAGTGCCCATTTTGAAGGCTTTTAGGTTAAGTTCCACATATTTTTGCTTGAGTCTGCCGCTAATAGCCTTCTCAAGCGACTCAGGGGTTACGAGATTCTCTGGAATAGCTGAAAGGGCGCCCAGAAGGACTGTGTTGACTACAAGAATGTTTCCAAGTTTTGTGGCGATGTCCAGTCCATCAACCTCATACACCTTTTGTGCCCTAGCTCTGATAATATCTAAAATCTTTTCAGCATTCAAATCAGCTGATGCGGCAGCTGATGTGCTAGGCTGAATATATTTGGTGTTCACTATTACTGTCCCATCTTTTTTCAGCATTGGAAGAACTCGTGCAGCCTCAAGCAACTCAAAACCCAGTATTACATCAGCTTTTCCAGTTTCTATCAATGGAGCCTGAACCTTTTTGCCAACCCGAACATGAGCAACAATGGAACCTCCCCTCTGAGCCATACCATGAACCTCCGCCTTCGCTACGTCCCAGCCGTCAAGAAGAGCAGCTTCACAAAAGATGTCACTCGCAACCACAATGCCTTGCCCGCCTATACCCGAAAAAACAATATTCAGCACCATTTCTTCACATGCTCCCTATCGCATCAAACGGACAAATCGCTTCACAGACGCCACAACCATAACAGAGAGTTGGGTCAATTTCAGCACTCTCAGAGGTTAAGGAAATTGCAGGACAACCAAACTGTTCAACGCACACCCCACAAGCGTTACATTCCTCCAAAACCGTCCTCCTTGGTCCCTTTTTGACCAGAAGAGGACAAGGTCTCCGAGATATGATAACAGAGGGTCCGCGATAATCCATAATTTCTTTTATGACCTTCCGGGTTGCTTCAACATCGTATGGGTCAACAATTTCCACCTTCTCGATTCCCACACTTCGCGCAACATCAGCCAACTCGATTACCTTTGTTTGCTCACCTAAAGCATTCTTTCCCGAACCCGGGGTCGGCTGATGCCCAGTCATCGCCACAGTGCTGTTATCCAGTATGACTACACAAACATTCGATTTGTTGTAGGCAATATTGAGTAAACCAGGCATTCCACCATGGAAGAATGTTGAATCGCCTATAACCGCAAAAACTTTGTCCTTTACTCCAGCGTGAATCATGCCTGCAGCCTGGGAAATTCCTGCGCCCATACAGAGGCAAGTTTGAACTGTGTTAACAGGCGCCATGAATCCGAGGGTATAGCAGCCAATATCGCCTGTGACGATTTTGTCTTCGCTGCTTCCTTTGAGGCTCAGTGCACTTTCTGGGCACCATTTAACACACGCTGGCTCGCCATCACATGTGTCACACACTAACGCGTTCAGAGTCTCTGGGTGCAAGGTTATTGCCCCATACTTACAGGCTTCGATACACCAACCACACCCATTGCATTTTTCCTCATCAACAATTATTCTCCTATCTTTGACTGTCTGCCTTAGGGCATCCTTTGGACAGGCTGAAACACACGGCGCATCCTCACAGGCTCTGCAAGCCAGCGCCATATTAGATATTGTATCAAGCCGCACAGTCCTTATCCTAGACTTGACAGGATTGAAGGTTGCCTCCTTCTCCATAGAGCAAGCATATTCACATACAATGCATCCATTACACTTTTTGGGGTTGCAGTCAACAAACTGGTTAACAGTATTCAGGGCATAATAGAATGCTCTGTGGGGACATCCGGGACACAGCATAGGAGGACGAGACGGCAAATCTAACTCATTTTGTAGTTCAGCCTTTTTACAATAACCCAAATCAACAAAAGCGTCCCTGATGACGTCGGGAGTGAACTCGCCGACGTCACTCAACTTCGTGTTGCTTTTTCCCAGAATATCGGGATGCAGAAACTTGATGCTGTTTTCGATGTAGGGCTTTAGCTCTTCCACTACAATGACCTTCTTGACTTTGGAAGCAAACTTCTTGAACACTTCCTTGGGAAAGGGATAAACAAAGCCCAGTTTCAGCCAAGAAAACTTGGTTGTATCCAACACTGACCGAGCATAATAGTAGCCTATGCCGCTACCTACAATCCCGATGTCACTTCTATTATCCTCAATCACATTGAATTCTGAGTCGTTAACAAGCTCGGTTGCCTCTTTCAGTTTCTCTTTAAGAACAGCATGCCGTTTAATCGCATTGGAGGGAACCATAACCCATCTTGAGCCATCCTTATCAAACTCAGCGTCTCGAGAGCCATCAGCAATCTTCTTGATTCTGACGCGCCCTTTTCCGTGAGCCACACGAGTAGTCAACCGAACAATCACTGGCAACTGAAGACGTTCACTTATCCTGAAGGCTTCACGGGTCATATCCATGGCTTCTTGAGGATTGCCCGCATCCAGAAGAGGAATGTCCGAGTGAAGCGAAAAATATCGTGTGTCCTGTTCATTCTGGCTACTATACATCGCAGGATCGTCACAGACGGCAATAACCAGCCCGCCTTTAACGCCAGTGTAGGCAAGGGTCATTGCGGCGTCAGCAGCAACGTTCAATCCAACATGCTTCATGGAAACGATGGAGCGTACGCCAGCCATGGATGCGCCTGTAGCCACTTCCATGGCAACTATTTCGTTTATGCTCCATTCTGCGTATATCCCAAAAGTTTTTGCTGCCTCAGCGATGGTTTCAAGAATTTCTGTGGAGGGAGTTCCAGGGTATGCTGTTGCTACGTTGACGCCTGCTTCTACTGCACCTCTTGCTACTGCCTCGTCTCCATTGAGAAGAAGGAAACTGTTAGGTTTGTCAACAGCTATCTTCGCGTTCATGCCACCAAAGCCTTCAAATCTTGCCTGAACGCATGTCCAAAACCCGTTTTGCTTTTCCGACACTTCTGGGGATTTCGCCAGGTTTCACGAGTTCGACAAGTGGCGAGATACCCGTTACATTGTTTACTTTATGTCTGATGCTGAGCTTCAGTTTTTCCAGTTCGTTTTGGCTCAGTTTCATGCTTGTTTCGGTTAATTCCGCTTTTATGGTGAAAACGTCCAATGCATCGGGTCTTTCAACTATTATCTGATATTGTGCCTCTAGCTCTGGAAAGCCCATTATGACAAATTCTATCTGTGAGGGAAACACGTTGACGCCTCTTATTATCAGCATGTCGTCTGATCTTCCTGTTACCCTCAGCATTCTGGAGTGAGTTCTTCCACAAGCACATGGTTCAGTTTCAATAACCGAGATGTCTCGGGTTCTGAACCGCAGAATCGGAAGCCCCGTTTTGGTGAGTGTCGTGAAAACAAGTTCACCTTCTTCTCCAGCAGGCAACACCTCACCAGTTTTGGGGTCAATCGTTTCGATAAGGAAGTGGTCCTCCCAGATGTGCAAGCCGCTATGTTCACTGCATTCTACCGAAACACCTGGACCACACAATTCAGTCAATCCATAAATGTCGAAGGCCTCGATTTGGAGTTTGTCTTCGATTCTTTCCCTTATCCGTTCTGACCAAGGCTCTGCCCCAAAGAGTCCCATCCTAATTTTAAGGTCCTTTTTAGGGTTGATTCCTAGTTGTGCCATGGCTTCGGCAAGATAGATCGCATAACTGGGTGTGCAGCATAGAACTGTGGAGCCAAAATCTTTCATGAGTTTTATTTGTCTCTCTGTCATTCCGCCGCTGATGGGCAGGACTGTTGTTCCGATTTTTTGGGCTCCATAGTGGAAGCCGAGTCCGCCCGTGAATAGGCCGTAGCCGTAGGCGTTGTGTATTATGTCTTCTTTTCTGACGCCTGTTGTATAGAGGGAGCGTGCCATTAGTTCTGTCCAAACATCCATGTCATTTTGGGTGTATGCTCCAACCACAGGGTTTCCTGTTGTTCCGCTTGATGCATGTAATTCTACAATGTCTGCAAGAGGAACTGTTACCATGCCGAAGGGGTAATTGTCTCTTAAATCAAACTTGGATGTGAAAGGAATCTTTTGTGCATCACCCAGCGTCTTTATGTCATCAGGTTTTATTCCTGCGGTTTTGAATTTGTTGCGGTAAAATGTTGAATTGTCGTAGCAGTAGTTTACGAGGTTCTTGAGGAGTTTAAACTGATGTTTTTTTAGTTCGTCTCTGGTGGTTGTTTCGATTTTTTTGTTCCAGTACATATTAGCCATAGTAAACTCTCCAATTAAAGACCCAAATACACTTCTATTATGTGGTCATTTGACAAAAGTTCTCTGCCTTCCCCTTCTATTATAATCTTGCCTTCTTCCAGAACGTAGCCTCTGTCGGCAATATTTAGTGAATCGCGGATGTTCTGTTCAACCAGAAGGATAGCAACGCCCTCTTCATTTATCTGCCGCAGAGTGTCCAGCACCTTGGCTACGATTATGGGCGCTAAACCCAAAGAAGGCTCATCAAGTATCAGGAGTTCAGGGTTTGACATCAGACTTCTGCCAATAACCAGCATCTGCTGTTCTCCGCCGCTGAGAGTCTGAGCCAGCACCTTCTCTTTCTTGTGTAGAACAGGGAAAATTTGGTAAATACGTTCCTGCGATTCCTTAACCTGCTGTTTATCTTTCAGCGTGTAAGCACCCAAAAGTATGTTTTCTTCAACAGTCAACTTGGGAAAGATGTCTCTTCCTTCAGGAATTAAACTGATTTTTTTCTTTACAATTTCGTAGGGGGGTAGGTTTTCGATGTGTTCGCCTTTGAATTTGATTGTGCCGCTTTTTGCTGGCAGTATTCCCATGATTGTTTTGACGAGGGTTGTTTTGCCTGCGCCGTTTGGACCGATTATGCTAACTATTTCCTTTTGCTTGATTTTGAAGGAGACATCCCAAAGTATTTGAATCAGGCCATAGCCAGCGGAAACATTTTCGATTTCTAGCATCATAACTCCTCATCAAAAGAGAATTTCTTGCCCAAATACACTTTTATCACGTTCTCGTCATTGCAGACTTCTTTAGGTTTTCCTTCACAGATTTTTTCGCCATGATGAAGAACAGCCACGCTGTCACACAGGCCCATAATGACTCTCATGACATGTTCTACTATGAGGACAGTTACGCCCTGTTTGTTGATGCGTTTCACTAAAGCAATCGCTTCATCGCTCTCTTTCGGCGTCAAACCTGTAAGAAGTTCATCCAGCAGAAGCAGTTTCGGTGATGTGGCTAAGGCTCTTGCGAGCTGAACTCGCCTCAATTCTATTACATTCAATTTTTTGGCTGGAACATTGAACTTGTCTTTGTCTAAGCCCACGAAACCTAGAAGTTCTGTAGCTCTGTCCATTGGGTCTGCTTCTTCTTTCCTGCCAAAAAGTGCGCCTATTAACACATTTTGTAGGGCAGTCATGTCGGGAAACGATTGGACAGTTTGAGAAGTTTTTGTTATTCCCCTGTAACAGATTTGATGGGGAGGAAGTTTCGAAATGTCTTCATTCAGAAACTCGACTTTTCCAGAGTCTGGTTTGTAAACTCCGCTAATCACATTCAGAAGGGTTGACTTTCCAGAGCCGTTAGGGCCAACAAGTCCCGTGATTTCGTTTTCGTTTACTGTGAAATTTACGCTCTTTAGTGCTTTAAGGCCTCCGAACTCTTTTGAGACGTCAATACAGCGAAGCAAAGTTGGGTTCTCCACAGTAAAGAAGGAAATGTTAGCCATATGAAAATATAAATATTGTTTGCAACCTCTTAGATTTGGGGTTTGGGATGCCAATAAAGCAAGTCAGCGTCTTTCTAGATAACCGACCAGGCGCATTATCGGAAGTAATCGAGCATATTGACAAGTTTCGGATGAAAATTTTCGCGTTGTCAATCGCTGATGCTGGAGAATTCGGGTTAGTCCGGATGATAACTGAGGACCCTGAAAGAGCTGTGAAAGATTTGGAGGATTCAGACTTTATCCTCGCAAAGTCGAAGAAGAACAGTGAAGTGATAGCTATTCTGATAACCGAAGGCGGCAAGGTGTCTGAGATTGCGAAGATGCTTGGGGATGAGGACCTGAACATTGAGTATGCTTATTCGTCGGCGGTTCTGATTGATGGAAAACTTGCTGTCATATTGAGGGTTAATGATTTGGATAAAGCTGAGAAGATTCTTCGTGCAAACAGTATTCCCATCCTTTCCTTGGATGAAATCAAAAAGAGCTTTGCATAATCAGCTGCCTGTTACGTGACTACGTCGTTTGGTAATAATCGGCAAAAAGCGACCAATCAATCGTGTGCAAAATTTTTTAAGCACTGACAGAGTAGAAAAGGAGTATACCTAAAGGGAGAAAAACCCGATGAAAAAAACAGGTATAGTTATATTTTGTATGCTTTTGCTATTCGTGCTAGCATTTGCAGGAAATGTAAGCGCTTACAACGCCGCCTATACACACACCCTTTACCAGAGCACAGTCGTACCAGTGATTGATGGAACATACATCGTTGACGCTGACTGGATCGCCAGTGGAAGAGAAGACTTCGGGGATGGCGCTGCTTTCCATGACCAATGGGTTATGGATCCAAATCTATTATGCCTTATCGTTGAAGTTACTGACAACACAGACGACGCAGGCGACAAGTTGACAATATGTTTTGACGGAACCTCTGCTGGTGGTGCAACCGAGCCTGATGGAGGTCCAAATCCTACACAGTACGATAAAAAGTTGGAAGTCACAGGACACGGTGGCTCTACGACTATTCAATGGTTCGTAGGAGATGGCCCAGGCTGGGTTGTATCTGGTGTTTCAAGTGCTGGATTCTTGGAGTTAGCTCAAGCCTTGACTTCGACTCCGACAATAGCGGCTGAACACTACGTATACGAAATGAACATTATGAAGTTAGACGAAAGTTTTGGAAGTCCTCTAATAGGCTATACGTGGGCAGAGTTTGTCTCATACTATGATGAAGATACTGGCGAAACTCAACAATGGCCTCCAGCAGACGCAACTCCAGCAGGCAGCCCAGACGTTCCAGACAGTTGGGGATACATCCCATACGCACAAGAACCGAATCCCGAGACAACTATTCCTGAAGGCACAGGCTTCGTTGTTATGTTAGCGGTATCTTCGGTCGCCGCGGCTGGAGCACTGCTTCTACGCAAACGAAAAAAATACCGAATCTCAACTAAAAACTAGACAACCTCCCTTTTTTTTATAATTTAAAGATTTGTTTTTGAGCCTGCAAACAGAAATTTGAGGCTACTCTAGCCGTTTGATTATGTGTTATACGAACAGATAGTTCGGATATTATTTGGGGTTAACAGGATTCAGCCTCGTTCTTAGAACTAATACAGCTATCTGTGAAGAAAGTGGGTTTGCTGAGGCTTCTGCATGTTGTCAAAATTTGGGAATGAAAAACAATGGAACATATCTACCACTATTGCTTTTTGCGATTTTGATTTCGTGCATGAGCCTTTTCAGCCCCCTTTTCTTCAGTTAAGTTTTACTCCCAAAAAAAGAAGGGAGGGAAATGGTTGGTTATTTCTTCTTGAAGATGCAGCAGTATAGTCCGATGATTAGTACGACGACAACGAGTATTATGATGACGAGGTCGATTGTCTGGTATGCTGGAACTTCTGGGCAAGTGGTATCTGGGTATTGTGGAAGCATGTTGATAGTCCGTTGAGCAGCATCAGCAGCAATCTCCTCAGCAGTAGGAACGTATGGATATTGTGGAAGCATGGCAATAGTTCTCGCAGCAGATTCAGCAGCAATTTCCTCTACAGTTGGAGACTCCGGATATTCTGGCGCTGGATCTACAACAAAACTGGTTGTGGCGTATGAAGCATAGTAGGCTTTGGAGCCCTCGAATATCACGGTTACCTCGTACACTCCGACAATTGTAGGAGCCCATACCATCTTGAAAGCGCCAGTACTATCGGCTGTAACAGTCTCTGAGTAATAGTCGCCATTCGGGTCTTGTATTTTCACAAATACGTCAACACCTTGGACGTCAGCTGGACACTCAAACTGCTTGTACACGTATAGCATCCAATCGCTCATGCTTTCATCGGATACAGCGGGAACACCGTCTCGGAAACGTACTCTTATATTAGAATCCTCAGTGCCTGGTGATACATCAGTCACCTTGCCCTGTATTAGTATACTATTTCCCTGTGTGATAACATTGTTTTGAATCCATGCTTTGGTGTGGCTTGCGCCTCTACCGATAGCATACATACGCTGGTCGTAGGTATCCATTGTTGCTATTATGCTGTCGCCAATAATTGCTAATCCTCCCCAGCCAGTTTGACGGAACAAACCATTGGCTCTCCATATTACATCTCCAGTTATAGCGTTGAGACAAAGGAACGGTGCACCGCGGGGTAACGGTTGATTGCCAGAGTGTTCTGCAGAGCCTACGTACAGTTTGCCTTCGGTAATGAAAGTTATTCCGAGCCACCAATTACTCGAAAAGGGGCTTTCAGTGTAGGGGTCTCTTGCCTCGTATGTCCATAGCAAGTCGCCTGTCGTAACATTGTAACAGTATAGTATTCCTGCGACTCCACAAGCGTAGAGCCTGCCATAAGCAATCAGATGAGACGTAAGCATTGTGCCTTCATATATGTCCAAATAATACTGTGAGTCACTTTGAGTCCAAATCATCTCTCCTGTTTCAAGGCTAACACCGTAATGTTTTCTAAGCTCTTTTGACCATAGAACACCAACTTTGTCTTCTGCACTCCAAGCTGCCCAGCTTATACTTTGGTTGCCTGAAATCCAATCAGAAGGAGGCAGCCATGATTCATTGAATAGCACTTGTCCTTCTTCTCCCTGCTTCAAGCTTATGCCCCAGACCTGGACGCTACTTGGTACAACCCCGCCCCCAAAACCACCGACAAGGTTTGAACCAATTACTCTGTCGCCAAAAAAGCTTGCTACGACGCTTCCCTGTAATTCTGCTGGTATCGTTACGTTCCAATCCCATCCTTCTGCGGCTGCTTCTGTGTCTGCTCCCGCATCAAATGTCATTCCGTTGACTACGTTTCCCCAGCTACCGCCGTATTCATAATATCCTGTGGCTGACGCTGCTATAAATGAAGGCATGCTCCACAGACCCATCCAACCATTTTGATCGGTATGTAGTACATAGAGTGCGCCATTGGAATCGCGTAAAGTGGTGCCTGACGGAACATTCTCAATAGTGAACGCCCAGTTTCCAGTGTAGGCGTTAAACGCAGTCCAAGTTCCTGGCAGATATGTACCTGTAAAGAAATCATATCCACCTTCTGTTACCCATAAGTACGCATAAGCGCCCATGTAGTTGAAGCCTTGATAGTATAATATTTGCGCGAAAGCTATCGTTTGGTTGTCCATAAAAACCTTAGTCCAAAGTTCTTCTCCAGTATGTAGGTCTACGCAGTGATATTCAACTGGCTCAGGAAAACTGCCCAATATCATGCCAGCCGCATAGGTCGCGTAGTAAAGTTTTCCTGCAATGATAAATCGGCTGCTCCATATGCCCTCGTATGCGTCTCCTGTTCCGAATCCAACAGCGCCTTGGTTTATTGATTCAGCAAGGCCTACATCTCCTCCAACGAGTCCTCCCATGGTTAGTGGCTCTGTCCACAATATATGTGCAGTTTCTGGTGCATATTCGTTGTTAGTAGCGATGCGGTTATCCGGATCGTACGGCCAGCTTCCTGCGATTGTGTACCATTCTCTAGCTTGTGAGTCTATTGGGCGAGTCCAGTATTCGGCTGGAAGTGGCACGCCAGGATAATCGGGTATCGGTTCCGCTTGTACGACAAGCGTTAACTCTTCGCTGTCACTAGCCATATAAAGTGTGTGAGTTTCAACGGGACCAAACATAGTAAATCCAGTAAAGTTGTACCACTGCTCTGGGAAATGGGTTTGCAAAACATATTCGCCAACCATGTTAGGCGTATAAATATCGCCTGCTCCACCTGTTGAGTCGGTTTCGTAAGGTCCTAACGTTTCAGTATTGCCGTTTGGAAGTTTAACTGTTACAGTTATGTCCTTCCAACTTTCATATGCGAGAGTAAGTGGGTCTGTAATTCCGAAGTGCAGCAGAACGTCTTGTCCAACACCAACAGGATTAGGGTTAGCACCAACGAAGGCATAGGTTTCTTTCGTTTCCGTTTCCTGTGCGTTAGTGATTGGTAAAGAAATTAACATAGCAGATGCTGTTAACACCAGAATTAGCGTGATAGTAGAAATTTTTGTTTTCAAATATAGTTTTTCCATTTATTTTCCTCTTTTATTTTACGAGTTCGGGATGCCTTTTGCAGCCATTCTGCCGGCAACATTTGAACTCAATACTGAACCAAACATTTAGTTGAATGCTATGACTAGCATTACAGACCAGCTGTTAAGACTCCCCCAGCTCGACAGAGAACATCTTTTGGTTTCATCTTAAAAAATTTGCCATTCCGTTTGGGGTTAAAATTTAACCCCAGTTTATTCAAGACGTTTAAGTATGTGGTAGCCGAACTGGGTTTTCACTATTCCCGAGATTTGTCCTTTGTCGAGGGCGAAGGCTGCTTTTTCGAATTCTTTTACCATTTGTCCTCTGCCGAATGTTCCAAGGTCTCCGCCACGTTTTTTGGAGGGGCAAAGTGAAACGTCTTTGGCTATGGCCGAAAACTTTTCTCCCTTCTTCAGGCGTTCCAAAACGTTGTTTACTTCTTTTTCTGTTTTCACAAGAATGTGAGCACAATGAACTTTGTTTGACATAAAGAACCCTTACCATAGATGCTTTATAACAATTATGGGCTAGCATCCATCACCACTGAATCATAAAACGAAGACTGTCAGTAGGGCTTAAATACAAAGAACACCTTGTCTACTCTGTAAGGTGCATGGGGAGCTGGGTGAACCCGGCTGAGAGGACAACTACCTTGTTGTCGACCCTACGAACCTGATCCAGGTAATGCTGGCGGAGGGAAAAGAAAAGTTGAAAACAAGTAATTATAATCTATCAACAAAAATAATTGCAGAGGCAGTTATGTTTGTGGCTCTTGCCACAGTTTTAAGTTTCTTCAAAATTTTTGAGATGCCACAAGGAGGCTCCGTAACCTTGGCTTCGATGGTGCCGATTCTGTGGCTAGCCATACGGAGAGGACCCATAGTAGGATTATTCGCAGCTATATTGTACGGCGTAGTCCAGCTGGTAGTTGACCCCAGTGGAGTATATTATCCCGCACAGGCGCTGCTAGATTATCCAGTCGCGTTTGGTTTGCTGGGGCTTGCAGGCTTCTTCCAGAAACATCCCTTTATTGGCGTAAACGTGGGAATACTCGGGCGTTTTGTGGCCCATTTCTTTTCAGGCATAATCTTCTTTGCTCAGTACACACCAGAAGGAATGCACCCTGCGATATACTCGGCTGCATACAATGGAGGCTATCTGCTAGCCGAGCTTGTGATAACAATCTACATATTTTACTTGCTGCAAGAAAGCAAAGTGTTGAAAATCTACTTGTGAGGGAGAAAACAGGGTGGGGAAGCTCCCAAACGAAGACCTCAAAAAACTATTGAAATGCATCAAAAAGGATTCTCGTGTGGTTGTTTCGCCTCAGCTTGGTTTCGACGCTGGAGTCCACATGCTAGACGATGGCAGGTACCTTGTTGTCTCTACAGACCCATGCATTGGAGTTCCTGAAGAGTGGTTCGGCTGGTTTCTAATCAATTACGTAGCCTCTGACAATGCCCTCTTCGGAGCCAAAACCGAGTTCTGCACAATCAATCTACTGGGGTCCCCATCAACAACACCTTCAGTTTTCCACAGGACTATGCAGCAAGCATGCGACGCTGCCAACGAACATGGAACAGCTATCGTAACGGGGCACACAGGAACATACGCTGGCGTGTCAACTCTGGTTGGAGTATGCACAGGCTACGGTTACGTTGACAAAGAACGGCTGAAAACGCCTGGAGACGCCAGACCAGACGACCACATAGTATGTGTCAAACCCATCGGCTTAGAAACTGCAGTGAATTTTGCTTTAACCCATGAGACATTGGCTGAAAAACTCTTTGGAACAAAACAAACCAGAAAACTTGCGAAACTTGTTACTATGCAAAGTTGCGTTAAAGAGGCGCTGCTCCTCGCGGAAATCGAGGGAGTACATGCTATGCATGATGCCACTGAAGGCGGATTAACGGCTGCATTGAATGAGATGGCTGAAGCATCAGGTGTGGGCTTCAGGGTTGAGTGGGAGAAAATCTTGTTTACCGAAGAAGTTAAGGATTTGAGAGCATTTTATCGGTTGTCCGACAAACAGGTGCTGTCTATGTCCTCCACTGGCACGTTCGTGGCTGCTGTCAGTCCTGAAGACAGAAACAGGGTGGAGACGGTTCTGCGACAAAACAGTATCGAAGCGAGGTTCATTGGTTCCTTCACAGAAGATATGGAGCGTGTTCTAGTCAAAAGCGGGGAAGAAGCAATGTTTCCGAGGACTGCTGATGATCCCTACGCTAAAGTAATGTCTGGAGAATTGTAGAATTTATCTGCTGTTAAGCTCTGCAGTTTCTATTTGTTTACTATGGTAATTTCTTTGCCTACGCTTAGTTTCATTCCGTCAAAGGCGGCTACTGTCGTGACACCTGTTTTTTCTTCGATCAGTTTTATTTCGCGGTTTGGTCCGCTGAAGAGCATTTTCATTCCGAAGTGGGTTGCTACAGCCATTTCAGGCTTTACAGCTTCAACGATTTTTATGGCTTCTTCTGGTGTCATGTGCCCTGTCCATGGGCTTCCTAGGGGTCTCATAACGGAAATGATAAGGATTCTAACGCCCATGTATTCTTTTTCGATGCCTTCGAAATATTCTGTGTCCGCTGTGTATCCTATGGCTCCGACCTCTGGGATTTCGAACCTGAAACCAACCGATTCGGAGTCAGTGTGTTTGGCTTCTGTTGCAACTATTTCTGTGTCGCCCACCGTGAAGTTGACTCCAGGCTTAACGGTTATCACATTTTCTATCATCCGTTGATGGTATGTGGAGATTGCGGGTCCAGTTTCTGCGTTTCCGAGGAGGATGTTGGGGGGTGCAGCTATTACTCCCCGTTTCTTTAGCATGCCTCGGGTCATGGCTTCAATTAGGATTTCTGCGTCGCTGTAGTGGTCTGGGTGTCTGTGAGAAACCAGCACTGCCTCAAGTTTTTGGGGATTCAAGCCCGCGTTTAGGGAGTATATGAGGGCGCCTGGACCTGGGTCAACGTGGATGTTGAGGCGGTTGGATAGGATGCGTATTCCTCCAGTTTGTCTTTTCTGGGTTATGGTGGTGAATCTTCCGCCTCCTGTTCCCAAAAACACAATTTCAGTTTCGCTCATTTTTTTGCACCGAGGATACGGTAAGTGAGGGGCAATTGTTGTTAATTATTGGTGCTGAGTCGTTATAAGGCTTTGAATTGTTTGGAGCAGAGAATGTTATATTCTATTGCTGTGAAGTATCTTGTGAGGTTTCAGCTGTGAAGGTTGTGGTTCGTGTTGGCGGCTCGGTTGTGGGTTCCCCACTTAACGCTTCAATGATGAACAGATACGTTAGTTTATTGAAGGATTTGAAAAATCAGGGACATGATGTCGCGGCGGTTGTGGGCGGTGGTTCCTTGGCTCGGGAGTTCATCAAAGTGGCTGCTTATCTTGGATTAGAGGAAGAGCGTAGAGACTGGGTGGCGATTCATGTTTCGCGAGTGTTTGCTCAGTTGTTTGTGTTGGGTTTGGGTGAAGCTGGCTGTGGAGTGGTGCCTGTTAGTTTGGATGAGGCTGAGGATTGCCTAAAGAAAGGGAAGATTGTTGTTATGGGCGGTTTGCGTCCTGGAATGACGACGGACACTGTGGCTGCACTACTTGGGGAACGTGTGAAGGCTGATTTGCTGGTGAAGGGCTCGAACGTGGACGGCATATACACGAAGGACCCGCGGAAGTATTCTGATGCAAAAAAAGTGGACAAGCTAATGTTTGAGGAGCTTGCGGGTCTGTTTGACGAAAAACAGCACAAGGCGGGAATTAACCAGATTATTGACCCTGAGGCTGTGAGGATTCTAGCCAAAATCAGGTTGAAGACAATAGTTGTGGACGGCTATGACACTGCCAATCTTGTGTTTGCTGTTGAGGGCAGACAGGTTGGGACAGTAATCGAGTGACGGCTGATAAGTAAGGCTTAAATCCGCTATTTCATGTTTCTTTTGAGGGATGGGCGGCGGTAGCGAAGTCAGGTCAAACGCGGAGGACTCAAGATCAGCGTCTGATGAGCAATCCTTTCCCATAGGGGTTCGCAGGTTCGATTCCTGCCCGCCGCACCACCATTAAATTTCTGGCTTTAGCTTGAGCAAGTATGTGTGTATGCAAGAGATTTTTTCCCGTTTATATTGTATTTCTTCTCATTGTTGTGGTTTAGGTTTGGAGTTTTATTATTAATTTTATAGAGAATTTTAGAGGAAGGTTTATCTGGACACATGCATACGGGAGCTTTTCATGAACACAGAATTAAGGTTTGCTTCACAGCCGACTCTAATAGACGAACAGCCAGCAGTAAATGGTTACGTAACCAAAGAGGAATATGAGCTTTCCAAAGCATGGGGGCTCTCCACTGCCATCGACCTTCATGACTGCGACCCTGACCTACTGAAAAACGCTGAAGCAATAAAAGAATATGCTGCAAAGGTTTGTGCACTAATAGACGCGAAACCGTGGGGTCCATGCCACGTTCAACACTTTGGAGTTAATCCAGACGTTGCAGGATATTCTATGATGCAACTTGTCGAAACTTCTTTAGTCTCTGGCCATTTCGCAAATAAGACAAACAGAATCTTCTTGGATATATTCAGTTGCAAATACTATGATGCCATCAAAGCTGCCGAATTCTCAAAAGAATTCTTCAGAGCAAAAGATGCCACTTTCAAATGCCTTATGAGAAAGTAATTAGGCGCCATTAATTGTGTGTACGGGTTTAGGCTAAAATTTAATCCCAAACCCAAACTATTTATCTAGACTTTCTTTCAAAACAACGTCTACTCGTAAATCTTAGTAATTCTCTCTTTCTTCGCGTGCGCATTTGAGGGTACTCTTTTTAAATGGTGCTGAGAATTAGCAAATTGAGGGGCGCGCACCAGTTCCTTAGGTTAACCACCTATTGGAACGTTATTGTATCTTTTACAGGAAATACCTCGTTTGTGTGCGTCCCTGCCCCCATTTAGCACACAAGATTAAAAAACTCAATCTAGTCCTTCAATTCTCTCTCGATTACCAAAAGCTTGACCAAATCTCTTTCTAGGAAACTTACCCACTCCTTCTCATGATGAAAGTCAGCATTATCACTAACTAATCGAATAGCACAAGAATAGTTACCATTAACAAATCCCTTGCAATCAGAATCCTTTGCAGGAATTTTGCCGCATTTTGCCTTACACAATTTCTCCACGTAACTACATAATGTAGAGTAAACTCTTTCTGGCTTAAAATCAGGTGAATAATTCTCTGAAAAAAGTTCAATGTTAGCTCTCTTCATCTCTCTTTTAGCCCCATTAGTGAATTTTTTTCCGATCAAGATTCCCTTGTCGTAAGCGTTAGTCTCTAAAAAGTCAATCATTTCCCGAACAGCATCTACGCCGACATAACCTGATTTAGATCTGGCTTCTGTTATTGCACGTATCAAGATTTTCTTATCGTTTTTGGAAGATGAAACAGTGAAATCTACACTTCGCTCTTTTATCTTAGTTCGTTTTCTATCATAATCTCTCATAACCGAAATCAAGTTAGCTTTCTTTACAGGTTCTTGAATCATTTTGGAATCCACTTAAAACTATGTCAAAACACAAAAACGTGGATTAACAAAGCACATAAATTATATTCTCACCATCACAGATAAACACTTGGTTTCAATTAGGCGCTTTTTTCCTTCTGTAATTATGTCACTTAATGGCGGGATGTAGGGTTTATAAAGAGTGTTGAGAATTGAGAAGAAGGCGTACACAGCAGTTCCTTTAACATTATTGTGTGTTTTGTTTTAGAGACTGGCTCTATGAGTTTGTGTGGACCACTTTTCCATACGCGTGTGCTCCCAGCAAATCATAAACTGATGCCACATGTCAAATAGGAGGTGAATTTATGCCTTCACATGGTTCGTTATCCAAAGCAGGTAAAATCCGTAACCTAACTCCCAAAGTAGAGGGAAAAGAGAGACACAACGATGGACCAAGAGTCACCAATCGCAACAATTATCACAAAAGGTTTGTCCTAGACCGAGGAAATGGCCAATACAAACCTGGAAAAAGACGCCGACGCCGCAGATAAATAAAAATACTTTAGAATATGAAACCAATTAAACAATCAATTATTTTCTTCTATCTATTTTCGTTTTTCTTTTTGTTCCTCATAGAGCGAGAGACAGAGAGAGGGGACCTGTGGGCACACACACGCGCACGCGGGCACAAGAGCAGGTATGAATGGGTGTGGGTTTGGGGCTAAAATTTAATCCAAGCCAATTTTTTTCAATTTAAGGGTCTCCATTAAGCCATGCTTGACTGCCCGCTACACCACCAATTAGTTTCAGGTGTGCGAATTTTTATATGAAAAGTCGGTGCATACGGTATAGGGGGTGCTTTTGTGGTGTTGAACAGGACAGTTTTCTTTCAGGTCGTTAATGTTGTTGCCTTTGTACTGATGATTGTTGTGAATGGGTTGGCTGGAAGCACAACAGTGCTCGGCGGCGTGACGAGCGCTGATGTTTCTGACATGTACCCGACCCTGATTACTCCTGCAGGCTTCACCTTCGCCATCTGGGGTATCATCTACATTCTTCTGCTGCTTTTCACGGTTTATCAGCTTCTGCCCAAAAACAGGGACAAGCCCTTCCTGCAGCAGATTGGCTTGTTTTTTGCCTTAAGCAGTGTATTCAATATTTCTTGGCTGTTCCTTTGGCACTACGATTATGTTACTTACAGTCTGGTTTTGATGGCTGCGCTGTTGGCGTCCCTGATTCTCGTCTATCTGCGGCTGGGCATCGGCAAAACTACTGTCTCCCTTAAAGAGATGGCTTTTGTTCAGTTGCCCTTCAGCGTCTACTTGGGGTGGATTAGCATCGCAACCATAGCAAACGTGTCTGTGGCTTTGACGGCTGTTGGCTGGGACGGATGGGGCATTGAAGCGTCTGCGTGGGCTGTGGCTATAATCTGTGTGGCCCTGCTTCTGTCTTTGGCTGTGCTTGTGACAAGAAAGGACGTAGCATACTGTTTCGTGGTTGTCTGGGCTCTGCTGGGCATACTAATTAAACAGAGTGAACAAGAATCCATTGTTTTGGCTTCAGAGATAGGTATTGTGCTTCTTCTTGCTGCCATCGGAGTAACAGTTGCCTCTTCAAGACTTAAACGATAAAACAGCCATCCTATTCAATGGTTCATGGGTGACAGCTGCTTGATGAAGAAAACCAAGATTGTGTGCACGATTGGTCCCGCCAGCCTGCAGGTTGAGACATTGGAGCAGATGACTCGGGCGGGTATGAACTGTGCCAGAATAAACACTGCCTATGGAGAATTTGACCGCTACCAGACAGTAGTGGAAAATGTCAGGGAAGTAGCCGATATTCCTGTGATGATTGACCTTAAGGGTCCAGAAATCAGGCTTCGAACAGACGAAGAACTGGTTGTAGATGAGGGGGATGTTCTGGAGGTCGGCTTCAACAAAGAAGCAGTCAGCTTCAGCCACAACTTCATCGACCAAATGAAGGTCGGCGACGTGATTTTCATAGATAACGGCAGAATCAGAACAGAAGTCACCAAAAAAGGCGACGAAACCATCAGCCTGACAATGAAAAACGGTGGAGAAATATCCAACGGCAAAGGCATCAACATCCCCAACAAGCAACTTACGCTGCCAACCCTCTCACAGAGGGACCTGAAGATTATCGAATTTGCGAAAAAACATGAAATCGAAATCTTGGCTCTTTCATTCACAAGAAACGCCAAAGACATACAAAACCTGCGGTCAGCTGCTGAAGGATTTGAGGGTACAGTTGTTGCCAAAATCGAAAACTTTGAGGGAATCAGAAACTTCGGCGAAATCTTGGACTCATCAGACGCAATCATGGTTGCACGGGGCGACTTAGGCGTCGAAATAGAGCCTGAACGAGTTCCTCTGGTTCAGAAGTCTCTTATCCGCAGATGCAACCAACAGGGAAAACCTGTTGTAACCGCCACAGAAATGCTGGAATCCATGATGCATCAGCCCAACCCAACCAGAGCCGAAGTCAGCGACGTAGCAAACGCCATACTAGACGGAACCGACGCAACCATGCTCTCCGGAGAAACTGCAGTCGGCAAATACCCAACAAAATCCACTGCCATGATGGCACGCATCGCCTTGGAAACAGAAAAAGCAACAAAAAGCACTGTAGAGGACAGGGGCTTCGTCAACATCTCAGACACAGTAAGCAGGTCCATCCAAAGCATCTGCCAAAACATGCCCCTAGCAAAAGTAGTCACATTGACCAGGTCAGGCTACACAGCAAAGATGATATCCCGATTCAAAATCAAACAACCAATAATCGCCGTTACGTCAAGCCCAATGTCAAAGAAGCAACTGGAAATAGTGTATGGAGTAGTCCCAGTACACTATGACTACCGCCAAGAAACCGACCGAATACATGCAGTAGCAAACAAACTCCACAACATGAAACTGCTAGACTATGAAGATACGGTGCTCTTCACAGCCGCCTTCAGAACACACAAAAAACATGCAAGCAACCTCATCGAAATCCACCAAATCAAAGAACTACTAAACACAACAAAAGAAAACTGAACCAGCCCCGTCATATTAGGAGCCTAATAGAGGTACATTGTTGAAAACAGTATTTTTTCAGAAAACTCGCAGCAGCACCAATTTTTTGCCTAAAATAAGTTCATCAGAAGAGTGAGGGCTCTAAACTCCCCTACAGAACTTCACCAATTGCTACTCTTTTGGTAGCTGGGACGCATATGAAGTGTTTTATCTGCACCATCTTTTCAGATAAGGAAACTTCGTTTTCAGCTGGGCTTTAGCCTGCTCGACAGTCATGTTTGGGACTTTTTCTGCCCACACTTTTGCAGAAATGTCTAACATCATCTCCAAGGTTGCGTCAGGCTGAGTAAATGCGCCATCCTTATAGCAACGTACACAATAATGTTTGCTTCTTGTGCCGTCAGCTTCAGTACCACAAACTTCAGGGCTATCCAACGGCATGCAACAACTTTGACAAACTGGACCTTCAGCTTGCATAACAAATCATCACTCAACAATGGGTCACGGTACTACTTAAAATAATCATTCTAGTGACGCTCTAAATTAGATGAAGTTCATAATCATCAACTGACTGTTTACCTAAAAGCTAAATTAGTTCGCCGTTAATTTTACGGTAAAACAGACTTCGTTGAGGCTGACTGATGAAGAAGTTCCCCAAAAAATTCAATTTACTTGCCATCGAGGAGAAGTGGCAGCAGAACTGGGAAAACATGGGCATCTACGTTTTCGACCGAACAGACAGCAGCCGCCCAGTCTTCACAATAGACACTCCTCCTCCATACCCTTCAGGCAACTTTCACATGGGAAACGTCCTCAACTGGACATATATAGACGCCCTAGCCCGATACAAACGCATGAAAGGCTACAACGTCCTCTTTCCACAAGGCTGGGACTGCCACGGACTCCCCACAGAAGTCAAAACCGAAGAAATACACAAAATCAAAAAAACTGATGTGCCCCCACAGGAATTCGTTAAGCTGTGCAAGCAGGTCATCAACAAGTACATAGCCATAATGAAGAAAGCCATCATCAGGCTCGGCTGCAGCGTAGACTGGACAACCGAATACAAAACCATGAACCCCAGCTACTGGAAAAACACTCAGCTCAGCTTCATTATGCTTCACAAGAAGGGTTTAATCTACAAGGGAACGCATCCAATCAGCTGGTGCACAAGCTGCGAAACAGCAATCGCAGACGCAGAAGTTGAACATGAACAAAAAGAAGGCACCCTACACTACATAAAATTCATGCTGGAAGACGGCAACCATCTGACCATAGCTACAAGCCGACCTGAACTCTTGCAGGCTTGTGTAACCGTAGCCGTCAATCCCGAAGATGAACGATACAGCAAATACGTCGGCAAAAACATCACAGTTCCAGTAGCCAACCGCCAAGTCAAAATCATAGCCGAAAAAGAGGTAGACCCCGAATTCGGCACAGGCGTACTCATGATTTGCACATACGGCGACAAGGCTGACGTGCAAGCCGTTTCAACCCTCAAACTTACTCCCATCATTCTCATTGACGACAAAGGAAGAATGAACGAAAATGCAGGAAAATATGAGGGAATGACAGCTACAGAGGCACGAAAAGCCGTAGTCGCAGACCTAGAATCTGAGGGGCTGCTGGAAAAAACTGAGCCTCTACATCAAGAGGTTGGATGCTGCTGGAGATGCAAACATCCAATCGAAATACTGGAGCATGAACAGTGGTTCATGAAAACCAGAATCTTCACAGAACAAGTCAAAAAGAACACCCTAGATGTCACTTGGTATCCAGACTATATGAAAAAACGGATGATAGACTGGACAAACAGCCTAGACTGGGACTGGGTAATCTCACGCCAAAGAATCTTCGCGACCCCAATCCCCGTATGGTACTGCAAAGAATGCCAAGAAATCATCTTAGCCGAACCTGACTGGGTGCCCATAGACCCAAGAATCAACCCCCCAAAAATTGACCAGTGCCCCAAATGTGGCAGCACCGAGTTTATCCCCGAAACGGACGTGCTGGACACATGGTTTGACTCCTCCATAACCTGTGCAGTTCATGCGGGCTGGCCAGACAAACAGGACTGGCACAAACTGTATCCTGCTGATGTGCATCCCTCAGGCTACGACATTATCCGCACATGGGCATACTATCTTATGGTCCGTCACCTTGCCCTCTTCGACGAGAAACCCTACAAGAGCGTCCTCATCAATGGCATGGTCCTCGGAATCGACGGCAGAAAAATGAGCAAAAGCCTCGGCAACTTCGTAGCCACCCCTGACGTCTTCCAGAAGTATGGAGCTGATGCTCCCCGTCAATGGGCTACAGGCGGAGGCGCCACAGGCTCAGACATTCCCTTCAGATGGGAAGACGTAGAATACGCATGGAGATACCTACGCAAACTGTGGAACGCCTCAAAATTCGCCTCCATGCACCTAAAAGACTACAACACAGACAAGAAACCACCGAAACTTGAACTCATAGACTGCTGGCTGCTAAGCAAGATGGAGCAGGTCACCAAAAAGGTAACCGATGCAATGGACAACTGCCAATTTAACGTAGCCACTTACGAAATCAGGAAATTCACTTGGCACAGCTTCTGCGACAACTACATCGAAGCCGTAAAACATCGGCTTTACCAGCCTGAAATTTATGGCAAAGAAAAGAGAACTGCTGCCCAATACACCCTTTACACTGCAATTTACCGAATCATCCAGCTTCTTGCCCCAATTTCGCCCCACATCGCTGAAGAACTCTATCAGATTATGTATGCTGATGACAAGAGCCTTGAGAGCATTCACGTTTCTTTGTGGCCTCTCCTACAAGAGGAGCTGGTTGATGAAGCTGCAGAGGAGAAGGGTGACTTGATTGTTGCTGTGATGGGGGAAATTCGGAGAGACAAAGCGGAGAACCAGAAGCCCTTGAATGCGCCTATCCAGAAGCTAATTTTATACACTGAAGACAAACAAAAAGCAGCTATCCTAGCAGACGCAAAAGAGGACCTTTCGGGAACCCTCAAAGTAGAGCAAATGTACATCCAATCAAAAGGAAAAGGACGAGAAGTAAAAGGATACACAGACGTCTACTTTGATGCCAAATATTAGGCTGCAGCCTTGTAACGTAGAATCGCGGCTACTCCGCCAAAAGATTTCTTTAGCATCTGACCTTCTTCCGTGTCGCCAGACAAAACCTCTACAGTTGTTCCTGCCAGTTCGGCTGTTTCTGCCAGTTCGTCAATGAGCTCCTTGTTCTCCTCTACTGCGAGAGTTGGAACGCTACATTTTGGGCATGCGGCACCGTTTGTTTGTTGCTCAAACCCTTGAACCTCATGCAGTTTCATGGTTTCTTCTTTGGTGTAGTCGCAGGAGCCACACTTGACTGTGACTCGGACGTTTTCTAGGTCTTCGGAGAGCAGAAGTGTGTCTACGATGCCGTTGTTCAGGTATTTTCTTACCTCTTCTTCGCCGTATGTGGCTAAGCCTGTGTCTTGACCGATTTCGCGGAGAAACTTCTGCATAATCTTCTTTTCTGCAACATAACGTATCCGCCGCAGAATCTCCTCAGATTTCTCCACAACCTCCTCCACTCCCCTGTCATTCACATAAGAGGTGTCAATAACAGCCACAATCTTCTCCTTCAAAGTATACTGAAGATAGTTGCCCTTCTCAAAATCAAATTTTGTGGGTCCAGGACCACCCAAAAGCAGGCTCTTAAGATTCTCAATGGGAAGAAAGATTTCGTTGGCATGTTCTCCCACCCGATTGAAGAACTCCTGCATCTTTGCCTCTCTTTGCCGGTCAAACCTTCTAGCAGACTGTCCTCCAGCCCTGAACTTTCCAGGAATACCTGAGCTAATCTGTTTCACAATCTCGAGACGTTTTCCTCTAACCGTAGCAAAAACTGCATTTGAAGCATCCAAAACAATAATTCCGAATGTTTCCTTTTCTTTCAGGAACTCTGCTAGATGTTCAGTGTGGAATCTGGCATCACAGCGATACAGGTAAATCTGAATCGGCTCAGGAGGCGATATTATGTACAATTCGATTTTTTCGCTTCCCGGACCATTCTGGGGGATTGCTCCGCAGAAGAGCACCAATCCATTTTCGGGCACCTTCTTAAACATCTTCATTCGCTGCGTGACTCTGGTTATGGCGTCCTGAACGTTCTTTCTTGTGGTGTTAGATTTGATATTGGAGGCTGTTCCATACTCGTTATTTAGCATCGTCACTACTTCGCTGACCTGACGCCCTGGGGGCACATAGAGTGAGACCAGTTCTGTTCCTCTGCCTTCTCTGGCTGCTAGTCTCTGTAGATTCCGTTTTAGGCGAAACCGTAGCAGAGAATCTTGTTTAGTGCTCAACGTTCATTACGCTCTCTGATTATATCGCTATTCAATGTAGCATATCTGATAAAAGTTGTCTTTTAGGTCTGCAGAACAGTTGACTTTGTGTTTCGCTAAAACTTGCTTCAGGGTTTAAGGGCAAGATTATTCAAATCGAACCTTACTATCTGTGTGAGTAGAAAAGGGATTATGTGATGCTTAGGGGTGGAGTGTAGGCTGTTAGCTCAAAGACTGGTGTTTGTTGGTCACATTTCTGTTGACAAGGTCGAAAACGTCAACGGCACCCGACTACAGCCAGGAGGCGCAGCCCTGTACGCGGCGATGGCAGCCAGAACCCTGTCCCCAAACGTCACCTTGATTTCAGCCACTGGAAAAGACAACCAGTTCCTTGATGCCCTGAATCTTCTGCCATACAAGGACGTGAAAATCTATGATGCTCCATCCACACGTTTTCACATCAGGTATGACCGCCGCTGGGAAGCCCATTACCTGAAAGCATCTCACGGCGCTGGCTCCAGAATAACGTCCCGCATGATATCAGCCAAGTGGCTTAGGCACAAGAGCATATTCCATATTTCGCCTATGCAGCCTTCAAAGGTTGCCAAAATAGTAGACAAGATAAAACAGAAGTCTCCAGAAACCAAAGTTTCCGTTAACACATGGATAGACTACATCAGAGAGAGACGGAGAAACAGGAAAATCCTTAAGGACGTTGCCTTGAAGGCGGACTTTTTTGTTGTAAACGACACGGAAGCCAAAGCGTTAGCCCAAACAGATTCCCTCTCTTCCGCAGTCAGACTTCTCAAAGCCAAAAGGCTGATTGTCACCTTAGGAAGCTTGGGAGCCATAATCAGTGAAGAAAACGGTAACCTGCAGATGGTTCCCGCCTTGACTCTGCCTCCAGACAAGGTTGTTGACACCACTGGAGCAGGAGACGTGTGGTGCGGAGCCTTTCTAGCCACCTACAACCTCACCGAAGATTTCGCCAAATCAGTTAGCGCCGCATCAACCATTTCCCGCATAAAATGTTCAGATTGGGGATTCCAGAGCCTAATCAAGTTGCGGTTCAGGGAACCCAACGATGTGGTAGAGTTTGTTATGGGGTTGAAAGATGGGGGCATTCAAAAAAGAATGCTTGATTACATGGAAAACTGAACCTATCATCTTGTTCCCATTTTTCCCTGTGTCACTGCAAAAAATTAGGTGTGCCGTCAAATCTGCGTGTTCGTTTAGAAAAGAAACATTATTTAGTGTATTCTACCCGCATTAGATGTGGAGAGATTTGTAATGCCTATGGCTTATGTGTTGATCAACACCGAACCAAAATTCATGGAAAAAGTCGTAGAAACTTTGGAAACACTTGATTCTGTTGTGGAAATATTTCCTGTCTACGGAGTCTACGATGTAGTTGCCAAAGTTAAAGCAGACAGCATGGACAAACTCAAAGAAATTGTCACATGGAAAGTGCGAAGCCTAGACGAGGTCAGGTCAACCATAACCATGCTAATCCTTGATGAAAAGAAGTAGCATAACTAGTCTTTCGTTTCATTTCCTACCAAAACGAGGCGTGAACCACTGTGAAGCGTGCTCTAGTGCTCTACTGGTCTAACACCGGAAACACCGAAAAAGTGGCATTTGCGATAAAAGAGGGCTTAGAGGCTGCAGGAGTAAACGTTTCTCTGAAGCGAACAACAGAAGCAGATGACGTAGACTATTTTGATTATGATCTTGTCTGTGTTGGTGCTCCTTCTATTCAGTGGCATCCGCCCAAACAGGTTACAGAGTTTTTGCTCAAAAAATTCAACGAAAACAGAAAACAAGAAAGAATCAAGACCGGTGCATCAAAAGTTCCCGGAAAACACGCCCTGATGTTCTGCACCTATTCTGGACCCCATACAGGACTCCGCGAGGCAACGCCTGTGGGCTTGTATATGGGTCAGTTCTTTGAGCACATCGGATTCACAGTAGTGGATGAATGGTATGTTCTCAGCGAATTCATCGGCAATGAGGAACGCAGCACAAAAGGCAGAATGGGCGACATCAGAGGAAAGCCTACAAAAGAGGAACTGCAAAAAATAATGATGGACGCCAAAAAATTGGCTTCCAAAATTTGAGTCTATTCGACTGTGATTTCTTTTGGTTTTCCTTCCCAGACTCCGTGTAGGTTACAGAACTCCTGTGCCCGTAGGGCGGCTGATTCTTTCAATGTTACGTTGATTGTTAGGACGTAGCCGTCTGACAACTCAGCACCAAAGGCTGTTCTGCTTATCAATCGGTCTCCAGCAAAGAGGGCAACCCAGTTTATCCAGTGGCTCAAAGTGTTTGGGTGCTCAACGCCGTCGATTCCACCAACCTTGATCTTCACGGCAAATGACTCGTTGGCTTTTACTTTGCTGGGCGCTTCGATAATGGGCGTGTGCTTCTTTGCCATTACGGTAAGATTAGTCCAGTCTGCTGGTTTATTCAGTTTGGTCAATGAGAAATCTTCACTCAAAACATTCACAACTCCAGAATAAACTGTTTTTCGGGCTCTAAAAAACCTTATTATATTTTCTTTTCTGCGCCTTTTTCGGGTATGTGAATTGTGCCTGCAGGGTTCCTGAACAGTTCAGGATGTTCAGTGTGCACGGGAATTAGGAGCTTAGGCTTGATCTTGTTTATCATTTCCTGTATTTCTGGACCAGACGCGTGACCGCTAGCGTGAATCTGGTATGGTCTGCACTCATTCTCGACGTTGATTTTGAAGTGCTTCAGCCATCGTATCATCCGTTCGTGAGAGAGCTCCATTTTGGGATTGAATGGTTCACATTGTGCCCTCACAAACACGGAGCCTTCAGGAAGAACAAAGTCTAAGATGTTTTTGAACCTGAAATAGTCCAGATGCAACACGTAGCTGGATGGGTTCTCGCTGAGCTCGAGGGCGGATATTCCCTTTTCCAAGTGCTTCGTGTCCACCACTATGTTGGGTTTGCTGCTCCATTCCGAAAGGGGCATGTCCCCAGCTTTGTGCTTGGAGTTGCTGTAATCGCCCGGAGAATAGAGCATAGACCCGCATCTTTCAAGGAACACTCTGGCGCCCTCGTCATAGGTGCTTCTTCCAATCTTGGCTAGCAAGTAGGCTAGCCGCGGATCAAAAACTGGGATTCTGCCGCTTTTTATTGCTGCGTCCCGAACAGTTTCGTACCTGTCTATGTCCTTCCAAGTGAAGCCGACCATAACTAGTCCTTCACATTTTGATATTATGTCGGTGAGGTCTGTTTCCACCTTTTTTTCGTCGTCTGGTTCAGTTTTGTCGATGCGGGTTCCTTCACAAAACATCACGTCTGGCGCAAGCCCATTCAGTTCCTCTCCCAGATTGTAGCCAGATTTGCCATGGAATCGTATGTCTCCAGTGTACAGGACCTGTGAGTCTTCTGATTCAACGAGACAAGCCATAGAACCTGGTATCGAATGGTCAACATTGAATCCTGTAATCGTTAAACCGTTCTCGATTGCGCGAGGTTTCTTATGCTCTAAATTACGGAATTCCCGCTCTTCCTCATCCTTCGAATAGCCTACTTTTGGTTCACCTGCAAAAAAGCCCGTCTTCAGCATCCCCATTTCACGTCTTTTAACAGCCGTCAACTGCCTATCCAAACCCTGCAAATTCCCAATCTCAGCCACAGCCTCCATCAGGTTCTGCGTCATCTCGGAACACAAAAACGGCACATCTCCCAAATATGGAGCATACCCACAATGATCCAGATGGGCATGAGAAATAAACAGGGCATCAGGATGCCAAGAACTTGCCTTCACTGCCTCCTCAAAACTTTGTACATCCAATTTCCACAAGTTTTTTGCCTTAACTTTGTAATTTTCGAAATCCTTTGGGCAAAGGGCATCATGCCTGTAGACCCCATCTATGTTTGGTAACAAACCCAGATTCAGCAGGTCATGTATTTTGCATGCTGAACGAGGCTGCAGAAACTCTTCAAAAAACAGGCTCTCTTCACTGTATGACAGCCCAAAATCTAGGAAGATTGACCCCTTATCGAATTTGACAAGAAGCTTGTTTCCTCCAATGTCATTCACTCCCCCATAACAAGCAATCCTGATCATCAGATAGACCCCGCAACAAAAGTTACTTCTCAGAGCCGAATATAAAACGTCTCCACAAGATCAGGAACTGGATGATTCAGGGAGACGCTTCTAGGAACCTGTGGATTGCCGAGTCGTATCTTGCGGTTTCTTTGAAGGCTTCCACAGCCAAAGCCTTTCTCGTTTCAACAGTTATGTTGCCGTTCTTTTTGTATTCGTTGAGAATTTGATCGTATCTGCTGGGGTTAACGACTACAACTACGTTTTCAAAATTCTTTGCCGCCGCCCGAATCATGTTGGGTCCACCTATGTCAATGTTCTCTAGGGCGGTTTTCATGTCTGCTCCTCTAGCCGTTACCTTTTCGAAGGGATACAGATTGCAGACAACCAAGTCAACCGCTTCTATTCCATGTCTTTCAAGGTCCCTCACATGATCTTCCTTGTCTCTTAGGGCAAGTATGCCGCCAATCAGCTTTGGATGCTCGGTCTTAACTCTGCCCTTCAGTATCTCAGGAAACCCCGTGACTTCAGAAACATGTTTCACAGACTGGATTCCTGCATTCTTCAAAGTTTCATAGGTTCCGCCTGTCGAAATTATTTCAATTCCCATTTTGTCTAGTTCTCTGGCAAAATCAGTGATGCCTGTCTTGTCATACACCGAGATTAGGGCACGTTTCACAGTAGTCAACACCATCAATGCTATCCTGTTAATGGGACTAATGAAACAAAAGTCTTTCAACCTCATTTTTGCCAAAAATTAAAAAGGAAACCGAACGAAAATAGCAGAGTGGAAACAGGTTCACGTATGAATTTGATTCCAGACAAGCAAAACAAAGGAGACAACAAAAAGAGGAGGTGTCTGTGTGCCAGAGGATAACACAATCTATGTTGGAACAAAACCTGTAATGAGCTACGTTATGGCAGTGATTACACACTTCAATTCAGCTGACGTCAAAGAAGTTTCTTTGAAGGCTCGGGGACGTGCAATCACGACAGCTGTTGACACTGCTGAAATAGTTCGCCGCAAGTTCCTGAAAGACCTGAAAGCCGACAAAATCACCATAGGAACCGAAGAGCTGCAGCGAGAAGATGGAACAAAAAACGTTTCAACAATCGAGATAAGCCTGAAGCGCTGAGAATTCGGCAGCTTCAACTTGAACTTGGCAAACCCCGTTTTTTCTTTTCTCTTTTTCTGGTTTAGAATCCGTCTTGTTTTAGGTAGTAGTCGTCTTCTTTTTTTGACCCAAAGCTTCTGACGCCTTTGTTCTTCAGCTGTTTTCTGAGTTTTGTGGCATATTCACAGCTTATCTCTTTCCTCTTCTCCATGTAATCGATTATCTCTTCCGCCTGCTCCGCCTTGTCACACCTGCGGAGAAAATCAATCACATCTGGTGTGTAATCAACAAATTTTTTTGAGACCGCTTTTTCGCCAGTAGTTGGGTCGGAACGCACAGAGTTGATTTTTGTTCCGCAGTTTCCGTTCTCCAGTTCTTGAGCCAAGTTCGGAAACATTCTTCGAAACCTTTTCTTTTCAACATCCATTTCTAAGCGTTCTCCTTTCACTGTCTATTGTTTCTGCTGAGCGGGTTTCTCCTTACTATATTTTCCTTTGAACAGTCATCTATTTAAATTATGATTAGCCGCTTTTCCCAGAAAACGTCAGTTTATGTTGGCACAAACTTCTGAAGGGGATTTTCCTTGAGGACTTTTGTGAGTTGATTTAGGCTCAGTCCTGTTTTAATGTCTCCATATGTTTCACATCTTTCTTGTTTCCCCAAACTGCTGAGGCTTCGAACAACAACCTCCGCCTCGTCTCCAGACGGAAAAGAGATGTGAATGTGAAAAGATGACTCTTTTTCTCCCTCTTTGGTTACTGAAAGCCGCTCCGAACGGGAAACCTCGAAATTTTGTTTCTGAATCTGCCTTAAAACCTGAAGATGATCTTGGGAAAATGCGATTATATCTATGTCGCTGCCTTGGCGGGCTGTTCCTCTCCAAACGCTTCCTACAAGACGCGGACTAAACTCTTCAAGTGCCTCCATTATTTCTTTGGCTTCTTTTCGCATTCGCAGAAGCCGCTCCTTTCTTTGTGTGCCCTCCCGCTCTTCTGCTATTTGGTCCAGTTCATCTGCAACCTCATGATTGCTGGGAAGAACTCTGGCGCCCAGTGTTTCTGCGGCTCTTTTTTTGGCTTGTTTGTACTCTTTTTCTTGAGATGTATAGAGGAGCAATGCAGCTTCTTGGGCAACCCTGTTTCTCAGCAATTTTGTGCGGTTGCCCTTCAAAACAATCCCTCAAAACATTACGTGTGGAAGTAACTTTTGGATGTTGTTGTCTGTTTTATCCTGTGTAATTCCAGTAATAAATCTCTTGATACACGCCTTCTAACGGAAAGTTTGGACCATCATAAACAATGTCTAAGGAATAGCTGTACTGGACAAGCAGTTTGTGGTATAAAGTCCAGATTTGCTGTGACAGTTCGTCTGGTCCCCAATATCCCCACATTCTGTCATCTAGGCGCCGCATACCCCACCCATAATTCTCAGGAAGAACTAAGGCGGCTTGAGCCGTAATTTTTCCATACTCTTCGGGATGATGTTGCATGTAATTCCAGAATTTCTGCATCGCCTCAAAGTGCTCATCTGTCAGTATGCCGTAAGGGTTGCCCGGAGGGTCTGTAGGGTAGTTAAAGATAATTATGTAGTCTGCTCCTGCCTCGTATGAAACTAGCATATCATAGAGCATTTCTGGTCCCGTCTTGTATGTTCCACTGTTAGTTTCTGGGTTTCGGTCCCTCCATACGATGATTGTGCCCCAGTCTTTCTGCTGAACGTTCGCTGCGCCTCTGCAAAGCCCGATGTGTTTCTGTAAATTGTGGTCCCATCCAAGTTCAACGAAGATTGTGTCGTAGCCTGCAAGGTAATCAAACCAGTATAGCGCATAATCAGCCGTGAAAGATGTGATCGAGCGGTCAATTATCTCGTTGAGTTGCATATGAACTAAGAGATACTCAACATACCTTTTTTTCGCTTCTTCGTAATCTCGGGTAACTGTCTGGTCGGCGGTTTCTTGGATATACTCTTCTATTGTTTGATAAAATTCTGGAAAAAGTTCTTCGACGCGGTGAAAAAAACTTGTCCAGTTAGAGTCAGTTTGAATTCCACCCGGCTCGTCAAAGAAGTAAATGCCCAAGAAATCTTCACTCCATCGATTCTTAGCATAGTCGAGCCATGGAATCTGCCATGGATAATCAGGGTCAAACCAGCCAAAAAACACGATAACATCTAAGCCGGCGTCAACAGCATAATCGCAGACTTCGTTTGTGGCTGTTTCATTCTTGCTTATTGGTCCTGACTGCAGCACAAACAGGTTGGTGTAGTCTTTGGTTTTGTCAATTAGCATTTTTGCCTCCGCAGCTGTGTCGCCGCAGAAAGAAATCCCGAAATAAGGCTCCACAGGATATGTTGCGCCATTTTCGGGATTGTTCGGAAGTTGGATTACCACCGTCAACATTAGAGAAACAAGTAGTATGAGGAGAAAAACCCATTTCAGGCTAGAAATTGATTTTCGTATTGAGCTCAACTTGATATACTAAACATCTTAGTTACTTATGTAAGTAATGATTTTCCAACCGGTTATCTGCTAGTTTTTTGTGAAAAAAAGCCTTGTTTGCCCCATAGTTTTAATGTCCAGTGCTTTAACCTTCACCATCACAGGAAAGTCTTTCACTGCGTTTCCGATGAGTAGGCAGTGGTGAGGCGGAAGCTCTTGGGCAATAGATTTCACGGTTTCAGCGTCCACCCTTGCAGCTTTTGACACGGTTTCGAGGTCCCGTTCGTTGGTGAAGTTGAAGAGGAAGATGCTGTCGGCTTGACGGTAGATGTTCTCTTTTATTGTGTCCGGTTGGTTAGTAACGAAGTTTGTGAATAAGCCGAAGTGCCTCATGCGGGTAACGATGTCTTCCCAGTATGTTTCCCTAAGGTAGAGGTGTGCTTCTTCAGCGAAAAGGAAAACGGATTTGATTTTCCATTGCCCCAGAAGCTTCACTAGATTCCCGAGGGTATACTCTAAGACGATTTGGCGGTCAACCGATGAAACATCCTTCAAGTTGATGATTAGGGCTCCTCCGTCTTTCTTGGTTTTTTCGAAAAGCTTCTCAAAACTTGTTGCCATTTCGTCGTTGTCTGTGAAAAATCCCGAGTTCACTAGACTGTAATAGCGGGAGAAGAGGGCGTCCCGCACATGCATGTTGCAACTGCTTTTTCTGATGGCGTCTCCAAGGTCCTGAAGAGTAAACCTTCCTTGCTGGCATAACGATTTCCATATGTGCTTAAACTCTCGGGTTGACGTTCCGGGAAGAGCAAGAGCATGAACCAGAATCTTCAACATGACACCCAAGTCCATTTTGGACAAGGAAACCCTGAAGTTGGCCCCGGGAGTAAGCACATGCACCCTGTCACTATACTTGTTGCCACCTCCCTTAACGGAAAGACCTAATCCAGTGTATTCGCCGTTGAGGTCAAGAACCACAACCGTAGCCTTGTAATCTACCAGACCTAAGACCAGCAACTTTGAAAGATGAGATTTTCCTGTTCCCTTCTTTCCAGTTATGATGTTCAGTCTCCCGTCAAGATCATGGGCTGTGATGTTTAACGGAGAATCATCCTTAGTTTCGCCGATGTTTATGGGAAGACCCTTGTTGATGCCCACATGTGCCAGCAACGAGTTGATGGGGATTTTTGTGATTCCTGACTTGGAGCGGGAAGGAAGCCATGATGAATTCACTCGGAGCCTGTCATTTAGCATGGTTCCTCGAATTTTGCAGATGAGCATTCGAGCGTCTTGAATGTTGTTTATGTGGGATGAGACGCCTAGAGGGTCAAAGTTGTTGCCGTAAATCTGCTCTTCGGTTGTGGAGTCGCGAAGTAGTTCTTCAAGAAGCCCTGGAACGCTGGCGAACTGGACATCGATTACTTGCGTGATCAGCTTTCTGTTAACGTTACTGTCTTCTACGAGGAGATAGTCGCCCTTTTCCACTTCGTCATTTGGAAAGCTGAGAATCTGAAGACTGCTTCCCTCCTTCTTGTAGAGCCTCATTGGTATCCCTCCGCGCCTTTTCCGAAGGGCCCAAAAAGCAGCCGACGCACATTCGGTCTTGTAACTATCTTGAGTCCATACTGCTGAGCTATGAAACGTTGGATGCCAATCACTTCAGTGGCAGTGAAGGTTGAGTATATGTGAGCCAAACGTAAAGTTTCAGGATAGCTTTGAATAAGGAGATCGCTTCCAAGAAGACTTTGAACAGCTTCTATTGCCCGTTCTCGTGGGACCTTTCTGTCAATATCTAACCTGAAAGAGCATACTCCGGGAGTTAGTTTTGCAACATAAACGTTTCCAAGTAGGAAAACTGGACCTGACGAAATGGGAAAACCATTTATCTGAAGAAGACAAGGTGGCTCAGCTTTTTCTGCATAATCGGTTAGCTTGTGACCGGAAAACCTTAGGGTCGTGTTCTTGGAGAAAGCCAAAACGGTACTGAGGCGATTTCTCGCTATCTCTAGGAGCCTTGCCACCTCATCTACTGGACTGTCAGCCATTCCAGCAGTCATTGAGCCGTCCCATAGGATGATGGTGCCGTAGGCTGAGCATGAGATTCCTAGCTGTAGCCAGCGTTCAAGAAGATTGCCCATTCTGGCTTGTATGTTGGCTATGTTTGGGATTCTGTTGTCTTCTGAGATTTCGAAGTTGTGGTTTCTGAAAAGTTTGTGGATTTCTTTTTTGTTTTGTTCTGTTATGTGGAATGGGAAGGGCCCTATTCTTTGATACTTGTATCGGTTTTTTTCTTTCCAGACTATTGCTCCTCTTATTGCGCAGAGTATGCCTGTTTCGGTTTCTCCTATTCTTATGCTTGAAACGTCGACGGCGACAACTGGCTTCTCGTATTGGTTGCGTTCTAGGGAGATTGTCTTTATTGTTGAGGGGTGTTGAATCTTCATGAATGGTGTTGCGTCTGCAACATGTTCTGTTAGGGATTGGTTGGGCTGTAGATAGCTGCTTTCTATGTTTTTCATGCTGTTTAGGCTTAGTTCTATGAATGTTTGTGGGAGTTGCAGTTCCTCTATTTGGGGTGGAAAGTTATATGTTGGTGTTGTTGTATAGTTATGTTGCCCAATCAATAAGATTCACCAATATGGAAATGATTTGCGTGCAACAATATTTAAATGTTGTGCATGTGCATCATGAACAATACAATATACAATAAGGGAGAACAATGACAGAAGACACACCACCGCCAATCCGCCTAAAGATGAAAGTAGGCAACCTAGAATTCGAAATAGAATGCCAAGAAGAACAACTAGAATCAGCAGTAAAACGAATCCTAGGAACTATAACAGCATACTCAAAAGAACCCGCAATCATGCAAGAACGCCCCCTTCCCCCACCAAGAGCAGAAACCTGCAAAAGCCTCATACAACAGCTCTGGACAGAAGGATGGTTCGCGTCTCCTCATGGACTGGGGGAAGTCCACAGCGAAATGGCACGCAGAGGCTTCCATTACGACCGAACAGCAGTCGCCCACGCGCTGGTAGATTTGGTAAAAGAGGGCTTGTTGACAAGAGAGGGGCAGCCTCGCCGTTATCGTTATGCCCAAAAGAAACCGCCCAGAACATGAAGTTGAAAACGTTTTGTGTTGCGTAGGTTAGAGGAGCTGTTGCAGCTCTCTCCATTTCTCCAAGAATTCCCGTCCTCTCTTGGTTGCTACGTATCGGGTTGAATTGTCGTGGACTTCCAAGAGTCCCAGCGTTTGCAATTCAGAGAGATAATGCTGGAGCATCTTCCATGACAGGTTTGTTCCGTACATGACGTGTGTCTTGGTTCTCGGTTCTGAACACAAATCGAGAATTTCTGCCATGATTTCTATACGATCTCTCTTAACCATCAGTCATCACGAGGAACAACATTCCTTTGTCATTGAAACGTTTTTAATGTATCTGTTCTGTATCCCTGTTGAACAACATTTTTTCGCTAGATAACCCTGTTTTGCATCCTTTCCAAGCACTGGAATTGCGTAAAACAACAGTTTACCAGAAACAGAAGTTGTAATGGCGCCGAGGGAGGGATTTGAACCCTCGCGACCCAATGGATCACAGGCTTTCCGTAGTCGCAGGTTCCAGGCTTATGCTTCCAAAGTTGGAATCTGCTCCCTACCAGATTTCCCGCAACATGGTTGCTCTAGGAGACCTCGGCACAACAGTAGAATAGCAACAGACCTGTTTTTTAGGCTTTTCGAATGGTGGGCGCCTACTGCTGAGTCTTGCGCCACATTTTAGGGTACATACCCCGCGGCATCATGACCCTTTTGGTTTTTGCTACAAAACCGTGGTCCATCTTCAGCATCTTTTCAGAAGAGACAGTGGCTTCGGCTAGCGTTACAGCTTCTCCTTTCTGTGTGAACGCTGCAACTGTGTCGCCGATTTTGATTCCAGAGTCTAGTGACAGCACTCCAGGAGCGGTTAGGTGGGCTCCGTGGCAGAGGGCATCAACTGCAGAGTCTCGCACATAGATTTTCGGGATTAGCTCTAGGGCTTTTTCCATGGGGTAAACAAATTTTCTAAGAAGTTTTTCGTCTTTTGTTTCTTGCCACTGGCTAAAGAGGTAAGAAATGTCGTGTAGGGTGACCAGGCTTTCATCTTCTGTGAAGGGGCCAACCCGTGTTCTGCGAAGCTCTTGCATGTGAGCGCCACAGCCCAGAACCTCGCCGATGTCGTAGCAGAGCTTCCGTATGTAGGTTCCTGCCTCGCAACCAACCTTGAAGAGGACGTTTCTGTCATCCATTTCAATAAAGTTGTTGTAGTAGATTGTTCTTGTTCGAAGCCTCCGCTTAACTGACGAACGGACAGGTGGTCGCTGGTAGATGGTTCCCTGAAACTCTTCGAGAACCTTTTTTACCTGTTTTTCTGGAACCTGAGAATGGAGCCTCATCACGCAAACGTATTCTTTTCCTGCCAAGAGAAGAGCCTGAATTACCTTTGTAGCATCCTCTATGGCAGTGGGTAGAATACCGGTGACTTTGGGATTTCCCCGGCTACGTTAAGCCTCAAGGGTCCCGCCGTGACCGGCGCTTTCTAGGCTGAGGATTCGCTTCAACCATGCTGTAACTTCGTGGCTTGATGGTCCAGCAGGCTTGTCCAAGTTTATTATTCCAAATTGCATGTGCTCTTTGATTGGACGTTCTTCAGGTCTGTGACCGAAGCGCATGTCGGTCTCTTCCTCAGCTTTTACTACCAGGCTTCGCTTGATTTTCCATGGCTCGTTGATTGTTCGCATGATGTTTCTCCAGAAAGGAAAAAAGGGTTAGATAGGTTAAAAGATTTAGGATAGGGCAGGCTTCGCTGTCTTGTTCATGTCGTCCAATTTACCTGCTGTCTTTAGTGCTTCTGTGACTTCTTCGTCGGTTGCGCCTCGGTTTATTTCGATTTTTTCGTTAGTTGGCTCTAGGTGATTGATGTTGGCGCGTCTCCGTTTTATTTCAGTGACTGCTTTGGGTCCAGTGATGAGAACATAGTTCTTGTCAACAAGGTCTACGATTACGCATTTTTTTCCTGCTTCTCGCCCTAAGATTTTGACGCATATTTTTCCTACTTCTATTGCAGGCAACTTTAACCCTCGTCACTTTGACTAGTATTACCTATGTTTATACTTTACTCATATCTGAAAGGCTGTCAATATATTAAACTGGCTCTTGGCGTAACCATACAGGTAGGTTGTATGCTTGGACACGGAATTCACATTCTATCGGCTGTCCGACAAGAGGGAACCTGACGTCTCAAGAACTGGGATATGAATGTTGGATTCAGAAACGTTTTATTGTCAGATTCAGAATCAGAACAGAGCGCACGCGCCCCTCATATTAGTTGAACACCAAATCTCCATAAGCCATTTTGCCTTCTGCGTGCGCTCCACACCCCTATCTTCTACGAAGCATGTACTGCTATCATGGTTGCTTCTGTGTGAGTTTTTCTGAAAAAAGGTTTTTTCAACAATATTCTGCTATTAGGCTCCTAATATGAACGCCTAGATTGTCTGTTCTTGTGCAGTCGCTTCCTGTAGATAATAGCTGCTAAGGTTGCGGTGAGGAGTAGTGGCACAATGGCCCATGATGGGAACTCTGGGATTGCATCTATCCCAATTATTTTTATTGTTTTAATGCTGTGGCTGTAGGTGAAGTATAGGTACGTGTTTGTTGCATCTTCGTTTACTGTCGGGGTTGTTGAGATTTCGTTTATGAGAACCGTCCAGTTTCCTTGAGCAGTTAGGAGCTCTTTTGGTATTGTTACTCTGCAGAATCCCCTTGTGCCCTCTTTGCCATCAGCAATAAGAAATATTCTGGCATGTACAGGGTTGAAATTGAAATGCGTAAGTGTTGAGTTGCTGACAAAGTCAACATTGAAGGGTGTTCCTTCCCAAGTTCCAGCATCAAAGGATGTGATTGGAGCCATGAAGGGGTATTCGTCTTGGCTTTCTTTGATTCCTATGTATGGTGTGTCGCCTATTCCATCCCCATTACTATCTGAACCTGAGTAGTCGTCCCAGTAGTTATATGACCCTGCGCATTGAATCATAATTTCTGTGTTTTGCACGTAGTTGTTGAAGGACCCCCCCCATGTAGACTGGATATCTCTCATAGCCAGGGCCAGTCATACTGTTATGGAAAATGTTACCAACGATGTTGCAGTAATTGCCATAAATAGTCATGCTTGATGTTATGATATTTGAGACGTGAGCTCTATTCCCTCGCACATATACTCCAAAGTCACAGTTTCTAATTGTTAGATTCGAAATTTCAAAATTATCTGCAGTAACGTTGAACCCTAATTTTCTGGAGAATAACTCAAAACCGAATCTGGTGTCTGTCGGAAAAACGATTGTAGTATTTTCTGGGTCTTCACCAATAATTGAAAGTGTCTTGTTGATCGATATTCCAATAAGAAAAAGGTTGTAGTTTGGGTCTGGGGATTTTATTTCGTAAGTCCCTTTCTTCACAAAAATCGTGTCTCCCTCAGTAGCATTACCAACAGCATCAACTAAATCAGGGAAATCGTCAGGCACAACAATAGTCCTAGATTCTGATTCTGCCAGAATAGGGGGTGCAATAAGTGAAGCCATAAGAAAAATAGTGACAATAACTAAAGCGATACGTTTAGCTACGTTGCACATGTAGTTTCAGGAAGCAAATTTTTGATAAAAGGTTTTTTGTCAAAGTTTCTTGACCCATAAGTTATGAGGTTAGTCAAGGTTTTTTGACCAAACTGTTTGTCATAGCGGCGTTTTTTGGGTTGGAACAGCGTAACTTATAAGAAAACTTTGCCCATTGGTCAGGTGTGGAAATCATGCCAAAGAAGCTTACTTACTCGGAAGCGGGCGTAGACAGGAAAACAAGAGCAAAATCCAAACAAGCCCTCTCAATGCTAAAAGGAACCTACACCTTGGGCAGATACGGAAAAGTTGTTCAGCTGCCCTACGGCAACATCTTCCTTGCTGGCGACCGCTACCTAGACCTCGTCATCGAAGGCGTCGGAACCAAAGTTCTCCTTGCCCAGCTGGCAGACAAATATGACACCATCGGAGTGGACGGCGTTGCCATGGCAGTCAACGACGTTATACGGTCAGGAGCCACTCCCTTAGCTTTAGTTGACAATTTTCATGCCCACGTTTCTGACCCAGACTTGGTCAAAGAGTGGCTGAAGGGCATAGTCAAGGGCGCAGAAGAATCAGATTGCCCTGTTCCGGGAGGCGAAATCGGAGATGTGGCTTCCATCATAAAGGGGTTAACCGAGGGAAAAGGCTTTGATTTGATTGTTGCCAGCGTAGGCGAAGTGCAGGAAAGGGACATTATTTCTGGACGAAACATCAAGGCGGGTGACGCTGTTGTGGGTTTACGAAGTTCAGGGGTTCACAGCAACGGAATCTCGCTTGTACGGAAGGTTCTTTTCAAGGAGTGGGGCGGTAAATATGAGCCCTTTGATGTTCCAGACGGATTCGACAGAGAAATCGTGTACGAGGCTTTGGAGCCAACAAAAATTTATGTCAAATCATTCTTGAACGCCGCCAAAGCGGTCACAATAAAGGGTGCCATTCACGTGACCGGAGACGCATACATCAAATTCGACAGATTCATGAAGTACTCACCGGGCATCGGCTTCGAGTTCGCCAACTTCAAGCCGCAGCCAATCTTCAGTCTTATACAGCAGACAGGACCTGAGGTTGGAGGCACAATAACGGATGAGGAGATGCTGAAAACCTTCAACATGGGCTGGGGCTTCGCTGTTGTGGTGGACAAAACCGATGTAGACGAAGCAATTGATGTCATCGAGAAATGTGGCGTTGAAACTGAGGAAATCGGAAAAGTGACAAATACAGGAAAGATTGTTGCAGACTACAAGAGCAAAAAGCTTGAACTGAAGTAGAGTTGTTTAACTGTTCATTTAAATTTTTAAGTAGATAACATTTAAATTTTGATTTGTTCACTCACAATTCAAGATGTATAGCGCAAGAATCGAAGTCAGCCTCAAGCCGGGGCACTCAGACCCGGAAGGAGAAATGACCTGTCAATCCTTGAAGGAACTCAAGTTTTCCGCCAATAAAGTCAATGTAAGCAAGGTCTACACTGTAGTTTTTGAGGCAAAATCTATGCAAGAAGCGGAGGAGGCAGTGGAAGAGATGTGTAGAAGGCTCCTCGCTAACCCAACCAAAGACAACTACAGCTACACAATAGAGGAAGCAAAATGAGCCGCTACGTCAAAAAAGACGTGCCCTTCGAGCTTGTAGAAATAGACCTTAAAGACGCTGATGATGAGGAACTCGTCCAAATCAGCACAAAACTAGGAATCGGACTAAACCTAACCGAAATGCGCCTTGTCAAAAATTATTTCTCCAAAAGAAACCGTAACCCAACAGACGTGGAACTGCAAACCATCGGACAGACATGGTCAGAACACTGCTACCACAAAACCTTCAAAGGCAACATAACAACCCCAGAAGACACAATCAGCAGCCTCTTCAAAACCTACATCGCCAAAGCAACCAAAGAACTGAACCCCGACTGGTGCATCTCCGTCTTCGAAGACAACGCAGGCATCATCGAATTCGACAAAAACTATGCCATCGCAGCAAAGGTTGAAACCCACAATCATCCCTCAGCCATTGAGCCTTTTGGGGGAGCAGCTACAGGAACAGGCGGAGTTATACGGGATATACTGGCTGTTTGGGCAGACCCTATAGCATGCACAGACGTTCTTTGCTTTGGTCCCCTAGATTACGATTACGACAAGTTGCCTCCTGGAACCAAGCACCCAAAATACGTTTACAGGGGCGTAGTCTCCGGAATAGGTGCCTACGGAAACAACATGGGAATCCCCACAGTCAACGGAGCCATCCATTTTGACGAAAGCTACGTCGGCAACGTGGTAGTCTACTGCGGATGCATAGGCATTCTTCCAAAAGACAAGTTCGTGAAGGACACCAGAGCAGGAGACATAGCACTGCTTGTGGGCGGAGAAACAGGAAGAGACGGAATCCACGGCGTCACCTTCGCCTCAGCAGAACTAACCAAAGAATCCGAAGAAGTTTCCAGACCCGCAGTCCAGATAGCAAACCCCATAGAAGAAGAGCGAGTCAAGCGGGCAATAGTGAAGCTGCGGGACGAGGGCTTAGGCTCAGCCATAACTGACATAGGCGGCGGAGGAATATCTTGCGGAACTGGAGAAATGGCTGAACGGTCAAACCTTGGAATTCACGTTTACCTAGAAAAGATTCCATTAAAGTATCAGGGGTTGGCACCATGGGAAATCTACGTTTCAGAATCACAGGAACGGATGCTCCTGTCAGTTCCAGAAAAAAACCTGGAGAAAGCCATAGAAATTTTTGAGGCCGAAGACGTTAAGGCAACTCCCATAGGCAAATTCACAACCGACGGAATCCTAAAAGTAACATACAATGAACAGACAGTTGCAGAGCTGGACCTTGACTTCGTTTTTGATCCACCAAAATTTGTTGGCGCCACAGACTGGCAGCCCCCTAAACTAGAAGAGCCAACATTTCCAGAACCAAAAAACCTAACTAATGAATTGTTTGGGTTGCTTTCGTTGCCGAACATCGCCAGTAAAGAGGCGGTGATAAGAAGCTACGACCATGAAGTGAAAGGAGCCACGGCACTGAAGCCTCTGCAAAGCAAGTATGGTGGACCCAACGACGCTGCTGTCCTCAAGCCCCTGTCCGATTCATGGAAGGGCGTAGTCATCTCTTGTGGAATGAATGTCAACTATGGAAAGGTTGACCCATACTGGATGGCAGCCTCAGGAATAGACGAGGCAATAAGAAACAATGTTGCTGTTGGCGGAAGAAGAATTGCCCTCCTCGATAACTTCACTTGGGGAAACCCCCAGAAACCTGACCGATTAGGCTCTTTGGTGAGCGCATGCAAGGCGTGCTACGATTTCGCTAAGGGCTTTCAGACGCCCTTTATTTCAGGAAAAGACAGCCTCTACAACGAATCACCCATAGGACCAGTCACACCCACACTCCTAATCACAGCAATCGGAATCACCCCAGACATACGAAAAACAGTCTCCATGGAACTGAAGCAACCCGGAAACATCGTCTACATGGTTGGCAGAACCTACCGTGAACTCGGAGGCAGCCACTACTACCAAACCAAAGGCACTCTAGGCAACAGCGTCCCCAAAGTAAGAATCGAAGAGGCAAAACAGACAATGGACCTGATTACAGAAGCCATTGACAGGGGCTACTTGCGGGCATGCCACGACCTTTCAGAGGGTGGTTTGGCTGTTGCGGCCGCGGAGATGGCTTTCAGTAGCGGATACGGAATAGACCTGAACCTAAGCAAGGTTCCCAGAGCAGATGATGTGTCCAGAAACGATTTTGTTCTTTTCTCGGAGTCAAACAGCCGATTCCTTGTTGAGGTAACAGAAAAGCGCAGAACAGACTTCGAAGCCCTGATGAAGGATGCTGTCTATGCTGAGGTCGGCAAAGTCAAAAAAGACGCTGTCCTGTCTGTGGCAGGCTTGGACGGCAAAGAGGCAATCCTTGCAGACTTGAAAGAGTTGAGGAGACGCTGGAAAAGCACACTAGGAGAGTGAAAAAATGAAGGCTGAAGAAATTCGTGTCTGCGTCATGAGGGTCGGCGGAACAAACTGCGACGCCGAAACAAAACGAGCCTTCGATGAACTGGGCGCAAAGGCAGAGGTGCTTCATTTCAACGAGGCAGTAAAGAAACGCAATCTTCAGGATTATAATGCTCTTGTGTTTCCGGGCGGATTCTCGTACGGCGACTACGTACGGGCAGGAGCCATCTGGGCAACCGGAACAATGACGAAGTTTCGGAAAGACCTGAAACTGTTTGTTGAGGAAGAGAGACCAATATTGGGAATCTGCAACGGCTTTCAGGTTCTAGTCGAAGCAGGGCTACTACCTGCCTTTGAGGGAATCAGCGAGTATCCTGAGGCAACGTTGGCAACCAACATTCCCATAGGATACAACTGCAGATGGGTCTACCTGAAACATGAAAACTCTGGAAACTGCATCTTCACCAAAAACATTCCAAAAGACAAAGTATTGCACATACCTGTTGCCCATGGTGAGGGACGGTTCCAGTTCGCAAAAGAAAACGAAAACAGATACCTGCAAAAACTGATGGACAACGACCAGCTTGTCTTCAGATACTGCACCAAAGACGGTGCACCCGCCGACGGAGAGTATCCAGTTAACCCTAACGGAGCTTTCTATGACATAGCAGGCATCTGCAATCCCGCAGGAACAGTCTTTGGCTTGATGCCCCATCCAGAAAGAGCATTCTATGGCTGGCAACTTCCTGACTGGACAAAAACAGAAACTGCGCCAGCCTATGGAGACGGAAAACAGGTCTTCGAGTCCATGATAGAATACTTGAAGAAACGATTCTAGAGGTTTTTCAAGTCAGATAATTCAGGCAGTCCTGTTCTGGCGCCCACCATTGATATGCAGCGGGAAGCAACAAAGTTTCCCAGCCTTCCACACTCATACAGGTCTTTTCTTTTGATTAGTCCATAGAGAAAACCTGCACAGAAGGCGTCACCAGCCCCAGTTGTGTCAACAGCCTCCACCATGTAGGGCTCAATCAGGTGGCTCTCTTTTCCGTCAGTAACGTAGCAACCCTGTCCGCCAAGCTTAACAGCAATCACATCAACCCCCAACTCGATGAATGCCCGAGCGCCTTCCTTGTAGTCCTGTCCTGTAAGCAACTTCAATTCTATCGCATTAGGGAACAAGACAGAACATTTCTTGATTATTGGCTTCAATACCGCCAAGCCTTTTCTTGCGTAGATGGCTCCAGGATCAAAACTCACCCTGACGTTTTTGAGCAGGTTTAGGAGCTGTTTTTGGGCTTTGAATGAACGTTCTCCAACAAAAGAGGATAGATGCAGAAACTCTGCGCCAGAGACGTAATCTAGGTTAATGTCTTTGAAGTCTATGTGGTCGTTGACTCCTGGGTCAACATACAGTGCCCTGTCACCTTTTGTGTCGATGAAGCCCATGACTGAGCCGCTTCTGCCCTTCTCCGAGACAGTTATTCCGTTAACGTCTACTCCCTCTTCTCTGAACTCGTTTAGGAGAAATGTTCCTTCACGGTCTGAGGCAACCTTTCCGATGAAGCCTGTTTTGAGTTCCAGCCTAGCTAAACCTACAACTGTGTTGGCTGCAGAACCTCCACCATACTCCTTGAAGTCCAGCACGGCACCTTCTTCCTCTTTCTTAGCAATCATGTTCACCTTGAAGAGCTTGTCCAGATTAAGGGCGCCAAAGCCTACAGCATCAAAAGTCATCCTAGCAGCTCCTTTAGGTAGATTTTGTGTTTTCCAAGTTTTCCGCCATAATTACCAGCAGAAACCCTGACAACCCCATCAACTTGTGTTGCGCTTTGGATGCCTGCTTTCATTGCCTTCTTGACGGCTTCCATGGAGGTTCCGTTAATCACAATCTCCGGGATATACTTCACGCCTTTTGGAACCTTCGATTCCTGTCCCAGCCTAGTTTTTAATGTGGAACAGTAGGGGTGATTGGTTGTGGGTCCAATCAACGGAAACTTGGTTTCAGGCTTGGAACCCGCAGAGCAGATGTCAAAGGGTGCTATTACGCCCTTAACTTGACTTATAGCATCCAACGCCTTGTTTCCTGCATCCATGACTGCTCGTTTGGTTTTGCACATGAACCAGAAGTTGGCTCCCATAACGCCCCGTGCGTAGCCCAGCTCCTTCTCTATCAGAAAGTTAGAAACCATCAAGGGAACAACAATCATGCTTCGTCTATAGCGGTTTTCTGTCCATTCATAGCCGTCTCCACAGTGACCAACCCGCTCCATCATACCCATCTTTCCCTCAGCTTCAGGTAGGGCGTCAAAGACGGCAGTGAAGGGCTTCACTAGAATGTCCTGCCTTATTCTGAAGGAGAGTTCTGCTTCAAACTTTTTCACGGACTCTGTTAGGGGCTTGTTTGGGTCGATTCCTCCCCAGAACTGCAGAACTGCGCCGTTTCGTCCATCTGGCGTTTCCTGTTTGGTTAGGATGTTTTCGATGCCTCCTTCGATTCTGCCGATAACAATTGATGGTGTAGCTGTGGCGTCTTCAGCGGCTTTCCGTAAAACTGTAGGATGGTCTGCTGTGACTACTACTCTGGAGACTATTCCGTCGAAAGCTTCTGCGTAGGTGTCTTCGATTTCAGGCTTCAAGGAAATCCCCCTTCATATGTTTAGCCTAACTGTCCTATAGCCTCTCCCCTCACAGTCTTCCTGAAAACGCTGCTCTCCCTCTTCAAACGCTCAACACTATCATCGGTTACCTGTTCCACCTGAGGAAAACCATCAGAAAACACCATAGACATCCGTTTACACAATTCTGGAGAGACACTATTTTTCTTCAGTCCCGAAAGACTCCACTCCTTAACCAGTCTAAGGGCTCCATCTTTGCCCTGTCTGCTGAAGGCTTCCGCGAGAACAGACGTTACAGTGGTGTTTCCTGAAAGCACCGCAATATCTGCCTCCCGCACAGAATAATCATTGCCGTTAAAGGAGACTGTTAATCCGCCGTTCTCTCTTACTAGCTTCAGGGCTGGCGCGTCGGTTATGCTGTCGCCCACATACATTACCCTGTCAAGGCTGCAATTCATCCGCTCCACAACGTCTTGCACTGCCCGAGCTTTTTCTGTGCCGCCAACAGGATTAACCTCTGTTAGCATCCTTCCAGATTCCATGTTTGACAACTCTTTCCAGAATATTGTGTCCAGCCGCTCTATGGTTTCTTGGTCTCTCTGGGAAAAGTCATTGACGGAAAAGGCGTTTTTTGGGATTTCAATCATAGGCAACGCTGCTATCTCTTTTTTGAGTTCTTGTAGCCTTTTCATCTCTTCGGCGGGTATGTCGTATTTGTCGAGGTTCAGGCGGGTGCAGTAGCAATTCTCGAAAGGAAAACCAGTCAGCTCACATAAAGAAGAGATGTACTGCTCGTAGCTGGTGCTGACAATGAAGGAGGGCATAAGCTGTCTGACGAAGGTGAGGGTGTTTTTGGCTCCTGGAACCAGTAACACGTTTTTGGCAGAAAAATTTTTGATTTGCTTGTTTGTGGCTCCGTAAGCCTTAAGGAAAGGAAGAATCAGCCGTAGCGTGTCCCCAGCCTTGTAGCCATGCTTCTGGACAACATCTGCAAGAACATCATCATATTTACTTATTAGAGCAAAGAAGCTGCCTCCATCTGGGACAAGATTGGCTGCCAACTCGAAGGCGTTGTCATTCTTTGAGATAGGTCCCTCACAGTCAGAAACGAACAGCCTCAGACTTTTCTGGGACGCTTCTTCTGACATCAGCGCCTCCTCAATTCATCCATATGTTCTATGCTTTGTCTAATGTGTGGTTTCGCAGCAATGTCGCTTCGGTTCCACAACGCACCGCCACTAATCGCCACAATACCCTCCAGGGACTTTTCTCTTGCCTCCTGAATACTGTCACCCAAGCCCACAACGGCTACGGTGCGGGAGCCAAGGGCAAAGTTTTCGCCGTCCCTCAGCTCCATGGAACCAGGATAAACCCTTATGTTGCCGTCCTTTTTGGCTAGCTTCTGTGCTTCAGTCAAGTCTATGGCAGTGTCAACAGCTGTTTTGTCTACGCGGTCAGGATATACGGTTGCGTAGCCGCCATAGTTTGGTGGAACCTTGTATGTTACGACGGTTGCCTTGTTCAGGAAGTTGACTTTTCTCAGGTTTCCGTCCCTCATGTTGTAGCATACCTCAACGAAGTCGTCCTTCAGTGCAGGCAACAGAGTCATTATCTCTGGGTCGCCAGGTCGGCTGTTTACTTCTAGGATTTTTGGTCCTTTGTCGGTGTGGATGAAGGCGGCGTAGAATGGGGTTCCCCGTAGCTCAGGATTGCTTCCTTTTCCCTTCAACTCCACGAAAACCCTGTTAACTAACTCAACCTCTTTCTCCCTGTCTTTTGCGGTAATGAAAGGCAGAATATCCTTTGTGTCCTTGTATGCGCCCATTCCTCCAGTGTTTGGACCTTTATCCTCGTCAAAGGCTCGCTTGTAGTCTCTGCTTTCAGGCAACGGAATCAAACGTTTTCCGTCACAAAATGCCTGAAAACTGGATTCTTCGCCCTCAACTTTCTCTTCGATTATCACTGGACCATGCTCGTAGTTGGATAGGAAATGCTCGAAAACCTCCTCTGGCGAGTTGAAGTGGTCTCCCCACACTCCAACACCCTTTCCTGCAGTTGCCCTGTCAGGCTTCACCGCAACCTCATTGTTAAGTTCCTTCAGCCAAGCGTACACACTCTTTTTGACTTGTGTGGTGCTGCTGTAGTCTTTGGGGTCAAAAACCTTGAATTCTGGATTAACTTCTGGCGAAACTTTCTGAAACAGCTGCCGTTGAGCGATTTTGCTTGCTTCTATGGCATACTGTTTGGTTGGGCAAATCATCTGTATGCCTGTCTTTTTCTCGACCATATCCCGTACGCCTGCGATGATAGGTTTTTCTGGACCAACTATCCCAAAGTCTATCTGGTCACGGTATTTTTTGGCGAACTTGGTGATCTTCTCCAAGTTGAAGTCTGAGATAACTGTGTGTTTTTCTGCATGTTTCACGTTGAAGGGGTTACGCTGTTTGTCAACAACATAAAATTTTGGGGCATATTCTTCGCTGCGGACAAAGGCATCTATCATGGCGGCTGCTCTTGAGCCGTACGAAATTACTAGGATACCGACTTTTTCCATCAAGGTCACCTACATACTGGATGCAAACTTGTCATAATTGAGCTAGTTGATGGCAGTCTCGTATATTCTCCCTTTTTCGGTGTATCCGTTCTCGAAACGTTCTTTCATTTCATCTGCCAATTTCTGAGCCAAGGGCGTAGGATACTTGCCTGTGATACAACCCAAACACAGGTCATCTTTGCTTAAGCCAGTGGCTTTGACTAGCCCATCCACTGACTGGTAATTCACCCCATCGGCGCCCACTATCTTCGCAATCTCGTCAGCGTCATACTGTGAACCTATCAGTTCCCTGTAGGTTGCCATGTCCACTCCATAGAAGCATGGACCAATTATTCTGGGGAAGGTGATGAAAAGGTAGATGCTTTTGGCGCCCATTTCCCGCAGCTTGTTAACCACAACTTTGGTGGTGTCGCCTCTGACGATGCTGTCATCCACCACTGCCACATTTTTTCCAGCCAATTTATGGTCGACAATGTTGATTTTACGGTCTATTGTGTTGAATCGTTCATTACTGAGCAGAATAAAGGCTCTCTCTGCCACATACCTGTGCCTTCTAGAGGCTCTTTCCCACCTTATTCCCGTCAACTCATGGTAGCCGTAGGCTGCATCGTTGCCTGTTTCAGGCATGGACATAATCATATCCACTTTACTGGTGGTTTCAGGGTATTCCCATGCAAAGTTTCTTCCGAACTCCTCTCGGACTTCGTAAACGTACCTGTTTCCCAGCCTAGAGTCTGGCCTGGCAAAGTATGCGAACTCGAAGGCGCATAACGCCCGTTTTTCGCTGAAAACCAGCTGTTTTCGTGTGAAGCCGTCCTTTGTGGCAGTTACAAGTTCTCCAGGATTTACCTCAAAATCGAATTCGAAGCCGTTGATGTCTAAGCCCACGGTTTCTGAGGAGACCACACACGTTTTTCGGTCTTTGCTGCATCCACAACATAGTGGCCTTATTCCGCAGGGGTCTCTGAAGGCAAACAGTTCTCCTTTTTCGTTCAGTCCAGCGACGGAGAATGCTCCTTCCATTTCTTTCATGCATCTTTTCACGGAGGAGGCAAGGTCGTCGTCCTTTTCTTTTCTCAGGAGTTTTCTGGAAATCAGTTCTGCGTCGTAGTTGAAACGAAAGTTCGGGTATTCTTCCCGTATTTCTTTGATTATATCTGGAGTGTTAACTATGTTGCCGTTGAAGGCTATGGCAATTTGTCTTTCTCCCCGTTTCTCAAGAATTGGTTGGGTGCTTTTTACAAGTGATTGGTAATCGGTTCCGCCAGAGGTAGAGTATCTGACGTGTCCCAATCCAACGGAGCCTGGCAACTCTGTTAGCCACTGCTGGATGTCACTTTGTTTTATTTTCGGAACCAAATCCAAGTCTTTGTTGCTGTGGAATGTTCCGTCAAAGGTTAGGAATCCGTGGGATTGGTGGCCGCGGTGATTCTGTGCTCGTAATCCCCAATAGACGTAGGGGAACACAGGTTGGTTCTCGAAGTTTTGTGCTCCGAAAACTCCGCATGCCTCTTTTAACTGTTCGACCATATTTTCCACTATTTACGTGTCCTATTTATCAATGTTTACTACAATTTTAACGCAAAACTGGCGTGGGCAAATTGTGTTGCTCTAGTCTCTGTTGGGGAATTGTTTGCAGTACACAGACTATCCTTTTAGCATACTATTGGGGTTATGGTTTTGTTGCCCGCATTACAGTAAGGTATATATGAATTGTAGTTGTTAGCCTTTCGTCAAGGTGTTTTTATGAGGAACATACTTGTTAACGATTCGAAACGGACACCTCTTGAGAAACAGCCTATCGAAATTGTGGAACGCAAAGGTGTCGGTCATCCTGACTCGATGTGTGACGCTATAATGGATCAGGTTTCAGTGGAACTGAGCAAAGCTTACCTGAAAGAATTTGGAGCAATTTTACATCACAACACCGACAAGTCTCTACTCGTTGCAGGAGATGTTGAATGCAAGTTTGGAGGGGGAGTAGTGAACAAACCCATGCTTCTTATTTTTGGGGACCGAGCAACCTTTGGAGCCAACGGAAAAGAAGTCCCTGTTGAAGATATTGCCATCAACACAGCCAAAAAATGGTTGAAAGAAAACATCAGATTTGTCGACCCCGAAAAACACATGGAATACCAAATCGCCATCAGACAAGGCTCACAAGGACTCACTGACATTTTCAAACGTGGAACCTGCATGTTTGGAGCTAACGACACTTCAGCAGCAGTAGGTTATGCACCCTTAACCCGCACAGAAAACATGGTTTTGACCACGGAACGCTACATTAACTCTAAGGAATTCAAGAAACGGTTCCCTATGAGTGGAGAAGATGTTAAAGTCATGGGCTACAAGAACGGCAATGTCCTGAACTTGACTATTTGTAACGCATTTGTTGACCATCTTGTTTCTGACATAAAAGATTACATGCGAAGAAAAGATGAGATTATCACTGATGTTCAGGAATGGGTGAACGCGAAAGGTGCCTTTGATAAGGTTAACGTTTACATCAACACTTTGGATGTTGACAACCGTGGAGTTGATGGTGTCTTTTTGACTGTGCTGGGAACCTGTGCTGATGGTGCAGATTCTGGTCAAGTCGGCCGTGGCAACAAAGTCAACGGAGTAATCTCCCTTAACAGACCAATCGGAACTGAAGCTGCAGCAGGCAAAAACCCAGTCAGCCACGTAGGAAAAATCTACAATGCCCTATCTCACCAAATTGCCCGAAAAATCTGTGATGAAGTACCCGAAGTAGCAGAAACCATTGTTTGGCTCCTAAGCCAAATAGGCAAACCCATCGACCAGCCCGCAATCGCAGCAGCCCAAGTCGTCATGAACGAAGGCTCGGTTTACGACAAGAAAATCCAAGGCAGAGTCAACGAAGTAATCGATGCAGAACTCGCAAACATCGAAAACTTCTGTGAAAAACTCACCTACGGAAAAATCTCAGTCTGGTAAAAACACCAGATTTTTTCCATTTTTCTTTTTTGTTATTCCTTTTTTTGTCGCTGCTGTGCGAGTTTTCTGAAAAAAGGTTTTTTTCAACAATATTCTGCTATTAGGCTCCTAATATGAGAGTGCTTATGTTGCTAGTGTTTGTGCTAGCTTCATCAGACTGAGGTCTAGTTGTTTTTTGTTGCTGCAGACTTGTTTGAGGTCTATGCTGGCTACTTTTCCTCCCTGCAAGGCAACCATCCTGTTTCCCTTGTTGGCTGTTAACAGTTCTACAGCTTTTTCTCCGAACAGGTTAGCCAGTAGCCTGCTTCTTGCGGTTGGGTTGCCTCCTCTCTGGGCATAGCCTGTGACGCTTAGCCTCGCTTCCACGCCTGCTCCTTCCGCAATCTCCTTTAGTAGTTTGTGGGTGTCGCCGATTCCTTCCGCAGCCACAATTATGCCTGATTTTTTGCCTTTAGCACCGTTAATTTTTAATGTCTTGACAATTTTCTCCAGACTAATGGGCACCTCAGGAACCAGAATCACTTCAGCGCCTACAGTCAACCCAATTGTTAAAGCCAGAAAACCCCGCTTCCTGCCCATAACCTCCACAACAAAGATTCGGTCATGAGAGTTTGCAGTGTCCCTGATTTTGTCGATTTCAGTGATTGCAGTGTTCACGGCAGAGTCAAAGCCTATGGTTTCCTCTGTTCCAAACACGTCGTTGTCAATTGTCGCCGGAACTCCTGCAATCAGAACATCGGTTTCCTTGCTTAAGGCTAAGGCTCCATGCATAGAACCGTCACCGCCGACCACAACAAGTCCCTCAAGCCCATTGGAAGCAAGATTGTCTGCAGCCTTCTGGACACCCTTTTTTGTTTTGAATTCTGGGCTTCTTGATGTGTGGAGAATTGTGCCGCCCAAATGGAGGATTCCGCCAACATTCCGTGGGGTCAGCTGCCTAAAGGTGTTAGTTAGTAAGCCTTCCCAGCCTCTCTCAAAACCATAAACCTCTAATCCCTGGGAACAGGCGACACGAGTAACTGCCCTGATGGCAGCATTCATGCCCGGCGCGTCCCCGCCACTTGTCACCAATCCAATCTTTTTCATGTCTGTTTCCTCCCCAGTAACCATTCAAGGTAAATTGTGTCTCTGACCAAATAAATAGCTTCTAATTATTTGATGCAATTTCATCAGCCTCTAGGTTGGGTCGGAAGGACTGACAAGCTAGCGCAGCCGCCGTTAACATCAAAAACTGACGTAAGAGCTATCATTCATGTATTTACATAGATAATTTTTTAAGCTCAATGAGCAAACCACTAATCACAGTAAAAGCGGGGGATTATGAAAAATGAAGAAAACAATCGCTACAGCTTTCTGTACATTGATGCTTTGCAGTTTACTTGTGCTGATAACCGCTGGAACCACCATTGCAGCTGAACCAGGATACGAAAGAGTATCATACTCGACTGTAGTAACGCCTACTATTGATGGGATGTGGACCTCTGAAGATGAATGGACCGACACTGAAGTTACCATGATAGGCGAAGACGTTGCTTTCAGAAGCACATGGGATATGCCTGACAATGTTTATACACGATGGATTGTCGAATTTTTCAGTGACACCACCGACGATCCTGAAGACTTGTGGCAATTTTGCGTTGACGGTGACCAAAGTGGGGGTTCTGCTCCCCAAGCAGGTGATTACAAGTTCGAGATTACAGGAAACACGGCTCTAGTATGGTATGAGGGAAACGGTTCAGGCTGGGTTGAAGTGACATTGGACGCAAGTGAAATAGAATGGGCCAGCTCGTTAAGCGCTTCACCAACCAATAGTACACCGCACTGGATCTTGGAATTCGTGATTCCAAAGAATGCAGGGACAGTCCAACTGGGCATTACGTGGAACCTTAGAGTAGGAGTCTACGACGCAAGCAATTCCGCAGCGGGAGTTCTAGCTTGGCCGCCCACCAGCGCAGACGCCCCAGATGGTTGGGGAATCGAAAATTACACAATGGAGCCAATCCCAGAAGGCTTAACTTTTGGAGTCATGGCTGTGTTGTCATCTATTTCGATGGTTGTTGGCTACAAATACTTCGTAAAGCGGAAAGAAACGGAAGTTGAAGCTTAGGGACGGGGAAACCATAAACGCAGACAACAACGTTTGCGGTATCCCTCAAATTTCCTTTTTTTGTATCTATTTCTTTGGCGTCTAGCCATCTTGTTCTAGGGTTTGCTTTCTTGTGAGGGAGTCAGGAATTACAACAAAAATATGCAGGTCAAAATATTGGCTAGTTGTCTCTTTCGAGAAGTTGTTCCCATGACACTTTCAGAATGTATTTAGAGAAAGCCGCAATTTCTGTCAGAGTCAGTTTTGATTTTCCTTTCTTTCGGTTTTCGAAGACGATAGGAAGTTCGCCAATTTTCGAGTTTTGAAGTTTAGCTTGACGGAGGGTTTCTATTTGGATTTCGTATGTTTCGCTGTGAAGTTGCGGAAGCGCCTTTGTGAGGTATCCTTTAGAGTAGCATCTGAAGCCGCTTGTGAAGTCGTTCAGCTTAAGACGGATTAGTCTGCCCGTTATTTTGTTGGCTACTTTACTTATCAGTAGCCGAGTGGCATTCCAGCCCTTAACTTCTCCTTTTGTGCAGTACCTGCTTCCGATGACGAGGTCGCTGCCTCCTTCGGTGAGCGCCAGCAGTCGTGGAATATCCTCAGGGGCATGAGAAAAATCTGCATCCATCGTGATTATGTAATTAGGCGGTTCTGGAAGAGACAGAAGATAACGGAAGCCATCCGTTATTGCTGTTCCGAGACCCATCTTCTGGGGTCTTTTCATTAACAAAATATTGCCGTATTTTTCTCTTAGCTTCTCCACAATACTTACTGTCTCATCAGGACTTGAATCATCTATTACCAAAATAGTAGAATCAAGTTGCAGATTTTCGATTGCGTGAATTATGTCTGCAATGTTCTCGGCTTCACAGTACGTTGGAAGAATTATCGCCACGCGTGCACTAGTATCCATTAGTTTGTTGTTCAAGTATTTTCATCAGCCCAAGTTGCTGAATGTTTAATGTGTTCGGATTCAAAGTTTATTAAACTTTCTACGTTTCATAAAATGGGTTTAACGAAAGGAATAATTGGCTTTTTTTAGGAATTACAGACGGAATGACGTTCCCAAATCTGTCATAACATCAAAAATATTATAAAATAACTGTGAATGCTTATTACTGAGTTGTTAAGGGTGTGGTGACGACGATTTTACTCAGGCTTGGTGTTTGCTCGCGTTCGTTCACATGCTTAATATACAGTTAGGTTGTTAGAAAAGCCGTGGTACAAACGACAAGTCTACCTAAAGGCCGAATTAATATGGATCGAATTAAGACAATATTACGATCCGATTACTTCATACTTTTTCTAATTGCACTTATTTACGTAATCGTAATTTCCAGCGTGGCAATAGTCCGTCACAACGCCTTCCGCACAAACGCTTGGGACCTCAGCATCTACTCCCAATCATTATATACCACACTAAATCACGGGAAACTATTGTATTACACCTGCGAGCTCCCAGGCAACCCCGCTGGAAGCCTTTTTGGCATACATTTTTCACCATTTCTTCTTCTGCTAGTTCCAATTTATGCCCTCTTCCAGAACCCGATTACACTACTTGTACTTAGACCAGTTGCTATTTCGTTAGGTTTAATTCCGCTTTACTGGATTCTCCGTGAACAGCATCCAAATAGGAGGCTGCTGACCTTTTTTATTGCAATCATTTACGTTATTTATCCACCAATTACGGCTCCACTTTCGAACTTTGATGTTGAAGTATTCTTGCCTGCGTTATTTCTTTTTGCCATTTATTATTTGAGAAAAGGAAAGCTTCTGAACGCTTACGTTTTTGTTGTGCTGGCTTTGATGGTTAACGAGTTTGTCCCCCTAATCATCATGAGCATGGCTCTTTACTTCTCCCTTCTGCATCGGAAAGACATCTTCGGTGGTTTACTATCAAAGAAAGTCTCAAAGAATGCCATATTCGCCATCCTGCTAGTAGCAACAAGTATCGTTTGGTTTATCTCATCTAGTGCAGTTATCACCCAGTTTAATCCGAATGCTTTGAGCACAAAATGGGAGTGGGGAGAATTCGGCACCGGCCCAGGGGAGATAGTTACCAATGTGCTGACTAACCCAGGTAAGACAATTAATGTACTTTTGAGGGATGGACAAAGCAAGTTCCTTTACATAACATCCTTGTTCGGACCCCTTATGTTTCTCTCCTTCTTAGACCCCTTAACGCTTATAATGACCTTGCCTTGGCTGGGGGCTAGCCTACTCTCCATTAACCCACTATATTATGCCATTGGAACTCAATATCCCGCCTTTGTTTCACCATTCCTTTTTGTTGCAGCCATCAACGGAATCAAAAAAATAGGCGACGTCAGCAACAAGAACGTGCTAAAAAAGGTCGGCTACCTGATGTCCGTGACTTTGGCTATTAGTATATTGTTGCTTCCAACAGGTGGAGACTTTGCGGTTACTCAATCTGATGAGAGTACGCGGATTGCCCTAAATGAAATTCCTTCAACTGCTTCCGTATCTGTTATGCCAGATATTCATCCCCATCTATGCAACAGGCTTGAAGTTTATCCATACTTCAAACCTGGAGTAGAATATGTGCTACTTGACGTCTATTCATGGTGGTATACAGTTGAGCTCCCTCGACCAGCACATGTGGCTCCAAGATGGTGTGATGCAGAAATTGGTGACGAATACGGAATAGTCGTAAACGCAAATGGCGTACTGCTTTACCAAAACGGTTACACTGGACCAGTGAAGCATTTTGAGGGAGTAGAATTCACGTACAACCATAATAGTGTGCAAATCGCAACCGGAAAGGTCATTCAGGACGACGTCAATTTTGAGGGCTCTGTAACGAGGACAGACGTATTGGTTCACAATGCCACTGACCCAACGCCCTTGTTCTTTAAGGTTCCAGAAAAAGTTCTTCCTCCAGGAATATATAATGTCACGCTGCTGCTGAAAGCATCGAATCGCACAAGAAATGAAATCATCACCTTAGAGGCTTTGAAGGCACCGGAACAGTCCACACTAGCCATCAAAACAGTTAGAGGCAGCGACTTCAAAAGAGCGGACACGTGGCAACTATTCATACTCAGTTTTTCAATTGACCAACCCACATCCATCGAGTTTGCTGCTGAGGTAACGGACTCCGCGGATGTATGCTTCTACTTCATGAATGTTTTGCAGGTGACGGGCGGGGGATAACTGTGAAGGTTTGCGCTGTTACCACTTGGCCTCCGCACAGGGACGGTGTGGCATTATACTCCGCTGATTTGTACAATCAGATAGCCAAGTTAATGGACGTGGTAGTTGTTGCGAACATTCTGACGCAAAAGGAATTGTCCAACTTTCATGAAAAAAAGGACGATGCTGTTTTGAGATGCTGGAGGAGGGGTCCATGGTTTCTCTTCGACATTTTCCATTCTGTGTTCAAAACGAGGGCTCATGCGGTTCATTTGCAGCATGGATGGCTACTGTATGGGGGCCGCATATCATCCATCTTTTTTCCGGTTTTGCTGTTGTTTTTCCGTCTAAGCCGTAAACCCTGTGTTGTTACAATACACACAGTTATACGAAAAGATGCCCAACTTTACAAAAATTCCTTAGTTAATTTCTTGGCGCGGATGGCTGTTATGTTCGTTTTAAAGTGTATTGTAAAAGTTTCAGACAGTCTGATTGTGCACAATCCTTTGATGATAGAGACTCTCCAGAAAGAGTACGGCACAAATGTAGAAAAAATCGCCATAATTCCACATGGAGTAAAGTCTGCATGTAACCATGAGGTCTCCCAGAAAGATAAAGAAGTTAGCATTATGTCTCTTGGGTTCCTGAGGAAAGGCAAAGGAATAAGCTACTTACTTGAAGCCTTCGAAAAATTCCTCGAAACGTGCCCTGACGCAAAACTGTTAATCGTTGGGGGAGGTCATGCCCACGATAAAAAGGACCAATCTGAAAGATTCAGGCATCTTCTAACACCACGCACCCAAGAACAGGTGTCGTTCACGGGTTTTGTTGATGAAAAACGTTTGGAACAACTCATTTGGAATAGTGACATAATTGTGCTGCAGTCCACAGAACCGTATTATGTAGAAGCGAGTGGCGCTTTGGCAACAGTTGCGGACTACGGTAAACCAGTTGTTTGCAGCAAAGTTCCCAAGTTTCAAAGCGAATTGCAGAATAAAGAGCACTACCTTGCCGTAGCATCATCTGATTCAGCGGAGTTGGCTCAAGCATTTACATTGTTAATGGAGAATAAGGAACTTAGAAACCGTCTTGGAGAAAACCTTAGAGAAGAAATGAAGAACAGACGATGGAACACAGTAGCAGCAGAGCACATCAAGCTCTACAGACGGCTGTTAAAATCTTGAAATCATGAGGGCACAGAAAAAGAGTAAAGGGTCACTGCCATTTTCTAAACAGTTCAATTAACTCGTCAGAGATTTTCTTCGAATCAAACAGTTCGGACCTTGCTATGCAGTTTCCTCTAATCTTTGGGGAATAGCCGTCTTTCCAAATCTTCAAAGCAATGTCCAGCAGCTCTTCATCGTTATTTACGAGCCAGCCTGTAGACCCGTTTACAACAGATTCGCTGGGTCCCTGCTTATTGTATGTCAACACCGGTGTTCCACATGCCATGCTTTCGATAGGAATGTAACCGAAGGGCTCATGATTGAAAGTGAAAAGGACGTATAGGGCGTTGGTGTAAAGGTTCACGAGCTCTTCATCAGAGATTGCGCCGATGAACTGGATATTAGGGTGATTGGCGATGCAATCTGGAATGCCAGATGCCTTGTAGCCAAAGGCTTTGATTTTCACACCAGCATCACATACTTGTTTGAGAGTTTCAAACCTGGTTTCCTTGTTGTAGACGCCGAAGTAAGTCAGCACATAGTCTTGTGACGGTTCATGGGTGTCAGGTTTGAAGAGGGTGCGGTCTAAGGGAGGAGAGATTACGCCGTCAACTTCAACACCTAGGTCCTCATACATGGAGGCACAAAACCTTGAGTTAGCTATCACTGAATCGGCTAGACGCGCATACGCCCTAATAACCTTCTTCTCCAGATACCTCAATACTGGCGCAATCAAACGATATGTGTACTTGTAACGAGCAGGCATCTCAAAGCTCATGTCATCAAGGGCTCTCGTCATGGGACCTTGACCATAATACACATGGGACTTGACCTTGATACAGGCAGAAGTATTAATCACTATCTCGTTATCAGCCAGATCATCCAAACGCAAAATGCCCGATTTGAAGAGTGATTTTGCCCAAGCTTCAACGATTGGGTAAGAATTTGCAAAACTGAAGCTGGAACCCAGACTTTTGACGTGAATATTTTTTTCCTTCGCAGCCTGCATGACTTCCTCGCTGACACTTGAAGAAACAAGCTTGACATTGTGCCCATTTTTCTGCATCTCCGTAGCTAGAAGAAAGGGCGGTCTTGTAGACCCATATGATGTCAGAAGGGGGTCCGTGACGAAGGTTATGTTCATGTACCAAACTCCAGTGCACGCACTTGGGTAAACGGCTCTAATGCTTCAATAGTTCTGGTCAACTCTGCGAGCGAGTCCAGCATTAACATGTGTTCACCCTGATGCACGCTCAGTTGAAAACCTACATATTTTTTGGCAAATAACAGTTTTGGCACTTCACTCACCACGAACATGAAGTATGCTCGTTTGTTGAAGCTATTCGTCCGCTCCACAGGTTATAGCAAATTATAATTAGCAATTCTGTTAACATAATTCAAAACCTACACAACTCACCAGCTGCGAAAATATCCAAACTCAAGAAGGCAAACTTTGATGCTTCCTAAATTCGACATAACGAAAAAGTCGTGGCTTCAAGTTTCTGTGCTAGTGTGTTTTATCGCTGCAATAATTCTGTTGATGATTCTAGACTACTTCAATCTTGAGAGTTTTCCCATATTCAATGAACGGGGATTCTACTTTGATTACACATGGAAAGGAAGACTCTTCATTCTGTTCTTCATGTGGCTCCTTGTTCTAGAATACTCACTAAATGTGGGACAAGAACCAAAAACAGACCAAGAAAACCTGCCAAAAAACCAACTTAAGATATTAGCAACCTACCTATGCGCCCTTATTCCAATAATCTACATCCTAAGCGTCAACTTCTTGGGTCTTGATCGAACAGTCATACAACTTGGAGAGGCTTTCCGCGGCGAATACTGGAGAGCAAACTTTAAGGATTGGGAGCACATTCTTACAGCAGCTTGGCCCCTGTCAGTCGAATATCTTATGTTCACAGTTTCTTTCTTGGCAACCATACTTTTGGCATACGGAAAAAGCGGTTTGAAGAAATTTGGCATCTCAATAGCTTTGATTGCGGGAATCACCGCCATATACCTTACAGACACCATTTTTCCCTATGGAGTGCTTAAACCGCTTCAGCTATTGGCGCTTCCCACTGCTTCGTGCGCAGCTATGCTGCTTGACCTTTTGGGTTACACCTTTATGATGTACTATTCTCCGGGACCATCTGCTATGCCGATTATAAGAACAAGAGATTTGGCTGGTAATTCGGTTTCTATTGGGATTGCTTGGCCATGTGCTGGGGTGCATAGCATGTTTCTTTACACGTTAATCATGTTGCTGTTGTTCAGGAAGTCCAGCATGTCACGTTTCCGTAAACTGATTTACTTTATTGTTGGAGCGATTGGAACATACCTTGTTAATGTGCTAAGGATAATTGCATACTACTTCATCCGAGTAAACTCTGGGCTGAGTGCCGCAGAGACTTTCCACGATGTCTATGGAGAAATACTTTTTGTCACATGGATTCTGCTCTACATCCTGTTGATAGTTTGTATCCAAAAGTTCAGGCTCGCAGAGAAAACACTACAAGGAATAAGGACATTAACACAATTTTCTAGAAAGGAAAAGCAGCAGCCTACAACACCTCAACAGTAAACTAGAACCTGAGTTGAAGGTTATTCCCAGAAAGTAGGATAATTTAAATCCCTCCAAAAGAAAATCAATTAAGTTTAAAAGTGCCCTAGAGGTCATTACTGCATTGAAACCGGAGGAACAACATTTGAGTGATGAAGCCCAAGGTCGTTTTCTAATACCAGGAGCCACAACTATAGGCTTAGTTTATTCTGACGGCGTAATCTTGGCATCAGAGAAGAGAGTTACGTATGGCTCCATGATCATGAGCAAAACTGGAAAAAAGGTTTTCAGAATCGCTGACCAAGTCGGTGCAGCATGCGCAGGCTTAGTTTCTGACATGCAGATTCTGGCGAGGGAAGTGGAAGCCCAAGCAAAACTGTTTTCATTCGACGCAAAAAGACCAATGCCTGTTAGAGCAGCAGCCAAGGTCATGTCAAACGTGCTTTTCGGCAGACGCATGATTCCATTGATTACTCAAACGATTGTAGGTGGAATGGAGGATGAGGGACCGGCAATATATGTGCTTGACGTTATTGGGTCTGTTTTGCCTGACACTTATGCTGCTGTTGGCTCAGGTGCCCAGATAGCAACTGGAGTGCTGGAGGAAGGATACAAGGATGGCATGTCCCAGAAAGACGCGAAAGCGCTGGTGTTGCGGGCAATAAAATCTGCTGTACGCCGAGACTCCATGAGCGGCGACGGCGTGGATTTCCTTATCGTCTCAAAGGAAGGAGTCCAAGAAGAAACCGTCAACTTTTAACCGGACAGCAGACTGGCTCTGCTTGAGCCAGAATTGATGGTGAAAGTTAAGAAGATTTAATACCGTAGGGGACGCATGTTGCATAAGTCAGAGGCGAAACAGCATGACGTTTCAGCTGACCCCTGAAGAAGGCGAATTTCTCGTAAATCTAGCCAGACAAACAGTAACAGAATACCTGAAAAACGGCAAAGTCTTGCAGACGCCCGAAGACCTTTCATCTGAGCTGATGGAGCCGTGCGGAGTCTTTGTTACATTGAACAGCATCAAGGAAGGAGAGAAGAGGCTGAGGGGCTGCATTGGTCTTCCCTATCCTACCACCCCATTGGTTCAGGCAGTGATTGAGGCTGCCCTCAGCGCCGCAACCCAAGACCCACGTTTTCCGCCAGTCGCCCATGAAGAGCTTGAGCATATAGTTTTTGAGGTCAGCGTCTTAACTCCTCCTGAACAGGTTACAGTGGAGAAGCCAACAGAGTATCCCTCAAAAATCAAGGTTGGACGGGACGGGCTCATAATGGAACGGGGTTACTACAAGGGACTGCTTTTGCCTCAGGTGCCTGTTGAATGGAACTGGAACGAGGAAGAGTTTCTGTGCCAAACAGCAATGAAGGCAGGACTATCCCCTGACGCTTGGCTACTGAAGGATACAAAGATATACAGGTTCCAAGCGATAATTTTTGAGGAAGCCTCCCCTAAAGGGCAAATTAAACGTAAAACAATTTAGAGGAAACCACAAGTCATGCGTGTTCTTTTTACTCCCTCTGGCGTGGGACTGGGACATGTTGGTCGCTGTATCCCCATAGCTAAGAAGCTTGAAAAGAACGGCGCAGAAATTTTGTTTTCCACGTACCGCGAGGGTTTCAGGTACGTTCAGCAGGAAGGCTTCCAAGCCGTAGAGGCTCCAGACATTGGAGTTCAGGTTAAGCCAGACGGAAGCATTGACTTCCGCTTAACAACCGTAAGGCCTGGACCCTTCTTGACCATCTACACAATCATGAAGCAAGTTGACGCTGAAATCAATTACATGCAAGCCTTTGAACCAGACATTGTAGTTTCGGATTCCCGAGCATCCTCTCTTGTGGCAGCAAAGCTACTGGACATCCCCAGAGTATGCATTCTGAACCAGTTTCAGGTGTTCATTCCTAGACGAACAAGGTTCCTGAAGCTTGCCAGAATCGCAGACGCCACCACTTTAACTCTTGTCGGACGAGTGTGGGCAGAAGTAAATCATATCCTGATTCCAGACTTTCCTCCACCCTACACTATCTCAACCAAGAATCTGCATATTCCAAAGGCGTACCACAAAAAACTCAAGTTTATTGGTCCAATTCTTCCTGTCCACTCCAACGACCTGCCAGACAAGAAGACTCTGCGGAAAAAGCTGGGGCTGGACGAATCTAAACCGTTGATTTTTGCGCCAATCAGCGGACCTGCAAAGGAGCGTGCCTACTTCACGGGCCTGCTCAGGCAGATTTTTGGCAACTTTCCTGACGATTATCAGATTGTTATGTCTCTGGGTTACCCGAATGGTTCAGTGGAGCCTGTTACTAACGGAAACATGATTATCCGTGGGTGGATCCCGAACCGTTTCGATTACATGAAAGCCTGCGATGTTGTTGTTTCCCGTGGCGGTCATGGAACCCTGTCCCAGTCGATTTGTTATGGCAAGCCAATAATTCTTGTTCCTACGCCAAGCCACACCGAGCAATTCAACAACGCCAAAAAAGCTTCTGAGTTGGGAGTTGCAGAGATTATCCAGCAGGAAAAGCTTACGAAGGATTCGCTTTTAGCGGCTCTCCGAAAAGTTTTGGAGACAAAGAGGCTACAGAAATCGGAGCAGCTTCAGAAGGAACTTTCGAAATGGAATGGGTTAGAAATCGCCACAAAAATAGTCGTTGACACGGCATAACCGAAACTACAATGGAGCTATTTCCAGCATTTTGAAGCCTCGGGCGCAGGGGTTAAGCAATTCCACAATCTTAACAGTCTCCAAGATTGATTTGCTGATTTCAGCGTAGCCAACCACCTCATTTTCTGTGGGAATCAGAGACTGAAGCGCAACCTTGCCTTGTAGGAGCTTCGTTTGGCACCTCGTTGGGAGACCAAGCTTTAACTTGACGTTTTCTTTTGCTGCTTTTTCTGCGGCGTAGCGGATGGCGTGGGCACCTGATGTCAATTCAGCTATTCTGACTGGGACACTTTCTTTTCCGAAGGCCCGAACTTCTATGCCGTAGGTGCGCAGGATGCTGGAGGCGGTTTTTCTTAGGTTCGGCAGGATTTTCAGGATTTGTCCCCGTGCCTTGCGGGACTTTTTCATGGCAGATATTCCCACTGCGGAAAAGTCTTCCAAGTTCATTCCTCTCAGGCTCATGTCCAGATGCACCATGTCCGCCTTCACGCTCTTTAACAGCTGTTGGCAGAGTTCCAGTTCATGGGCTATCAGCTGGTATCCTTCATCGGCTTCGGCGAAGATGGGTTCAGCCAACACAGAGGCTGCTCTTTTGTATGGGGGCTCTGTTAGAACCGCCGCCGCAGCCACCACCTTCATGGGTTCAAATCGGTCGTTTAAGATTGCGGCGCCAGAGTCCGCAGCAACTATCCTCAAAGCATCATCTCCAAAGTCCAGTAAGTTCCGAGAACTCTTCTCCCTATCTAAAGAAGCTCTCAACAGCTAATAATCCGTAGATGGATTTATCATTTATCTGCCATGGAACAAATCGACTACTGAATGGAGAAAGTTATGTTCTTTTTCTGTAGTTCATTCCAAGAACGTACAGTTCCGCGCTTTTTGATCTGCTAGCCCGTGGTTTAACAAGCTTCACGAAACTGAACTGCTGTCTCACCTCGTCGATGAAGCGGTTTGTTTCGTTTCCTTGAAATACCTTGACGAAAAAGTTTCCGCCATAACGCAGAACAGAAGCAGCTACTTTTAAGGACTGTCTTGCAAGGTCAATTTGGCGGGCGTTATCAAGCTCCCAGATTCCAGACACGTTAGGCGCAACATCTGAGACAACAACGTCAACTGAACGAGGCAAAAACTCCAGAATTTCCTCGACTGTTTGGGGTTCAGAGATGTCGCTGATGATTGTGCGGACGTTGGAGAAGTCGAGGGACTCTATCTGTTTTAGGTCAACTGCCAACACAAAACCTGTGTCTTCTACAAGTTTTCTGGCAGCCTGAGTCCATCCACCCGGGGCAGCCCCCAAATCCACTACAACATATCCGGGCTTGATGAACTTGTATTTCTTTACTGCCTGAAGAAGCTTATAGGTGGCTCGTGAACGAAATTTTTCCTCTTTTGCTTTCCGGTAATAAAATTCTTTTTTCCGCTCGTTTACCCATGCTTTAGGCAAAACTATGCTTCACCAGAAGACTCTTCGATTTCTGTTTCCGCTACATCTATGCCTAGAATCCACATGGTCAATCTTGAACACTCGTTAGGAGAAATTGGGCTCCATGCTCCACATCTTGCATCGTTTGGGCACATCAGACATGGAGAATCAATAATAGAGTTCAGGGATGCAGGTTTCCGTTTAGGAAAAAGCCTGTACGTCCATCTTCCTTCATAAAGTTCCTTTTCTCGGAGAATCAGCCCCTTGGTTTCCAGTTTCAGGGCGATTCGGCTTCCTTCTCTGCTTGTGGCGTCCAGTTCGCGCCACAGTTCGGATTGAAGCACTCCGTCGGTTCCGTTGTTGGAAATAACATCTAGGGCTTTGTGTTCGAGTTCGTTGCGTCTTGGCATATAATTGTCTGTCCTTACAGTCGTCATACTATATGGGCACGTTAAAGCATAAAAAGGTGTATGTTTTTGTCGATTTAGGCATATTACTGAAAAAGAAGAGTTTTTGGCTCTTTTCTCGAAGGAACTGCGAAACGTTTTAACACCCCCATAAAGCAATATCTTTTCTACAAGAACAGAAAAACGTCACAAAATGTTCGCTGAGAGGAACCAAAAAGTTGACCACAAACAATTCAGGTCGCTCTTACTGCATAGGCATCGAGTCTACGGCAGACGATTTCGGCGCCGCAGTCGTGTCTTTTGACGGCAAGGTTCTCTCCAACGCAAACGATACTTACTCGCCAAAGGAGGGCGGAATCCATCCCAGAGAAGCAGCCAGACATCACGCTGAAGTCGCAGAAAAGGTTCTTGCAGAAGCTTTCGAAACGGCGGCAGTAAAGCCCAAGGACATTAGTTTGGTGGCGTTTGCTCAGGGTCCAGGTTTGGGTCCATGTCTCCGCACTGGCGCAACCGCAGCCCGTGCCCTAGCTTCTTATCTTGATGTTCCTTTGGTGGGAGTCAACCATTGTGTGGGACATATTGAAGTCGGCAAACTGGCAACAGGAGCCACAGACCCCGTCACATTGTATGTTTCTGGAGGAAACACAATAGTTTCAGCCTTCGAAGCCCACAGATACCGCATTTTCGGGGAGACTCTAGACATTGCCATCGGAAACTGTTTGGACGTTTTTGCTCGTGCAGTGGGTTTACAGCAGAAAAAGGGTGCACCATTCGGAGCCATAGTTGAGCAGCTGGCACTCAAGGGAGAAAAGTTTGTTCATCTTCCATACACCGTGAAGGGCATGGACCTGTCTTTCAGCGGTCTTCTCACAGCAGCTGTATCGGCGTTTCAATCAAAAAAGGGCTCCATAGAGGACATCTGCTACAGCCTGCAGGAAGTTGCCTTTTCTATGTTGACTGAGGTGACTGAACGGGCTTTGGCTCACACCGAAAAACCTGAGGTACTGTTGACGGGGGGCGTTGCTGCCAACAAGAAGCTGCAGTCTATGCTTGCGGTGATTGCGGAGGAGCATGATGCCCGATTCTGTGTTGTTCCCTTGAAGCTTGCCGCAGACAACGGAGCCATGATTGCTTGGGCGGGGATTCTTGCGTACAAGAGCGGCATTACTACGCCCATAGAGAAGAGTTATGTTGATGTGAAGTGGCGCTTGGAGGAAGTTTATGCGCCGTGGGTGGAGGCTCAGCTGTGCTGATTAAGAAGGGCGCCGAAGCCAGCCTATACTTGGAGATGTGGCATAACCGTAAAGTCATCATGAAGCGGCGGCACCCCAAAAAGTATCGGACACCAGAACTGGACACAATGATTCGTTCCCAGCGGACAGTGCATGAGCCGAACATTATCCACAAAGCTAAGGAAGCGGGGGTTCCCACGCCCACAATCTTCAAGGTTGATTTAGAAGAGGCAAACATTGTTATGGAGTTTGTTGAAGGAAAACAGGTCAAGGAAGTGCTGGACACTGTTTCCAAGGAAGAAAGGCTGCGCTTGAGCGGTCTCATGGGCAAGATGATTGGGCGCCTCCACGGTAACGGAATCATCCACGGCGACCTCACAACCTCAAACATGATATTGACGCCTTACGGCAAGATTGTTTTTGTTGACTTTGGGTTAAGTGAAAGGTCAATTGAACTGGAACCCAAAGGAGTTGACCTACATCTCATGAAGCGGGCATTCCAGAGCACCCACTACAAGCACGCAACAGAATGCTTCAAGGCAGTCATGAAAGGATACGCCGAATCCGTGGGACAAGAAGAAGCAAAAAAGGTCTCCGCCAAAATCAGGGAAATAGAAAAACGAGGACGCTACGTCGCAGACAGAGAATAAACCCGCTTTTTGAGGGTTACCGCAAACAAAGCAGTCACCAAAATTAGTGGAAGAATAATCAATGAGGGAAACTCTGGAATGTATTCAGATGGTGTGTAAACCTCATTAATGTCTGTTGCTTCTTCTTCCCATTCTAATTCACCTGATTTAACATATCCTCCAATCACATACATGCGATCATTTATTACCGTACCACCCAGATATCTGCGTGGAGTGGGCATCTGGAGATTGTTACTCCATGTACCTGTTTCTGGGTCGTAAATTTGATGAGTGTTTGCATCTAACACGTGAATTCTTTTCGGAGCAAAAACGCCAGTGGTTGCACAGGCAATTGGACCAGCTACTGCTGGAGCGAATAAACTTGAACCATTACTCCATGAGTCAGTTTCAGGGTCATAAATATGGAGGGTTTGATAAACAACTACGTATATTTTGTTATCTATAACCGCAGAAGCTGTGTTTGGAGCAGTTCCATAACCTTCAAAATTGGGCATTAATGCCCCTGTTGCCCAGGTGTCAGTTGTTGGATCATAAATTTCGGTTTTGTTAACAAGAACCATCCAACCAGGAGGACCCCCATAAGCGTCACCAGCCATAACGTAGATTTTGCCGTTAACAACATTGGCAACTAACGACTCTCTGGGTGTAGGGATTGAAGTTCGTGTTTCCCAAGTATCAGTTACAGTATCATAAACTTCAGTTGCTCCAACAATGTTAGGGTATCCCCCTACATATCCCATTCCTCCGATTATGTATATTTTCTTTTGAACAACTGCAATTCCAAAATCCTCCCGTGCAGAAGGCATTGGAGTTTTTGTAGTCCACGTGTCCGTAGCAGGATCATACATTTCATTAATTCCTGTCCATCCAACCGTGCCGTCTCTGTCACCTCCGATGGCGTAAATTTTGCCATTTACAACAGCAACTCCAAGCCCCGCTCGTGCTGTGGGCATTGGCTTCAAGGTTGCCCAAGAATCTTCAACAGCATAAACCCGTGGTAAAAACAGAGTAGATAACAGGCAACCAAGAATCAGCAGCAGAGCAAATGTTCTGGTTTTGTTTGGGTTAATAAGCATAACAATTCATTTATTGACGAAAGAAACCATAAAAGTATTTTTGTTAAGGTTTCTTGACATATCAAATAATACGTTAGTCAATTTTTCTTGACAAAACTTTTGCAGAAGCGGCTGTTAGCTTATTGCGTGGTTAGGTATAAATCGCAGGTCTGTGAATATAGGCTGACCAATGCGTTAATGTTTGTTGAGGTGTTGTTTGTTGAGGCTTCTGCTTGATGAGATGTATTCGGGTTTGAAGGAGTATTTTGAGATTTTAGGCTGGGACGTGTTGACGGTTCAGGAGGCGGGGCTACGGGGAGCAAAAGACAGAGCAGTTGCTGAGTATGCTGCGGAAAATAATCTGCTTCTTGTAACCGAGGACCAGAAACCTGCAGAACTGATGCACCTCAAAGACGCGAAATATGTGCTTATCTCTAATGCGTTGATAGCTAAGATAGCGGACCAGAAAATCCGAGAAAAATATCCTGACATCAACCAAAAATAAGCATTAACATGAGATGAAGGCAAGATGAAAACGAAAGTTTCAGCAGGCTTTCCACGGGGCAAAGTAGCCTATTTTGTGACAAGTAATGTTCACAAGTTTCAGGAAGCCCGCCAAGTCCTCAGCGAATACAAGTTGGCAACAGCAAAACTCAAAGTAGAAGCTGTTGAGATTCAGGATGACAGCCTCGAAAACATTGCCAAATTTAGTGCCTTAGATGCGGTCAAAAACTGTGGATTGCCCGTCTTTGTTGAGGATGCTGGACTCTTTGTGGACTCTCTGAAGGGTTTTCCTGGACCCTACAGCAAATACATCTACAACACAGTTGGACTAAAGGGCATTCTCAAACTAATGAAGAACCTTGAAAACCGAAGTGCCCACTTCAAATCAGTTGTTGCCTTCGCCACACCTGAAGAGGAACCAATCTGCTTTGTTGGCAAGGTTGAAGGAAAAATTTCTCTAAAAGAACAAGGAACGTCTGGCTTCGGCTACGACCCCATATTTGAACCCCATGAAGGCGGCGGCAGAACCTTCGCGGAGATGACAACTGAAGAAAAAAATGTGCTTTCTCATCGTGGAAAGGCTCTGAGAAAGTTTGGGGAATGGTATTCTGGCGCTAGTAAACGAAGATTTTAAATACCCGCGTCCCCTCCGCCATAAAGGAGCTTCGGAGAAGCGAGTAATATGCCGAAACAAGAAAAGGGAATGTCCCATCAAACAAGACCTGTAACAAAGAGACCACCAACATGGTGCAGATACACGGCTGAAGAAGTGGAAGCCCAAATTATGAAACTGGCTAAAGAGGGACATCCTCCTAGCAAGATTGGAATAATTCTTCGTGACCAGCACGGAATCCCCTTGGCGACGCCCATCACAGGAAAATCCATCACTCAGATACTTAAAGAAAGGAAGATGGTTTCGACTCTTCCCGAAGATTTAGAGAATCTTTTACGACAGGCTACACGCCTTCATGTTCACTACGACAAAAACAAGTCAGACTTACACAACAAGAGGGCACTCCAGATAACGGAGGCAAAAATCTACAAGCTCTCCAAATACTATAAAAAACGAGGCGTGCTCCCTGCTGACTGGAAATATACACCAAAAGCAATCGCCCTCTTCTAGTCTTTGGGGTTTAATTTGGCTATAAGTAAGAAACAGATTGCCCTCCTCACAAACGATGCAAATGAGGCAGCTAACCTTATTCTAGATCATACCAAAAAAGGCAACATCATTAACGTTCATTCTCACGTAGACGCAGACGGCTTATCAGCCGCTGGCATTATGGGAAAAGCGTTGCTGAGGGCAGGAGCAAGGTTTCGTTTGCGTCTGGAAAGGTGGATAGACGAAAAGGTTGCCGACAGGATAGCCGCAGAAAATGCTCCCCTAACCATATTTACGGACATGGGAAGCGGTTACCTTGACCTGCTAGGCGAACGGTTAGCAGAGAGGGACGTAGTCATTCTTGACCATCATACACCCGCTGCAGAAGTCCCGGACAGTTTTGTTCAGGTCAACCCTCATGTTCATGAAATAGATGGAACACGGGACATCAGCGGAGCAGGGGTCGCCTACTTTGCTGCCAAGGCAATGGACAAAAACAATATTGATTTGGCGTGTCTTGGTGTTGTGGGCGCCTTAGGTGACCTGCAGGACAAAAACAAGGAGCGGAAGCTGGGAAGCGTCAACCAAACCATAGTGAAGGACGCTGTAAAGTCAGGCTACCTTGAAGTTGAAACTGATCTTCTGTTTTTCGGAAGGGAGACTCGTCCCATCCATCAGGCTCTCGCTCGCACCACAAACCCCTTTATTCCAGAAATTAGCGGAGAAGAGGACAAGAGCCTAGCCTTCCTTGTGAATCTGGGAATCAAACCTAAACGGAATGACAAGTGGCGCGCTTTAAGGGACCTTTCATCTGAAGAGAAGAAGAGCCTCCTTTCTGCCATCGCCGACCACCTTGTATCTAAGGGCATGGCTGGAGACACTGCCTTTGATCTGGTTGGAGAAGTTTACACGTTGACTAAGGAGGAGCCTTGGACTCCCCTCAGGAGCGCTCGAGAGTTTTCTGTGCTCCTTAACGCCACTGGACGCATGGACAAAGCGGGATTAGGCACAGCCATCTGCATGGGCGACCGCAAGAAGTGTCTGGAGGAGGCAACAGCCGTTATTCAGGATTACCGAAGCACCATCACCAAGTATCTCCGTTGGGTAACTGAAAAGAAGGGACGGCTAGAGGAGCTTGAAAGCATCTATGTTGTGCGAGGGGACGGCTTCCTAGACGAGAAAGTCATCAGCCCAGTCTGCACCATACTGTCAACAACTCTCACTCAGCTGGGAAAACCCATCATCGCCTACGCCACCATCTCCGGCGAAGACCAAGTTAAGGTGTCATCCAGAGGCTCAGAATCCCTAATACAGCAAGGCTTGAATCTTGGAGAAGTCATGCAGGTTGCATCGGAGAAGTTTTCAGGCAGGGGCGGAGGACATGACGTGGCGGCAGGAGCCCAAATACCCATAAAAGACGTGGAAGCCTTCATAAAAACAGTCAATGACCTAGTAAAGAAACAGCTGGAGGGAGGACAGATTGGAGGCTGAAATTCGCCTATCCTACCAGAATGAACGGGAAGCAGAAGCAGTAGCAAAAGCTGTCGCCCCAGACAACATAGAAGTTCCGCCCGGACTGTACATCGAAACAGTAAGGAACGGCTCCGATGTTCTCACAAAAGTAGAATGCCAAACCCGACTACAAACCCTCATAGCCACAATCGACGACCTCTTAGCTTGTGTTTCTGTGGCAGAAAAGACATTCAACATCGCAAGAAAGTAACAAACAACGCACCGCCAATCGAAAATCTGCGTGGCATATTAGGACCCTAATAGAGGTACATTGTTGAAAACAGTATTTTTTCTGGAAAATCGTGGCATCTGCACAACATTCTTTTCTAGCCTTTTTTGTTTATGAGCAAAAAATTGGGGGGCTAACAGGAGAGGACAGGGTTTAATGCTTATATGTGCGTAACAGTTAGAGAGACAGAACGTAATCCACAGCTAAGAACAAGGTTGTTGATGTTGCCGGGAAAAGTTAACGAAATCTTTAGGAACGCTGAAGCTGAAGGAAGAAAGTGCCTCCTTGAGCATGAAGCAAAAACTGTTTGTAAAATGTACGGAATACCAGTCACAGAATTGAAGATATCGAAAACCGCAGAGGAAGCAGCAAAATTCTCTGAGGAAATCGGGTACCCAACAGTCCTCAAGATACTTTCTCCTGACGTGCTCCACAAATTTGATGTGGGCGGAGTAATGCTTGACATCAGCAGTCCCGAAGAGGCAAGAAACGCCTTCAACGAAATCGTGGAGAACGTGAAGAAGCATAAACCCGATGCACAAATTGACGGCATCCTTGTACAGGAGATGGCTCCCTGCTCAACAGAAGTTATTGTGGGGGCAATCAAAGACCCCCAGTTTGGACCAACTCTAATGTTTGGGCTCGGCGGAACATTTGTGGAAATCATGAAGGATGTGGCATTCAGAATCGCCCCCATCAATGAAGATGATGCGCGGCAGATGATTTCAGAAGTGAAGGCATCTACTATCCTCCGAGGTTACCGCGGTCAACCACCCCGTGACATAGAAACAATAGTGAAAATTTTGCTGAGCACGTCAAGGTTGGTGATGGAGCACCCAGACATCAAAGAACTTGACCTAAATCCCGTGATGGTCTACGAGAAGGGAGCAAAAACGGTTGATGCAAGAATCATACTGGAATAAACCTCATATTTTAGAAAGCACATCATTTCCAGTTCCGTCAAAAGACGCATTAAACTCAGAAAAACCATAACAAACAAACCCGTGCAATGGACGTGAAAGAAAAATGTCTGACTCCCCTGAACACAAAATCGAGGCCCTAAACCAAGAATTAACTCCGCTTAAAGAAGAACGAAACAAACTGAACGAGGAAGCAAAAAAGTGGGCTAAAAAAAGAGACGCCCTCCACGAAAAAACCCGAAATCTACGACAAGAAGCAAACAGCATCAAAGAAAAAAGAGACACCTTAAACGAAAAAGTTCAAGAACTGAAAAGCCTCCGCAGTCAAGTGGCGGCTAGGTGCAAAGAGAAACTTGACAAATTTTCGGAGTTAAGAGAGAAAATCAGGGACCTGAACGAAAAGAGTTCTGGCGGAAATTTGCGGCAGGTACAGAGAGAGATTGAAGAGATTGACTGGAAGATTCAAACCAACTCCCTGCCAGTAAAGGAAGAACAGGAATTAGTCAACAGGGTGAGGCAGCTTGAAACCCTGCTCGTGGACCAGAAGCAAATAAAAAAAATAAAAGATGAACTCTTCAAGCTGCGAGCTGAAGAGCAAAAGTTTGGAGCCGAGGCAAAAACAATTCATGATAAACTTTCTGAACTTGCTGAACAGAGCCAAAAATATCATGCCCAAATGATTGAAATCCTAGAAAAAACCCGTGAACTCCAAGCTGAAGCTAATGAAGCCCACAAAAAATTTGTGGAAACAAAAGAGGAAGCACAGAAACTGCACCAAAAATTTGTTGAAGTTCTGGAAAAAATCAAAAGCATTCAACGGGATTTGAAGGAAACCGCGGACAAGAAGCAGGCTGAACACCAGAGTGAACTCAAGGATGAGCTGGAGAAGAGGGCGTTAGAGAAGCTGAAGCGGGGCGAGAAGTTGATGTGGGAAGAATTTCAGGTTCTGGCTGAGAAGGGCCTCATCTAATCGTGACAGATTCAATGGTGAAGCTTTTTCAAGCGTTATTGAATAGAAAGAAGAAAGAGAAGATTAAAGTGTGCCTCTAAATAAAGGAGTAATATACAGGAGAGCAACCATGCCGACAGCAGCCAAGCCCGAGCGCATTCTTATTCTATGCGTTGACAGGGACGACGATTTAGGCATGAAAGCTGGAATAAACACGCCTATCCTTGGAAGAAAAGAGAACGTGAATGCGGCTGCGAGTCTAGCCCTCCGAGACCCTGAGGAAGCTGACGCAAATGCCATGTTCGAGGCAGTCCGCATCTACGACAACCTAAAGAAGAACACCAAGGGCGAAGAGGAGCATGAAGTTGCAACCATAGCAGGCTCCGATTTGCGTGGAATAGAGGCTGACAGGCAGCTTGTAGCCGAATTAACTGAAGTATTGGAAGTGTTTCCGGCTACAGATGTTATTCTGGTTACTGACGGTTATACAGACGAGATGGTGCTGCCCTTGATTGAGTCTAGGGTGCCTGTTACGTCTGTTCGCAGAATTGTTATTCAGCACAGCAAATCCATCGAAGAATCAGCTGCCCTCTTCAGTCGTTATATGAAACTTCTTGTAGAGAACCCCCGCTACTCCCGAATGGTTCTTGGTCTTCCAGGAATCCTTTTCCTAGTTTTAGGTATTTTATGGGTCTACAACCAGTTGACATATGCTGTACAAGCTCTCACATTAATTGTGGGCGGATTTCTTGTTGTGCGAGGATTCGGACTTGACAAACAAGCTCTAAACTTTTACAAATGGGTCAAAGAATACTCTCCGCCCCCATTCACTGAGCAGATATCAGGCTTTGCAGCCATTGCGGGAATCTTGGTGATTCTTGTTGGCGGCTACCTAGGAGGAACTGCAGTAGCGGATGCAGTTGTTGAAGTGGACGCCCTTTCGCATATTCCAGAGCTTATAGGCGAGTTTCTTAATGCGTCAACATATTTCATGGCTATTGGTATATGCGTTATACTTTCAGGTAGGGCGGTTCGCTGGTTCTTTGAGCGGGATTTACGTTTATGGCGCACAATTGTCATAGTTGTTGGAGTCGCCTGGTCCTCGATTATGTTTGTTGAAGCTTCACAGATTCTCATCTATCCACCTACCCCTGACGAAACATTAATTTACGCAATTGTTGGGGGTCCAATCGTGATAGTAGCCACAGTCTTAACCGTGCTACTTCTGCGTAGAAGATACAGCAGCTACTTCGAAGGAGAAGAAGAACCCCTAGTGGACCTTGAAGACAGCTGAAGCAGCAAACAGCGGCAGAGAATTGAAAAGTTTATTATCTGAAAATCCCGTCTATATAGCCCAGCGTTCAGACTGGAATAGAAAACCATAATATGGTGCAGAAATGTAATGCTGGATTATAACCGTCTGTGGTAAAAGCTATGCTTGAAGGTTTGCTCTCTCTGCTAGGCATCTACAAGTTATACGAGAAGTGGTTGTGGCTCCAAATTAAGGACGAAAAGAGGCCTGACCACATAGCCATTATTCTCGACGGAAACCGCAGATGGGCGTTCCACAAATCTCTGATTCCTTGGATCGGTCATCGCCATGGCGCCGACAAGATTGATGAACTGCTGGACTGGTGCATAGAATTAGATGTGAAATTCATCACATTGTATGCTTTTTCAACTGAAAATTTCAACCGTCACGAAAAAGAGGTGGAGGAACTTATGAAGCTGATTGAAGAGAAAATGCGTTCAATCCTTAAGAATGAAAAGATTTACGCAAACAAAATCAAAGTTAAGGCCATAGGACGGCTAGACCTCCTGCCCCCATCGATTCAAGAAGCGATTCAGCAAGTTGAAAAGTCAACAGAAATGTTCAACGAAAGGCTCTTGAACATAGCCTTGGCTTATGGCGGAAGAGCAGAAATCGTTGACGCAACAAAAAAGATAGCAAAAAAAGTGAAAAAAGGCGAACTGAAACCCGAGAAAATAACCGAGAAACTCTTCGAACAATACCTGTACACAGCTCACATGCCAAAACAGGACGCTGACCTCATCATAAGAACCTCTGGAGAAGAACGCCTAAGCGGTTTCCTGTCCTGGCAGTCCGCATACAGTGAACTCTGTTTCGTGGACGTAAACTGGCCAGACTTCAGACGCATAGACCTGTTACGTGCAGTCCGAACTTACCAGAGACGGAAACGCCGTTTCGGTCACTAAAACGTTTATCCGCGTTTCTTGGCGCTGACTATCGAAATCACGTCCCTGTCCTTCAGCACATAGTCTTCTCCGATTCTGTTTCTTCCCCGAATGTCAATGGCGTGAATGAAGCTGTCCCCCAGTTCAGTGTGAATGATGTAGGCAAGCTGTCGCGCAGTTGTTCCGAAGGGCACAAGGTAAACGTCCGGAAGCACTCTGCCTTTATGGTCACTGAGATGTTCACAGTCTTCCACAGGATAAACGGCAACCATCTGCAGAAGCTCAAAGAATGCCGTGTTAATTGCTTCTTGGACGCCAGTGGAGCCAAACTTGTACAGAATATGCTCCTGAATAGAATCTAATGCCTTTTTCTGGGCAGCATTGAGTTTTTCAGCATTTTTTGTTGTTAACTTGCAGTCTCCAGGCGTGTAATCGATTAAGCCTTTTTCTCCTGCTCTTCTGAGAGCCAATTCTGCTTCTGCACTGCAGGGCACAACATTGTATCCGCTTTCTTTCATGCGCTCAATGTTCTCTTCTGCTGTGGGCAGGTCAATTTTGTTGGCGGCAATCAGTGTTGGCTTGGAGACGCTTCGCAGAATATCCAGAAAATGTATTATGTCGTCGTCGCTCCAGTGCTCTGGCTTGTCCATGTTAAGGTCGCTTTTTCTTATGCTTTCTATGATGTGGTACCGTTTGATGGATAAGCCAGTTAACCGTGCCTCAAGAAGAGACACCAAGTCGTCTTTGCCTGAACCCGCGGTTCTAGCCAGTTTTGACCAGTCCTTCTTCAGTATCTGGTTCATCCACATGGTTATCTCGTTTTCAAGAAACTTCACGTCTTCCATGGGGTCGTGGGAGCCTTTTTTGCACATTTTTCCTTCGCAGTCGGTTGAGCCTGAAGCATCAACTACGTGAAGTAGAGCGTCTGCTTTTCTGACTTCGTCTAAGAACTGGTTTCCAAGTCCTCGTCCTTCCCATGCTCCGGGCACAAGCCCTGCCACATCAATTAACTCAACTGGAACCAGCCTGATTCCGTCTAGGCAGAGGCTGTTTTTTGGGTTGTCCTCAACATTGAATTCGGTGTGGACACAGGGGGTTCTTAGGTACCCTATTCCCCTGTTGGGTTTGATGGTGGTGAAGGGATAGTTTCCGATGTCCACAGGAATCAAGGTTGCAGCAGAAAAAAACGTGGATTTGCCTGTGTTGGGTTTGCCGACTATACCCAGCTTTTTGGAGTAAGATGGCGCACTCATGGCTGAATCATTCCCAGTTTCTCCGCTGCCCTAATCTGAGGAGAAATATTCAACAATCCTATTGTTTTATCACGGGTAAAAGCTTTGTCAAATGCCGCCATCAGACCTTGAATCAGCTGACACAGAACAGGAAGAACCCATTTCATTGTCCTATCAGATACTTTTCTGCATCTATGGCAGCTTTGCATCCTGACCCAGCAGCGGCGATGGCTTGGCGGTAACGGTAATCCACTACATCGCCTGCAGCGAAAACGCCCTCTATGTTGGTTCGTGTCTGTTCCTTGACTACAATGTAGCCTGTCGGGTCCAGCTCTATCTGGTCTTTGAAGATTTCTGTGTTAGGCTTGTGACCGATGGCAACAAAAACCCCATCACACTCCAGAACTGATTCTTCGCCAGAAACAACATTATGAAGTTTAACTCCCTCTACCATGTCTTTGCCCAGAATCTCCGAAACTGTGCTGTTCCAAACAAACGAGATTTTGGGGTTCTCGAATGCCTTTTCTTGAAGGAACTTGCAAGCTCTCAGCTTGTCCCTTCTGTGAATAACTTTGACTTCGCCTGCGACTCTGGAGAGGACAAAAGCTTCTTCTAGGGCTGTGTCGCCTCCGCCCACAACCACAACTTTTCTGTTCCTGAAGAAGGCAGCATCACATGTGGCACAGACTGAAACGCCTCTGCCCCTTAGCCGTGTTTCGCTCTCCAAGCCCAGCCACTTTGCTGAGGCGCCAGCGGCTATGATTACTGCTTTTGCTTTGTGAACCGTGTTTCCTACAGTCACTTTGAAGGGTTTGGATTTGAGGTCTAGGGAGGTGGCGTTTTCTAAGACCAGTTCTGTGCCGAAGCGTTCAGCCTGTTTCCGCATCTGCTCCATGAGTTTGGGTCCAAGGATTCCGTTTTCGAATCCCGGAAAATTTTCTACTTCTGTTGTAAGCATCAAGTTACCGCCCCACAGCATTCCTGCGGCAACAAGGGTCTTCAAGCCAGCTCTGCTTGTGTAAATGGCGGCTGTCAAACCAGCGGGTCCAGAACCAACAATCACCACATCATACACCGTCAATCACTTCCAGCGAATATACAAATTACGCGCAAATATATCTTCACTTACCTTTCTTGGTTTCCTGAAAAAATACTGTTTTCAACAATGTACCTCTATTAGGAGCCTAATATGAGCTACTTTTTGTTTGACTGTTTGAGCATCGAAACAGAGTTTGCTTAGCTTCATTTTCTGGAGGTTAAAGCTTGTCCAAGAAAAAGGACGTCTGATGCAATTAGAATACCAATCAGTGCCCCAACAACGGGAAGTCCTCCTTCTCCTATTGGGTGTTCTATTAGAAGCCCAATTAAGTATCCAATAAACGCCGTGAGAAGTATTCCCACAATCGCAAGAATCAATGAAGCTTTAGCAGGAGCATCTAGTGGTTTACTCATCAACGATTCCCTCGATTAACTTTCTACAAGTTCAAAAATTAAGTTTTGTGCAGAAACAACCAAACATAAACTCAGAAAAGTTTTAGTTCAGTCAATCCGAGAATATGAGCCAGTTAGAGATGAGGGAACATGAGTATAGAGGGTTTCATCGATTATAAGCGGAGAGAATTCTGCAATGACATACCTTGCCCAGTGCAGGTTGAACTAAACAAGCAGCCGTCAGGTTCAGAAGAGTATGAAAGAATCAGGGGAACATGTAAGACAGACTGTAGATACACTACTTACGAGTTTCATCATTGGCTCATAGAAAAAGGCTATTTAATTGTAAGACCAAAGGATGAGGGAGGAAAATAATGATGGATTGGGGAATACAAAACCGATTAAACAGGCTCATACAGAAAGACGGAAAAGCCCTCTTTCTGCCCATAGACCACGGATACTTCCAGGGTCCAACCAGCAAACTGGAAAAACCCGGAGAAACAATAAAACCGCTGATTCCATACGCAGACGCCATAATGATGACAAGAGGCGTCCTCAGAAACTGCGTAGACCCAGCAATCGAAAAGCCCATAATTTTGAGGGTTTCTGGCGGCAACAGCGTGGTAGGAGACGACCTCTCCAATGAGGAGCAGATGACCTCGATTAATGAGATTCTTAGGCTTAACGCCAGCGCCGTGTCCATGTCAATCTATGTGGGCGGCAAATACGAACATCAGACTTTGAAGAGTTTTTCGCAGCTTGTTGACCAATGCGAAGACTACGGAATACCCACCATGGCAGTAACCGCAGTAGGCAGAGAACTAGAAAAGCGCACAGCCAGATACTTAGGACTATGCTCCAGGATAGCAGCTGAGCTGGGCGCCAGAGTAGTAAAAACATACTACTGCGAAGAAGACTTCGACAAGGTCGTTAACGGCTGTCCTGTGCCCGTTGTGATTGCGGGAGGACCCAAAGTCGATACAGCCATTGAGGTGTTTGAGTTCGTTTATGACGGACTACAGTGTGGAGCTATTGGCGTGAACCTTGGCAGAAATATTTGGCAACACCAGTATCCAGTAGCCATGATACGGGCGATACGAGGAGTAATCCACGGCAACCTCAAGCCCAAAGAAGCACAACAACTATTTGAAGAAGTGAAAGCGGGAAAAGCCTAGCTTAACCCCCTTGGTGAACAGATGCTCGTAGCAGTCTATTACAACAACAATGACGTGCGAGTAGAGGAAGTTCCTAAACCCGAGATTGGCTCAGACGAGTTTCTGCTGAAGGTTATGGCAAGCGGCATATGCGGAACCGACGTGGTGGAATGGTACAGGCTACCTAAAGCGCCTCGAGTATTGGGACACGAAGCCACAGGAATCATAGAAGAAGTGGGCAAAAACGTAACCAAATACAAGGTTGGAGACCGCGTCTTCGTCTCACATCATGTGCCATGCAACCAATGCTGCTACTGCCAAAAAGATTCCCACACAGCCTGCGAAACCCTTCACACAACAAACTACTATCCAGGCGGCTTCTCCCAGTACATTCGTGTGCCGAAAATTAACGTGGAAACTGGAGTCTACAAGCTGCCCGCAAGCATGTCATATGAGGAAGGAACCTTCATTGAGCCCTTGGCATGTGTAGTCAGGGGACAAAGATTGGCGGACATCAACAAGTGCGACACGATTCTGGTAATTGGGAGCGGAATGGCTGGAATACTCCATATACAATTGTCGAAAATGAAGGGAGCCGAGAAAGTTTTTGCTGCTGACATAAACCCTGACCGTCTACGATTGGCTGAAAAGTTTGGGGCAGACCATGTGATAGATGCGAAGGGAGACCTGCCGCAGCAACTAAAAGAACTCAATCAGGGCAGAGGGGCAGACAAAGTGATAGTGTGCACTGGCGCAACTTCAGCAGCCTTGACTGCCCTAGACTGTGTTGACAGGGGAGGAACAATCCTCTTTTTTGCTGTTCCAGATCCTACACTCAAGATTCCGATACCCATAACAGACTTCTGGAGAAACGAAACAACAATACGAACATCCTATGGCGCAGCCCCCAGAGACCTAGAGGAAGCCCTCAGAATCTTAGTCCAAAAAAAAGTCAACGTGAAGGACATGATAACCCACAGACTAGACATCCGAAACGCAGCCGAAGGCTTCAGGCTGGTAGCAGAAGCAGGAAAATCGTTGAAAGTAATAATTGAGCCAAACAGAAGTTAGGAGACCACAAGAAAAAGCTCACAGGCAAATGAATGTGATTAGATGAAAGAAGGAAAAATCAGGTTCAACACCGTCTTCGTTTCTGACAGAATCCCACACGACGCCAAACTTGGGGAACTGAAAAAATGGAGCAAAACATTCCAAGAAAGTGGCTTAACCCCTGAGGTTCAAGGAAACTTCACTGGTAACCTAAGTTTCAGATCAAAAGACGGTTTCGTTATAACCGCATCTGGACTGAAGGATAAAGAAGCCTTGGAGGACGTCTGCTTTGTCTACGTTAAAGCCTACAATGAACAAGACAACACATTTTTTGTTGAAGGACAAACAAAACCCTCCTCAGAGTCGATAATGCATCACCTAATCTACAAAACATGCGAGGACGTGAACGCTGTTTTCCATGGACATAACGATGCCATCATAGCCCACGCCGAGAAACTGGGGTTATCCATAACAGAAAAGGAGTATGAATCGGGCACAGTCGAGTTGGCGAGGGAGGTGCTGAAGGTTCTAGGAGACCGCAAGCTGATTGTTTTGAGGAATCATGGTTTTGTTTCTTTGGGCAATACAATGAAGGAAGCTGGCGAACTGGCTTTGGCTACATTAAACCAGAGCAAAACAGCAAATGCAGCAACACCCAGCGACTAATTGCTGATACATTATCGTGTAGAAAGGATTTTTAACGGCAAACATAGTTTAGGGACTTATTATTGTGGAGGCTAACCAGATGGTCAAGTATATTTTTGTAACAGGCGGTGTGCTTTCCTCTGTCGGTAAAGGAATTGTTACTTCTTCCATAGGAAAAATGCTTCAGGTCAGAGGCTTCGACGTCACAGTCATAAAAGTTGATCCTTACGTGAACGTTGACGCTGGGACTATGAATCCTTACATTCACGGAGAAGTTTTTGTTACAGAGGACGGAGGCGAAACAGACCTTGACCTCGGCGGGTACGAAAGATTTCTGAACATTAACCTGCCAAAAGAAAACAATGTAACAACAGGACAAATCTACCAAACAGTAATCGACAGCGAACGGCGAGGAGACTTTCTCGGCAGATGCGTCCAAATCATTCCCCACGTCACAAACGAGATTAAACGGCGCATCCGAAGCGTTTCAGAACAATCTAAGGCTGAAGTGGTCCTAACCGAGCTTGGGGGAACAGTAGGCGACATAGAAGGACTGCCTTTCTTAGAGGCAATCCGCCAGATGCAGCTAGAGGAAGGCTTCGACAACATACTCTATGTCCATCTTGCCCTTATTCCAATCTTAGATGTCACAGGCGAAATGAAAACCAAGCCTCTCCAGCACAGTGTTAACGAGCTGAGGCGAATCGGTATCCAGCCAGACACCATCGTGGCAAGATGCAGAAGAATGATTGAGAGCGACATCCGTAGTAAGGTGGCGCTGTTTGGAACAATCCCTGAAGAAGCAGTCTTCTGCTCATATAATGTGCCATCCATCTACAAGGTTCCACTGATCTTGGATGAGCAGGGCATGGGAGATTACGTTTGCAAACGGTTGGGGCTACCACAAAAGAAGCCCAAGTGGAGCGAATGGAAAAAGTTTGTAGATTCCTTTGAAAATCGCAAGCATGAAGTTAAGATAGCCCTGATCGGCAAATACGCGGGCTTAGTTGACAGCTACGTCAGCATGAATGAAGCCTTCAGACACGCTGGTGCAGCCTGCCAGACAAAAGTTCAGATAAACTACATTGAGGCAGAGAACCTGGAAAACAACCCAGACGGAGTGAAGGCTCTTGAGGGGCTTGATGGAATCTTTATTCCGTATGGTTTTGGTCCACGTGGCACAGAGGGAAAGATTAGGGGCATCCAGTTTGCCCGCGAAAACAACATTCCGTTTCTGGGCGTCTGCTATGGGTTCCAGTTGGCAGTTGTCGAGTTCGCCCGTCACGTTTGTGGATTGGATGGAGCAAACAGCACTGAAATTAATCCAGAAACGCCTCATCCAGTGATTGATTTGATGCCTGAACAGAGGCACGTGAACAACAAGGGGGGCACTATGCGTTTAGGTGCCCACGAAGTGCTGGTACATAAGGGCACGATGGCTTACACCCTTTATGGCGTTGAAAGGATTTTTGAGCGTCACCGACACCGATGGGAAGTTAATCTAGACTACTGGGACACTCTGGAGAAGAAGGGGATGGTTTTCTCAGGCAACAGCCCAGACGGCAGACGAAAGGAGATCCTTGAACTTCCGGACAGATTCTTCTTCTTTGCCTCCCAGTTCCACGGCGAATTCAAAAGCCGACCCACTAGACCAGAACCAGAATACTACGGCTTCATCAAAGCATGTTTAGACAAGAAGCTTGGAAAAACAAAACCAGAATTCTAAGAATCAAGCGAATTGTTCTGGTTGATGAAATCGGGTAAAAGATAATATGCAGAAGCATCTATTTGCTCGTATCTACGATGGATGCGGAAGCTGATGGTTACTGAAAAGGGGTTTTCCCTGAAGAGAACAGTGCCTTTTCTGCTGCTAGGTATACTGATTTTTGTTGCCTACCTCTACTTCTTCGTCGGCATCCCCGAAATGGTCGCCATAATTAAGGGCGTCAACCTCGTTTACTACGGCATGGCAGCAGCGGTTCTTGTATTAAACATGTTCACTACTGCTCTGACATGGCAATGTTTTCTCCGTCTACTCTCAATCAAAGTTCCCTTCCGAAAAACGGTCATCTATACATGGGTAGGAGTGTTTGTTGACCTGCTGGTGCCTGCAGAGTCCATTAGCGGAGATGCCACAAAAGTTTACGTCATGACCAAGGGCTCAGGCGAAAACGCAGGAAAGGTTGTGGCTTCGGTTTTAGGTCACAGAATTTTATCCATGATAATCCCGTTAGGCAGTCTAATCTTCAGTTTCGTGCTGCTTTATGCAAGAAAAATTGAAGTTCCTGTTAGCGTTTCAGCTCTGACTGTAATCATAATTGTTGGCACAACTATCTCGCTGTTTTTCATATTTCTCTTGAGTTCAAACGAGAAGCTGGCACAGAGATTAATCGGCGCTGTGTTGCGTTTTTTGGGTTTTGTTACTAGGGGACGATTGAATGTTGAAGGCATAAAGACGAAGGCAATGATGGCATTAAGTGCTTTTCACGACTCAATTGACACGTTCGGTAAGAATCCTAAAGGTTTAGTTCCGCCAATCCTTTTTTCGCTGGTTGGCTGGTTCCTCAGCATACTCCTGTCTTACCTTGTTTTTGTTTCTCTTGGTCAGCAGGTTGACTTGGCAGTAATCATGGTTGTTCAATCTGTCAGCGTAACTGTTCAGTCCATTCCTCTTGGAATACCAGCAGAAGTGGGTGTTGTGGACACAGCAATGACTTGGCTCTATGGTCTCCTTGCAGTAGAATTCACTGTTGGCGCAGCGGCAACAGTTCTTATACAGATTCTGCGGGTTTGGCTCAGAATCGTTATAGGCTTTGTAGCGGTTCAGTTTGTTGGAATAAAGAGCATTGCACAAGAGTTGCGGCAAGACCTCTTCTGAATAGACTAAGTTTTAGCTGGTTTGGCGAGTGCCTTCCAGAGGTGATCGCTGACTGGTCTGACAAGCTCAGTTTTTTCTCCAGATTCTGTAACCAAGATTCTTCCAGATGAAGGCTCCGTCACTTCACCTATTATCGAAGCTTGAACACGGTTTCTTGACAAACTGCCGATTATCTCATCCGCCCTCTCTTCATCCGCCACAACAAGAAGAGAACCAGAGCTAATGAGCCGAAGAGGGTCAATCCTAAAGTGGGCACAGATTTTACGTGTCTCTTCAGGAACCAGAATCTTTTCTACGTAAACTTGGAAGCCAACCTTTGCGGCGTCAGCCAACTCATGCAAGCCCCCTGCCACTCCACCCTCAGTAGGGTCATGCATGGCTGAGACTCCTCCAGTGTTGAAGGCTGTGATGGCGTCTTTTACTACACTGATTTTTTTGAAGAAATTCTCCGCGTTGTCAACGAAACTTTCATCAAAGACTTTCAGCAGCTCTGCCCGTCGGTCTGAAGCCAGTATTGCTGTTCCTTCTATTCCTGTTCCCTTTGTCAGTATGATTTTGTCTCCAATTTTTGCGCCGCCTGAACTCACATACTTTCCGTCCTCAGCAACGCCTATGGCGCATCCAGTTACTATGGGATGGTCTATTCCTGGAGTGACTTCACAGTGTCCTCCTATGATGGCAACATTCAGTTGTCGTGCAGCCTTGTCCATTTGAGTGCAAATCTTCTCAATGAGGTCAGTTGTAGAATTTTTTGGCAACAATATTATGGAGTTGAACCAGCAGGGCTGAACTCCGCGGGTCGCAACATCGTTTGCGCTTACATGGACGGCTAACCATCCCAGCCATTTTTCGGCTCCAGTAATCGGGTCTGATGACACCGCCAAAACCTTGTTTCCTGCTTGCACTATGGCCGCGTCTTCGCCTATGGAGGGGCTGAGGACAACGTCGTCTCTTTTGGCGCCCAAGTTTCTGAAAACTATCTTCTCCAAAATTTCGGTTGGAACCTTTCCTGGCAAGAAACTCATACACATCCCCACACATGCTATACTCTAGAGGCACATAAAAAAGTGTTAACATTAAAGGCTGATGCGTTTCTTTGACTTAGCGTTTTATGTTCACGAACTTGTAGGCTATTGGACTGTAAATTCCTGCAACAATAAGCAGGATGGTTCCCAGCACCATTATCCCTCGAGCTACGTCATTGGATATCCATTGTACCAGAAACCTGAGAAAATCGGGCAGCACATCTGAAAAATAGGCAAATTCGAAAGGAAAGGTTACTAGGAGCCAAACAAGGCTGAGGGTGAGGAAAATTAGTCCGAAAAAGACGTCAAAGAGACGAGAAAGGAGCCTTTGACCAAATATTCCATCCAAGCTACCTGTAATAATCCAAGCAGCTAGAGACCCATAAAGCAGGAACATCTCCAGCGCTCCAAATTTTGGAGTGAAAAAGCCTGTTGACCCCAACTGATGAGAAACAAAATACAGTATCAGCAAAATGCAGGCAACAACTAGAGCGATGCCCGTGAAACGATCGCTGTTTGAGACACCTTTATTCGCCTCAGCCTTTGCTCTAGCGAACCAGCTCTCCTGAGATTCTGTCTGATTCAAACCGATTTCATCCTTGTAGGTTCTGTTTCAGGTTCTTAGCAAACTCTTCCGCCTTTTTGAGGTCTTTGGCGTTAGGTCTGCCCCGGTTCATTCCGCCAAAATATTTCATGAAACTGTTTGTGTTGAAGCCTTTACATTGAAACTCGTCAACTATCACGTAGCCCTTGGATTCCAGCTTGTCCCTAAGACAGGAGTGGTCTTTGCCCCGCTTCTTGTTACTTGATAAGCCGGCGGTTGAAAAAATGAAGACCTTCTTGCTGTCCACATCTGGCAGTTTGTCAGCGAAATCGAGCAAGGGTTTGTAGTGTTTTGCACTGTCTATCCCTGCCCCAAAACCCACCAGATCATATTCTTGAGGCTCTTTAGGGTCAGTTTGCTGAGGAGTCTTGATTGGTGCATCAAGAACTTGTGCGAAGACCTTGGCGACTTGCTCAGTATTCATGTGATGATACGAATACACCACTAACAAAGACTTCATCTACAATCTCCCCATCTTTTATCCTGCTCTACAGTTATAACTACTTTCTCTTCCAGCATCCCAAGTAATTCTATGCTTTTTTCATGGAATCAACATCCGTTTTTATTAGTAAATATGGCACAAGTTCTTAATGTATAAATGAAGGAGGCGATGTTAATGAAGAAGAAAACGATTCTAACTTTAGTATTCATTGCTGTTTTGACCGTCATAACAGTCCTAGCAACAACATGGGGCAACAGATTTGATTGGCCAGATAACGTTCACGTAGACTATGGCTTTCCCTTTGTTTGGGCAACACAAACTCTGAGCACAATAGCAGGAGCAGCAAACATCTGGGCAGTAGACATTGCAGCACTAACAATGAATTTGGCTCTTTGGCTAGGAATCTTGTTTGTCGGTTCAGTAGTGTTAATGCTCTTAAACAAAGAAAAAGGCTAATCTCCCCATCTTTTCTTTTTTGGAAAGGGAAAAAGTAAGAACCATACACCAAGATTGATTTTAGGGCGTGTTTGAAGTGTCTAATCTTGGTTACATTGGTAGCCCGGGGGAGATTCGAACTCCCGTCGAAGGCTCCAAAGGCCTCCATGATTGCCGCTACACCACCGGGCTAAACGGGCTTATCTAACCATCGTTCTCTGGTATAATTTGCTCTCTAATATTAACCTTAACGCTAAAAACGCGATTATCCGAAAAAGCAACCTACCGCAAATCGCATGTTTCTTCTCTGTTACTCAGCAGAGAGGAACTTTAGTTCACATTGACGCGATAAAAGTTATGAAAAAAGGATTTGGAAAAGAAATTCCGTTTATTCGGTTTCGCTTGTTTCTTCTGCGGCTCCAACAGCCTCTGCTTCTGCAAATTTTCTGCCGATGTTAGTTATCTTGATTCGCAGTTTGTCCCCAGGTTTACTGTTAGGAACAAAGACCACAAGTCCTTCGATTCTTGTTATTCCTTCTCCTCGGCGGCTAGTCTCCTCAATTTCTACATCGTACTCTTTTCCAAGTTCAACTGGTTTTGGAGGGAAGCTTCTGTCAAATCCGTCTCTTTCGTATGGCATCCTGATTCACCAAATTAATCAAATGTAGAAAAAGTGTGCCTAAAGGACATTTAATGTCCCATATTTTCCTGAGTTAAGCTGAAGCTCTCCTCTGAAGGATTTGATGTAACCATTCTCGATTCTGACGCGGTCACCGACATTGACTTGCTCAGTCTGCTCATTCCACAGAGTCAAAGTTATGGTACCTGTTTCATCCTCGATTGTAGCATCAGCAACCCTGTAGCTTTCGTTAGTGTATTTTGAACGAACTTCGCGGGTTTCTGATTTCTGAATCACGTTTGCCTCAATGTCAACCCTTCGGGCTCCATCTCTTAATTCATTAATTTTCAAATATCTCTTCCTCCGTTCTATCCAACGCCACCAAAATGAACCAGCCTGCCATCAGAACGACTTTACGCTTGCTCCTTCTTGTTGGCGAAATGAAGGAGTAATAACGTCGAATATAAGTTTTGCCACCTAACATAAAAGAACATCTCTAGAGCATAGAAACGCATCTTCAGCCTGCCAAAACCGAAACATTCTCCAATTTCTGGTCTAGCAAGCAAAGGCTGGAAGCTATCACCCGTTTTAGAAGCCTATGAGCAGCTGCACTAATGGACTTAAGACGAAATTTACGCCAAAAGCGACCAATGCGATGGTTAAAGCCTTTCTCCAGCTAGTCTCCACCATGAGACGCACTACAACTGCGGCAAGAAGGGCTGTCCAAATGCTTCCTATCACCGGAAGGTATAAGGACACAGTGTATGCTGGAAGGGGAACCCACAACTCGTTAAGCACAGTTTGTGTGATGGCAGGGTCTAGGTACCAGTTTATAGGTGGAAGAGTTGCGATGAAGGCTGTGTTTACGAGAGTGTAAACAGCTGAGGTGATGTAAGTATATCCGATTATGACAAGAAGATTAGCCCAGCGTCCAAGATCTTCTTGGAAAAGCTTTGCTACAACCAGCAGAACAGCTGACCAGAGAATCCAATCCATGATGAACGGCACTCCAAGATTAAGTAATGCAAGCTGAATCACCCCGCCAGATCCTGCAGCTTCAATGAAGGGAACAAATTTCCTGAAAAACAAGCCATCAACTTTCATTGTCAGATTCGCCGAGGATGACCAATCCAGCTTGAACTCTATTCCTGTTATGCTTTGCCAGTCAGGAGAATTGGTTGAAGTCCAGCCCTGATCTGAACCAACAGTAAGGGTGACGTTTGCCCATTCTCCGCTTGAGGCCAAGAAAGAGGTTATGTCTGATTCAAAGTAGCTGTCTTCGCTACCAGAGAACAATTTCAGGGTTCCTCCACTTGGAGACGATTCTCCTTCATTGATCCATTTGAGCCAGAAGAACAGTTCCTTTTGACTCGCCTCTGAACAGCTGATGGGCTCTATATCCGCGAGCTTCAGCCATATGCTTGTTTCGTCAGGGGCTAAAGAGCTGATGCTGTGGTTACCATCTAAGTTGCCCATCTGATAATGGGTATCGTCCAGTAAAGGCAATCCGTTAGAGGTCCAGTTGTGCTGGCCGGTAAGCATTTCGGTCCAGTCATCAGTTTCAGGTGTTCTGGTTTCGAGTGTAAGCTTCGAAGCAACGACATACTGTGAGACTATCATAGAAGCTATAACGAGCACTAGGACCAGAATGACTCCTTTGAAGTCACGGTTTTCAATGATTTTTTTGAAAGCCTTAACCGGAGAATACAGAACCTCAAATACTTCCTGAACAAACATCTTCACCGAGTTCTCCACAACATTCAATGCCTATCTGCATGTGTTTCTTATTTAGCTAAAGTGTCCCATTAACCGCCTAATAACTGTTAACGTCAAACTGCCTAATCGCTCAAAAAGCACAAAAATCGGAAGCTTGACCAACGAGGAAAAGGTTCATTAATACCGAACAGCCAAGGTAAGGACAAGGGAAGTCTGGTCAGTTAATGGCGCTATCAAATGCAATACGTTTTTGCATTACTGGTGTAGGGTTCGCAGAACTTTTTTGTTGTGAGGAACTTGATTAGCCGTTTAAGAGCTCTGATTAAACGAGTTAGATTGTACATTCAAATCACTGAGATGGGGCCTATAGCAAGAAGGTATTTTGTGAAAAACGGTTTTGACGGCTCCATGACCATGCTCGGAATAATTGTGGGCGCATGGGTTGTGAACGTTACGCAACCAGAAATTGTTGTGACTGCTGGTTTAGGCGCTTGTTTGGCAATGGGAATTTCAGGGATATCCGGCGCATACATGACTGAAAGGGCTGAAAGAAAAAGAGGCCTTAAGGACCTTGAATCCGCAATGATAACTAAACTTGATGATTGCGTGATATCTGATGCCACCCGTTTTGTTTCCCTCTACGCTGCCCTAGTTGACGGAGGGTCACCAATTTTAACTGCCCTTATTTCGTTGTCACCCTTTTTCCTTCTGTTACAGGGGTTAATAGCAGTTCAAGTCACCTACATCGCATCTCTTGTAGTGACTTTGATAACTCTGTTTATGCTTGGCGTGTACCTAGGAAAAGTTGCCAAAGAAAACGCTCTACTTTACGGACTCCAAACACTGATAGCTGGAGTAGCAACAGTAGTAATCGCACTGCTGCTGGGAGCAGTCTAGCAGGGTTGGGCCAAAACTCCGTTAATTCTCCCGTTGTTGCAAAAGATTTAGGATGTCTAAACTGTTTTACATTCGTGCAGATTGGTCTTGAGGCGTTGTTACTTCTTCAACAATTCTTTTTCCAGCCGCAACCTCGTCAATAGAGTGGATAGTAGCACCAAATTCCTGTAGTTTACTTCTGATCTCCTCGTAGTTTATCGAGATTCCAGCAACAATTATTTTTGCGTTTTCGACTTGCTGGTCTATCTCGTTGATAATGATGTTTACTCCTTCCACTCCATTTAAGTGGCTGAGAGCTTCTGAGACTTCAACAACGCTGGGTTTATGGGGCTTTAAGACATCTAGTACAAGTCTTCGTATCATCTTAGAACCCGACCATATAGGCTTGGGCGTCTATTTAACCTTTCCCCAGAATAATTAAACAGCAATCAGGCCATTCTTATCCAAGAGGAGATTTCTTCGATTGACGGATATTCGTCCTTAGAAATCTTGCCTTCGTCAACATAGTTCTTGGCGATTTCGCTCACTTTTCTACTAAGCTTAATCAAATCCTGACCCGCCAGCTCCTTTCTTGATTTCACACCCACTTCTAATAGTATTTCAGCGTCATTCGCGTCTACTCCCGGAACCATCATAAGCTGACCTATTGATTGCAGGTTCTCAGCCATCTCTTGTGAAACTCGCGTCTTTTCTCCGATGATAACTGGGTCTGTTGTAAGGAAGTCGCCAACAGAGTTTATGCCAAGACCACGCAGTTCCTTTCCTAAACTCGGACCAATCCCTTTTATGTCCTCAGGTTTGGCGAAGCTTTTCAGCTCAGCTTGGTTTGGCACCATGCTTCCCTCGATTCTTTCGAGCCTAACTTTAATTTCTTCCAATTCCGCCCGCTCCTTCTTCAGGTCAGCAGACACCTTTTGTCCGGTTTCATCTGCTTTCTTCTCTATTGTGGAAATCATGTCCGTGCGAGCCTTTTTGATCATTCTTTTTTGTGCTGCAAGAAGAGCAAGAGTTTCTTTGCCATTTTCTTCCAAGTCTGTGTTTACTTTAGTGAAGAACTTCTGGTTTACTTTTCTGCCATATTCAATTTGGTCAGCCACTTCAGTTATTGAGGCTTCTTGGGCTTTCCTGAGGGCAGCCAAGTTTCCGCCTACTTTCAGGAACATCTTAACGATTTCTGGGTCTGGGGGCTGTTTACGGTATGCGATTATGCATGTGACGCCTAGAAGAATGCATGTTGATGTTACGCATATCCATAGGTAGGTTCCTGCGCTGAGATTGCCGAATAGGGCGCCTAGTATGTAGGGGTTTACGATGGTGTCTGCTCCCTGATTAACTACCAGAACGGCCATACCAAAAGAACTTAAGATAGCTAAGAAAGTTGCAAAGGCAGATAGCCATACTATCATTCCTCTTTTTACAGCCATTAGGTTATGCCTCGTTTTTGCTTATTGTTATTTAGAAGGTTGTGCTGATTGTTGTTTCTGGAGTTTTGCTTTGAAAGTGTTATGAAGGCAGAATTTGTATTGAAAATCTAGATGGTTGTTTAGTTTCATTGTTGATTCCGTGGGTGGGAGTCCACAAGTATATTATGTATTAATATTTAATAAATATTCTCTTGTGTCAATCGAACAGAACACAAAAAAACAGCCCACAACAACTCAACTAAACGACCATGTTTCAGAGTCCGCGCTTAAGTCTTCTGTAAGTATTGTAATCCACGTATTCCAAGTTCTTGCTTTCAATTTGATGGCGGACCGTAAACTTCTGCCGCTTATTTGTCTCCAGTATCTGATTGGTTGTCATGAAGGAGTATGCGTCGCTTCCAGCCCCAGAGCCGTAACTGACAAACACGATTCGTTCATCTGGCTTAGCAACATCCAGCACAGCCGCCAAACCGAGTGGCGAAGCGCCAGAGTACGTGTTGCCGAAGTTACTTACCTTCAGACCTGGCAGATATTGTTCTTCCTTGAATCCTAGTTGGCGGGCAACTTTGACTGGAAATCTCAGGTTTGGTTGATGAGAAACGTAGTAGTCAACGTCTTCGACTTGGAGATTCTGTTGCTTCATAAGCGTTTTGCAGGCTTTCATGACGTGCTTGAAGTAGGCAGGCTCTCCAGTGAATCGTCCTCCATGTCTGGGGTAGGGCTGCAGGTCTCTTCTCCAGAAGTCTGGCGTGTCCGAGGTACAGGAGTACCAGCCCTCGATCTCAGCAATAACGTCCTGCATACCGAAGATGAAGGCGGCGGCGCCGAAGCCCACAAAATAGTCCAGTTCGCCTCCGATCTCGTTTCGGGGTGCTGCTTGGGAGTTGTCTGTGCCTATAGCCATAGCATATTTCATGTTGGACTTTGGGTAATACACCAGAGCGGCTGCGTCCTTGAACATGCTTGTGGCTGCTTTGCACGCGAATTCTGTGTCGATTGCGTCCATGCTTCGTATGCCATCGTGGGTTTCTACTTTGCCAAGCTTCAGAACTTGGGCAACTTTGGAGGCGATGGGGTTGACAGCGTACGGGTTCGATTCTGAGCCGACATAAATCTTGCCGATGAGGAATCTGTCCACTCCAGACTGAATCAGAGCTAATTTTCCTGCCTCTACTGCAGCGGTGACAGCGTCTTCGTCAATGAAGGGTACAGACCGCTCCATCTGCCCTTCTTTAATCCTGAATTTTGAGGTGTAGACGCCGTATCCGACGATTCCAGGAGTATCGTATTCCTTCTTCGGTTTCCTGACCTCATATGTTTGGTGGGGATAGTAGCCATCCGCGGGCGTGAAGGCAAGGGAGATTGTCGGAATGATGTCACTTTCGCTTACAGAATGTCTTCTTCGGAACCGTGGAACAACATCTTTTCCATCAAAACAGGAGATGTCAGTTTTTCCGTCTTCAATCAGGACGTCGGTTAGCCTTCCCGGAACCCTAGTTTTTCCGTTATGGAAGGCGACAATTCCGTAAATATATGAGCCCATCTTCACGAATCTGTTAGTGGGCTCGCTAACAAGAGTAGAAGCCTCTAGGTTGCCTTTATCATAGAAGAAGTCTATGTCCTTCATTTTTCCGAAGCTCTTTCTTCCGCAGTTGCCACAGTAATTTTTGCCGCGGAAGTATTCTTTTCCGCAGATAGTACATTGGCTGCCTCTCAGTCTGTCTCCGATGTAGGAGACTCGTCTTTCGATAGGTTCACTGCTCATCTTTAGTTCCTCCCCAAAATGTGGACGTATGCTTTTGTGCCGAAGCCTTCCAACTCTGAGACACAACCCAGCCTTGGTGATTCTCCGTTCACTTCAACTTGTCTGCTCTTAGCTTCTCCTCTGAGTTGCTTGACAATCTCAAAGATTTGTGCGCCTCCAGTGGCGCCTAAGGGATTTCCGTCAGCCTTTAAGCCTCCATTCCCGTTCACGAAGAGCTTTCTTCCCTCGATTTCATAGAAGTTACAAGAGTCTTTGCAGCTTTCATATATGTCAAGCCAAGCTTTTCCTCGCTTAGAGAAGCCCAAGTCCTCTAAGGATATCATCTCCAAGAGGGTTGACTGATCGTATAATTCAGCTATCTGAATGTCTTTGATGTCAACTTTAGCCTGTTTGAGAGCTGTCTGCATAGCTAACCTGCTGGCCATGAATCCTGTTCTGTCTTCCCGTGAGGGAAAGGTGATGTAGTCAGTGGCTGAAGAGGAACCCAAAACATAAACTGGAACGTCTGAAAAACGTTTAGCTGCCTTTGGGCTGACAAGAATCAGGGCTGAAGCGCCATCAGATATGGGTGCAAAATCAAAAAGCCCCAAAGCCTTGCAAGCTCTGGTCCGGGCCTTCAACACAGTGTCCACTGTTATCGGACTTGTGTATTGGGCGAGGGGGTTCTTTGTGGCGTTTTGGTGGTTCTTTACGGAGATTTTGGCAAGAGCCAAGTAGAATTTTTGGAGTTGCTCTCCAGAGATTCCGTATTTTTTGATGTAGCCTTTGAGTAATAGTTCATGGTTTGCTTCGGGTGTGCATCCTGCGTAGTAGCTCCACGGGTCTTCTAGGAGCATGAGGTCGTCTCTGATTTTGTCCCAGCGGTCAGTCATTTTTTCCATCCCGCCCACCAGCACTGTGTCATATTTTCCTGATTGGACTGCGTGGCAGGCATTGAGGAGTGCAGAACTGAATGATCTTGTTTTTTCCATGGGAACATGAAGTTCCAAGAGCTCAGAGAAGAAGCCTTCTTCTAGTCCGATTTTGTTTGTGACCTGAAGAAAGTAATCTGAAAGGTAGCAGGCATCCAAATCTTTTCGGGTTATGCCTGCGGAATCAAGTGCTTGGAGCCCAGCCTCATCTATAAGAGACTCAGGGTCTCGTTCGTAGTGTTCTCCAAACTTTGTCCTGCCAACTCCAATTATGGCAGGGCCATTTAATTTCATAAAATCAACGTCCTCTTAGTTGGGATTCTAATTCTGGAATCATCCTCCTTTAAAGAGTTACCCCTTTCTGGGAAAAAAGGGCTATCTGTTATGTTGAATTGGGCAGGGAGTAGCCCCGTAAACCGCCATTTTTTGTCAGACAGGATTGGGTTCAACCGAATTGGGGCTAACAAATCTTTATTTGGCAGCCAACGGTATTCGTAGGATAAGTTGGTAACAGCTTATGTTGACAGCGTCTATTGCCGCACTCCAGCTGGATACGTTGCTTGAGCCATCTGGACTAACTGATCTGCTTTTTTTCGCAATCTCTTTTGCCATAATTTTTGCTGTTCTGTCAGTCATTTTTTATCTGGCAGGCAATGTTGTGGTTGGAACAGGCAGAGCCAGCTTCAAGGACGCCTTTGCCATCTCGGTTCTTGGAACTCTTGTTTTGATTGTCTGCCTTTCGGTTTTTAGTCTAGAGCTCGCGATTATTCTTTCTTTAGTCGCTTGGCTGCTTTTGGTCAGGCATTACTATGAAACAGGATTTTTTGGTGCCATCGCCGTGGGATTAACGTCAGTGGTTGTTGCCGTGGTTATTTTGGTTCTTTTGAATATGTTCTTGGGATTTTCAACAATACTTTTCAAGTGGTTGCCTATTCTTTCAATACTCTAGTTCCAATCATGATGGAGACAAAGAAGTGAATCCGAAACAAAAAACGGTCATCTTGGGTTTAGTTTTTCTGTTGTTGCTGGTTTTTGCTTACGTAGAGAACAGTTCCTTTTTCGGAAGTTTAAGAGATGTTTTTTCGAATGCGCCCTTGGCTGTTTTCTTCATTTTTGTTCATAACGTTTTGGTGGTCTCGCTGATTCTGCTTGGGATGACTTTCTATGTTGGGCTTGTCTTGAATTTCATGTCTAAAAATGAGACAGACTATGTGGTTCTTCATAACCCGCGCATATTCGCCTTTGTTTTTACGGTTATGGTGATTTTCATCAGCATTCTCAGGGCAAGCACCCTGGTTTACGGCAAGGTCTTTGTAGAAACTCTGGTTCTGGTCATTCTCTTGAGCACGCCAAACGCCATTATCGAAGGATATGGAATATTTCAGACGATAGAAAGGACATTGAAAAGAAACATGACCACGAAGGCTCTCGCGGGAATCTACTTGCTTTTCTTGATAGCTGCCCTCATAGAAGTGGGCTACATATACCTTTTGAGAGCAATGGTTTAGGCTTTTTTTGGTTTGACCTGTTCAGTGATTATCATTGTTGTTGTGAGGAAGACGTCGGGGAGCACCCTGAGTTTGTCTGTCAGGAACTTGTCCATTTGAGCTATGTCCTTGACGTCTATTTTTATGACGATGTCGTTTTCTCCAATGACAAGGTTTGCTTCCACAACCTCGTTGAATTTGGCGATTTGTTTCAGGAATTCCCTCTCTGAACCCGACTGCACTGTAATCAGAACATACGCAAGCAAAGCCAATTTCTCCAGTCCATCATGGTTGCCGTGGCAGAACTTAACTTTTTGGATTGTATTCTGCTGTTTTTCCGAAAAAATACTGTTTTCAACAATGTACCTCTATTAGGCTCCTAATAGGGTGTGGCTGGGTTGTTACTTGGCTTTGGTTATTAGGAGAAAGACTCCTGCTGCCAAGATTACTATGCCAATGAGTGTGAATATTCCTGGAAAGTGGCTGATGTCTCCGGGTGGGGGATTAGTGGAGTCGATTGCAACTAGTGCGCCTATGATGATGAGTATTAACCCCAATAGTTTCTCGATTATCCCTAATACCATGGGTCTATCCTCGGTCATGCCAGAACCCTCAAGGTTTTATGTTACAGTCCCAAGACTTATTTTAATTTATCTAATACTCAGCGTTAAAAACATAATAAGGTTGAAATGATGCTTATGCGCGCGCATAAAGGAGTTTGCTGGGGTTCTGGAAAGAAGGAAGCAGGACAACATGAACAAACCTGCACATTCTGGTGGAATGTAAACTTTCCAAAGCCCACTCAGCCTCTTGCAGTGCAAGCATTTTATTTGTGAAGAATAGGGGTTTGCTGAGGCTTCTGCACGGTGTCAAAAAATTGGGAATGAAAAAACAATAGGAGAAAACAATGGAACTTAGACTACTATTGCTTTTTGCGAATTTCATTCCGTGCATGAGCCTTTTCAGCCCCATTTTCTTCAGTTAAGTTTTACTCCCAAAAAAAGAAGGGAGGGAAATTTTGGGTGGTTTATTTCTTCTTGAAGATGCAGCAGTATAGTCCGATGATCAGCACGACGACAACGAGTATTATGATGACTATGTCGATTGTTTGGTATGCTGGAATCTCTGGGCATGTGGTATCTGGGTATTGTGGGAGCATGTTGATAGTTCTCTGGGCAGCATCAGCAGCAATCTCTTCAGCAGTTGGAACATATGGGAACTGAGGCATCATGGCAATAGTTCTCGAAGCAGATTCAGCAGCAATCTCCTCTGCAGTTGGACCGTTATAGCTTGGAGCTGCCGGTGTAGCGTCTACAACAAATGACTTTGTTGCCCATGATGAATAGTAAGAGTTGGAGCCTTGGAACAGCACAGTTACTTGGTACATACCGACAATTTGTGGAGCCCATGCCATACTGAATGCTCCACTACCATCTGTTGTAACAGTTGTTGAATAATAGTCACCATTAGGATCTTGTATCTTTATGAATACGTCAACACCTTTCACGTCAGCCGGACAAGCAAACTGTTTGTATACGTATAACATCCACGCGGTCATTGATTCATCAGACATTGCTGGAACTCCTTTCGGGAAACGTAGTTGTAATGCTGCATCAGTAGTTCCTGGAGAAATGTCCATTACAGTACCCTCTAATAGAATACTGCTTCCCTGAGAAACAACATTGTTATTGATTGTAACTGTGGTTTCACTTGGACCTTTACCAATAGCATATATGCGCTCGTCGTATGAGTCAACTGTTGCTATTATGCTGTCTCCAATAATTGCACGACTACCAGCCTCTGTTTGACGGAATAAGCCGTTTGCTCTGAATATTTCTTCACCGGTTGTGGCATTGAGACAAATGAACGGTGCACCACGTGGTTTAGGATCAATCGGAGAGTGTTCATCATGTCCAACATAGAGTTTTCCGTCAGTAATGAATAGAACTCGCATTGGCCAGTTATTATTCCACAAGATTTCGTTGTAGGGATCAGATGCTTCGTAAGTCCAAAGAGGTTCACCAGACGTGACATCGTATGCATACACTATTCCACCTATGGACGCTGAGTAAAGTATGCCATCGGCAGTAGCCACCGATCCACCAGCCCACCATGAGGTGTCGGGTCCTTGAGAGGCAGCGGTTATTTGATACGCATCTAAGTAGATTTGAGATTCGGTTGGACCCCAGAGTTGATCTCCCGTCTCGATACTGAAGCCCCAGAATTGTCTGATTTCTTTTGCAGCTAGGATAAAAACACCATCCTCTTCACTTACAGCAGTTATACCCATGGTCAGGTTAGCACTTGGTAATTGCCAGGCTTTATTGAACAGCAACTGTCCTTCTTCACCGGGCTTCACACTCAAGCCCCAATAGTGAACAGCGTCAGACGCTAAAGTAATTCCAATTCCCATATCCGAACCGACTAATACGTTTTCATAAGAAATCACATTGACACTTCCAAAGGCAGCGACAAATCCTGGAGGGCCAGGTAAGTCTGTTGGTATTGTAACATTCCATTCAATGCCTTCTGTAGCATCTAATGTTTTCCCGAGAACTTGGCTACCCCAACTACCTACGTCGGGAATAACTCCGCTTGAGTTCCACAGAGTCATCCAGCCAGCAGTTGTGTTTACTGTATATCTGTAGATTTCGCCGTTGGCTCCGTATATGTTGGTGCCCGGAGGTACGTTCGTCATTGTGTACTCCCATCGTCCTGTAGTAGGGTTATATGCGTTCCATGTGCTGCCGATAACTGACCACAAGTATGGAAATACAGCATGGTAGTTATACGAGTCATAATAGAACACTTGACCAAACGATAGACGAGCGCTGTTCCAGTTTCTTGTCCATAACTCTTCGCCAGTATGCAAATCCACAGCGACAACTTCCTGCTCAACGTCAGTGCCTCCTTCGCTTTTGTATTGGTTGTAGTAAAGGACTCCAGCTATTATTACGGGACCTTGATTTCCTGCGCCATCACCCCAAAGTCCTTCGTATGCATCACCTTCTTCGAATGCGTGAGGACCTCGCTCTCCTCCGGCAAGTCCACCGATCTGTAGCTGTTTTGTCCACAGTATATGAGCGCTCTCAGGTGCGTAATCATTGAATGGAACAGAAAAAATGGGTCTAGCTGCTGTCAGCCAGTTTCCTGAGATTGAAGACCAAGATCTAGCTTGTGCATCTATGGGGCGGGTCCAATATTCGTTTGGAAGTGCTATATCTGGATAATAGTCTATTTGTATGTCTGTTACAGTTAGTTCCAATTCTTCACTGTCACTGGCTAACATTCTTGTGCCCGGGGGGAGACTAGTAATCAATGCCATAGGTGCGATTTGTTCGGGGAAGTGTGTCTGTAGAATGTATGTACCGGCTTGAGTTGGCGTGTATGTAGCACCAGTTCCTCCTGTTGCGTCTGTTTTGATAGGACCAAGTGTGTCTATGTTACCATCGGGCTTTTCAATTGTTACAGTTATATTTTCCCAGCCTAATGCTGTTGATCCAAGGCTGTCTGTTATCCCGACGTGTAATAGCACCTCTTGACCTACACCTACTGGATTTGGTAGTGCATTAATAAAGGCGTAAGTCTGTTTCCAGGGTTCTGATTGGGCGGTGGTGATGGGGAAAGTCACAAGCAGAGTGGATATGGTTAGCAGTAGAATTATTGGTATTGCAGATATTTTTAATTTGTTGGTAACTAATTTTTTTGTCATTTTCTTCTTTTCCTTAATTTAATCTGAAACAAACCGTTGTAATCGAGACTTCTTAAGAGAAATTGGTGGGCTGGCTGGACAACCACAAATTCTAAATTTCGAAGAATTAATAGCAATTTAGAGATTATTCAAGATGAAAAGAACATGTATTCACAGCGAAATGAAATTCAAGTTCTGAATGAGTTGGGATTAACTGGTCTACAAGCCAAGCTATACGTGCAACTTGCCATGACAGGTAGACAAAAAGCAACAGAACTATCAAACTTAACTAATACGGATAAATCCAGCACCTATCAGTCATTAAAACAACTCGAAAAAATAGGTTTAGTTGCAAAAATATTGGCAAAACCGACACTTTATGAAGCCATACCCATTGAAGAAGGAATCACAGCCCTGTTAGAATACAAGAAAGAGCAATACTATAAAGTCCATGATAAAGCTGAAAAGTTACTCCGAACAATTCCAAAGAAGAATGTATCACAAAAAAATGAAGCAGAAGAATTCAGGTTACAGAAATTCGTAAAAGAAACTGCACTAGAAAAAATTGCCCAATCTACAAACGTTGTCCAAAAGAGCTTTGACATCTTGCTTAATGATCATGTATTCCTTGATAGCTTGATTAATATGCCTGAACCCCACATAAAATGCATGAAGCGTGGGATAAAATATCGAGTAATTGTTGAAAAAACAAATTGGAAACCTATTTGGAACTCCCTACAAAAGTTAATAGCTCAACCAAACTTCCAAATCAGATATATCCTCAACCCACCCCCCATAGTATTTATCATCACGGATGAAATGTATGTCGGTGTTCCTCTCTCTGCAAATAAGGTACTTGGAGAAGGCATAGATTTACAATTTAGACATCCCGGTTGTAGAGAAGTTTTTCAATTTTACTTTGACAGCTTATGGAATCAAGCGAATAAAATATAAACCAAATACAACTCCCGGAAGAACGTGAACAACAAGTTTTCAATTTTAGCTAAAGCCTTCCGAAGCAACGGGCACCTTTGAAGATTTAAATTTTAAAGAGGTAACTAACAATGAAAAGGTAGCGAGGTTGTTTCATGTTCACAATCATTGTTGTTCTGTTGGCGGCGGTAGTTTTTGGGGTTATAGCGGTTTGTTATTTTCTTTCAAGAACACTCATCTATTTGGATAGGCAACCGGTGCCAAAAACTCCAAAAGACTATGGTATGGATTTTCAGCACATTGAATTTGAGGCAGCGGACGGGGTTAACATAAAAGGTTGGCTGATACCCGCCAAATCAAACAAGTTAATCGTCATTACTCATGTTGGAGGATTAACAAAGTATGGCTCCACTAAAGAGTTCAGCAGCTTTTCAAAACTTTACAATGAAGAAATCGAGTTTCTGAAAGTAGCCAGACACCTGCACAATGAAGACTACGGAGTTTTGATGTTTGACTTCCGTAACCACGGCGAAAGCGACCCCAGCCCGAATGGCGGCAAAGCAGGAATAGGTTTGGAAGAGTACCAGGATGTTGTAGCGGCGATGGACTACATTCAAAGCAACGAAGACTTGAAGGAAAAGGACGTTGGGTTCGTCAGTTTTTGTATGGGAGCAAACTCCACAATCGTTGCAATGAGCAAACAGCCAGACAAATTTGGGAACGTTAAATGTTTAGTTGCTGTTCAGCCTATTTCCATGGAAGTTTTTGCGCGCACCTATCTGCGAAGACGGTTAACCAGTTTTGGAGCCGCACTGCTGTTTCCGTTGATTAAACTGTTTGTAAACTTGCAAAGCAAATACCGCCTACAGGATATGTCTCCAGCCAAGTTTGTCAAGGACCTGAAAGTGCCTACATTGTATGTTCAGACCAGAAATGATCCGTGGACTGAATTAAGCGACATATGTGGCTTCTATGAAAATACGCCCACAGAAAAGGAATTCTTTTGGATTGAAGAGCTGACCCACAGATTCCAGGGCTACCAATATTTTGGGGAACACCCCGAAAAGATGCTAGAGTGGCTCAAAAAATGGCTGTAAACAGGAACGCTTTCAGATAATCTTGTATTTCATGGGGTTTCCTTGTCGGTCAAATGCTGCAATGTTACTTTCTGACAGGTAGGGGTATGCTGTTATGACCATTATTCTGCCATAGAACTTGTTCAGGTCTGTAACTGAGGGACGTAGGGCGCCTGATGGGTGGGAGTGAGCAACGCCCATGACTGAGAAATCGATGGGAAGCCTATGTAGGGGAAAGGCGGAGAAGGTGTTCCCGTGGGTTGCGAAGGGAGGAAGCTGTGTGTCGTTGATTACCAGTTTGTGTTTGTCAGCTTTGCCTCTCAAAAGAAGAATCGATTCTCGGGGATGAAGCATCTGGGCATAACTTAAGATGCTGTCCACAACCGCTCGCTCAAAGAGAAGTTCTTTATCCAAACCAGACCCGTCCAATCAAGCAATAGATTTCATGTTTTGTGTGCTGTTGTTTGTTTGTAGGCTTCTATAAAGTTCTTCGCAAATTTGTCTGCATACTTTTCGATGCCTCCTTGGGCGTCTGTCTCTTTTCTGAGGTGATGATAGAACTCATGAAGAATCAAATGGGGGTTCCAGAGAAGCTCCCTTTGGGCAACATGAATGGTTCTGTTTTTTGCCACGTAACAGGCAGGATTCTTTGAGTACCGCTTTGGCATGCCAACCCTGAGTTTCGGTTCTGCAATGTCATAGTGGTGGCTCAGTAGTTCAAGAGCTTCTTCAGTGTCTTTTGAGAGAATAAGATAGACAATTTTTGCTTTAAACAGAGTGTCAATGGTTGACATGTGTGATGAAACAATATTCTTGACTGGTTTTTACTGTTTTGTGTTTCCCACCCATATTGGCTGGATAATCCATCCATATATTTATATAGCACTAAAACAACACAAGTAGTGTCCTGTGTTGCGGCAGGCCATAGTAGGTGTGAGTTGGCGTGAACACAACCACCGAATTGGGCTAAATCATCCGGATAAGTGGTTGAACACTCACGCCACTCCAACTTCTCAAAACAACAAACTGGCAGTCCAGATTTTTTCTGTGCTCAAGCACCGTAATTTTCGTTTGTACATGGCTGTATTGATGGAGAAGAGTGAAAGAGAAAGCAGTACCCCAACTAAAATAAAACTGAGCCATCAGGGGGAGATAAAGCTAGTTTCAAGTTGGGGTACTACCTCTCCAAAAAGAACAAATGAGGGTTATAAATTTTGCTAAAATCCAGATTAGATAGGTAGTACTAAGTTTGAAATCATTTTTCAAGAGGTGGGCGGGTCTTGTCTGTTTTTATGTCTTCTGCCAAATACTTGAAAGAAAAGGGTTTAGCGATGCCTCCTACAAGGTCAACAAGGACGAATTGTACTTCAGCCATCATAGTTCCCCACTTTTTCTTGCTATCTCTAAGAAATTCTTGGTATGCCATGTAATCTTTGTGCAATGATATGTTTACAGCATTTATCCCCATGCCTTCAGCTTTTGCATCAAATATTATGCAAGGACTACTTTCTGCCCAATCTTTTGCCCGTCTTTTGAGCTTCATTACGTCTTTCATGTTGAAGTTGTAAACCTCGTTCGTATTGAATTTAACAAAAGAAAGTGCCATAATTTCGTAGCCCATTTTAACGAGGTCTGGAATTGCAGAAAATTGCATCACCAGCCCTTCTTCCAATAGTTTTTTCTTCATCTTAGATACAGTTGGTTGCGAAACGCCCAGAGCCTTAGCTATTTCCTTATCGCTTCTATTAGAATTCTTCAAATACTCTTGAAGAAGAGCCATCAGTTTAGCTTTCTTTTCATCTGAACGTTTCCCCATCAATATCTCATCCCAAACAATTAGAATCAAGTTAGTTACAGTAAGTTACACAAAGTTACATTATTAGTTTTTGTTCTGTACCCGAACAATAATTCCGTCCAGATACTTAAAATGTTGTACAATGACGGTTGAAATGACATAACATAAAGTTGAAACTATAAACAGAATCATTCTTTTATCGTTCAATAACATGGACAATAACCAGCTTTTGGTCCCATCTTCCAGACGCAATAAAATTATCTGCAACCTGAAAAGAAATGAAATGGGGGAATGATGTTGGATAACAAGCTGAGAAGTCTTGTCAAAAGCATAACTTACAGGATCATAGCCTTCATAGTTTTGATAGTAATAACATGGTATGCCACAAACAATTTGGTTCAAACAACCTTCATTTCAGTTACGTTCCAGACCATCCAACTGGTCATATACTACCTCCATGAACGATTATGGGAAAAGATCGGCTGGGGCAAAGCATGCTGAACTGCAGCATTTAGCCTACAGCCTAAAGGATTGATGAATCTACGGAAGTATGCAACTTCACTCTTTGTCTACTGTGACCACAACTTTCACGGATTTTGCTAAACGGAGATAACCGTCTGGCGGCCTATGGATTGCCACCCCTTTCACTTTATAACGAATGCCATTCTTCATAGTCACAACAGTACCTGCTGGCGGAATGAAATCGGTCTTTTCCCAAGTTTCTATCAGAGCACCACCTTCCATAAATCGCACCTCAAAAACCAATTCTTTTTTTCACCCCAAACTAACTGACTGAATATAACAGATACCTTCAGGTTATACTAAAGATTTAAGGAAAACTGCTTAGTCAGAAACATAAGGATTGGAGATAATAGCGTGATATGGAAAAGAAAGCTGGTTTATGTTTCAATCTTCATTCCGTTCCTTCTCTGGGGAATCTACTGGGCAGTATTCTGCGAAATTGTTCTCTGGGGAAACACGTGGACTCGATCACTTGAATCCGCGTGGCTGAGTTGGATAACAATAATTGCAGCATTACTTGCCATTGGATGGATATGTGTTCAGCCAGAAACTGAACTGGAAAAAATGGACAAAAAGAAGCAAAAAAGGTAACTCATCAGTCATCAGGATAAAACACTTCCATCTTCTTCACGACCAAATCTGATAGGTTTAAGAACAATGAACATTCTGACTAAAACGGTTAACAGCATCAGACTAACCAGAAAAGGAAATGAAATTATGTGCCATAGAACCTGCCCTGACCCTTCCCACGATTGCATAAAATGCTACTTTAACGACTTAAAAAGAGTAATCGAAAAGAAGGACAAATGAAGTCACCAAGCCCACGAACCCAAACATTCCCCAATGAGAGGAACAGGCATGGCTACTTCACTGAATGTTTTCTTTGGAGGTAGATTAGTAACCCTAGACATGCAAACAGGGGAATTAGTATCAAAACACCAATGAGAATTATGTTGAGTAGGTCTAGCTCTTCGGTTATAGTGAAGTTGGGTTGCGTTGGTTTTTTGTTCGTGTTAATGGTTATTGTTTGTATTTCGCTCCAGTCACTAGTAGCATCAAATATTACGCCGTCTTCGTCGTGTGAACCCACCGGAAACCACATGGCACCACCTCCATCGTAGTCCGTAACCTGAATCACGGCTTCGTATCCTATACGCGCCTGAACTATAACATCTAATTGACCATTATCAGGATATTTATTTGCTCGAAAATACAAAACCGTGTAATCAGAATCCGATGCTCTAGGAAATCCATCTGAAAGAAATTCTTCCATAGTGAATTCCTCTCTAAAGTCAGCCCCTTCCCATCCTCCTCCAAAATGACCTCTATATTCAACATTATAATACATGTAATATTTGGTGCCATTAACAGAGGATACAAATGCTTGGTTCTTGATAGTGACGACTAAGGATTTGTTCTCTACAATGTAACCTTGTCTGTCTACTACCTTTTCTCCCGTGTACGGGTCTGTCTCATAAGTTGTGATCACATAATAAGGCGCATCAACGAATTCTGCAGTAAATTCTGGAGCAGAAGGCGCGTAAACACCTTTTATTTCGCTACAATTCGCTAAAGCAGGTAAACATAATCCACTCATCAAAATAATCAGTAGAAGCAGACGTGAAAGCGGTTTTTTCGTATTATCCACTTCACTAGACTCCTACATTAATCGGAAAGTGCTAACAAAAAAAGCATTTTTGTCAAGAAACCTTGACCAGAGCTTAGTCAAGAAAGTTTGACCAGCCACTGATTGTGTGAAGTAAGGAAGAGACAACAGGTAGAAGAAAGAAAAAATTAAATTTTAACCCCAAAACTCCAGTTCGATGAATTGATCGAGTTGTCAAAAGTCATAAATTACTAGCCAATATTACGGGTGGATGTGGTCTTGGTATGAGAACGTTGGTTGTTTATTATTCACGAACAGGAAACACACAATTTGCTGCTGAAAAGATTGCTGAGCACATAGGCGCAGAAACGTGTGAAGTGGTTGACAAGAAAAACCGAAAAGGAAGATTAGGATTTCTTACGAGCGGCTATGCGGCTACCAGAGAAAAACTAACTGACATCAAAGTGTCCGAACCAATCGACAACTACGACTTCATCATCATCGGGTCACCTGTATGGGCAGATAAAATAACGCCAGCAATCAGAACATTCATTACGAAAAACAATTTTTCAGGCAAACAAATAGCTTGTTTCGTAACCCTTGATGGAAACAAACCAGAAAAAGCTCTAGAAAAGCTGAAAGAAGCACTTCAGCCCCACACTCCATTAGGCGAACTGGGAATAACGAATGCCCTGAAAAACCGAGAAGAATCTGAACAGCAAATAATGGAATGGTGCCAAAAAATCCAGAAACAGACAGAGTAGAGCAAGCCTAAAGACGATTTAGTCGCTCATTTCTTCCAGTTTTGCTGGCAGATACTCGTCAACAATGTAGGTTAAGCCGTATCTGCTGAAAGCCTCTTGCTCCGCCTTCTTCTTGATTTTCAGGAACGTCTTGATTTCTCGTTTCCATAGTTCGCCCTTGTATCTGGGGTCCTTAGTCAACTCATGAAGCCGCTTAATGTCCACATCCGTCAACGGATCTGTAGGCAGCTTATAGTCAACAATGTCCGTGGCATAGACTCCACTCCATTTAGCATCAGGAGTAGTCAAGCCCCTAAGATGAGCGGCATTCGCTGAACCCGAAATAATGACCATGGCAATGTGCATCCCCCAAGGGTCACCGTCAGTAAAAATGAAAACTGGAAGGTCCAGCTCCCGATTCAGCCGGTTAAGAAAATGTCGAGTTGCCCGAGGCGCCTGACCAGCAGTCAAAACAAGAAGAGCATTAAACTTCTCATGAACCCGCTCCTCAATAAACCGAGTGAACAA